>CANSLJ010000005.1 GCA_947647735.1 uncultured bacterium | reverse complement strand
TTTCGGAACACGAAAAACTCCAATGCCCTCAACAGGCTAAAGCCCATACAAAAAAATCCTGCTCTCGCAGGATTTTCACTCGTTCTTAAAATCTTTTGATGTTCAGCACTGCGGCTAATACAATAAAGAGAACCGCAAGGATCTTTGTCAGCCTGACAAGATTTGCTTCCCGGGAACGCCCTTTATTCTTTCCCCAGTAAGTATCCGAGGAACCGCTGATCGCGCCAAGTCCGGCGGATTTTCCTTCCTGCATCAAAACGAGTACCACCAATGCGAGACAATCTGCTATAAAAATCGCTGTTAATATATATCTGAGTATTTCCATTTCCAACCTCCTAATATCACGCAAAACCAAGTTTAACATATAAAGACGGGATTTTCAACCATTTTTTTCTAATCCAGCATCAATTCCTCAAAAAAGTCTGTATATCCTATCGTTTCTTCTTTATATTTCAAAAACCACGCTTTCATCTCAGGGTAATTCTCCCCCGTTTCCGATAATATCCTGTCAAAATTTTCTTCGCTCAGGCATCCGATCTGTGTGAACAGTTTATAGTATTCGCTGTTGTCGCCGTGCTCTGAGAGAAGTACCTGCCAGGTTTCATCCCAGATCCCGGTATCTTCCGCCGCTTTGTCTGTAAAAATCTCTTTAACAGATACTTTATTCACAGAATCCTCTTTGGACAGGAGACATCCCGCCGTATGCTCTTTGAGATACTGTTCCAGTTCCTGACGGACTTCCTCCTGTAATCCCAGCGGATGCAGAAGGCGCATAAAGGCAATACGCACTTTGCTTCTTCTCTTCTGGTTCAGGAAATAGTCCAGATTGTTTTCCTTACTGCCGTAGTCCTCCTCCCCGCAGAGTACCATTTTGGAATATCCCTCTCTATCCGCCGTTCTGAGGATCTGCAACATCCGGGCATCCCACTGTTTCAGCCAGTCCTCATCGCCGCAGCGCACGGGCGTAAACAGGTAGGGCGCATCCAGAAGGGTTACGGTTGACGCTAAAAGCCCGCCGATGTCCTGATGTTTCCCGTCCACTGTGACACAGCAGATCTTTCCGCATTCCCGAAAGATGCCTCTGCCGAAACGGATCTCCTTCTCCGGAAGGCAGAGTTCCTTCAAGCTGTCACAGTAAGCGAAAGCCCAGTCTCCGACTTCCTCTATGGTTTCCGGAAGGCGTACCCTCCGCAGGCTCTTGCAGGAGAGCATCGCTTTTTTCCCGATAGAGATGACAGGCGCTTCTTCCCGACCGCCTGTCGAAAAATTTTCACCTCGTTCTTCTATATATTTCGTTTTTTCTGAACTGTCTGCAGAGGAATCCTCACTCTCTACTTCCGTATAGATTCTCTCGGGGATCGTCAGATAGATATCGTCCCCCTCATAGGAAACCACTTCCAATCCCTTCTTATAATCTTTCAGTGTCAGAACACCCTCTTTTACACTATATCTGTATTCCATATTTCCCCGCCAACTTATCAAAATTCTGCTGTCTTCTTTCAAATTACCGTTTTTCTACCGCCCCATCTCACCATTTTCCGTATGCATCACAGATCCAGCTTCTCAATCTCTTCCATAAACTTACTCTGCCGCTCCGAGAGCATCAGTTCTTCATTATGCTTCTGGTAATCAGGACAGCCGAAGGAGGCGATAAACCGGGCGCTGTCCTCGTTCACGGTCAGTTCTGTCACAAGGATCAGCATCTCGTTCCCCGTCTCAAAAGCCTGCTCCGCAAAGGCAAACAGATAGTGGAGCCTTCCTTTTATCTCCTCCGTCTTTTCCTTTAACAATACCGCTTCTTTCTGGAATTTTTCCTTCACAAGCCCGTACCCTTCCATTCCGTCATATACACCGCCGATCCGCACTTCCTTTTCCGCCTGTTCCAGAAAACGCAGGATAAACTTGTTTTTATACTGCTCCGCATCGGACATCGCTCCCGCCGCCTGCATAGATTTCAGGAGTTTTTCCCTCGCCTGCCCCTGGGCTTCCAGTATCTTCAGCAGTTTTTCCGTATCTGCCGCACCGGAGAGGGCTTTTACCGGCATACGCAATTCCTTCAGACAGTCCACCAGGCGCATTGCCTCCCGGATCTCCCCCTGTATTTTATCCAGCAGCATGCCAAGGAGCGATAATCTCTCATCAAAAGCCGCCGCCCTTGCCTTTTCCACCGCTTTTTCCGAGAGGTGCCCGGAAAGGATCTCCTCCGTCTTGTAATCATTCTTATATTTATTATAGAGATCATAGTAGGCGGTAAACTCTTTTACGATCCTGTCGTTGCGCAGATACTGTCCCACCAGCGTTTCATCCACCGTCAGCCCCTCCTCCTCATAGAGCTGCAGGATCTGGGATAGATCCTCCCATCCTCTGGCGGTAATATAGGATTTCCCTTTTACAGTCGTCTCCACGTGATAAAAATCTTCCTTCTTCAGATCCAGATAGCTGACGACAGCATTATGTAAACCTTTTTCGGAGGCATACTCCTTCCAGATCCCGTAGTCCGCCTCCACTTCCATGATCTTCAGGCGGTCCAGCGTCACCACATCAAACTCCCGGACGGACTTATTGTACTCCGGCGGATTTCCCGCCGTCACGATAACCCACCCCTCCGGAACACTGTGCCTTCCAAATACCTTGTACTGCAAAAACTGCAGCATGGAGGGAGATAACGTCTCCGAGACACAGTTGATCTCATCCAGAAACAATATCCCTTCTTTCAGCCCGCTCGCCCGCATGACCTCATAGATTGAAGATATGATCTCACTCATGGTATATTCGGATACATCATATTCCTTTCCCTCAAACTCCCGATGATCGATAAACGGCAGCCCGAGGGCAGACTGCCTCGTATGGTGCGTCATGGAATAGGACACCAGCGCAATGGACAACTCCTGCGCGATCTGCTCCATAATGGCAGTCTTGCCGATTCCCGGCGCGCCGATCAAAAAGACGGGGCGCTGCCGCACGATCGGTATCCGGTAATCCCCGAATTCATCCTTTTTCAGATAGAGCCGCACCGTATCCTTGATGCACTCCTTCGCCTGTTTCATATTCATATCAGGTTCTCTCCTTTTTCATCCTGTAACGTTTCTTCCTCCAAAACCACCTGCAATGCCCAGTGAGGCACCGCGGGACGCCTTTCATCCTCATTCAGAAACGCAAATATCACATCATAATCCGGCATCCTCTCCGGATAAACGCCGTAACCGTCCGTAAAATAGATAAGCCCTTTTAAATTCTCAAAATGCCCCTGTTCGATCAGTTCATCCACATAGGTAAAAACCGGCCTGAAATCCGTAGCGCCGAACCCGGTCAGCTTCCCCGTCCTGATAAAATGCTCAAAATCCTCATCACAGGTGATCTTCACATCGCTCTGCACCTCATTATCGCATTGCACGATATGGATATTTACCTTACTGAAAAAATTCTCCGCCCCCTTCATGATCGAATAGGTCTTATTCAAAAACCCCTGCACGATCTTCCCGCGGCAGGACGCCGAAGTATCGATGGCGATCACAAACTCTTTCACTTTTTTGATATCCTTATACTCCAGCGGCTCCACAAGCGGCATATTGCCGTACTGCTCCAGTCCATATGTATAATAAACATAGTCAAATTCTTCATCATTCGGATGAATCTCCTCCCCCGTCACCATAAAACGGCGCAGGATATCCCCGTAATCATAGCGGTCTTTCGTCGCCTCCGCCAGATTTTTCTCCATGGAATCCGAATGCCCTTTCCCTTTGGAAAATGTCTTTAAATCCGTTTTGATCCGCTCGCTGATCTTCTTCCACTGTGCCAGAGAAATCTCCATCTTCTCCGGCTCCGTCCAGAAGATATGTTCATCCCGGTGAAATAAAAGCCTCCACTCCGCAAGTTTTTCATCATCAGGCTGCTCTCGCAGAAAATACCGGTAGATCTTCTCCGCCGTCAACGCACCGCATTTCGCTTTCAGTGAGGATGCCTCCGCCTTCCGCTCCGTATCTCTGTGAATCTTCAAAAAATTAAGATCCATCTCCAGCATCACATTCTCCACCGCGATATCCGCCGCCGCATCCCAGTATTTCACCTCCACCTCGCTGTAACGAAAGGGATGATAAAACACAAGATGCAGCAGCGCATGAAGATAACACCTTGTAATGTAAGCAGGCTCCCCTTTATACCGCCGCAATACAAAGGCATCATCATACCAGAACTTTTCCCCGTCCGTCGCCACGCCCTTTAGTCCCTGCCTGGGATGTGGCGCTATCCTCGAAAGCGCCACATCCAGAAACCGCATGTTCATGATAATGCTGTCTCTGGAGAGGCGCAGGACCTCCTGTGCCAGATATGCTGTTTTTTCCTTCTGTTCCTTTGTCATAGCCGCTCCTGTCTGCCGCCCACAGGTATTTTTTCATAAAATGAGATCATAATTAACTTTATCACATTTCAGATGAAATACAATATCTTCCGAATTTATTTCAGGAAAGGATTCTCATATTTCGCAACTTCCCCCAGCTCCTCCTCGATCCGCAGAAGCTGATTATACTTGCTGACACGGTCCGTCCGGCAGGGCGCCCCTGTCTTGATCTGCCCTGCGTTCACTGCCACGGCAATATCCGCGATGATCGTATCCTCCGTCTCCCCGGAACGGTGGGAGATCACCGCCTTATACCCGTTTTTATGCGCCATCTCTATCGCCGCAAAGGCTTCCGAAAGCGTACCGATCTGGTTTACCTTTACCAGAATGGCATTTGCAGTATGCAGACGGATGCCTGCCGCCAGTCTTCCTGTGTTGGTCACAAAAAGGTCATCGCCCACAAGCTGGATCTTGTCCCCGAGCCGCTCTGTCAGCTTTTTCCAGCCGTCCCAGTCATCCTCATGAAGCCCGTCCTCAATGGAAATGATCGGATACTCCCTGCAGAGTTCTTCATAGAGAGCGATCATCTCATCTGTACTGCGCAGGACGCTTGCCTCCTTTGTGTCGGAAGCACTCAGCACTTCCCGTCTGCTGCCATGCAGCGCCTTTGTCTCCCCCGGAAAATAGTACATACCGGAATCTTCCTGATAAAGTTCGCTTGCCGCCACATCCAGGGCGATCTTGATATCGCTGTCCGGCTGATAACCTGCCGCCAGGACCGCTTTTATGATATAATCCAGTACCTCTCTCGGATTTTTGAGAGAAGGGGCAAAACCGCCCTCATCGCCTACCCCTGTGGAAAGCCCGTCCTTCACAAGGAGCTGTTTCAGCTTCTGATAAACTTCAGCACAGATCCTGAGCCCCTCCTGAAAGCTTTTTGCAGAGACCGGCATGATCATAAACTCCTGAAAATCCACTGTGTTGTCCGCATGTTTTCCGCCATTTAAGATATTCATCATGGGCACCGGCATTTTCCTTGAAGAAATGCCGCCGAGGTAACGGTATAAGGGCATATCCAGCGCTGCCGCTGCCGCCCGTGCCACAGCCATGGAAACGCTTAAGGTTGCATTCGCCCCCATCTTTTCCTTGTTCTCCGTCCCGTCAGTCTCCACAAGGATCCTGTCTATCTCCTCCTGACAAAGAGCATTGCGTCCGAGCAGTGCCTCCCGCAGTACGGTATTGACATTTCTCACCGCTTTCTGCACGCCTTTCCCCTGATAACGGCTCTCTTTATCCCGCAGTTCCACCGCTTCAAACCTGCCGGTGCTGGCGCCGGAGGGCACGGAAGCTCTGCCCGTATAAAGCTTTCCGGAAAGCGGATAGGGCGCTCCCACAGGAGCCGGACAGTCATTTTTTCCTATTGCCTCCTTATGGTTTCCGGCTGACGCCTCCATATTCCTGCCGTTGATACAGGGACCGCCGAAAGCACCCTCCCCCGCGATCACCGTCACCTCCGCTTCCACCGTAGGGTTTCCCCGGGAATCCAGAATCTCTCTTGCATGCACATCCATGATACGTATTGTTAAAGACATAAAATAAACCTCCTTGGAAATACCATTTTTGTTAGTATCTCCAATGGAGGTTTGTTTATCCAATCTTTTTATTTTTCAACCAGCAGTGACTTTCCGGTCATCTCAGCAGGCTGCTCTTTCCCCATGATCTGGATCAGCGTAGGCACGATATCCGCCAGACAGCCGCCTTCTCTCAGGGTGTATTTTTCGTCATAATTTACAAGGATGAAGGGCACCTGATTGGTAGTATGGGCTGTGAAAGGCGCGCCTGTCTCATAATCCACAAGCTGCTCCGCATTGCCGTGGTCTGCACAGATAAACAGTACGCCGTCCACGGATTTCACCGCTTCCACTGCTCTTCCCACACAGGAATCCACCGCTTCCACCGCTTTGATGGCAGCTTCTTCCACACCGGTATGTCCTACCATATCCGGGTTTGCAAAGTTGATGATCACCACATCATATTTATCGCTTGTGATCGCCTCACAGAGCCTGTCGCACACTTCATAGGCGCTCATCTCCGGCTTTAAGTCATAGGTGGCAACCTCTTTCGGGGAATTCACAAGGATCCTGTCCTCACCCTCGTTGGGTTTTTCCACACCGCCGTTAAAGAAGAATGTCACATGGGCATACTTCTCAGTCTCAGCGATCCTTGCCTGTTTCATGCCGTTCGCCGCAAGCCACTCTCCAAAAGTATTTGTCACCGCGATCTTCTCAAAGGCAACTTCCTTGTTCGGGATCGTCGGATCATAGTCGGAGAAACATACATAGGTCAGATCAAGGCGTTTTCCTCTGTCAAATCCCTTGAAATCATCATCACAGAAAGATCTGGTGATCTCTCTTGCACGGTCGGGACGGAAATTGAAGAACACAACGGAATCTCCATCTTTTATCGTCGCCACCGGCGCACCGTTTTCCATCACTACGGTCGGTTTTACGAACTCGTCTGTCTCATCTCTGTCATAGGAAGCCTGAATACCGGCAGGACCGCTCTCCGCTGTCAGCCCCTCACCCTTTGTCAGCGCAATATAGGCTTTCTGCACCCTGTCGTAGTTATTGTCCCTGTCCATCGCATAGTAACGGCCTGTCACGGAAGCGATCTTGCCTACGCCGATCTTTGCCATCTCAGCTTCCAGATCCTCCGCATAACCTTTTCCGCTTGCCGGCGGTGTATCACGGCCGTCCAGGAAGCAATGCACATATACCTTCTCCAGCCCGTTGCGCTTTGCCAGTTCCAAAAGCCCGTAAAGGTGGGTATTGTGGCTGTGCACGCCGCCGTCTGACAGCAGGCCGAAGCAGTGCAGTGCACTGTCATTCTTTTTACAGTTATTTACAGCATCCATCAGAGCCTTGTTCTCAAAGAAAGTACCGTCCTGAATCTCCTTTGTGATCCTTGTGAGTTCCTGATATACGATACGGCCTGCACCCATGTTCAGGTGACCTACTTCCGAGTTGCCCATCTGGCCGTCGGGAAGCCCTACCGCCATGCCGCTGGCATTTCCTTTCACAAAAGGATATTCCGCCATCAGCTTATCCATCACAGGTGTCTTTGCCTCAGCCACGGCATTGTGCTCTTTTGTGTCATTTAAGCCGTAGCCGTCAAGAATCATTAAAACAACAGGTTTCTTACTCATTTTTTCTTCTCCTCTTCTTCCTATATAGTTTATATATTATATACTTCGCTATATTACAGACTGCAGGCGGCACAGTTCTTTCCTGTCTGCTTCAGCGGACTGCCGCAAGCCTTTTATATACAGTTACTGTAAGTCTTCCACATATTGCTTGGAAACATACCCCTCGCTGCCGTCTTCCAGTTTAATGCGGTACCATGCATCGTCCACCAGTTCATAATATTCATAGGTCTCGCCCTGCTTTGCCACCATCAAAACTTCAGAACCTTCCGTTGTGGGCGCATTGCGGACATTGACGTTGGAGAGGATCTGAATCCTGCCCTGAGTATCGGCGCTGCCAGCGTCTCCGCCGTCTTCACCCTCCTCGCCTTCTTCACTTTCCTGCCCGGTCTCCTCATCAGGCCTGTCATATCTGGAAGGATTGCTCCGCTGCCAGAAGATAAATCCTATCGCCAGAGCGATTGCTATCACGACGATGCCCAAAATGATCGTGATGGTTTTCATTTTAGAATCATCGGAATCATCCTCCTCGTCGTCATCATAGTCCTCATACTCGTCGTACTCTTCTTCATAACGGCGGGGTGGCGGCGATGTACGGCGCTTTTGCCTTGCCGGCTCTTCGTAGAGCTCATCATCATCCTCCGGTGCCTCCACCCTAGGACGCCTGTAACCTTCCGGATTTCTTCTCTCCGTTTTTTCCGCTCCCGGACGCTTCACAATAGCCTGCTCCGCCTCCATCAGGATGCCCATCTCGATCTGGTCAAAGGGAATGTCCACTGTTTTCTGCTGGCTGAGCGGAATCTCTTCATCTTCTCCTGCGTTTTCCACAGGCGAACCGCATTTATGGCAGAACCGCTCCTCATCCCGAAGCTGCTCTCCGCAATTGGAACAGAACATCGGCTGCCCCACCTTCTGTCCACACTTCACACAGAATGTATCTGTATCCAGTAAAACCGCTCCACATTTTTTGCACTTCATCACAGCACCTCCCTTCGTTATGCTTTGTTATACGTTTTATTATACGGGAACCGATGCAATTTGCTCTGCAAATCGCATCGTAGCAAATAGCTCCGTTATCACTTCGCTATTTTTCATTATAAACTTTTCTGCGTTTTTTTGCCACCTATTCCTGTCCAAAATAAATGAATTTTTCCTAAAGATTGTAACAAAATAGTATACAGAATACAAGAGAATTCTTTTTCGCATGAAAACAGAGGTTTCGGATCGCTCCAAAACCTCTGATGATCATTCTTTTGCAAACTAAGAATTAGTAGTTCACGATCTTTCCAAAATCAGCCTTTAAGGAAGCGCCGCCGACAAGGCCGCCGTCGATATCAGGCTGTGCGAAAAGCTCTGCCGCATTCGCTGCATTTACAGATCCGCCGTACTGAATGCGAACTGCTTCTGCTGTCGCTTCATCATACATCTCAGCGATGCACTCACGAATCCCCTTACAAACTTCCTCAGCCTGCTCGGTTGTAGCGGTCTTGCCTGTGCCGATCGCCCAGATAGGCTCGTAAGCGATAACCATTTCTTTTACCTGATCTGCCGTGATGCCTACAAGATCGGATTTGATCTGGAAACGGATCCAGTCCATGGTAACGCCCATCTCTCTCTGCTCCAGAGATTCGCCGCAGCAGAGGATCGGTGTAAGGCCTGCCTCGAAAGCTTTTTTCACTTTCTTATTTAAGAGAGCATCATCCTCTTTGAAGTAGTCACGTCTCTCGGAGTGGCCGATGATAACGTATTTCACGCCTGCATCCACCAGCATAGCTGCGGAGATCTCGCCTGTGTAAGCGCCCTTCTCCTCAAAATACATATTCTCTGCGCCGACTTCCACGTTTGTGCCTTTTACAGCTTCCACAACAGGTACGATGTCCACTGCAGGTACGCAGTAAACCACATCTACGCTGTCGGATTTTACCAGATCCTTTAATTCTTCACAAAGTGCTACCGCCTGACTGGGTGTCATATTCATTTTCCAGTTTCCGGCTACGATTTTTCTTCTTGCCATTATTATATTCTCCTTCTTCCAGTTCCGCATGAGCCTTTATGGTAAAGGCTCATGCGGTTTTTAGTTACATATTCTGATTATTTTGCTGATACGGATTATTCTGCTGCCCGGGCTGCTGATAAGCGCCGCCTGCCCCGGGTGCCTGCGGGTAGCCGCCCGGCATTCCACCCTGCTGGGGATATCCGTTATACTGCACATTGCCGATTCCCTGCGCCGCATTGCGGGCATTGATCTCATCCGTCCACTTTTTATCTTTCTTGTTATTGACAAGCAGTACGATACCGACGATCAAGAGAACTGCTCCGATAATGCCAAACACAACACCGACTACAATACCGACTGTCGGCACGGTATCGCCAACCATACCCATGGCATCCATATATAACTCAGGCACCATCACATTGGTCGGATCATAGGGATCATAGCACACTTCAACAGTGCTGCCTACCCGGTAATTCTCATTTAAGATCATGATATAGGTTTCATACCAGTAGCCGTCCTCCTCGCAATAATACTCTATGGTGGACATACTCTCATCGTCTATATCAATGATCTCGCCGTATGTTGATACGCCATTTTCCCGGAACTCATCCATTTCCTGTTCAAGCTCGTCGATAGCCTCACCCATAGCACCGTTCATGGCGCCGAAAAGTCCGCCTATCGCAAGCCCGATCACCAGAAATATCGTACCGATGATGACTAAAATAATACCGCCTATCTTTTTCCCTTTACTCATAAGCCAACCCTGCCTTACTTGTCGTCAGCCGCTGCTACGCCGGGAAGCTCCTTGCCCTCTAAGAATTCAAGAGAAGCGCCGCCGCCTGTGGAAATGTGGCTCATCTTGTCTGCAAAACCAAGCTGGTTGACAGCCGCTGCGGAATCGCCGCCGCCGATGATCGTGGTAGCGTCTGTGTCAGCAAGAGACTGTGCTACAGCGATGGTACCTTTTGCGAGGATCGGATTCTCAAATACACCCATCGGTCCGTTCCATACAACCGTCTTAGCGGATTTTACAGCATCAGCATACAGTTTAGCTGTCTCTGTACCGATATCCAGGCCCATCTTGTCAGCGGGAATCTCGTTGGAAGGTACTACTTCCACTGCGATCTCAGCATCGATAGGATTCGGGAAATCTGCAGCGATCGTGGTATCTACAGGAAGCAGGAGCTGTTTGCCCTTCTCCTCTGCTTTTGCCATCATCTCTTTACAGTAATCCAGCTTCTCCTCATCAACCAGAGATGTACCGATCTCATACCCTTTTGCTTTCAGAAAAGTATAAGCCATACCGCCGCCAATGATCAGGGTGTCGCATTTCTCCAGCAGGTTGTTGATAACGTTCAGCTTATCAGCAACTTTTGCACCGCCGAGGATCGCTACGAAAGGCCTTACCGGATTCTCTACTGCATTGCCGAGGAAGTCGATCTCTTTCTGCATCAGATAGCCGACTGCGTTCTCGCCGCCTTTTTCCTTGATGAACTTTGTCACGCCTTCTACGGATGCATGTGCTCTGTGGGAAGAACCGAACGCATCACATACATACAGGTCAGCCAGATCAGCCAGCTCTTTGCTGAACTCTTCGCCGTTCTTTGTCTCTTCTTTTCCACGGAAACGTGTATTCTGCAGAAGAACAACATCGCCTTCCTGCATTGCTTCCACTGCCTTTGTTGCAGCTTCGCCTGTCACATTGTAATCGGAAACGAAGTTTACTTCTTTACCCAGTTTCTCGGAAAGCCTCTTTGCCACAGGAGCCAAAGATTCGCCTTCGTTGGGGCCGTTTTTCACTTTGCCGAGGTGAGAGCAGAGAATTACCTTGCCGCCGTCAGCGATCAGTTTGTTGATCGTGGGAAGTGCTGCCACGATACGTGTCTCGTCAGTGATAGCGCCGTCTTTCAGGGGCACGTTAAAATCGCATCTCACCAGCACGCGTTTTCCCTTAACGTTAATGTCATCTACGGATTTTTTATTTAATCCCATTTTACTATTCCTCCTAAAATAATATAAACCGATAAAAGGTCCGGCCCTTATGTGGACCGGACCTCATAGTCACTTACATCAATTTTTAACTGCCAAATTAACCTAACTCAGCGAAGTACTTGATCGTACGAACCATCTGGCTTGTGTAAGAATTCTCGTTATCATACCAGGATACAACTTCTACCTGTGTCTTGCCACCCGGCAGAGGGCTAACCATTGTCTGAGTAGCATCAAACAGAGAACCAAATCTCATACCAACAACGTCGGAGGAAACGATCTCGTCTGTGTTGTAGCCGAAGGACTCGTTTGCAGCAGCTTTCATAGCTGCGTTTACTTCGTCTTTTGTTACTTCCTTGTCAACAACTGCGAACAGAAGTGTGGAAGAACCTGTCGGGGTCGGAACACGCTGTGCTGCACCGATCAGTTTGCCGGACAGTTCAGGGATAACAAGGCCGATAGCCTTAGCTGCGCCTGTGGAGTTGGGAACGATGTTGATAGCGCCTGCACGGCTTCTTCTCTTATCGCCTTTTCTCTGAGGGCCGTCAAGGATCATCTGGTCGCCTGTGTAAGCGTGGATCGTGCACATGATACCGGACTCAACGGGAGCAAGGTCATTCAGAGCCTTTGCCATAGGAGCCAGGCAGTTTGTTGTACAGGATGCTGCGGAGATGATCGTATCTTCTTTTGTCAGTGTGTCGTGGTTTACATTGTAAACGATAGTAGGAAGGTCGTTTCCTGCAGGAGCAGAAATAACAACTTTCTTAGCGCCGGCATTGATGTGTGCCTGAGCTTTTGCTTTGGAGGTATAGAAACCAGAGCACTCCAGAACTACGTCTACACCAAGGTCGCCCCAAGGACAATTATTTGCATCGGGCTCTTTGTAAATCTTGATCGTCTGACCCTTTACTGTGATCGTGCCTGCTTCATCATCAGCCGTTACCTGATCTTCTTCGCCAACAGCAACATATCTGCCCTGAGAAGAATCATACTTTAACAGATGTGCCAGCATGGAAGGTGTTGTTAAATCGTTGATCGCTACAACCTCATAACCTTCTGCACCAAACATCTGTCTGAATGCAAGACGACCGATACGGCCAAAACCATTAATTGCTACTTTTACTGCCATTTTTTAGTCCCTCCTAAAAAAATTTATATTTTTTCTGACAGGCTGTCCTCCTTATGATGGAGTTTTTCTGTCAAAACTTTTTCAACATTAATATTCTACCCAATCTGGGTTTAAAATTCAAGATGTAATTGCCATATTTTTCACAAATTTAGGAAAAATTTAGCTTTAGGAGCCTACTGCTTCGAAACACCGATCAGGGAAATACCTTTCGCCTTGCCGCCGTTCATATTGGCGATCAGCTCTTTTACCGTAGCGTTCGGTCCGACTACTTTCCCGTTACAGTACACATTATGCGCTATGTATTTTCCGCCCTCCTTGGAAATATTGACCGTGTGCACTTCCTTGCTGATATCATCCTTATCGTTATACATGGTGAGAATCAGGCTCTGGAATTTTTTACCATAACTGTCAAAATCAGCTTCATTGGTAGTCATTTCCGTTTTAAAGCCGTGTTTATCCAGAAAATCCTTGATCGCTTTCGGCGCCGTGCCGAATTTTCCCGAGAGTACCATGCCATCCTTTTCATATTCGGAGATCATCTTCGCAAGGCTCATGGACTGTTTTCCCAGAATGCTGTGGATCGCGTTATAGGTGGCGAATATCTCACAGCCGGAATACTGCATGGTAGCATCGCCGTAAGCCATATCGGTATAGCTGTTCTGGTCTTCCACAAAGCCCTTGTTTTTTGTGATGACAGGGGCATGCTTCTGAAAAGCCTCCTCGTTCTTTTTCATGTGAACGGAATAATCCTTCTTCACCGCCTTCTGCTGTTTGCGCATCAGATCCAGCACGTTCACTACAGTGGCATTGTCCACCTTATTCGGGATCAACGCACAGATCTTTTTGAACGCCTCCGCCCTGTCGCTTGCCGCGCTCCCGGCTTTTCCCGCCGTTATGTCCTTCAAAAGGCTTCCTGCCTTTGCGCCGATCAAATCTTCCAAGCCCATCTTAAAACCTCCTGTTTTATAATTTTTTCATCATGGCGATCCTGCCATTATATACCGTATAATATTGAAATCCGCAGTCTTTTAACAGTTCCTCCGCCTTCGCAAAACCAGAAGCCACCTCCCCCGACCTGTGGGCGTCGGAACCCACCGTCAGCAGTTCACCGCCCAGTTCACGATACCGCTTCAATACATCTCTCGAGGGATTCATCTCCTTCATTCCCTTTCTGACACCGGCTGTATTTAACTCCAGCGCCTTCTCTCTGTCGATCAGATAGGAAAGTATCTTATCGATGATATCCTTATATTTTGCGTACTCATACTGTCTGTCCATCTTTTTACAGTAGCGTATGATATAATCCAGATGCCCGAGGCAGTCAAAATTACCGAAAGCCCTGATATTCCGGAACGTCTCCTCCAGATATTCCCGCAGCGCTTCCTCCTCCTCTTTTCCCTCAAAATACTCCGGATAATAGGGATCTTTTCCCCCGCAGACATGGACGGACGCAATCACAAAATCATACTCGTGCTCCTTGATAAAACGGACATTCTCCTTCGCGACATGGGGCTGCATGCCGCATTCCAGACCGAAGAGCAGTTCGATCTGATCCTCATATTTCTTCTTCAGGCTCAGCAGTTCATAGAGATAGGAATCCGCGTTCAACTCAAACTTATCACTCGACTCCCTCCCGAAAGGCCTGAAATCAAAATCCACATGCTCCGTAAAACACATCGCCTCGAGCCCTGCCGCAATACCGCTTTTCACCATCTCTTCCATCGGCGCATCGCTGTCGCCGGAATGATGGGAATGAAGGTGGTAATCTGATCTGATTGACATAATATCCTCCGTTTTGTGTGATTTTTTTCCCTCTACTATCATACACATCGGGGAGATAATCGTCAACCGGCTTTGTTCTGTCATTTTTCCGAAAACCACTTGCCATCTCCCCCCTTACTCTGCTATACTTGAGTTGTGAAAGCGGTTCTGACAGGTTTTCTTCCTGTCTTGTCTATCCGGCACTTCGCCATAGCTTTTCGCTGAATTTTCACAGACTGTAAACCATTAACATACAACATCCAGTAAAAGAAAGGACTTTTTATGCCAGAACAAACGATCATCGGTGACAAGCTGTGGGACGAGATCTTAAAAGCCATTGTCTATGTCATGCCAGAACAATTATTTCCACTGATCAAAGAAGTTTATGGAAAGGAATATCCACCCGACACTCCTGTCAGGCTTCTTGGTACAGAACAATCTACTTATTCCGGAAATTCCAAAGCTCCACCTTCTTCCACCTTAATGGACATTTCCCTTCTGATCGCAGATAAGGATTATTACCACATTGAATGTCAGATGAAAAACGAGGGATTACTGGTTATTCGTATGATTTCCTACGATCTGAATTATGCCATAGAATACTGTACCTCACAGGATGACCCAAATGGCGAACTCATTATCCGCTTCCCGCATTCTTTCGTACTCTATCCCGAACAGAACAATAATCTTCCCGACAGCCTGCAGTGCCGTATCATCTTTCAGGACAGCAGCGAGCACATATACCGGATCCCGACTGTCAAAATCCAATCCTATTCTCTGGATGAGATACATGAAAAACACCTGAGCCTGTTCATTCCTTATCTGCTACTCAGATTAAAACCCCGCACCCACTCAAAAAAATATCCGCTCTCCAAAAAGGAATTGACATCATTTCTGGATGAGATTATAGTAATATTACAAGATGACTTAACTAATGGATATTTAACAAAGCAGAAATGCAGCGATTACATTAATCTGCTTCTCCCCACTTCCAGACATGTGTTTTTTCATCATCCTGAATACCACAAGGAGGTGCTCCGTATGACAAAACCGCTGATTTATCTTCCCAGCATGCAGATCATGGATCTGGAAGCTCGTATTGCGGAAATGGATTCCCGGATGAAAGCTGTTTTAGCTGAAAGGGACTCTGCTCTGGCCGAAAAGGACTCCGAAATCGCCAGACTCAAGGCCGAGCTTGCCGCTCTACAATGATCCCCCTCCACTCCACACGCTGACACAGATCACCAGGGCGACGTAAACTCCCAACAGTACCTTTCCCCTCTTCTGTCTGCAGCCATTCCAGTAAATCTGCAGATTCCGCAGGCACACGATCAATATCGCCACAGAGCAATAAAGAGAAGTCCTCTCTCCCGACGCATAGAGCGTAGGGCTCAGTCCCATGATCACCCGCGACGAAAACCCTGCTCCCAGAATCGTCAGTTCCAGCCATGTCTCCGCGCTTTTTCCATGCAGCCAGCAGATCATCAGCGCTACACAGGCCAATACCCCCAGAAAGATCCCGACCTGCAAAAACACCATTTTTCGTGAGTATGAGATCCACCCCAGATAATCAAACGTACCGGCTCCCGTGGGCAGGCAGCGGTTCTTCCCGAACAACCCGACGATATGTCCGCCCTTTCTGAATACATCCGCCTGCAGCAGGGAATTTCCCAGCCGTCCGATCCCCCAGTAAAAAGAGAGCGGAACAAAAGCTGCGACCTTTAACCGAACCTCACATGCTCCCCGCCTTTGCAGCACTCCCGCCGCCAGGATCCCCGCCAGCAGCGCAAACAGATAATTCGTCCTCTCTCCCCCGCCCGCCGACACATAATAATTCATACTGTCTATAAAACCCATCAGCAGTTTTTCAAAGAGATTCAGCTCGTCAAAACCGGGAAACCACAGATTCATTTCCGCCTGAAAGCGGTAAGCATTTCCGGGGGCGGTCATCATAAACAAGACAGACACGATCACCAACAGCAAAAGTACATAATAAAATGAAGGAATCTTTTTCCCTCTAAGTGCCGTATACCCCAAAAACAACAGACAAACGCCCAACAGCACCGCCGCCCCCTGTTCCACATTCGCCGCAAAGACAATACATACCGGACAGACTGCATATTCCCATACCGGACACTTTTCACCGGCAACCCAGTGCTTTATCGGACGCATTGCCACAAGTCCCAGCGTCACCGGCCACAGATAGTTCATCGTCGTAGCAATCCAGCCCGCATCGCACAGAGAACGCGCCGGTATACACCAGATCAGAAGAAAAAAGAAAGCCTCTGCCTGCATTCCCTTATCTTCTGATCCCGCTCCCTTTACGCCGAACAGGTCCGCCGTGATCCACACTAAAAGCAGCCAGATCAGACTGTTCAGTATCTTCCAGATCAGATCCGGCGCCCCCGCCAGCAGTTTCACCCCCGCCTCGATCACCACTCTGGATGTCCATTTCCCGTACCTGTCAGCCAGAAAATCCCCCAGCGGCATGGTATTTTCTCTAAAAACCGCGTCGTCGCCCCACCCCGTCTGCAAAGGCAGATGCAGGCAAAGTAATATAACAAAGAAAACTCCCATAACAAACCACTGCCCGACAATCCGTTTTTTATTTTCCACCTGAATACTCCTGTTTGTCCGATTAATAAGGATCTGCACTTAAAGTGTCCCGATTTTCTGCTAATATGCGCCAGATGCATAAAATTTGACAGCTTCCCCGAAGGCGTTTATAGTAATACTCAAAAAGAACAAAACTGATCATTACCATTCCGAAAGCGAGGCCCCATGCAATACAGAAAAAACAAAACCGGAGAAGACATCTCCCTGCTCGGCTACGGTTGTATGCGTTTCACCAGAAAAGGCAGCTCTGCCGATCTTGATAAAGCGGAAAAGGAGATCCGCCTTGCCATCGATGGCAGCGTAAACTATTTTGATACGGCTTATATCTATCCCGGAAATGAAGCCGCCCTGGGCGAGATTCTTGCACGCATCGGCTGCCGCGAAAAGATAAACATAGCGACGAAACTGCCCCATTATCTGATCAAATCCATGGACGGCATCGAAAAAATGTTTCAGGAGCAGCTCCGACGGCTTAGGACCGGCTATATTGACTATTATCTGATGCATATGCTGACAGATGTGGAAACCTGGGATAAGTTAAAGCACCTGGGGATCGAACAGTGGATCGAAGACAAGAAAAAGACGGGACAGATCCGTCAGATCGGTTTCTCCTATCACGGACATACGGACATGTTCTGCAGGCTGATCGACGTTTACGACTGGGATTTTACCCAGATCCAGTACAATTATATGGACGAACATTCCCAGGCAGGGCGTCGCGGGCTCCACTACGCCGCCGAAAAGGGCATCCCCGTTATCATCATGGAAGGGCTCCGCGGCGGAAAGCTCGTGGACCTGCTGCCGGAAAACGCTAAAAACCTCATAAAAAATCACGAACCGAAACGCACCGCCGCGGAATGGGCTTTCCGCTGGCTCTACAGCCAGCCCGAAATAACCTGTGTGTTATCCGGCATGAATTCCGTGGAAATGGTAAAAGAAAATCTCCGGATCGCCGAAGAGACAAAAGCCGGCGATTTCACCGAAGAAGATCTCGCTCTGATAGAAGCTGTAAAAAAAGAGATTCAAAAGACTGTGAAGGTAGGCTGTACGGGCTGCGGCTACTGCATGCCCTGCCCGATGGGCGTGGATATCCCGGAAACGTTCCGCTGTTATAATAATTACTATGCGGAAGGAAAAAGCGCCGCGAAGAAGGAATATATGCAGTGCACGATCTTCCGGAAACAGCCGAGTAATGCTTCTAACTGCATTTCCTGCGGAAAGTGCGAAACTCATTGTCCTCAGCAGATACCGATCAGAAAAGAGCTAAAGGAAGCCGTCTCCGTACTGGAGGATGTGAAATTCTCTATGGCTAAAAAGGCGATAAAGGTGTTGAAACTCTGGGGATAGCAGATTTCGGCACGTTAAAACAGCGGGAGAGCCAAAACTCTCCCGCTGATAGTATCTGCTTTCAGATCTAGGCATCACTCCTGGCTCTGTTTTTCCTCGTCCTGCAGATTCACGCTGTTATTATTGACTTCCAGCCCCCGTATCCTGCGAAGGAAACTGGATATTCTGCTGTAGCCGTAAGATTTCAGTTCAAAATTCGGATGACGCTTCCCGATCTCATCATTGATAATGGAAAGATTGTCGATGGTACCGCCGTTTTCCCGGATCATCTCTTTGATCTCTGTCTCCAGGCTGGTCTGGGACACCTTCTCCTGTTCTTTCAGGTAAGTCTTCTTTTTCTCCCGCACCACCTGATACTGAGGCATCTCCTCTTTCACAAATACGCTGAGTTTCGCGTAACCGTAATTTCGCACATCAAAATCGGTATATCTCTCACTGATACGCTGTCCCACATAACCGAGATCCAGCGCTTTGCTGCCGTTCTCCGTAAACAGCGCCGCTATGGATTTTTTCACCGCATCTATGCTGGTCACATTCTCCAGCTCATTGTGGTCAAAACCGTCTTCCTCGTTCTTTTCACCGATCAGGTTCAGGTAGATAAATTTATTACAGGACCGCGTCAGCGCCGCCGGCGTCTTCGACTCTCCCATACCGAGCACATACTTTTTCTCCTCGCGGAGCCGCATGGCAAGCCTTGTAAAATCACTGTCGCTGGTCACCAGACAGAAGCCGTCCACTTTATCTTTATACAAAAGATCCATCGCGTCAATAACCATCGCCATATCCGTCGCATTTTTTCCGGCAGTGTAGGAAAACTGCTGGATCGGCGTGATGGAATACTCAAGAAGCACCTTTTCGGACCAGCCGTTCCCTTTCGACCAGTTTCCATAAATTCTCCTGCAGGAGGCAAAACCGTATTTTTCCAGTTCATCAAAAATCGTGGACGCGTATTTCGAGCTGATGTTATCCGAGTCGATCAGTACGGCGAACTCCAACTTGTTTTGGATCAATTCTTCCATGAGAATTCCTCTTTCTCTTTCTATATTACTCAATATAATTCATTTGTGTTCGTTACATTATACCAATTAAAAAATCTTTATGCAAGAAAATTTACTTCGCAAAATTTTCAAAAACCGCCACCCGCTCCCGCCTGCCGTCCGGCGATATGTGATCCTCCCCATCCATTTTCCCCAACATACTGGTAAATCATTTTTTTCTGTGTTATGATAAACCGTGCAAATGCAAATACTATAATATGAAACCAAACGAAATATAGCACCAGACGAGGAACTTATGTCAACCAACCAATCGCAAAATTCAGAAAATCATTCATACCGGCGCTGGGTTTTCGGCACCGCGCTGGCGGCCATAGCCGCTTTCATCCTGACGGCATCCCTGACCATTTATAAGGATCCTTTTTTCCATTATCATGCGCCCCTGAAACAGTACAACTATCCCCAGGACGTATATCCCGCCAACAATGAGCGATACTTAAATGACGGGATCACCAGACATTTTACCTATGACGGGATCATCACCGGCACATCCATGACGGAAAATTTTAAGACCTCCGAGGCCGACCGGCTGTTCGATGCCCGGTTTATCAAAGTCCCTTTTGCCGGCGCGAAATATAAGGAGATAAACGACAATATAAAACGGGCTTATCAGGCGGGAAAGGATGTCCGATATGTTATCCGGGGGCTGGACTATAACGCTCTTGTCACAGATAAAGATGCCTGTGACGAAAATTTCAACTATCCGGACTACCTGTATAACAACAATCCCTTCGACGATGTCAGCTATATCCTGAATAAATCCGTTTTGCTGGAAAGAACCGCAAATGTCACAAGATCCGACACGGGGATCGGAACAAACATCGATTTTGATACCTACTCCAACTGGAATACCTACCACGGAGACGAATTCGGCGCCGCCCATGTGCTCGCCACTTACCGGCCTCGGAAAACACCGAAACCGCCCCGCTCTCTGACGGAGGAAGAAAGACAGATGCTCCTCGAAAATCTTCAACAGAATGTCACTTCCCTCGCCGACGAGCATCCTGAAACCACATTTTATCTCTTCTTCGCCCCCTACAGCATATGCTACTGGGATATCTTAAATAATGAGGGGGAGATGGACTGGTTCTTTGAAGTGGAACAGATCGCTATTGAAGAATTGCTGCAGCATCCCAATATTAAGCTCTACTCCTTCAGCGATAATTTTGAGCTCACCTGCAATCTGGAAGATTATAAAGATTATCTCCACTATGGAGAATGGATCAACTCCGAGATCCTTATATGGATCAGAAATGAAGAACATCTTCTGACACCGGAAAACTATCAGGCATATCTGGACCGAGTTCGGAATTTTTACCGCTCCTATGATTATGCCTCCCTGCATGAATGAAAAGGTATTGCTATTATGTTATTTAATTCCTACTATTTTATTTTTCTGTTTCTGCCCATTGCACTGACAGGATACTATATTTTAAATTATGTAAACCTATACAGGGCATCCAACATCTTTCTGATCGGCATGTCACTTTGGTTTTACGGTTATTTTAATCCATCCTATCTGCTGATCATCTGCTGCAGTATTATTGTAAACTTCCTGCTGGCAAAAGCCATGGAATATTTTTCCGCGGAAACAGAAAATGCCGCCGCCAAAAAGGGTATCCTTGTTTTCGGTATCTGTGCCAATATTGCAGTTATCTTCTACTTTAAATACTTCAATTTCTTTCTGGAAAATATGAATGCCCTGTTCGGGCAATCCTTTGAATTGAAAAATATACTGCTGCCCCTTGGTATCAGCTTCTTTACCTTTCAGCAGCTTAGCTACCTGATCGATTCCTACCGGGGCGAGACAAAAGGATATTCCTTTGATGAATATGCGTTGTTCGTTTCTTTCTTCCCGCAATTGATCGCCGGCCCCATTGTTCTGCACAATGAAACCATTCCCCAGTTCAGGAAAGCGGAAAACCGCCGGATCAACTACGAAAATTTTGCGAGAGGGATGTATATCTTTGCACTGGGGCTGTTTAAAAAAGTCATCATAGCCGATACCTTCGGCAAAGCGGTGGACTATGGCTTCCTTGTCGTCCCTACCTTAAATACGCTGGAGGCCTTCCTTGTATCGCTCTGTTATACTTTCCAGCTTTTCTTTGATTTCAGCGGATACTGTGATATGGCGATCGGTATCAGCGGCATGTTCAATATTAAACTGCCCGGAAACTTTAACTCCCCCTACAAGGCAACATCCATCACGGATTTCTGGGACAGATGGCATATGTCCCTCACCCGTTTTCTGAGAACCTACATTTACTTTCCTCTCGGCGGAAGCCGCAAAGGAAAACTCCGAACTTATGTAAACATAATGATCGTTTTCCTGATCAGCGGTATCTGGCATGGCGCCAACTGGACCTTTATTTTATGGGGTGTTTTACACGGCATTTTAAACTGTCTGAACCGAATATTCCAGAAGCCCTGGTCGAAATTATGTAAACCATTCCGGTGGCTTGTGACATTTCTCACCGTGGATGGCCTGTGGATCCTTTTCCGGGCGGATAATATCGCCACCGCAAAATCCTACCTGAGACAGCTCCTCGCCCTCACCGGTTTTTCTATCCGCGAGGAACTGACCGGATGTTTCAGATTGGAGGAATTTGCCTTTCTGGAAGAAAAAATATCCGTGCTGCAATATCTGCCTTCCCATATCACAGGCTTTTATCTGTGGCTCTTCCTTCTTGTATCCTTTATCGCTGTCCTGTTTTTTAAAAACAGCGGTGAACTTGAATTCAAGCCCACCGCCGGCAGATCGCTGATCACAGTTTTATGCATGCTGTGGTCCGTTTTATCACTGGCGGGCATTTCCGCCTTCCTGTATTTCAACTTTTAACGATCATCCTTTTCCTTTCTCAGCTCTTCGCATCATAGTTCCGGAGCAGTGCATCCACACTGTTTCCGGAGGAATTATACTGGCTGGAAGCGCTCTTTAAATTCGCCTTTGCGCTGTCCGCCACCTTTTCCGCTATCACGCTGATCCTGCCGGAGATCGTTCCGTTCGCCCCGAACACACTTTCCACTCTGTCCAGATCCGAAGTTCTCAGTTTTTCCTTCTCCACACTCAGCTTGCCGCTTTTGTCTATCGTAATGCCCATAGCCGCCAGCGCATCCTTGTTTTCCTTCATCACTTCCTTCAGGCTCTGCTGATAAAATCTGCCCAGTGTACTGGTATCCGTGCGCACCTTCTCCAGCAGATCATTATAATTGGAGATCATCTTCTCCACCTCATCATATACTTCGGAGGCATCCTCGCTCTTACGCGCTTTTTCGTAGATAGACCTGCTTCCCTCCCCGCTCAGCTTCGCGGCATTCTCCCCCAGTTTTTCCGCTGCGTCCTTCAATTTCTCATACTTTTTCTGGGCAAGCGGTCCCTCCGTTATCTTATGTTTGTTCCCCAGAGAACTCGCCAGGGAATCCGTCATATCCCCGTTCAGATAATTGACCAGGGAATTTCCGCCCATCTGTATACCCGCCTGCACGGTTGTTTCGCTTAACATACTTGTTGTAACTCTCATATTCTGTCTCCTCTATTCCAGTTCCGCATTCGCCCTGCCAGTACACCATCCCTAAGACAAATCTTCAGCCGCTCTGCGTCTGCAGATTGTCTTGTGCACTGTCCGGGCTCATGCTGTTTTACACTTCCGCATCCGACCTCTTCCGCACATCCGGCGAAACCAGCGTCTCCGCCATCAGCGCCATCCTGAGCAGCGACAGGGGCGATGCTTCCCCCTCCTGCGCCACGATTCCGGCAGTTCCCGTCAGGCCGGTATAACCCTGCCTTGCGAGATGCTGTTTGTGGAACAGGATCGCCGCGTTTCTGCGTTTTAACCAGTTATCTTCCACATCCTCGTTCTCTTTCTTACCGCTGATATCCAGGCCGCCGCCCACCACCGTAAAGTTTTCCACATTGCCGTCCTCGTCGAGCTGCAGACAGTAACTCTTGGAAAACTGATGGGCCGCCACATTCATGCCGAGAGAAGCAGCCGTCGCGTTATCCCAAGCGTCATAGTTTTCCTTCCATTCCGCAACCTTCCGGTATATTTCATCCGCGTAAGCCGGATCTGCATCCATCTTTGCCTGCAGCTTATCCGGGATCAGGATACTCACCTTCCCGTATCCGATGCCCTGCAGGTTTCTCTGAACCTTCTGATCCAGCATATTCGGCTGGGGCCCTGAGGGCTGCCAGTTATTCAGGGCATCCGCCGATGTCCCCTCCTTAAAAAACTCCCAGAATGGAAAATCCGTCCTGCCCCATATTCCGGCAGGCACACTGCAGTTTCCGGTCTTTGTCATCACCTGCACACCGGTAAGGTATTTCTCAAAACCGCTCTTCTCTTCCACCTTTCCCTCGAGGCCGACCTCACTCATCAGATCCTCGAGGCTCTTTACATCATGCCCCGTATCCTCCGCCTCAAAAACCTTGTCGCCGTTCACCATGGTATCCGGTCTTTTCTCCGGCAGGCTTTCTCCGTTTTCTTCCCGGATCGACTCCTGGATCTTTTCCTGCGCCTTGTCAAAGCCATCCAGCAGTCTGTCCCACTCCTCCTCCGTCAGGCTCATGCTGCCGATCGGTATCCGCACCCCGGTATCCCCGTTTTTTAACTTCCGCAGGATCTCCTCCCGCTGCTCGGCGATCACACGCATCAGCGCTTCCCTGCTCGTCCCGTCCTCTTTTCCGGAAGAATCCCTTATCACCTCCCCGGCACTCCCATTCTTTGTCTCTTCCTTATCCTCAACCTCTTCCTGCGCCTTCCCAGCCGCCCTTGAAATATGGCTGAAAAAGTCTTCCCTGTTTTTATCGACAGATGGACTGTTCC
This sequence comes from uncultured bacterium, assembly GCA_947647735.1. Taxonomy (GTDB): domain Bacteria; phylum Bacillota; class Clostridia; order Lachnospirales; family Lachnospiraceae; genus 1XD8-76. Next base: position 141,913 of record CANSLJ010000005.1, on the reverse strand, counting down.
ACCTGCTTTTCCCTGATACAATACCCGGCCTGTCTTTCCCCGTTATGATATCCATACCATCCATACTCCTTTGATAAACAGGACTCTGTTCCGTAAATATCATGCTGCTCCTTTCCATCCCGTTTTCCTGCAAAACAAAAAACGGCAAAATTCCCGTCTTCTCTTCCATCCGTGGAAATTCTGCCGCCATCCCTGGCTGAACTATTACTAAAAAACTTCTCAAAATATTTTACATACATTTCATCGGCATTTTTCTGCCATCCCTTAACCCTCCTGCAAAAATAATTTGCATCGTAACCCAGCCCGGATAATCCCCTCTTGACTTTTCCCTCCATATCCCCTATACTCATAAAAGCAGTCACTTTAGCACTTTAAACCGTAACGCTTTAAAGCGAGTTATTGCTGCGTATGCTATACATATATGAGGAGGAAAACATTATGATTTTCAAAGTAACCATGTTAGTCGTATTTTTCGCCGTAATGGTCGCTATCGGCCTCTACTGCCGGAAAAATGCCACTGATGTCAACGGATTTGTTTTAGGCGGCAGGAGCGTGGGACCGTGGCTCACAGCCTTTGCCTATGGTACTTCCTACTTTTCCGCCGTTATCTTTGTCGGCTACGCCGGACAGTTCGGCTGGAAATACGGTATCGCTTCCACCTGGATCGGGCTCGGAAACGCGATCATCGGTTCCATGCTGGCGTGGGTTGTTTTAGGACGCCGTACCCGTATCATGACACAGCATTTTAATTCCGCGACCATGCCGGAATTTTTCGGTGCCCGCTTTTCCAGCACACCGCTGAAGATCGGCGCATCCATCATCGTCTTTATCTTTTTGATCCCCTATACGGCGTCCCTTTATAACGGACTTTCCCGTCTGTTTGGCATGGCGTTTAACATCGACTACACAGTCTGCATCATCCTGATGGCGGTACTGACCGGCGTTTATGTCATTGCGGGCGGCTATATGGCAACAGCCATCAATGATTTTATTCAGGGACTGATCATGCTCTTCGGCATCTGTGCCGTGATCGCCGCCGTATTAAGATCCAACGGCGGTTTTCTGGAGGCGCTGAATTCTCTCGCTATGGTGGAGGATACCGCTGTTACAAGCCAGCCCGGAGCTTTCGCATCCTTCTTTGGACCGGACCCTCTGAATCTTCTCGGCGTTGTTATCCTGACTTCCCTCGGTACCTGGGGGCTTCCGCAGATGGTACAGAAATTCTACGCCATCAAAAACGAGAGTGCCATACATAAGGGAACCGTTATCTCCACCTTCTTTGCCATCGTGGTATCCGGCGGCTGTTATTTCCTCGGCGGTTTCGGCAGGCTCTATTCCGCCAATATTGATATTGAAGCAAACGGCTATGATTCCGTTATTCCTGCCATGCTGGAAAACCTCTCTCCGATGCTGATCGGACTGGTTGTGATCCTCGTGCTGTCCGCTTCCATGTCCACTCTCTCGTCCCTTGTCATCGCATCCAGCTCCACGCTGACCATCGATGTGATCAAGGACAATATCGTGAAAAAAATGGATGAAAAGAAACAGCTTTTCTGTATCCGTATTCTGATCGTGATCTTTATCGCTATCTCCGCGATCATTGCCATTGTACAGTACAAGAGCGCCATCACCTTTATCGCACAGCTTATGGGTGTGTCCTGGGGTGCGCTTGCCGGTTCCTTCCTGGCACCTTTCCTCTACAGCCTGTACTGGAAAAAAGTGTCGAAGGCATCTGTCTGGGTAAGCTTTATCTTCGGCTCCGGCTTTATGACTCTGAACATGCTGGTGCGCGGAAGTTTCCCCGCTCTTTTACAGTCTCCCATCAACGCGGGCGCCTTTACCATGGTTGCCGGCCTTGTGATCGTTCCGGTCATCAGCGCCTTTACCAGAAAACCGGATGAAAAACTGGTGGAAGACGCCTTTGCCTCCTACAATGAAATGCATGAGGTAAAACGCTCTACCGCTTTGGAAAGCTGACAGACCCCTATATTATATACCCACCTTATATGCCGTTACGGCAGCGAAAACGTCTGAAGAGAATTTTTCTTCAGGCGTTTTTTGCGGGAAATATCTTCAGATCCTCCCGGCTTCCATCATACTTTTTATCTTTTTGGAGATAATAACCACAGCGGAAACACAATGCCGGAATTTGTTTTTCTGCAGATTCAGATCCTATAACAGAAAAGACGAGGAGGAATATCACTATGGAATCCACAGACACGATCGCTTTATTACAGGAGTGCGACTCAGGCACAAAAATGGCAGTGACATCTATCGATGAGGTTTTGGATAAACTTCATGACGAAAAACTGAAAAATCTTCTGACAGAAAGCAAAAAACATCATGAAAAACTTGGCAATGATCTGCATGAACTGCTCCTGCAGTACCATGCGGACGACAAAGACCCGGGCCTTATGGCAAAGAGTATGTCCTGGTTTAAGACCAATATGAAAGTAGGCATGGGCGATGACAACGATAAAACAGCCGCCGATGTGATGACCGACGGCTGTGATATGGGCATTAAATCCCTTCGCAGATATCTCAATCAGTACAAGGACGCCAGCCACAGCGCAAAGGCCATCTGCAGCCGCCTGATCTGCATCGAGGAAACACTGCGGGATGATCTGAGAAAATACCTGTAGCATAAAACACAAAACGCCCCGCTTTGCTCACATTATCCTCTGAGGGCTGTCCATTCAGTTAAGCTCAGAGGTACAATGAGGGCATCTGACAGCATCCAGTGCGATCTCCGTTTTACAGTAAGGGCATTTTTTCGTAACCGGAGCCGCCGCCTCCTCCTTCTTTCTGCCCAGATCCATCACCTTATTCATCATCTTTACCAGTGTAAAGATAACAAAAGCCATGATCAGGAAATAGATAACGGAACTGATAAAAGCGCCATAGTCAATATAATTTCCCGTCCCGAACAGATTGATCTTTCCGTGCACCTCCGCACCTCCGATGCAGGCAATGATCGGCTGGATGATATTAGTTGTAAAGGAAGTGACAAGATCACTGAATGCGGCACCGATAATGACGCCGACCGCCATATTCATCACATTTCCTTTTAAGGCAAAAGCCTTAAATTCTTCTAAAAATTTCTTCATTGGTTTTTCCTCCTGTCCGCTTATTATAGCATTCTTTTTCTGATAAAAAAAGTATTTTATCTACTTTACATTTGCATGCTTTCATGTTATACTAGCCGTGTTGCTGAATTTATTTATAGAATATATTCCGCATTAACTTATTTTTTAATTTTATATTATTTTTTGGAGGTATCATTATGAACAAAGGTACAGTAAAATGGTTTAACAACCAGAAAGGTTATGGCTTCATTTCTGACGAGAACGGTAATGATGTATTTGTACACTATTCCGGACTGAACATGGAAGGCTTTAAGTCTCTTGAGGAAGGCGCTGCTGTTGAATACGAAGTAGTTGATGGTGCTAAAGGTCCTCAGGCTGTAAACGTAACCAAATTATAATTTCTGAAAATTGTAATTTTAGAGATTATATGTAACTATTAATCAGTATTACAATTTGTGCCCGTTCTTAAATATAATATAAATTAAGAAGTTCTAAAAAACAGAAATATCTTTATTTGCATTTTATTGAGAATTTGCAATATTGTTATAAGGATTAGAGAAAAACAGCTTCCTCGTCAGGGAGCTGTTTTTTGTACCCGCACAGGCATTTCCCCCGCAGGATATCCTGCACTCTCCTCATCCTTCCTCCCTGCAGAATCTGACAACCTCATCAAAGTCCAGATCTCCGCCGAACACAGAGAGTGCCGAGCCGATCGTCACATCGATCCTCCCCTTCCCTGTCTCCCTCAGCTTCTTCAAATCTTCAGGATCACGGACGCCTCCGGCATATGTGACAGGGATTCCCTGCCATACGGCGAGTTCTCTGACCAGCTCCTCCTCTATCCCGTTTTTCTTTCCCTCCACATCCACCGCATGGACCAGAAATTCATCGCAGGATATCGAAAGTTTTTCCAGCAGGGAAGGGGTTACCCTGATATCCGTCTCCTTCTGCCATCTGTCGGTCACGATATAATAGCCATCCGCCTTCCGCCTGCAGCTCACATCCAGCACCAGATGTTCCTTTCCCACCGCTTTTACCAGTTTTTTCAGATGCTCCTCCAGGATCTGTCCGCCCTGAAATACATAGGATGTGACGATCACATGGGAAGCGCCCGCCTCCAGAAACTGCGCAGCATTTTCCGCCGTAATTCCGCCGCCCGCCTGCAGGCCGCCCGGGTATGCCACCAGAGCGGAAAACGCCTGTTTTTTTGTCTCCTCATAAAAACCGCTCTCTTTCCCGTTCAGCAGAATGACATGGCCGCCCTTTAAACCGTATTTCCGATATAATCCGGCAAAATCCGCCGCGGATCTGTCGGAGATAAAATTCTCCGCCGCCTCATCTCCCGCATCCCGCAGGCTCGCTCCCACGATCTGTTTTACTTTTCCGTTGTGAATATCTATACAAGGCCTGAATCTCATGTTTTTACCATCTCTTTCCCGTACATATTTTTTTCAGATTGATAAAAAAATAAATTTTTTTCTTTTATAGTACATAGAATTTTTACCTCTGTCCATACTAACCTTGACGAATGGATTACAGATCATCCATAGAAATAAACGTCGATTCATTTATGGAAAGGAGCATTCATATTATGAAAAAGTTCAGAACCGCTCTGGCTGTTTCCATGCTTGTTCTGATGTCCGCATTCGCGCTTTACGGCTGCGGCACAGACAGAAACAATGGAGATATGGCAGATAATCAGACAGAGGACAATAATGCTGCTGCCGACAATGACACAGCAAATGGTGATGCCGCTGCAAGTAACGAAAGCAATGGCGCCGTTGCAGATAATGACAACAACGCAAACGGTAACGGAACTGCAGACGGCAATAACGGTAATACCGCTGACGGCAATGAAACCGGAAACACAAACAATACCTCAACAGGCAGCGGAACCGGAAATACCGGTAACTCCACAGCCGGCAACGGCAGCACCAACACTTCTAACGGAAATTCCACCGGCAATAATGTCGGCAATGCCGTAGGCGATGTGGCGGACGGCGCTGCCGGTGCCGTGGAGGACGTTGTGGACGGCGCCGCAAACGCTGTGGACGACATGGCAAGCGGTGTGGCAAACGGCGTGAACAGTGCCGCAGGTACAGCCAACTAATCTCATTTTTAAAAACCTCAGCCCGTAAAGCTGAGGTTTTACATAATTCCGTGAGCATATAGATCTGCGCAGATCAGATCGTTTTTTCAACCAGACTTCCATCCCTGTATGCCTGCAGCAACCCCTCCAGCGCACGGATCCGCTCCCGGATCTCCATGCCGACATCCGTGTCCGCCACCCGAAGACGCTGTTTCATGGTCTCCACGATCACACTGTCCGAGAAAATATCGGATTCCTTTTTGATCGCCGCCTCCGCCGACTCAAAGGGCTCATGGGCAACCAAGCGCATCCCATAGGAATTGCAGACCAGCGTGTACCCGGCGATCCCGGTCTTCCCCTGATAAGCCTTGGAAAAGCCGCCGTCGATGATAAACAGCTTTCCGTCGCATTTGATCGGAGATTCCCCCTTCTTCGCCTCCACCGGCACATGTCCGTTGACGATATGGGACTCGTTCTCATCCAGCCCGAATTCCCGAAGGATCTTGTTGATGATCTCCTCATTGTCAAGGAGCCTGTAATAAGCGTTCTTCTGTTCCTTATGGGTTTCCTTATCCGACACAAAATAGCGCTCGAAAGTAGCCATCTTGTCCTTTCCGAACACGGGAGATTTCGGGCCCGCCCAGATATACCACATGATATCCTGTCCCTTCATCTTCTCCTCCGGATGGTGCCTGGAATAATATCCCCTTCTGGCATAGTGCTCCAGTACATCATAGAGTTCTTTCCCGCTGTATGTTTTTCCGAAAACATTGACCTGCAGGAAATTGCCCTGCTCATCCATCGGCACACAGCCATGATAGAGCAGATTGGAATTATAAGCCTTGTAAAGCCCGCCCTTTGCAAACAAAAACCGCACATGCTTCTGAAGCTTTTCACAGTTCATAAAGGCTTTGATCAGCCGCTTCATGACTTCCATCTCTTCCCGGGAAAGGGCATAGGGGTCTTCCGGATTCACGGTCGGAAAATCCACATCGTTCATGGCATACTCTCTGCCGTCTATGAGGACCGTCTTCTTTTCATAATCTATCTTATCCAGAAGCAGCCTGTCCTCCATCCCGAAACAGGGATTTCTCCGGATCACCTGACCCTCCAGCTTGAACTGCATGATCGTTATGGCCTTGTGCATCCGGGTATCCAGTGCCAGATCCTTTGTATTATAATCGTTATCATAATGCACTCTGAACGCATCACAGTTGGTATCCGCATAGGTCGTCAGGGCAAAGGTCGCAAGGGGGATCAGGTTAATGCCATAGCCTTCTTCCAGTGTGGCAAGATTGCCGTATCTTGCCGCCATACGGATCACATTACAGATACAGGCTCCCTGTCCGCTGGCAGCCCCCATCCATACCACATCATGGTTTCCCCATTGTACATCCACGGAATGATATTCGCTGAGGGTATCCAGGATCACATGGGGACCCGGCCCCCTGTCATAAATATCCCCGACAATATGGAGATGATCGATGACAAGCCGCTGGATCAGATAGCTCAGTGCAACGATAAATTCCTGTGCCCGGTCCAGACGGATGATCGTGTGGATGATCTCATTATAATAGGCCTCCTTGTCGGAGAGCTCCGCCTTCTCCGTGATCAGCTCCTCGATAATATAGGCAAAATCCGGTGGCAGCGCCTTCCTGACCTTGGAACGGGTGTATTTGGATGCCACCCGTTTTGTGATCTGAACCAGGCGATGCAGCGTGATCTTATACCAGTCCTCGATATTGTCCTCGCTCTGCAGGATCATATCCAGCTTCTCCTTCGGATAATAGATCAGCGTCGCAAGGGTTTTCTTGTCCCTCTCGCTCATGGTATTGCCGAACTCTTCGTTGATCTTCCGGCGCACCGAACCGGAGCCGTTTTTCAAAATATGGTTAAACTGCTCCGATTCCCCGTGAATATCCGTCATAAAATGCTCCGTCCCCTTGGGGAGATTCAAAATGGACTGCAGATTGATGATCTCCGTGGAGGCAGAGGCAATGGTCGGATACTGATTGGACAGACTCTTTAAAAAATTAAATTCTAAATCATTCATGGTTTTTGTTCCCTGTTTTCGATCACATCCGACATCGAATAAAGCCCCGCCGGTTTTCCCGCCATAAATTTCGCCGCCTGAATAGCGCCCTTCGCAAAGACGCCTTTTGAGTAGGCTCTGTGGGAAAAGGTAATGACCTCATCCGTCCCGGCGAAGATCACATCGTGGTCTCCCACGATCGTGCCGCCCCGGACCGCGGAAATACCCAGTTCTTTTTTATCTCTCTTCTGGCGTACCCAGCTTCTGTCATAGACATACTCGTAGGCACCGTCCATCTCCTCATTCATGGCATCAGCCAATGCGATCGCCGTGCCGCTGGGCGCGTCCACCTTCTGGTTATGATGCTTTTCCACGATCTCCACATCAAACCCCGCCGGTGCAAGCGTTGCCACCGCCTCCTTCAGCAGCTTCATCAGCAGGTTCACGCCCAGCGTCATATTAGCGGAACGCAGCACTGCCGTTTTCTCCGAAGCTTCCTTCACCCTCTGGAGCTGTTCCTCTGATAAACCGGTCGTACACAGTATGCAGGGCAGCCTTTTTTCCACACAGTAGTTCAACAGGCTGTCCACAGCCGAGGCAGTAGAAAAATCTATCACTGCATCCGCCGTGATATTACATTCATAAATATCCCGGTAGATCGGATATACTCCTGTCCCGTGATGCAGCGCATCAATACCCGCAACGATCTTAATCTCCTCATCCTGACTGCATAACTCTGTGACCATCTGCCCCATCTTACCGTTACAGCCATGCAAAATCACTTTAACCATAAAACCACCCTGCCTTTCTGCAGCCCGCGCCTTCCGGCGCGGGCACAACTTCCGGTTATCCTCCGTTATCTTACGCCTTTATCTCACACCCAAACTCTGTCATAGCCTTCTTCAGCATCTCCTCATGCGCCGGTTCGATCTCCGAAAGCGGCATACGCAGGGGGCCCGCCTCGATTCCCATCAGCGCCACGCCCTTCTTCACCGGAATCGGATTCACCTCGCAGAACAGCGCATCTACCAGCGGGATCGCCTTCAACTGCAGCGCTGCACTCTCCGCTGTCTTCCCGTCGAAATAAAGCTGGCAGATATCGTGCGTCTGTTTCGGCGCCACGTTGGACAATACGGAGATAACACCTTTTCCGCCAAGCGCCAGGATCGGCACGATCTGATCATCGTTTCCGGAATACACATCCACTCTGCCTTCCGCCAGTGCGAACAATTTCGTGATCTGGGAGATATTTCCGCTGGCTTCCTTCACGCCCACGATATTCTCCACCTCCGTGCAGAGCCTTACCACCGTCTCCGGCAGGATATTACAGCCGGTCCTGCTGGGCACATTGTACAGGATGATCGGAAGCTTTACGGAGTCCGCGATCTTCTTAAAATGCTGATATAAGCCGTTCTGTGTCGCCTTATTATAGTAAGGTGAAACGATCAGCAGTCCGTCCGCGCCGCACTTCTCAGCCTCCACAGACAGATGAATCGCCGTATCCGTCGCATTGGAACCCGTTCCCGCCACAACCGGCACTCTCCCGTTTACCGTCTTCACACAGAACCGGATTGCCTCGATATGCTCCTCGATACTCGTGGTAGCTGATTCCCCTGTGGTTCCCATCACGATGATGGCATCCGTGGAATTCGCGATCTGATACTCGATCAGCTCTGCAAACGCTTCATAGTTAATACTGAAATCCTCGTGAAATGGTGTAACGATAGCAACACCTGCTCCTGTAAATACTGACATGTCTTTCCTCCATTTTCTGTAAATGATATAAACAATATAGTAGTGATGAGCCCTTTCGTTTATGTACCATGTTGTAATACAGACTAGAAAACGGCCCATGCAACATGAGCCGCCAAATAGACTAAAGTTTGATAGCGCCCCATCTGCCGATGACAGTCATGCACTTCTTCAGTACATGCCCAGGAAATGCCCCGCAGTAAAACATATCCTTCGGCGCCGGTTCCTTTCATCTGTCCTCCCCTGTGACTGCCACATCAGACAGGTTACTGATAACAGGCGCAACCTCTATCTAAAAGACAATATATCATTTTATTCTGCCGGTGTCAATGTACCCGCGCCGAACAAATTGCAAAAATCCCAAATTTTATTTTCTACTCTCCCGTTTCCAGCTTGCTGACGGACACTTCGTAGGCAACACGTTTCTCCATCTCCTCCTCCGTGATCTTTTTCATATACTCGCGGCTCTGGATCCGTCCCCATATCATGCACCGGTCTCCCACCTGAAAAGTGCTGGCAAACCTGGCGTTTCTTCCCCAGCAGATACAGGGGATGTAGTCCGATTTTCCGTAAGGCCTGTTCACCGCCAGCAAAAGGTCTGCGATCTCTCTTCCCAGAGGCGTTTTTCTGTAGATCGGTTCCTTACAGATAAAACCGTCCAGGAATATCTGGTTTGTCTTGGCATTCTCCTCCATCTCCTCGATAAAATCAATCTCCCTCGCAAATACCGACAGCACCAGCTTGTTTTTCTTTTCCTCATGTCTGTTGTAGGATCTGAACTGTCCGCCGATACAGACATTGGCGCCCGTATAGTCCTGCGTCACATCGATCAGGCGGTCCGATACCATGACCGGAATGATATCCGTGGAATCGGAAAGCCGCTCCACCTCCACATCCATCATGTAGAATCCCTCTCCGTAAATCTCATGACTGAAGAAAAATCCACTCACGATCTTTCCCATCACTGTCACCTGGTTGTTTTCAATTACTTTATCCATCATGCTTTCCTCCTTTGGGCGGTATGCTTTTGCACAGCGCCGCTTACCTTTCTCCGAAAATTGTATTCCGGTCTTTTTTTCTGCGCGTTTCCATAATCCGACATGGAACCCGGCAGAATTTGTCTCTGTGTATTATAAATATATGCGGAGGAATGCGGATGTAGACTTGTAAGGCATCGCACGGATATGAATATGCTGTGACAGCGAAAGACCGTACAGATAAATATTGATCTGTACGGCCCGAGTGCTGGTTATCGAATAGACTACACTTTATTTTAAATACCCGGAGACAATTTTCACGGCTATCTCCCTCGCCTTACTGCTGGATACATTCTGCCCTTCCGTTTCTCCCAGATATACGCAAAAATATACTTTTTCATCGCCAGATTCCGCAAATCCGGTATACCAGGCATCGACAACAACCCCTTCCGATTTACCCATCCCGGTTTTCCCATAGATCAGGATATCCGACTCGCCCTGATCCTGAAGGAGCATGACCTGTTTCAGCTCCTTCAGGATCTCTTCCGGATAAGCGGATCTCCCGCCAAAAATTCGTTCCATGACTTCCGTCTGCTCCTTAGGGGAGATCAGCAGTGAGGATTCGATCCAGAAGCCAGTCAGCGCCGGATTACTGTTATTATTGTTCAGGCTTCCACTCCAGTCCGAGATATCACAGTTGCCGTACTCCAGTTTATTCAGTTCTTCCTGCATCCTCTCCTCCCCGATCTCGTCGATCACTTCTCTGAAATACCAGACACAGGATGCGTGAAAGGCATCGGCAAAATCAATATCCCTATTCCAGTCCTCATTCCAGAATATCTCTCCGCTCCATGTACGGACAGAAATCTCCGGATCAAGGATGCCGCTCTCCAGCGCGGTCAGGGAGGATATTATTTTGAAGGTAGAACACGGGGAACGCCTGACGGACGCCTGCTCTTGATTATAAATCTCATAACAGTTTTTCGCCGGATCGTAAATAACAGCAGCGCCGTTTATTCCTTCAAAATAACCTGACCAGTCAGTTTCTGTTATGGCAGGCTCTGGTATATTTTCCAATCCTTTATCCTTAGCTGTTATGCCCTCTGTCTCCTCCGGTTTACCTGTCTGCGTGTTCCCACCTGTTGACGATCTCCTCTCCGGCAAGACCTCATCCGCCGACGGTTCTTCCATCCACTGGCTTTCTTCCACCTTCTCTGTTTCTACTATCTGCTGCTCTGTTATGCCATTCCCGCTCCCTGAGCAGCCAGCTAAAAATACAGACGAAAGAACCAGTATCATATCAAAAAACATATGAAGCATATATGATCTTTTCATTTATCTCTCCCGACTCTAATCCAAAATATCTTTCCATCCCATTCTGCCTCTACCGCAGCAAACCTCTTTCTGCCCCTGTCCCAGGTTCACTTTCGCTCCATCTTCACAATAAACTCCGGCGTCCCCGCCTCCAGTTCACGCTCATCCGTCAGGGAAAATCCCTGCCTCTCATAAAACCGGATCGCGTTTTCATTCTTCTCAAGCACAAATAAATACCGGACGTCATATTTCCGAATGGCAAAATCAACCAGTTTTGTTCCGATCCCTTCCCCCTGAAAAAAGCAGTCCACAAACAGTTCCCTGATCCAGTCCCCTTCCACATGGATGATCCCTTTGACAAACTCATCATCGTACACCCATATATTTTCCAGTCTTGACGGATCTTCCAGATATTCCTGTGCCAGGGGAAGTACCTGTATCTCACCAAACGATACCTTATCATTCTGAAAAATGAATCTATAGTTCATTCTCTTTGTAAAAACCAATATTTCAGCTATTCTTGACACATCCTCTATCGTCGCTTTCCTGATATTTACCGGATCGTGCGGACATAAGTTCTTTTCACAATTTCCCATTTTCATCTCTCCATCAAATTTCGTATATCTTTCGCTATGATACCATATTTATCTGTCAAAAGGAATAAAGCAATTTTTTCCTCTTTCACGAAATAGGACTGGCAAAAATACTCTATCAGTTTTAAAATAAGAAACAGTAACCTAAAAGAGTTAGGGGGAATCGCAAATGAACGTATATCACAACGGAAATCTATGGGAGCACCGCAGCCGCGAAGAAAAACTGACTCCCCTACCGATCGACCGGACATTTCTCTGGGAAGATCAGGAGATCTTTATCCCCGCCGTCTATCTCGGCAAAGCGGGCGCCGTCCTTGATGTGTGCGTGAGGATTCCTGTGGAGGCTATGCATGCCTTTTTGAAAAAATGGGATCAAAAGCGCCGCCTCTCCCTGAAAACGCAGGAGGACTACGAGCAGATCGATGCCGATAACCCCGGCAGTCAAAAGTTTGCTGTGGAAATGAAGCTGGATCATATACCGCTCATACGCCGTATGAACAGCAGCCTGAACTGGTATCCGGAGATTGTTTTTCAAACCGGCATGGAAGATGCGGATCAGACCGAGACGTGGAAAAATGATAAAACTGCCGAAGAACTGATGGCGGCTTACCACTGTGACAAAAGATCCTGTTGGCATTTTTGCCGGATCTCCTACGACTGGAACACGGAGCCGCAGCCTGCCCCGCAGGATATCTCACTGGCTTTTCGGAGCGATCCGATATCCGTCACAGCCGGACACTTTACCACCGGCGCCTCCTGCGGCGGGGAAACGGTAAAAATCGTTCACCCTGCAACCGGTCAGGAATACACACTGACATTACACGGATGCGAAAACTCCCGGCACAGCTTTTCTGATATCGGCGAAAAGGGCGTGATCTACCCTGAATACTGCCGGATGCTCTCCTACAGCATATCGCCGGAAATTGACCGCGCCCTCTTCGATATCCGGGACTGCGCGGAAGGCGATAAGCCGGTTAGGGCAAAAACACAGGACGCTTCGCACAACTGCATCGGTTCCGCCGTGGGTGCCTCCGCAATTTTCATGGCAGGAAAAAGCTCTGTCCCTGACACGCGCACAGCAGTTTCCTCCATGCACTTTGAACCGACGCAGGAAGTCCGCTGGAGAACCGTATTTCAGGTAAAGACGCGGGAAGATATGGAGGTCACGCTTCCGGTCCAAAGCAGCAGATGTTCGCAGATTCCATCCAAAAAACAGTAAGTGGACGCAGATCAGCAGGCGCTCACAAGCCCCTTCTCCGAAACAGTTTAGCCGGCCTGTGCCCCGCCCCTGTCACCATCTGATCCGTCTCCTCCACATGCTCCGCCATCTTTCTTCGGAAATTGGCGGTCAGCAGTTCCTGATCCAGAATGATCTCAAAGACATTCTGCAGTTCTGTGAGTGTAAAATATTCCGGCATCAGGTCAAAAACGATCCTTCCGTCCGTCGCCGCCTCCCGCCTTAAATGCAGCAACGCATAACAGATCAGTTTTGCGTGATCAAAGGCAAAACCGCCGTCCTCCTCTATAAAATACTCCGTCTTCACATGAAAACGCTGTACCACTTCCTCTTTTCTGACCACCGCCTCCAGAATGACCGGCAACGATCCGTCCTCATTCGTCAGCCGCAGCCTGTATATCGTAATTCTTCTGAGAGACTCCCCATTTTTATCCGATGTCTGTCCCTGCCGCTTCTGCCCCTCCGATGCCTGCTCCCGTTCCTCCGATACCTTTTCCTCCACGAACGATACCTCAAACCACGCCGCGTCCCGGGCATCGCTCCCGCCTCTCACCTGCGACTTTTCCCCGTCGATCAGCGCAAGAAAGGTGTGGGACATGATCCACCCTCTGGGATCTCTCCCCTCCTTGCCAAACACTCCGATCAGCTTCAGATATGCCTCCGAAACCTCAGTCTCCTCAAACAGTTCCCGCTGTGCAGTATCGTAAACCTCTTCATTTCTTCTGACAAAGCCACCCGGCAGCGCCCAGCAGCCTCTGTAAGGGTGATCGCCTCTCTGGATCATCAGTATCTTCAGGCTCTTTTTGGGGAGCTTCCTGTAGTTCTTATCATCCCGCACCGCCCCTTTTCCCTGATCTCCCATCACCGAAAAAACCGCCATATCCGCGGCGACGGAAGGACGGTCAAATTTCGTGATATCATATTGTTTCAAAAATTCCTGCTCTTCCCGACTGATCCTCTCTGTCATCTCTCCTGCTCCTCCGATCGCCTTTTACAAAAACGCCGCCATCGTCTCAAACATCTTCGCCGCATCAAGGGGCTTTGCGATATGCCCGTTCATCCCCGCCTGCGCCGCTTTCTCACAGTCCTCCTTAAAGGCATTTGCCGTTATGGCAAGGATCGGAGTATCCGCCTTCCTCCTGTCCGTAAAGGCGCGGATCGCCCTCGCCGCCTCATAACCGTCCATATTCGGCATCTGAATATCCATCAGGATCAGGTCATAATAGCCCGCCTCCGCCCGCCGCAGCGCTTCGACACACTCTGCCCCGTCCTTTACCCGTTCAACCAGGCAGCCTCTGCTGGCCAGCAGCTTTGTGGCGATGATGGCATTCATATCGATATCCTCCGCCATCAGGATCCTTTTTCCCGCAAACTGTGCTGTATCCGGCATCTTCTGTATTTTCTGTTCTGCCTCCGTGGGAGCCCCGTTCAGCCTGTGCGGAATACAGATCGTTACAGTTGTGCCCTCTCCCTGCCTGCTCTCGATCCTGATCGTTCCCTTCATCTGTTCCACCAGATTTTTTGTGATCGCCAGTCCAAGTCCAGTCCCCTGTATGCCGCTGACAGTGGAAGACCTCTCACGCGAAAACAATTCATATGCATGTTCCAGAAACTCTTCGGACATACCGATCCCGTTGTCCCTGACAACCGTCTCCAGCATGCAGCTCCCCGGCTTATCAGAAGGCAGTTCCCTGATCAGGACATTGATCTTACCGTTCTCGAACGTATATTTTACCGCATTGCCAACAATATTTAAGAATATCTTGGAATAATATGTTGTATCAATGTACAAATGCGGATTTTTGACATCCACATCGATGGAAAAATCGATCTTCTTCTGTTCCAGATCACTGGCAAACATGATCTGCAGTTTTTCACAGACCTCTCTTATGTCCACCAGTTCCTCACTGATCCTGATCTCCTGGCTCTCGATCTGTGTCAATTCCAGTATATTATCAATGATCTCCAAAAGCTGCTTGGAGGAAACATCAATATTTTTCAGATACTCCCTCTGGGTCTTGGGATCCCCGCTCTCCAGCGCCAGATTGGTAAAACCGATGATCGCGTTCATGGGCGTCCGGATATCATGGGACATATTAAACAAAAATTCGGATTTGGCGTTACTGGCTTTCTCCGCACGCTCCAGCGCCGCCTCCCGCTGTTCCCGCTCGCGCTCCAGCTCTTCATTCTGGCTCTCGATCTTCTTTATCATCTCCAGCCTCTGGGAGCTCTCCAGCAGGCTGACCACCATCTTGTTGATATGGGTGCTCAGCTCCAGAAATTCTTTATTATCCATAACATCCACTTTTGTGGTGAGATCCCCGTTCTGTATCGACCTGAGCCTGGTATTGATGCGCTTGATCTGTTCAATGACCGTTTTGTCCATACTGCCCGCAACCGCAAACACCATGATCACTGCGATCAGGACCAGCCCTGCCAGCAGCAACAGCTCATTACTTATGATAGACCAGATATAATCGGAGGCGGGCATCGCCCACACAATATAATTCTCACCGATCTGTCTGGAAAAACAATGTGACATAGACCCATGCAGTACCGCATGGAAAGATCTGTCTGAATCAAGCTGCTCCATCTTAAAGCCGATCTCCGAGATATCCCTGCCGACATCGGAAATGGTGGTAGCGCCTGCCACTTCTCCCGTACTCCTGTCAATCGCATAGAGGCTGTAACCCACTCCCGTCCGGAGCAGGGAAAAAATATAGGACAGTTCATTTTTTTCCGTGACGCGCAGCAACGTATCGGGATACATTCCGATCTGCACGATAAATTCCCCGTCCTCGCTCCAGAGCGCCGAATACTGTACCTGCTTTCCCTCCGCAGTATTCGGTGTCACCTCCTGCGTCAGCTCCAGAGACCTGTCCTGCAAAAGCGGCTTGAAAAACTGCATCTGATCACCAGAATCAAAGGACAGGCCATAATAGATCGGGTGTGTTCCTGAAACGATCACACCCTCCTTATCAAAAATATGGATCTCGTCCACCTCCACGTTCTCCGCGATCTTCTTCAGTTCCTCCACGTCATTGCGCGCATCCGGATTATACTCCAGAATATATGCCACTGTCCGCGCGTCATTCAGGCACATGGTGGCATATTCCTCCGTGGACTTCTCCAGTTCCCTGGAATTTTCATCCAGGATCTGTCCGACCTGAACAAATATCTGTGCCGCCTCATCTCCTGCTTTGATCCTTGCATTGATGATCTGCAGCCCGGTGGAGAGAACGATGATAACGACCACCATGATCAGGGTGATTCTTCTCATATGTTCTACAATAATCTTCTTAATCGTCAACATTGTACGTTCTCTCTCTCTTTGCGTTCCGCGATCGGGGCCGGACTGCAGCCATATTTTTCTTTTATTTTCTTCCCTACCCTTTCTTCATCGCCGCCCGCTTCCGCAGCGTAGGATCCAGTATCTTTTTTCTGATCCGCAATGTTTCCGGTGTCACTTCCAGCAGTTCGTCCGTATCAATGAAATCCAGCGCCTGCTCTAAGCTCATGATCTTCTTCGGCACAAGGCGCAGCGCCTCGTCCGCACTGGAGGAACGGGTATTAGTCAGATGCTTTGTCTTGCAGACATTGACCTCGATATCCTCCGCCCTGCCGGTCTGTCCGATCACCATGCCCGCATACACTTTTTCACCGGGTCCGATGAACAGCGCGCCTCTCTCCTGCGCGTTAAAGAGGCCGTATGTGATGGCTTCCCCCGCCTCAAAGGCGATCAGGGAACCCTGTTTGCGGTACTGGATATCCCCTTTATAGGGGCCATACCCGTCAAACTGGGTATTCATGATGCCGTTTCCTTTCGTATCCGTCAGGAAATCCCCCCGGTATCCGATCAGTCCGCGGGAGGGCATGGAAAACTCCAGTCTGGTATAGCCGCCTGAGGCTTTTCCCATATTCTGCAGTTCGCCTTTTCTGAGGCTCAGCTTTTCTATCACGACACCGGAAAATTCTTCCGGCACATCCACATAGACCGTCTCCATGGGTTCGAGAAGCTTACCGTTCTCATCCTTCTTGTAGATCACTTCCGCCTTGCTGACCGCAAATTCATAGCCTTCCCGGCGCATATTCTCGATCAGCACGGACAGATGCAGCTCGCCTCTGCCGGAGACCTTGAAGGCATCCGTATTTTCCGTCTCCTCCACCCGCAGGGAAACGTCCGTGTTCAGTTCCCTGAACAGCCTGTCCCTGATATGGCGGCTTGTCACATACTTTCCCTCCTGTCCTGCCAGCGGGGAATCGTTGACGATAAAGTCCATTGCAATGGTCGGCTCGGAAATCTTCTGGAAGGGGATCGGCTCCGGATTCTCCGGGGAGCAGAGCGTATCACCGATATGGATATCTGTGATACCGGAGATCGCCACGATAGAACCTATCCCTGCCTCCTTCACCTCCACCTTGCTCAGTCCGTCAAACTCATATAATTTGCTGACCTTCACCTTTTTCTGCTTATCCGGCTCATGATGGTTGACGATCACCACTTCCTGATTGACTTTCACCACGCCATTGTCCACCTTGCCCACACCGATACGTCCAACATACTCGTTATAATCGATGGTGCTGACCAGTACCTGGGTACCTGCCTCCGGATCTCCCTCCGGCGCCGGGATATACTCCAGTATCGTATCAAAAAGGGGCGTCATATCCTTATTTTTCACCGTAAGCTTCCTTGTGGCGCTGCCGTTCTTCGCGGAGGCATACACAAAAGGACAGTCAAGCTGTTCATCGCTGGCATCCAGCTCCAGAAGCAGCTCCAGCACTTCCTCCTCCACCTCTTCCGGCCTTGCCTCCGGCCTGTCGATCTTGTTGATGCAGACGATCACCGCCAGATCCAGTTCAAGCGCCTTTTTCAGCACGAATTTTGTCTGGGGCATCGGTCCCTCAAAGGCGTCCACCACAAGGACAACGCCGTTTACCATCTTCAGGACACGCTCCACCTCGCCGCCGAAATCCGCATGGCCCGGGGTGTCGATGATATTGATCTTCGTATCCTTATAGGTGATCGCGGTATTCTTGGACAGGATCGTAATGCCCCTCTCCCGCTCGATATCGCCCGAATCCATGACGCGCTCCGCCACCGCCTGATTTTCCCTGAAGGTCCCGCTCTGTTTTAACAGTTCGTCCACCAGCGTGGTCTTGCCGTGGTCTACATGGGCTATGATCGCTATATTTCTGATATCTTCTCTTTTCTGTTTCATAATTATTTATATCTCCTGATTTTATAGTCCCAACAGCACTGTCGCGATCTGAAAATATGTCAGCAGCGACACCGCATCCACAATTGTCGTGATAAACGGGCTTGCCATCACCGCCGGATCAAACCCGATCTTTTTTGCAAGCATCGGCAGCACACAGCCGATAAACTTCGCGGCAACCAGCGTTACCAGAAGCGTCAGGCAGACCACCGCCGCCACCAGCACCGAAACCCGGTCCAGCAGAAGCAATTTCAAAAAATTCGCCGCCGCCAGCGTAAGGCCGCAGATGATCCCCACCCGAAACTCCTTCCAGATGACCTGGGGCAGATCCGCGAATTCAATATCATTTAAGGAAATACTTCGAATGATCGTCACACTGGCCTGTCCGCCTGCATTTCCTCCCGTATCCATCAGCATCGGGATATAGGCGGTCAGCACCACATAAGCGCTCAGCGCTCCCTCAAAAGAAGTAATGATCCTGCCGGTGAATGTGGCAGAGATCATCAAAAGGAGCAGCCAGGGCATCCTCTTCTTCCAGGTCTCGATCACGCTGGTCTTCATATACGGCTTGTCCGTAGGGACGATAGCCGCCATCTTCTCGATATCCTCTGTGGTCTCTTCCTCCATGATATCCACAACGTCATCGACGGTTACAATGCCCACCAGCCGGTTTTCATTGTCCACCACAGGCATGGATGTAAAATCGTACTTTTTAAACTGTCTTGCTACTTCCTCCTGATCCATCAGAGTATGCAGAGAAATGACATTCTCATGCATCATCTCCCCGATGATCGCATCCGATTCACTGAGCAGCAGATAGCGCAGTGCCACCGTTCCCACAAGCGTCCTTTTCCGATCCAGCACATAACAGATATTGATGGTCTCGGAATCCATACCTGTCTTGCGGATCTTGTTAATGGCATCCGCCACCGTGTAATCTTCCTTGAAGTCCATAAACTCCACAGTCATAATGCTGCCTGCGGAATCTTCGGGATACCGGAGCAGATGGTTGATATCTCTCCTTGTATCAGGACTTGCGCCGGCAAGAAGCTTTTTTACCACATTCGCCGGCATCTCCTCCAGCAGATCCGCCGCATCATCCGACATCAGATTGTCGATGATATCCGCCGCATCCCGCTCGGACAGAGACGTGATAATAAACTGCTGGCTTTCCACCTCCAGATAGGAAAAGACATCAGCAGCCATACTCTTGGGCAGGATCCGAAACATCTTTAACAGATCTTTCTCCTCCATCTCCTCCATCGCCGCCGCAATATCCGCGTCGTTGAGTTCTGCAACTCTCTGGCGGAGCCTGGTGTACTGCTTTCCATCCAGCAGTTCCTTAATTTCCTGCTGGGTTCTTTCTTCCTGTATCATTTCCATAGCAGCTCTCCTTTTCAGTTGTGATCTTTATGCGCCTACTTCGAGGGAGAGGGTTATCGCTGCTGCATTTCGCCGTACTCTTCTTCATAAAAACCACCACCTTTCTGAACTGCCTTTTATATTGTATGGTATAACGGATCACTCCGCAAACCCAATAGCTTCTATTATTATAGTGACCTCGTCACCCCTTGTCAATGAAATAAATTTTTTCCACTTCCGTCAGCATCGCTTTCCCGTTGGTCGCCTCCGTCACCTCTTTTTTCAGCGCCTCCGCTTCCCCCACAGGCACCGTCACGACAAAGCAGACCGCTTCCCCGTACTCCGCCTCCGGCATGATCCCCCGTCTTCCAAGCAGATGCTGGATCTTCCCCACGCTGTTATAATCCGTCTCGATCCTCAGCTTCACACCGTAACGCATCATTCCTGTCTCCGCATGAGAAAGCGCCTCCTTCACAGCCCCGCCGTAAGCCCGCACAAGCCCGCCGGTCCCAAGCAGCGTTCCGCCGAAATATCTGGTCACCACAGCCGCCACATCACAAAGCCCTTCCCCGAGAAGCACCTCCAGCATAGGCCGCCCCGCCGTCCCGCCGGGCTCCCCGTCATCACTGCACCTCGTCAGTTCCTGCCTGCTCCCCAACACAAACGCCGAACAATGATGCCTCGCATCCCAATGCTTTTTCTTCTCCTCTTCTATAAACGCCGACGCCTCCTGTTCCGAATGCACCGCCCGCACCACACAGATAAACCGCGACTTCTTCTCCTCGATCTCCCCGTGCGCCTCATTTAATAACACCCGATACTCTGTCACTTTCTCTTCCCTGTTTTCCATCTTGCGCTTTCCTTTTATCCGTCTTTTTTCTTCTTTAAAGATACCCGATATTTCTAAACTATGCAAGTCCTGCAATCTCAGGCACAGGATATATTGTCCTCTGCCATCCTCATTACACTTACTTGGCATAATTTTCAAAATATCGCACACAATTTGTTACAAAGGTATTACCGCCTTCCAAAATCCGGTAACATCTGCTTCACAAAACCTTAATTTGCCATTTTCAACAGATTATATTATAATGAAGGATAATTGAGTTGTGTACAACTCAATTATCCGCTACTTCTGAATCTGCGTCAGTGGATTTAGAAGGTTCCCGTATTATGCAATACAGGGAGCCGGCGAAAATGCAACTTGTATAGAAAGGCACAGGTTATTTATCATATGAATTACGGAAAAAAAGGAGTCCGCAGCAGGCAGAAAGAACTGAATGCACATCACGGCCGCTGGGGCAAAAAGATCACACTCTTTGTACTGGAACTCTGTATCGCCGCCATGGTTTCGGTCGGCATCATCGGCGCGGCGGCAGGCTTCGGCGCTTTTAAAGGCATCCTCGCCTCCGCGCCGGCTGTAGAAAATCTGGATGTCTCCCCCTCCGGTTTCTCCACCTTTGTCTATGACATCGAAGGCAGGCAGATCGCGAAACTGGTATCCTCTGATTCCAACAGAATCCCGAAACCCATGTCCGAGATTCCCGAAAATATGGCGCACGCCTTTGTGGCTATCGAGGACGAACGTTTCTATGAACATAACGGCATCGATATCCAAGGTATCTTCCGTGCCGCATGGATCGGCATGAGCAACGGTTTCCACTTTTCTCAGGGCGCCAGCACCATCACCCAGCAGCTCATCAAGAACAATGTACTGACAAGCTGGACCAGCGAAGAACATTTTTCGGAAAAAGTAAGACGTAAAGTACAGGAACAGTACCTTGCCCTGGAAGTGGAGAAAACCATGGACAAGGATAAGATCCTGGAAAATTATATGAATACCATCAACCTCGGCCAGAATACTCTGGGCGTGCAGGCTGCATCCCTCCGTTATTTTAATAAGGACGTAAGCCAGCTCACTCTCTCCGAGTGTTCCGTGATCGCGGCCATCACCCAGAACCCCTCCGCCAACAACCCGATCAGCCATCCTGAAAAAAACAAGGAGCGCCGGGACAAAGTGCTGGAACACATGCTGGAACAGGGCTATATCGATCAGGCGGAATACGATGAAGCCATGGCGGACGACCCATACTCCCGCATCCAGAGCGTCAACCTTGAAGTGGCGGATGACACCATCAACTCCTACTTTGTGGACGCCCTTGTGGATGATGTGCTGGAGGATCTGGTCAATGCGGGCTATACGGAAAACCAGGCATATTACCTGCTCTACAGCGGCGGCCTGAAAATTTATGCCACCCAGGATCCCGCCATCCAGAAGATCTGTGACAACGCTTTTACCAATGAGGAAAACTTCCCGGCAAACACCAAATGGGAACTTGCCTATGAACTGACGATCCAGCATCCTAACGGCGATCTGGAAAACTTCAACGCCCAGAAGATGCTCAAATGGTATAAGGAAACCGTAAAAAGCAGCTATACACTGCTCTATCCCTCCATGGAGGACGCACAGGCCGATATTGATTTTTATAAAGAAGCCATCATGCAGGAAGGCGACGAAGTATTCGGTGAGAATATCACCCTGACGCCCCAGCCGCAGGTTTCCATCGTGATACAGGATCAGGATACGGGGCATGTGGTAGCCATGGTGGGCGGCAGAGGCCCGAAGACTGCCAGCAGAACGCTGAACAGGGCAACCGACGCCGCAAGACAGCCCGGCTCCACCTTCAAGATCGTCTCCACCTATCTTCCCGCTCTGGACAGCGCGGGACTGACCCTGGCGGACGTGCATATGGATGAGCCCTATTCTTATGAAGGCGGCAGGCCTGTCAGCAACTGGTACAGCGGCTATCGCGGTATCTGCTCCTTCCGTGACGGTATCCGGGACTCCCTGAATATCATCGCCGTAAAGACGCTGACGCAGATCACCCCCCAGCTTGGCTTCGACTATCTGCAGAGCCTTGGCTTTACCACCCTTGTCACAGACAAGGTCGTGGGAGATGAGATTTATTCCGATATCCAGCAGTCACTGGCTCTGGGCGGCGTCACCGTAGGTGTATACAATGAAGAACTCACTGCAGCCTATGCTGCTATTGCCAACGGCGGCGTTTACAATGAACCGATCCTCTACACGAAGATCACAGACCATGACGGCAACGTCATTCTCGATAAGACACAGACACAGCAGACCAGACGTGTTATGAAGGAAACCACTTCCTTCCTGCTGACAAACGCCATGCAGGACGTTGTCACGAGCGGCACCGGCGGCTCCGTCAACTTCGGCAATATGTCCATCGCCGGAAAGACGGGTACGACCTCCGATTATGTGGACGTATGGTTTACCGGATATACTCCCTACTATACTGCTTCCGTCTGGGCCGGCTACGACAATACTTTATCCTCCACGAAACTCTCCAGTTCCGAGGAGAAAAATCTGGCGAAAAAGTTATGGCGTATCGTTATGTCGGAGATTCACGCGGAACTGCCGAATGAATCTTTCCCCACGCCTACCGGCCTGGTCACGGCAACCGTCTGTTCCCAGTCCGGCAAGATCCCGGTACCGGGGCTTTGCGATGGATCAACAAGAACCGAATATTTTGCGGAAGGCACCGTACCTACCACGTCCTGTAACGTCCATTATGCGGGCGCAGTCTGTGCCTACAGCTATCTGACAGGCCCGATTCCCGCCAGCCCGGAATGCCCGTTCAAGGTATCCGGTGTTCTGACGCTGAATCCCGATACACTGGCACCGCCTGCAGAGGATGGCGGCGAAGAAGGTGTACAGGGCACTATGGAGGATCCCGCAGCTCTTGCCGCGGCTCAGACTCCTTCCGTCACCTGTCAGCATAACGCCATGTTCTTTGCAACCCCCGGCTATGAGGGCGTACTGCAGCTTCAGCAGATGGAAATGGCAGCTGCAGGCATCGTGTATGGCATACCGGAAGAACAGCAGCCCACAGAAGAAGGTGCTGTTACACCGCCTCCACAAGAATAAAAATTTAAATCGGCGGGGATAAACTTCCCCGCCGATTTAAATTTTGTGACATAACTACATGTCTCTTATTTATCTTTCCAAAACCATTTCTTATTGTTACACTCACTCTCGCTATTGAATCATTTCCCTCCACGCATCCATCCCTTTCACCATGCTCACCCGGAACCGGTAAGATACTTCCTCCCCCGGCGCAAGGATCTTCAGCGTGCCGTCCTCTCTCATCTTCTTTCTTCCGTCAGGATGACAGTTTCCGGGTTCCAGCCCCAGCACATAGTCCCGCACGCCCATCATCTTCCACTCGGTGAAATAATTCAGATTCTCACTGTCAAAGGAGATCATCAGCCCCAGGCCTTCCTCCGGCTGGAAAACACCAGCCTTTCCCTCACCGCTGAACCTGTGATAATAGCACTGCTCTTCAAACCCTGCTTCCGGCTCTCTCATCTTATCCCACTCTTCGATGCCCTCTGCCGCCCGCTCATTTCTGGGCACCACCTGATCGGAACCGATATGGACAAGGGACTTTTCCGATAAGAGCGGATAGCCCATGTTCATATGGTAGAGCACCTCCACCGGATAGGCGCCGTCCCCCTCATTTTTGATCCTGTCCTCTATCGCAAATGTATTCTCCGCGAGGGAGCAGCGGATCGTCCGGTAAAGCGCCAGTTTATGGGAAAACAGCCTTGCGTCCACCACCTTCGCA
This sequence comes from uncultured bacterium, assembly GCA_947647735.1. Lineage (GTDB taxonomy): Bacteria > Bacillota > Clostridia > Lachnospirales > Lachnospiraceae > 1XD8-76. The sequence goes on along the minus strand of CANSLJ010000005.1, from coordinate 117,603 downwards.
TGGATCCGGATCTCCTCTTCATCGGACTCCCAGTAAATATGCTCCGTCGGCGTATTCCCGATACTTCCGTGAAGCGGCAGTATCTCCCCCGCATCCTCGCAGGGGCTCCCCGCATTGGTCAGCCCGCAGGTGGTCAGAAATCCCGCCGTGAACGATTTCAGGAACAGATCCTCCCTGTCATCGTAATAAGCCGGCGCCACGTACCCGCAGGAAGCAAAATACCCCATGTTCATCCCGCAGAAACTGAGCCTCGAGATATCCGCCGCCCGATCCGCAGAAACGGTAAACTCCAGCCCTCTCCCGTTCCGCACCTGCAAAAGCCGCATCCCGTCGCCCCTCCCGCCGACCAGCCTGTGCTCCTCCACGCCAAAATACTGACTCTCATGTCCTACATAACGATTCATCTTCGTTTCCTCCTTATCTTTTATCTTTCATAAACGAATAGACCATCTGATGCTCCTCAAACTCCTGCTTCTCCTCAAAGATCCCGTTTTTCCCCAGCTTCAGCGTCCGCTGTGCCACCAGCCATGTATCCAGCGGATTCACCGACAGCAGCACCAGCGCGATCCCCCTATCCAGAAGCTGCTCCAGCATCTCCCAGATAAACCGCCTGTGGGGCATATCCGCCCCCATAAAGGGCTGGATCAGAAACGCCGCCCTGGGCTTCTGCAGGGCGATCCTTGTGTAGATAAGCTGATACTTCTGCCGCTCCGACAACTCCTCTATGGACTTCTCAAAAGTATCCTCCCCCAGGATCTGCGCGTACTCCCGCCGGATGCTGGCTCTTATCTTTCTGCCGCTCCACACATCCGGCATCCGCCTTGCCAGCCCCATACAGAGATTGTCCATGTAACTCATCTCCGGAAAGACCATTGTCGTGGTAGGTTCCGCCGAAACCACGGCGATCTCCTTATCCATACCGATCCGCATCTTCCTGCCGTCCATCTTGATCCGGCTCTCCTCCCCGGTCAGAAACAGGATACAGTTCTGCAGGATCTGATCATCCTCCGCCTGCAGCGTGAGGCATTCCCCCTCCCGGACGGTGAAGGAAAACTTCCGCACTCTCCCCCTGCCTTCCAGCTCTCCCTCCAGAAAGATCTCTCTTCCGGCCTGACGGAAATGCCGGTTTTCCGGATAGCCCCAGACATTCCTGTCGTACCCTTCCAGACACTCCCGCAGATATCTCCGGTTCATATCCTGCGCCTGCACCACCTTCTGCAGACGGCCATTGCACAGAAAACCCGTCCTGTCACAGATATGCAGGATCTCCTCAAAATGGGAGCTGATATACAGAAAAGAAAAGCCCTGCTTTGTATATCGTCGCATGATCTCATAGAGTTTTTCCATCTCGTCATGGCTGACAAAGATACTGATCTCATCCAGCACGATCAGCCGATAGCCCACAACGACCGCCCGCAGCAGTTCCACCACCACCCGCTCAAAGGCCGATAGCTTCTCCACTCTCATGTCCGCGGAAATGTCCATGCCGATATCGTCCATAAAAGGTTGAAGCTGTTTTTTCAGGATGGAAGTGTGCAGTACATACTGCTTAAACCCCTGCCGGAGCACAAAGATATTATCCGCCACCGTCATGCCGTTCACCAGACGGTTCTGCGCCTGGATCACGCTCACACGATTGCTCTTCTTTACGGCACCCCGCCAGGAATTGACGAGTTCTCCTCCATAATAAATATACCCGTCATACAGGGGGAGATTGTTCTGCAGCAAAGTCAGGATCGCATTTTTTCCGTGGGCGTTCACCGGTATGAGCCCCATGATCTCGCCCGCATAAACCTGCAGGTTGAAATTCTCCAGTTTTTTAACCCCCTGCTCCGTATAAGTCACCCGCTCCATACGGAAGATCTCCTGTCGCATAATATCTCCTCTACATCGTCACGATGGGCAGCGTCACTTCCACATCCGTCCCCTTATCCTTTATCGAATAAACATGCATCCCGTACTCCTCCCCGAACAGCAGATGGATACGGTTGTTTACATTGACAAGCGCGATGCCGCCCTTCTTCTCTTCCTTATCCGTCAGCGCCTTCGTCCCTCTGCCGAGCTGTCTGTTAAGCTTCGCCAGCGTCTGTTCGTCCATCCCCACCCCGTCGTCTGAAATGCGGATGACCAGCCGCTTATCCGTCTGTTCAAACTGGATCGTCAGATTCCCTGTCCCGATCTTTAACTCCGTCCCGTGGATGATACTGTTCTCCAGAATCGGCTGCAGCGTCAGCTTCGGGATCCTGCAGTTCATGATGCTCTCTTTACTCTCCTCCTCGCACAGGATATGAAGCTGCAGGCGGCTCCCGAAACGATACTTCTGGATCAGGAAGTAGGTCTCGCAGTTATCCAGCTCCTCCTCCACCGACACCAGATTTTCCACCTTTGTGATGGTATAGCGGAAAAACTTCGCCAGCGCCTCCGTCATATCCGCGATATTGTCCATCCCCGCGATCAGCGCCTCGCCCCGGATGCTCTCCAGCGTATTGTACAGAAAATGGGGATTGATCTGGTTCTGCAGCGCCAGATACTGCGCCTGCCTTTTATTCAGATCCATCATCTCCGGGGATTTTAATACCTGCTCCAGACGCTCGATCTCCGCCTCCATGCTGGGCGTAAGGAGCGCCTTCTCAAAGAGGCTGCTGTCCGGCAGGATATAACCGTCCAGGATCCTCTGCATCATCATCTGGTTCCGCTGATAGGGGCGCACGATGAACACCAGAAACACCGTCGTAAATCCCATCGTCATGATCAGAAAGGCCACAACCTGCCAGAAGGGAGCCTCATCCCGGAAAAACAGGATACACTGTATAAAAGTCTGCAGGACAAAGAAAGCCAGCATCAGAAATACAAGGACAAAAGCCCTGTTCGATATGTATATCCACGGTTTCTTTTTTTTGGTATCATTCCGCATATAATTACTATACTCCACAATCCTCTGTGCCGTCCGTCTTTGTTTACCTTGTTTCCGGTATATCAGGAACGCCAGCCCTGTCTTCACACGGCATCCGATATGACATTTATCCGTACAGCTTCCGGTAGGCACCGGGTTTCAGCCCCGTCGCCTTCTCAAAATTATGGGTAAAATGTTTCAGATCATTATACCCGACTTTTTTACAGATCTCCGAAACCGACGCGTTGCTCTCCCGCAGCAGGATCTTCGCCTGCTCCATCCGCACGCCGGTCAGATATTTCGCAAACCCTTCGCCCTCCTCCTTTTTAAAAAGAGCGCTGAAATAGGTACTGGAAAGCCCTACGATACTGCTGACCTCCTCCTGGGTGATGGGCTCGCTGAAATGATTCTGGATATACTGCTTCGCCTGACGGATCGGCCGCACCATGTCTCCCTCGTGCTGCTGTACAAGCTCCCGGATATAATCCTCCTGCAATTCCTGCAGCACCCCGAACAGAGCCTCCTGGGAGCCGCACTGTCTGCACTTTCCCGAAAAAAACTCCAGCTTTTCCCGCCGGTCCTTCGACTCCACCTGGCTTAAAAACAGAGCGCCGCAGGAGCTGACAAGCTCATATATCTCATAGCCCCGCACATCCTTCACCTCAGAAACGCCCGCCCTGATCTGTTCCAGCGCCTTTTGGGCCTCCTCCTCACTCATGATCTCAATGGCATGGGTAACAGCCCTCAGATATTTTTCCATCAGGCTCTTCTCATGCAGCGCCGAATCTCCCTCCGGCATATAGTCGAGAAGCCTGCCGGTCCCCTTTACCAGACGCTCCATGATGATCAGGGAAGCTTCCTGTAAAGATCCCGCCATCTCCGACGGTTCTCTTACGACACTGCCCACCGCCATGGAAAAGAAGATATCCCCGTACAGCTTCTTCCCGCTCTCAAGCTGATTCAGGCAGTCCTTCAAAATGCGCCGGATCTCCTCCTGCCTCTCCTCCGCATAGTTCAGGACCCCGACATAATTCCCCTGCCCCTGCTCCCTGCAGACCATATCAAAACATTTATGCCGAAGATTGCTCTCCAGAAGCCTTCCGGCGCGTTCCATCACAATACTTTTGCCCTCGTCCCCCAGTTCCTTTTCCGGACTGTCAACTTTCAGCCAGATCGCCTGAAAACAGCCGGGCTTCATCTCCAGATAATACTCCTCCTGCAGCACCCCGATCGAGAGCTCTCCCGTCTTCTGCTCCAGCAGGCGTTCCAGCAAAAGCTCCCTGAGCCGCAGTACATCATGCCTGCTCTTTTGCTCCATCTGCTGTCTGTCTTCCTTCTCCCGGAGCCTTCCCTCGATCTTCGTTCGAAGCCGCTCCAGCGTCATCGTCAGCTCCGCCTTATTGATCGGTTTCAGCAGATACTCCCCGACTCCAAACTGGATAGCGCTCTTCGCATACTCAAAATGAGCATAGCCGCTGATAATGATGATCTCCAGCTCCGGCATGCTCTTTTTCACCTTCTCGATCAGCTCCAGCCCGCTGCACCCCGGCATCCTGATATCCGTGATCAGAATATCCGGGCGAAACCGCTCCGCAAACTCCAGCGCCTCCAGGCCGTTATGCGCAGCAGCCGCCACTTCCATACCGAGCGAGCGCCAGTCCACCAGCGCCTCGATCAGCCTGCATATCCTCTCCTCATCATCCGCAATCACAACTTTCAGCATACCATCCACACTTTCTTTTCTTACCCCGATCACGCAAACCCGCAATCACGAAGTAGCCGCACACGCTTTACGCCTGCGGCTACTTCACAGTATACACTATATTCTATTATTTTGTAAGTACAGAAACCCCTGTATCTGTCACCACGCCGCCGAGGGACTCACCCTCCAATGCCTTCACGCAGGCTTCCACGCCCATGGAACCCATCACATCAGGATTCTGAGCCATGGTGCAGAGCAGATATCCGTCACCGATCAGATTCATGATCGCATCGGATTTATCGAAACCTACACCCACGATACCGGAATTACCGGATGCCTTGATCGCATTGCCTGTTCCTGTTGTAGAACCTTCGTTACATCCGAAGATACCTACTACGTTCTGCGTAATATAGTTCTCCGCGATGGTCTGAGACTTCGCCGCATCGCCTTCGCCGTACTGTGTCTCAAGAAGATTGAAATCTGTGCCTTCAAATGCTTTTCTGAAGCCGTTTTCTCTGTCCACTGTGGACTGGGTTGCCGCGTTTACGTTGACAATACCGATATCGCCGCTTGTCACGCCTGCCGCCTCCAGAGCCTTGATCATCTCCTCGCCTGCCGTTGTACCTGCCGCCACGTTATCTGTGGAGAAGGTAGCTTCCGCATCCACATTTGCAGGGGAGTCAACATATACAACTTTGATGCCTGCGTCGATCGCTTCTTTCAGTGCGGAGGAGATCGCGTCGGGGCCGTTTGCCGCCACGATGATCGCTTCGTAGTTGCCTGCCACCGCATTGTTTACACATTCGATCTGCTGTGCGTCGTCTTTTGTGTTAGGTGACATGAATGTCACTTCTACGCCGAGTTCTTCCGCCTTTGCCTGAGCGCCCTCATTTAAGGTTACCCAGTGCTGGTCGATGGAGTCCATTGTGATCAGAGCGATCTTCCATGCCTTGCTTGCCTTCACCGCGTCGCCGGCATCTGCCGCCGGTGCCGCACCGCCGAGTGCCGCCGCATCAATAACGGAAACGCCCGTATCTGTCACTTTGCCGCCGAGGGATTCGCCGCCGATCGCCGCAACTGCCGCCTTCACGCCCTCATAACCCATCACGTCCGGATTCTGAGCCATGGTGCAGAGCAGATATCCGTCTGTGATCAGTCCCTGGATCGCATCGGACTTATCAAAACCTACGCCCACGATGTCGGAGCTGCCGGATGCCTTGATCGCATTGCCTGTTCCTGTTGTGCTTCCTTCGTTACATCCGAAGATACCTACTACCTTCTGGGTGATATAGTTCTCTGCGATGGTCTGGGATTTTGCCGCATCACCTTCGCCGTACTGTGTCTCAAGCAGGTTGAAGCCTGTGCCTTCAAATGCTTTTCTGAAACCGTTTTCTCTGTCCACTGTGGACTGGGTTGCCGCATTGACATTGACAATACCGATGTCACCGCTTGTAATGCCTTTTGCTTCCAGAGCCTTGATCATCTCTTCGCCTGCTGTCGTGCCTGCCGCCACGTTATCTGTGGAGAAGGTAGCTTCCGCATCCACGTTTGCAGGGGAGTCTACATATACAACCTTGATGCCTGCGTCGATCGCTTCCTTCAGTGCGGAAGAGATCGCGTCGGGGCCGTTTGCTGCCACGATGATAGCTGCATAGCCGCCTGCCACCGCATTGTTCACACACTCGATCTGCTGTGCGTCGTCCTTTGTATTAGGTGACATGAATGTCACTTCTACGCCGAGCTCTCCCGCCGCTTTCTGGGCGCCCTCATTCAGGCTGATCCAGTGCTGGTCGATGGAGTCCATGGTGATCAGAGCGATCTTTGCTCCGTCTGCGGAAGCCGCCGCTTCCCCTTCTGCTGCCGCCGGTGCTTCCGCAGAACCGCAGCCGGTCAGGGCCGCTGCCAGCATGGTCACACCGCAAAGCAAACTTAACAGTTTCTTTTTCATGTTTTAATTCCTCCTATTCCAGTTCCGCATGAGCCCTCCCAGTACCATATCCGGCAGAGAAATTTCCGGTCGATTTCCCGCCCGTAAATTCTCTGGGCACTGTACGGGCTCATGCTGACTTTTAGTTTTTTTGTGAGCTGTGCTCACTATTTGCTAAACGCATGAAGTTGTGCTCCTGCGATTAGTTTCCTTTTTTCTTCTTGAACTGGCCGCCTCTTACCACCACGTCCAGCAGTACCGCCGCCACCACGATCACGCCGATCACGACCCTCTGGATACCAACCTGGGCGCCGATCATGTTCAGGCCGTTCTCCAGTGTCTGCCATACTGCCGCACCTGCGAAAGTGCCGAGCAGAAGGCCCGTTCCGCCCAGGGGCGATACGCCGCCGATAACGCCGGCTGCAACGCCGTACATCTCATACATATTGCCGGCTTCCATGTTACCCATGCCCGCCTGTGCGCAGAGGATCAGGCCTACCATACAGGAACAGATCGCGCTGACCACATAAGCCTTGGTCGTTGTCGCCACCACATTCACGCCGGAGAGCTTCGCCGCATCGATGTTGGAGCCGATGGCGTATATGTGCCTTCCCGTCCTTGTCTTGGAGATCAGAAAGAAGAAAATGATAAAGAAGATCAGGGCGATCCAGAACGTATTGTAAACACCTAAAGTTGTACCGTAATAAAAGATACTCTGGAATTTATCCCCCGCTTCCTTGCCGATACCGGTTGCGATGGCATCCGTATTTCTGTTGCTGTTTACCATGTAGGCAACGCCTCTTGTGATAAACATGGTGCCGAGGGTTGCGATAAAGGGAGGCAGTTTGAACTTGCCCACCAGAAAACCGTTTACGACGCCGCAGACCAGACAGCAGGCCAGCGCTACAATGATCGCCACCACAGGGTTTACGCCTCTGCTCATCAGCGTCGCCGCCACCATCGCGCTCATGCCTACCATGGAACCGATGGACAGGTCAATGTTTCCGGTGATCAGTATGTAACTCTGCGCAATACCGATCAACAGGTATTTTGACATGGAACGCAGCAGGTTCATAATATTCTGTCCGGAAAACACCGCCGGATTGATCAGGCCGAATGCCACATAGATGACGATCAGGCCGATAAATGCCGTTATGGCGGCGCCCATGCCCCGAATGCTCAATAATTTCTTCAGAAAACTTTGCTTTTCATTACTCATGCTCTTCGTTTCCTCCCTCACTCTTTCCTATCTTTTTATCTTCAAAGGTAGTTGCCAATGTCAGAATTTCATTCTGGGTTGTCTCCCTCGCCATCACCTCGCCTGTGATCCTGCCGTCGCACATGACGATAATGCGGTCCGCAATGCCCATAACCTCCGGCATCTCCGAGGAAACAAAAACAACTGCGATCCCCTGTTTTTTCAGATCGTTCATCAGATGGTATATCTCCACCTTCGCCCCCACATCGATACCCCTTGTGGGTTCATCGAAGATCACCACTCTGGAATCCCTCGCCAGCCATTTCCCCACGACCACCTTCTGCTGGTTGCCGCCGGAAAGATTGCCGGAATCGATCTCCACGTTGGGGGTCTTGATCTTCAGATCCACCACCGCCTTGTCGCAGAGCTTCTTCTCCTCACCGCTGTTCACCACGCCCAGTTTATTGCAGACGATATCCAGATTCGGCAGCGCCAGATTGTGGCGGATGGAAAGCTTTGTGCAGAGGCCGTCTTTTTTCCTGTCCTCCGGCGCAAGCACCACGCCGTTTTTGATGGCATCCATCGGACAGTTTATCTTCACTTCCCTGCCGTCCACATAGATCTCACCGCTCTCCTTCGGGTCCACGCCGAAGATAGCCCTCGTGGTCTCGGTACGCCCCGCACCCATCAGGCCGGCAAATCCCACGATCTCTCCTTCGTAAGCGGAGAAATTCACATCCCGCACCATGCGCCCCGCGTTCAGATTCTTTACCTCAAATATCTTCTTTCCCTTCTCGCATTCCACTCTCGGGAACTTTTCCTTGATCTCACGTCCCACCATGTGGGCGATGATCTGATCCATCGTGGTATCCGCAAAGTTCATGGACGTGATGTACTGGCCGTCACGCATGATCGTCACCCTGTCCACGATATGCTGCAGCTCCTCCAGACGATGGGATATGTAAACAATGCCTTTCCCCTCGCTGCGCAGCTTTTTGATGATACGGAACAGATCCTCGATCTCCCTTGCCGTCAAAGATGAGGTCGGCTCATCCATGATCAGGATCTTCGCGTTGATGGAAAGCGCCTTCGCGATCTCCACCATCTGCTGCTTGGAGACCGGCAGTTCACCCACGATCTGGTTCGGGCTGATATCGATCTTCAGGTCGTCCAGTATTCTCTTCGCTTCCTGCTCCATGGAACTGTTGTCGAGGGAAATCCTGCCCCGGCGTTCCCTGCCCAGAAACATATTTTCCGTGACAGTCAGGTGCCTGCACATGTTCAGCTCCTGATGGATGATCGCAACCCCCGCCTCCTGTGCCTGTTTCGGTGTCAGATCCCCGTATTCCTTCCCGAAGATCGAAAGGGAACCCTCATCCCTCGTGTAGACGCCGCTGAGCACCTTCATGAGCGTTGACTTTCCTGCGCCGTTTTCCCCGAGGAGCGCTAACACTTCACCGGATCTCAACTCAAAATCCACACTGTCAAGTGCCTTTACGCCGGGAAACGACTTACAGATATTTTTCATCGAGACAATTATCTCACCCATTCGTTCGTCCTTCCTTTTGTATATTTTGCTTCATATTATTATAATAGCAAAGTGTTTTTTGGTAAAAAAGGGTGGTAGTTTTTGGATTTGACGGGGATTTTTATGCAATTCGTAAAATGGCGGGGATTTTAGAGATAAAAAATGCAAAGTCTTTCTTATCGAATAGACTTTGCATTTTGTTCATTCCTGATCATGGTATGTTATTAATACTCCAGATCATCATCCTCAATCATCAAACACAATACTGTCGATCACATCCTGAAACACCAGATCCGCCTCATCCATGAAATCCGAAAACGTGATAAAGTTAAGATCCACAAACGCATCCCCGTTCTCAATGGAAATATAACGCTGATAGTAGATCGTGCCGCTCTCGCTCTCATACACATCGGAGGCATCCATCGCCGGATGTCCGTCCACCGTGATCTCGCTCACGATATACCCCTGCGCCTCCATCGCCTTGCTCAGGATCTTCAGATCATCCGCGCTTTCCGCGTCATACGCCGACATAAAGAGCGACGACATATCCCACGCATTGTCATAATCATAGGCAGAGTATACATCCACGCCGTTCCCGTTCTCATTATCCGTGATCTGCCACACATAGGGACAGGAGAATGTCAGTCCCATATCCTCCAGATGGTGCTCCACCATCACAGGCTTCGGCGCGGTCGGCAGCTTCTTCATCGCCTCCTCCAGTTCCTCCTGCGTGATGGAGATATTCACCTCGTCGCCGGTATCCTCCAGGATCTTCTGTGCCACAAGCCTTGTGGCCGGAGCCAGCACGGAAAAATGATCCTGTCCCTCCATCACATAGCAATGGATGTTTTCATTCTCCGTCGCCGCCTCCATCCGCTCCAGACATTCGGCATTACCGTCTCTCCCCTCGATCAGGAAAGTGGGGCTCCCTATGTCGTCCAGCCAGTGGATCGGGGAACGCATGGTATATTCTTCTTCATTTTCCGTATCAAAAGTAAACTGGTCGTTATTGTGGTATATGATCTCATCCACCGCGCCGAAGCAGAACACCGCGCGGAAGCTGTCCGTATACTCGGAAGCCAGGAGCGCCCGGGTGCCTCCGGTGCTGTGCCCGCCCAGATAAATGCGCTCCGGATCCACATAGGGCAGGGATGCGGCATACTCATAGGCGGAGACGATATCGTCCACCTCGCCAAACAAAGCCTCGTAATAGCCCGGATTGCCGCTGCCGCCCCTGAAGGACGGATACATGGTCAGGATCCCCTCCTGCCAGAAGGCGGAGCCCGTCTGGTCATCGTCCCACTCCGGATAGATCCACGGGAAATCATCGATGCCGTTGCCCCATCCGCCGACTACCCAGATGATCAGCGGATGTTTCTCCCCGTCGCCTGGATCGCTGGACACATAGGCCGCCAGATCCCCCACTTTGGATGGATAGGAAACCAGATCAAATACGCCTTCCGGCGGTTCCGGAATCGGATAGTCGTCATTTTCCTCTCTTGTCAGTGTGGTTTTGAAAGCATCGTGGGCAGCTGCAAAACCGCCGGATGTATCCGCGCTGGAGGAGTGCCTGCCTTCCTCCCCTGAGCCTTCCTCCTGAACGGTTCCCTCTTTTGCCTCTTCCGCCGGTTCGTTTTCTGCCGAACCGCAGGAAACTGTAAATACTGTCATCATCGCCATGAAAATCGCGGCGAATCTTTTGCTGAATTTTCTGTTCATATACTTTCTTCCTTTTCTTTTGTTTCTATTTGTATATCTACTTTGCATCCGCTCTATTATAGCGTGCCGGCCACGTTATGGCAACTGTTAACTCAATGAACTTCCTGAACTTCTCAAATTCTTCTTGACATATATAGATTTTCGATATATATTATAGATAATCGATATATCGGAAATCTATCTATTCATTCATTTACATTAAACTTAAAGGAGGAATCACTATGGCAATCGATAAAAGTCTTGTTTCCGGCAGTACCACGATGCTGCTTCTGAAACTGCTATCCGAAAAGGATATGTACGGCTATGAGATGATCGAAGAACTGCGGAGCCGCTCGGAGAACGTCTTCTCCCTGAAAGCAGGCACACTGTACCCGCTGCTTCACGGCATGGAGGACAAAGGGCTTTTGACCTGCTATGAGCAGGAAGCCCAGGGCAAGGTGAGGAAATACTATTCCATCACAGGAAAAGGCAGGAAAGAACTGCAGGAGCGGAAAAATTCCTGGCAGGAGTATTCCCATGCAGTGGCAAGCGTTCTCTGCTATGGAGTATAGGAAGGAGGCACATTATGAACAGAACGGAATATTTAAAAAGCCTTACCGAACAGATCCGCAATAAACATGCGCGGACGCTGGTGGCAGAGGAGATCACGGCTCATATCGAAGACCAGAAAGAAGCCTTTCTGCTGGACGGGAAGAGCGATGAGGAAGCGGAAGCCCTCGCTGTAAAAGAGATGGGCAACCCGGTGGATGCCGGTTTACAGCTTGATAAAATCCACCGCCCGAAAACGGATGTGTGGATGCTGGGCGCCATGCTCATTTTAACGCTGATCGGGATCATCATGCAGTCCATCATCTGCAGGCAGTACAATGACAACGGTTATATCCAGAGCACTTATCATATGAAGACCATTTGGTATAACGCGATCGGCCTTTTCGTGATGGCAGCCGTTTATTTTGCGGATTACCGCCTGCTCTACCGATATATATGGCTGATCTACGGCGCGTATCTGGCGGGCTCCTTTCTTTTTCTGCACAGCCCCGTTTTAGATTACACCCGGCACCTTCTGCTTGGGCAGTCAGTCAGCATCCTGTTTGTTCCCCTGTTTGCCGTATTCTGTTACCGGCTGAGAGGCCAGAAAGCAAAGGGACTCCTGAAAGCGCTGGGACTGCTCTGTTTCAACACGCTGTTCCTTTTACTGGCGGGCACTTATCACTCCGCAGAGATGGCGCTCTCCATCATGGCATGCCTGCTCACCCTCTGCGCCGCCTCCTTCCGGGGGATCTTCGGCGGAAGAAAAAAACTGCAGACCGGCGTGCTGCTCGCATCCATCATAGGGATACCGGCACTGTTTCTGGGGGATGTCCTGCTGTTTCAGGCTCGCTTCCTGCATCTCGCCGAATACCAGATCCGGCGCATTCAGGTCATGTTCAATCCTGCCGCTTTTGCCAGTGAAGCGGGCTATCAGACCATGCTGGTGCGGGAGCAGCTTCAGGGCGCATCCCTTATCGGCGGAGGCACCATCGGCAAAGTCGGTGAGCTTGCCGGGGCATGGTGCGACTACGTGCTGATCTGCCTGACCGCCTATTTCGGCCTGATCGTTACTTTTCTGGTGATCGGGATCATCGCCGCCTACTTCATGCGGGCACTGCACGTATCCCTTATGCAGAGCAGCCGGCTTGGCTTTTTGCTGGGCGTCTCCTGCAGTGTCATCCTGATCTTAAAATCCATCGTCTATGTGACAATGAATTTCGGGCTCGGGCTCACTGTCAGCATTGATATGCCGTTTTTAACATTCGGGCTACACTGCGCTGTGATCAACTTCCTGTTTATGGGCATCATCCTTTCAGTATACCGGAATACCAATCTGCTGCCGGAGCCGAAGGAGATGCCGTGGCAGATACGATTGCGGATCGAACGTGCCGCCGGGAAGTAAATCATTGATAAACAACACCTCCCATGTTATAGTAAATTTACAGAAATTTACAACATGAGGAGGTAGACATCTTGAAACACAAAAAAATTCTTACCGTATTATTCACGGCAGGCGTTATGCTGCTCCTTGCCGGAAAGTTCTCTCTTCCGGCCCACGCCGCATCGACATTCGATCCGGCATATTACGCGGCAGCCTACCCGGATGTGGCGCTCGCTCTCGGAACCGATCCGCAGATGCTTTTGAACCACTACATTGCCTGCGGCATGGCTGAGGGCAGAACCCCTTATCAGGGAGCCGCACCTGGCGCTCCGGTGGACGGCATGGCAGCGAACGCTGTTATCACGCCGAACGCCGCAACAGGTATTCCCGTTCCGGTCGATCAGCTTGCCAACCTGTCCAGCCTGAAAAAGAAACAGACCAACGCGGAGTTTAACCAGGCATATAACGCGGCGTGGGAGACGGTTGCGCCGCTTGTGGGGCTTCCGAAAGAAGAGCAACTTATGGGAATCGCGGTGGCGCTCCGGTATCGCTTTGAATCCGGTATGATGTACTCCATGTCAACGCCGCATTACAATGATCCCTACGGATATTTTATACTGGGAACCGCATCCTGCGCCGGATGCGCGCGGGCCACAGGGCTCTGCCTGAATATTCTGGGTATGCCTTACGAGCATGTGAATGAGAATCAGTATTCCCATCAGTGGTGCCGTGTGAATATAGACGGAACCTACTGGATCTGCGACGCTTACGGGTTGTACTGCGGGCCGGAACCGGCGCCTTATATGCATCCTTATCTGTGATGAGCGTTTCTCTGTATTTCGCATTCATTTTGCAAGGATTTCACAAAATAAATCGATAGATATATAAGAACTTTTTTAAAAGGCATCATCGAAAATCTCGTGATGCCTTTTTCTTTTCCTCTTTTACCAGCAGTTCCCGCACTGCCTTTTGCTTTCATTCGGCGCTATCCCCATGGAATATGCCTCCGCCTCCTCATATGTACCGAAGTATACCGGCTCATTCATCGCCTTGCTGGAAGTTCCCGTTGCCGGGCAGGCTCCCACGATATGGATCTTTCCGTTTTTTGCATTCACCGCATAGGCGGCGCCTGCCGACGGAGATGTCTGCTGCGAAGGCTGCTCCGGCTGGATCTGCGACGCCTGTACCTGTTCCGGCTGTTGTACCTGCTCCGGCGGCGCCTGCGCCTGAGACTGGGAGGCGTCCGGCTGAGGCTGCGATGCCTGCACAGAATCCGGCTGGGATTGTTGTGTCTGAGACCCACGGGCATTCTGCTCCTGCTGTGCCGATCTGCTCTTTCCCTCCGCCTGCGCGGCCGTCGCGGGATCCAGCGAACTCTCCCCCGTCGCATAGTCGATCGAAACGCCCGGCTGCACATTATAGCAGAACACATTAAACAGGATATCCTCCCCGCCGTCCTCAACGGATCTCGCCTCCATCAGAACCCCGTCGGCAACCAGATTATTCCCGTCAAACAGGGGCGTCACCCGGTACATCACATGGTTCCCCGTCTCCTTCACATAATCGGCGACCATGTTCTCAAAGGGAAGCATTCCCTCCACATTCATATACCTTGTTCCGGTGATCAGATTCTGCCTGTTGGCATTTTCCCCGGTAAGCTGATATCCCAGCAGATGGCAGCGATTGTAGAGATAATTTCCGTCGACAACCCCCTCATACTTGACCGTATGCCAGCCTGTCGGCTTCACCTCGCCGATCCCCTCGCGCTCTTTCGTGGGCATGATATCCTGCCCCACACTCGCCATACACGGACCGCACCTTCCCAGATCGTCCAGCTCCGCATATGTCTCATAGGATTCCGTGGACAGTTCAGCGTCGTTAAAATAGGGAACATTGCCGTTTATTTCCGCGTAGGCTTTCCCGGAATATACCGGAACGTCTATGTATGTGATCTCTTCGGCTTCTTTTGTCTCCTCCTCCCCTGCCGCCTGCCTTGCTCTGCTTCTTTCGCCGCCTGCAGGATCGTCTTCCTCCGCCGACAGTGCTGTTTCCGCTTCCCCGCCATCCGCCGACGCCGACTTCTTCGCCTCTCCATCATCCGCCTGCACGGGCAGTTCCGCCTCTTCGCTGTACTCCTGCGCCGCGCTTTCGTCCTCCCCCGAAGACCCGCACCCGGCAAGCAGGATTCCCATCATAAACAGGACTAATAATTTCTGCAGTCTTTTCATTTTTCTCTCCTCCATACTTCCATTGTGATCTTATCGTGAGAATGCCCCGGAAACTCTTCCATACCGGTACAGACAAATCCCTTCTCCCGCGGAAGAAAGTCCAGATGAAGATCGCTCGGATATCTCCTGTTCCATCGAAAGATGATCAGTTCCTCAATCTTTTCTACTGCCTCCAGAATACCCCTGTCCTCCACAAAACAGTAATCCCCCTGCTCTGCCCTGCCAAGAAAATCCTCCTCTATGCAAAGATCCATCTCCATATCCCGAAACTGCCTGCCGGAATAACCGTTCATCCACAGTCTCTTCCCGGCGGTGATCTCCGCTATTTTTTTTCTCACCTCGATATCCTGGCTCTGACGTCTTTTATTGAACATCATGCCGTTATCGTCGTCCAATGCAAGTATTATTTTCATCTTTTGTCTCTCCTGTGTGAAAGCTGTAAAATCTGACGATATTTTATCATAACTTCCATATAAAATCTATCGGATTCTGAAAGTCCTCAAGATCAGACAGACTTCATTTTCTCCGCAGAAGAAATAATCATGACCACCGGTTTAGCTGACAATGTTGTCAACTTAAGGATAACTGCTTTCAAAAAGGTTGAATAGTAAACAGAAAATTACGTTCATCTTTATAAATAATTGTATCACAAACAGAACTGCTAACTTTTAAACAGTCCGGAATTCCTGGAGGTATAGTTTTTTAATACAGCTTTTCATATGGTTGTAATATCTTCGTCGTGTATGTTTCCGGTATCTGCCAAATTTTCTGTCAGGGCGGATAATGGAACGTATTTTGGAACATTCCTCAACTATCAGGCATACCATCCTATTACATGCGGGCGATGATGAGCGTAAAAGGCGAATGATATAACTTTTTATTCAGCTTAATATATAACTGCGGTTAGACTGGTAATTATGCTCGTTTCCAACAGATACAGAGGACATTGGCTCCGCTTCCGGATATTTGAAATAGGTGGAAAGGGTCGCCCAGTTGTCATGCCAGGTTTTATAGATCTTGGGGTATTTGGCGTCCCATTTGTCTTTGAACAGCTCCAGTTCGTTTAATGCGGTTTCTTCGGTTGGCGCAGCGTATACACGCTTTAAATCTGCCATCAGTTTTTTGATGTCCTTGTAGGAAACGAACTTCGTGGAGTTCCTGATCTGGTGGATGATGCACTGCTGGATTTCCGTCTGCGGATAGACCGCTTCAATTGCCTGTGGAAAACCGGAAAGTCCATCCACGCAGGCAATCAGGATGTCCTCCACGCCGCAGTTCTTGAGCCCATTCATGATGGACAGCCAGAACTTGGCGCTTTCGCTCTCCCCGACATACATCCCGAGGACATCCTTCTTCCCATTCATGTCAATGCCTAACGCTATGTAAACAGTGCGCTTTACAATGCGCCCCTCGCTGCGCACATGGTAGTGAACGGCATCCATGAACACCACGGCATGACCTCCTCCAATGGACGCTCCTGCCATTCCCTGACGATGGGAAGTATCTTGTCTGTGATCCGGCTGATGGTACTGTCAGAGATGTCCATGTCATAAAGCTCTTTCATATGAGACTTAATATCGCCCGTGGTCATGCCCTTTGCATACATGGACAGTATTTTCTCCTCCATGTCCTGTGTCACGGTGTTCTGATATTTCTTGATGAGCTGCGGCTCGTATTCGCCGTTGCGGTCACGGGGGATGGCCATATCCATGTCCCCATAACTGGTGTGCATGGTCTTTTGGGAATGCCCGTTGCGGCTGTTGTCCGTGTTCTTATTCCAATAATCATACTTCGAGTAGCCGAGTTCCTCATCCAGCTCCTCATCCAATGCCCCTTCCAGAAGGACGGACATCATGTCACGCATTATGGAATTTACATCGGTTCCGCTTTTGATGCTGACATCATTGCTTTTTAGATAATCACGCATCATTTCCCTCATTGCCGCTTTTTGTGGGCTTTCATTTTTTCTTGCCATCGAAGATGGCAATGACATACAATAAAACCTCCAAACTGAGTAATCTTATCTTACACCAGTTTGGAGGTTTACACAAACTTTGGGATAGTCCCATGCGCTTTTTATCATCTTCGAGTTGAAATAGTGGGGTTTTGCCAAAAGGTTTCACTTTCGCCAAATCGTTTATACTTTTTGGCAAAAGAACCCCAGAACAGAAGTTCACCCACTCCCGAATGCAAAAATGCCCCTTAAAACACAAGAAAATAATGTAACTTTCAGACCTATGTACTGCCAAGAATGCCGTATTTACGGGCTTTTTGAGGTTTCCGCAACTTTATCCACCGGAAACTAAGACACCATGACAAGATTCGACAATATCGCCCAGATTTCAACAGCATTTGCAGACAAATTTTTATCACCCAAAGGTTTTTATGCGCCCTTATCTGTGTGATAACGCTGAATTTAACTGTTTGAATCGCATAGTTTATCCCTTCAAATTATATAAATTGCAATATATTGACTATTCCATCTTCCTCTATTTTAAAATCTTATTCTCAGACACAATTCAACTTCCAACCACAAGAATATGGGGTATCCTTTATTTATCCCCATATTCAGATATCATCTTTTCCATCCTCACTTATATTGATTATATTTGCTTCATCTATGCCAACACTTGAAAATGATGAAGTTGAGGAATTTTGAACCTGGCTTTCTCCCAGCAACAATTGCCGTACTATCTGTCCGGCCATCACATCGTCTAAAATGCTCTCTTCAACCAGTCCTTTAACAAGTGATATTTTTTGTTTTACAAGTTCAATATCTTTCATTTTAGCTTGGTGACCAATCTCAGCCAATTGTTTTTCTACCTCAACCTTTTCTTTTAGTACTTCCATCTCTTTTCTACGAAACTCTGTATCCATTAGACGCTTTTTATCTACTACATTATTGTCAAGTTGTTTTTTCGACACATCATCAACAGATGAGGCAACTTGGCTCACTTGTATTTTTAAATATGTCAACTGTAGAAGTAACTCTCGCATTTTTTGTAAAGCATCTCTTTCAAGAAATGATAACTCCAAAACTTTGTAAGACTTATCTAACGTAAACTCATTAAGAAATTCCAATATTGACTCTGAAATATCAGTGACATTATTTTTTATAATAGTTTTTATCGTATCTCTGTCTGGCTTTACTGAAACAATAAAGTTATAAGTAATATCGACCCATTGATTCATTCCATCAATAAAATGAAATCGAAAACAATGCTGAAACTCAAATTTTTTTAAAGTTATATACACAAGACGATCAAGATGCCATTTTCTTATAGTTGATGACAATACTTTATCTTCTGGCAAATATACATTGCAATATTCACGTGAACTATGTGAATAAAGGACTAATGCCATATCAGTCGGAATAACTGGTGGCTTACCAAATAATGAGAACCTAAATGATTCATGTTTTAGAATAGGATTCATGTATCCCTTTTTTAACTCATACACTTTTTGCTCACAATAATTCATATTTTTAATGACAACACGAAAATCAGTTAATGTAGAATAAAATTCAGGTTTCCATTCTTTTTTATATCCCGGCAGTTTTTCAGTTTCACTTATAATCTTTTTCAGGCCACTTCCACGACGTTCCATATATTTCATACGATGAAAAAGATCAGCAATAATAGGATTGCGTCGCACAGAACTGATTGATTCAACATCACACTCCTGTATTATTCTTCCCTGATACATTCCGCCTGGCGATTGAATTTCTATTCTATCATCATACATATCAATATGGATCTCACTTCCTTGCAGATAATAATCCCGATGAATTAATGCGTTTACAATTGCCTCAGTCACAGCACGTTCCGCATAATCCGGCTTATCCACACGGAAATGAGCTCCTTTTGAAAACCTAATTTTGGAATTATTATATACAAAATCACACCCACTCTGAAACAGGTGAATTAGATTTCCCTCATATTCTTTATTATCCAGCGCGTCATCAAAAACAGAACCCTTTTCAAGTCCATTCCAGCGAGTGCAAAAAATCCTAGAATTAAATACAATATTCTGATCAGCAAAAAGCCTACCAGCATTTGTTAGATTCCCTTCTCTATTAGCAAGTCCAAAAGATACATAATCTGATACTGAAAGCGAATATCCCGTCCTCTCCCGATAAGTCGCTTCCAATAAAGTGAAACTATATTCAGTCTTTTGATTATCTGAGATTAATGCATCAAAAGACCTATTCGTTCCCTTTAGGATTAATTCATTGACCACATAATCTGGAGCTGCCACCGTTTCGTTCCCATTACGAATATAAGCCTCCATAATACCATCCGCTTTATAGTAATATGGTGTTGATCGTCCGGCAATAACAGATAATATCAATAAATTTTTCCCTTGCTCCTCCGCTGGGGTAAGCACAAACTGTGGCAAAGGAGTAATCCGTTCTCTAATCAAACGGCTAATATTTTCAGCATCTGCTTGAATATCCTCTAAACCAACTATTTCTTTATCATTCCCAACACCAAAAAACAAAACACCCCCTATTCCATTAGCAAAAGCACTTACGCTTTTCAACCAACTTTTTGGCTTCTTTATCTCAAGTAAAACTTTAAAATCACAATCTGTTGCTTCCGCTATCAATCGCTCAATCATTGACAAACACTCCTATATTTTATTCGATATAATTATACAACCTTTTGCTGCTTTTTATCAAGAAACTGACACTCTCTATGCCAAGACGGTCTTCGCCTTCAATACGAGAAATCTTTACCTTTATAGCAACCTACATTGCTGTATCTTGCTTTTTCCATAACACCCATCATAGACTTGCACTTTTCTGTATTATCGCCTTTTGCTCAAAATTTTGTCCTTAATCCAGCATTCACCCAAAAATAGCGTATTACATTCCAGTTTCAGAACGATTATTTCCAAATGTTCATCCTAATACTTCCATTCTGAAAGGGAAGTAAGTTCAGAACTTTCTGACTTATTGATTTCAATCTTGTCTATATACAGCATACATCCCATCGAATATATAGAAATTTTGAATGAAATAATAGTTCTTTAATGTCTTCATATATAAAATACCATAAACTACAAATTTCGCAAACCTTTTAGCAAAACCCTATAAAATTTGGCAAAACTATACTTTTGGGCAAAAGTCCGAGGTTTCTCCAAAAAGTATCCGCAATTTCCCAATCGCCATATTCACAGCCCTATCCCCAAACCCAAAAAAGAGGAGCCCACCAGCCACCCCGGTGAACCCCTCCATGCCAGAAATCCCTTGATTTCAAGCCATTTCTCTATACTTTTGCCAAATTGTACTCAAATTCCTATGGCATCAATTCTGAATAGCTGCCTGTGCGGTATTTAACGAACTGCTATGTATCCATCTCGGCATCATTCTTTTGTACTATAAGAATGATTACAAGACTTACTTCTGCCTAATATTTTTTATCTTTTCTTTTTTTACCATAATAATTTCTTTCAGCATTTCTCATTGCAAAGATATGTCTTCTAGTCGCTTGCGTAACTTTTGATCAAAAGTCACAATATCAATGCCTTTCTCCAATTTATAGCCATATAAAAGACAATCTATAAAGTCAAGTTTAGGCGTCTTATTAAAAATATCCAATCCACGAAGCAATACATCTGCATTATAAATAACTACATCATTATTCAATTTTCGAAAAATACGAATAATATCTTCTCTCGTAACCTGATAAACTCCATCCAAAACATAACAGACCTCTGCCAAAATCTCCAATGTTATATAACAACGTTTACTTTGGATGATAAAATTTATCTGTTGAAATTGTTCTTCATTGTCTCTTAGCAAATACCTCAGTACTGCATTGGCATCTAATATACAATCATTCTTCTGCATGCTTTTTAATCACCGCCTTCCGCCATGCATCTTTCTCCTGTTCAATTAAAGACGGATTCGCATATTTATGAAGCCCTCCTGCGGCTGACCCCTCTAAATCAATTTCATTTTCTATCGGAATAACAATAACCTTCTGATTCATTTGTAAAGGCTCATTCACACGAACTGCCGTTCCATCATAATAACCGATCATAGATATATTTTCACCTGCCTTTCTTATCGCTAATCATAATATCTGTTTATATTTCTCAAAACAAAAATCACTATATAATAATAACTACTATAACATAACTTTTACAAATTTAGATTAAAACTGAAATAACTATTCTACAAACATGAGTTTATAAGTTAAAAAACTGAAGTCTATCCAATTAATCCGATATTTCTTCATATCTTGACTCATCAATATTAATATTCATTTCATCATATATATAATTAACCAATCCATCTCTTCCATCACATTCAAAAATATCAATATTTTTAAATATATTAAGTCCAAGATTATTTGCTATTAACTCAGCTAAATTTACATATCCATCTCTTATTAACATCATACTTTGTTTGGTAAAAAATTCAGCCACCCACTGCCCTCCAAGTTGAAAATTAGGTATACCTGATCCATCACCAATATATGTTTTCTTAAAATGAATCATCTCATTTCTTACTCTTGTTGCTTTCTTATATATTGCCCAAGGATTTTGCCCTTTAACAATCTGCCAATCTTTTTGATAATACATAAATATAAAATCAATTTTTTCTTCCACACTACATTTTAACAATACTTCTCCATTGTAATTCATACATGCATTAATAATAGTATTTAAAAAACTTTCAAAATAGCAACTCAACTGAGTTATTACTACAAATCCACTTTCAATATTATTAATCAATTTCTCTATATTTAAAAAACAATCATCTTCATAATTGTTTTCTGTCATGTATGATATGTGCTTTTCCGCTATTGTAAGTGATAATTTTTCCATATTCATAAAATATCCAAAAGCCATGATTTCTCTCCATAAATTTTAGTATCTCTAAATAATAGCTATTCTTTTGTAATAAGGTTCTTACTTGTTCCCATTATACGTTTTCTAAATATATTAAAACCAACAACTCCTGTTACAAGAGCCACGGAACCGACTATTTGTAAAATACCATATTTATGTTTTTCCTGTTGTTTATCTCCCAATTTACTTTCGTGTTCCCGATGTCTCTAAGGTTAAGATTCGTGCAGGTTTATAAATTCTTGCCGCTAAGATGATTTGCAGGTTTATTCTGCAAACTGAAATTGTTTATGATGTTTCACTTCGCAAATACAGTTGTCAATTCTGCTCATTTATTTTTTGTGAACCACGGCTAAAATAATCACGCATCCTCTTTTCATCGTTACAGGCGGCTCTGAGCAATCTGGAAAACAAACTGATGTCATCTATGTACTGAGAATATACGCAAAAAACATCTTCATCCGAATCGAAATGAAACATATCTACGCCACTGTTGTTCTCTTCCCACTCTTTAATAAATCCCAGTACAAGTGTTTCCCAGTCTTTACTGCTTCCTTCAAGCCCCATCTTATGGAACGTATCCGCCTTAAAACCGTCACTGATTTTCAGCAAAAGCGATAGGGCATAAGGGTGGTGATCTACAAAAAAGAATGGAGCAATATCTTCTGGCTTGGTTCGTATTTTGAATGGCGGACGGGTTTCAGGAGGCCACCAAGGGAGCCAAGGAAACCATTCCCAGTCCTCATTTTTTCGTTGTCCATATTGTTCGTATTTTTTCATGCTTACTCTCTCTTTAAAAATCCCGATTTGTATATTATACTACAGGGTATGCAAGTTCAAAAGCAAAATATTTATTTATTGTATTCAGTTGGGAACACGAAGTCGAATTGGGATTTGTTTATTGCAAAACTCTTTGTTTTCCGTATCCTTTTGATATCGTTCATTTTTCATTTCAACCATTCTTGCCCGAATGTCTGCTCTCTCTTCTTCCGAATCAGCTAACTTTAAATTTTCAAGCAAAATCTTTACAAACTTAGAACACGCTCCTGAAATTTTTCTGTACTTTCCATAATTTCATAAGGCTCATACTCTCCATAAGCACTTGGACAGCTGATCGTTACTAACTGTACCCCATTCCTTCCTATCTGTTTTTGAAGCTTTTCTGTAAAATCCGCCAATACTTTTCCATGTCTTGTCTTTACTGCAATACAGCCCTTTTTATCAAATTCTTTTGCTATGAGATAGCACATCGCTTAACCCCCATCTCTATCCTGTAATATTCTTTCCACTTCTTCCTTTAGTTCCGGTATATCACACTGTATTGTATCCCATGCCGATTGATGGTCTAAATTGGAATATTGATGTGCAAAGATATCTCTGATTCCACACCATTCCTTCCAAGGAACCGCTTTCTCTTCCACCCTCATTTCTTCTGATATCAATTTACATAATTCACCGATTTGTAAGATACACATACAACATGCATTCTGAAACACAGAATTTTCCACAAACTTATCATAATCATTGCCAAACATATCACAGGCTTCATTTAACTGATTACAATATTCAAGAATTTTCTTTAAGATAATAACATCTTTACTCTTCATATAATAATATCTCCGTCCCTGCTATTTCTTTTCTAAAACTCTCCTCTATTCCTGTTGTAGTCACCAAATCAACTGAAAGATTTAATGCCTCCTGTACCTTTTGGCGCATCCCTGACAGCTTCAGTAAAGACATTGGTTTCCCTTTTTCTACCAACAAATCTATATCACTTTCCTCATTTGCAGTTCCTTTTGCATAAGAGCCAAATAAATATATTTTTTTAACCCCATAGTTGTATGCGATCGGCTCAACAGCCTTTTTAATCATAGAAATATCTGTCACCGGAATATCCCTCCTGTTTTTCTTATCTATAATCATAACATCCGGTCTTATTCATAGCAATAAAAAATTTCTCATAAAAATGTCCTTCACGCCGAAGCGTAAAGGACATTTTTTCTATCTTACTATTTACAAAACAATACTATTCAAAGCATCATTTTTTCTCCTCGATTGCTGCCTGCGCAGCCGCCAGCCTTGCTATAGGCACCCTGAACGGCGAACAGGAAACATAGTCCAGCCCGATCTTATGACAGAACATTACGGAAGACGGATCACCGCCGTGCTCGCCGCAGATACCTACATGCAGATCCGGATTGGTGGAACGGCCCCAGCGGGTTGCATTGGAGATCAGACGGCCCACGCCATGCTGATCCAGTTTTGCAAACGGATCGTTCTCGTAAATCTTCTTATCATAGTAAGCGCCCAGGAACTTACCCGCATCATCACGAGAGAAGCCGAACGTCATCTGCGTCAAATCGTTACTGCCGAAGGAGAAGAATTCAGCCTCGGTTGAAATCTCATCAGCCGTCATAGCCGCACGAGGAATTTCGATCATCGTACCCACTTTATATTTCATGGAGGAACCTGCCTCCTCGATCAGCTTGTCAGCAGTCGTAGTAACCAGCTTTTTCACAAAAACAAACTCTTTCAGCTCGCCTACCAGCGGGATCATGATCTCGGGAACCAGATTCCAGTCAGCGTGTTTTGCCTGCACATTCAGAGCCGCTTTGATAACAGCCTTTGTCTGCATAATGGCGATCTCCGGATAGGTAACCGCTAGACGGCAGCCACGATGTCCCATCATCGGGTTGAACTCGTGCAGACTGGCAATAATAGCCTTGATATCTTCCACTGTCTTGCCCATATCATTTGCAAGCTTTTCAATATCTTCCTCCTCTGTAGGAAGGAACTCGTGAAGAGGCGGATCCAGGAAGCGGATGGTAACAGGTCTTCCCTCCATAGCCTCATACAGCTGCTCGAAGTCTCCCTGCTGGTAAGGCATGATCCTGTCAAGAGCCTTCTCTCTCTCTTCCACGGTATCGGAACAGATCATCTCACGGAACGCTGCAATTCTATCTTCCTCAAAGAACATATGCTCTGTACGGCAAAGGCCGATGCCTTCTGCACCCAGTTCACGCGCTTTTTTCGCATCTCTCGGCGTATCAGCATTGGTGCGGACCTGAAGCCTTCTGTACTTGTCAGCCCAGTTCATAATTCTTTCAAACTCGCCTGCGATCGTAGCATCCACTGTCGGAATAATGCCGTCGTAGATATTACCTGTGGAACCGTCGATGGAGATCGGATCTCCCTCGTGGTATTCCTTGCCTGCCAGTGTGAATTTCTTGTTTGCCTCATCCATCACGATATCGCCGCATCCGGATACACAGCAGGTTCCCATGCCGCGGGCAACAACTGCCGCGTGGGATGTCATACCGCCGCGGACTGTCAGGATCCCCTGTGCCGCCTTCATGCCGGTAATATCTTCGGGGGAAGTCTCCAGTCGAACCAGAACAACCTTCTCGCCTCTGCCTGCCCATTCCACTGCATCTTCTGCGGAGAATACGATCTTACCGCATGCCGCACCCGGGGATGCGCCCAGCGCTCTTGCAACAGGCTCGCTCGCCTTCAGGGCAGCCATATCAAACTGAGGATGCAGCAGAGTATCCAGATTACGAGGATCGATCATGGCAACCGCCTCCTCCTCTGTTCTCATGTCCTCGTCCACCAGATCGCAGGCGATCTTCAGCGCTGCCTGTGCTGTTCTCTTACCGCTTCTTGTCTGCAGCATGTAAAGCTTTCTATCCTGAATGGTAAATTCCATATCCTGCATATCTCTGTAATGGCTCTCCAGAGTTGCACATACCTTATTAAACTGCTCAAATACTTCCGGCATTATTTCCGCCATCTTTGCGATCGGCATCGGTGTGCGGACACCTGCTACAACGTCCTCGCCCTGTGCGTTCATCAAAAACTCACCCATGAGTTTCTTCTCGCCTGTCGCCGGATCTCTTGTGAAGGCAACGCCGGTACCGGATTCATCAGACCAGTTACCGAATGCCATTTCCTGCACGTTTACTGCCGTTCCCCAGGAGTAAGGGATATCATTGTCGCGGCGGTATACGTTCGCACGGGGGTTGTCCCAGGAACGGAACACAGCCTTTACCGCGCCCATCAGCTGATCCTTCGGATCGGACGGGAAATCTTCACCAATCTTTTCCTTATATTCTGCCTTAAACTGGGAAGCAAGCGTCTTTAAATCTTCCGCTGTCAGGTCAATATCCTGCGTGATGCCCTTTTCCTTCTTCAGTTCATCGATCAGTTCCTCAAAGTACTTCTTGCCGACTTCCATAACAACGTCGGAGTACATCTGGATAAATCTTCTGTAGCAGTCCCATGCCCATCTCTCATTGCCGGTCTTCTTCGCCACAACTTCCACAACCTGCTCATTCAGTCCCAGATTCAGGATCGTATCCATCATACCCGGCATGGAAGCCCTCGCGCCGGAACGAACCGATACCAGAAGAGGATTTTCACTGTCGCCGAACTTTTTGCCGGTGATCTCTTCCATCTTCACGATGTGTTCATTTATCTGCCCCATGATCTCATCGTTGATCTGCCTGCCATCCTCATAATACTGCGTGCAGGCTTCCGTCGTGATCGTGAAACCCTGGGGAACAGGAAGTCCCAGATTTGTCATCTCAGCAAGATTCGCGCCCTTTCCTCCCAGAAGTTCGCGCATATTTGCATTACCTTCAGTAAACAAATAAACCCATTTTGCCATACTTTCTCTCCTTTTCTTTACATACTGCTTTTTCAGTACAAACAGTATACCATATTCTGCCCAAAATGCGTCTATTTTTTTACAAAAAAGTAATATTTTCCCCCAACTCGAGAAAATTTTACCAATTTTACATTCACGAGAAACACTTTTGGACGGGCGGGGCATCCATGGCAATGTATCCTATTCAAGACACGCTTCCGCTTGAAGAAAAACGTAACGGACACTAAGCTCGTGAACTACCTCGCTAAGTGCCGATGTTTTTCTACAGTCTTTCACAGGATACATTGCCATGGATGCCCAGGTTGAGCCAAACATGCAGTAATGTAAAATAAATAACAGTCATCGATTTTTATTGAAATATTTTTCCTTTCATGTATAATAAAGAATGTGTGCCCTAAAGGCATAAATATAGGAAAATACGAGGTTTTAACATGATTAGTGCAAACAATGTGACCTACAGAGTAGGAAAAAAAGCTCTGTTTGAGGATGTCAACATAAAATTTACCGAAGGGAACTGCTACGGCATCATCGGTGCAAACGGCGCAGGAAAATCCACCTTCTTAAAGATCCTTTCCGGCGAACTGGAGACCACAAACGGCGATATCGCCATCACCCCCGGCGAACGTCTCTCCGTACTGGAGCAGGATCACTTTAAATATGATGAGTTTACCGTGATGGACACGGTGATCATGGGCAATGCCCGCCTCTATGAGATCATGAAGGAAAAGGATGCCATTTACGCAAAGGAAGACTTTTCCGACGAGGACGGCATCCGCGCCAGCGAACTGGAGGCGGAGTTTGCCGAGATGGACGGATGGGATGCGGACACCAACGCTTCCATGCTGTTAAACGGACTTGGCATCGACACCGAACTCCACACCGCAAAGATGTCCGATCTTGACGGCAGCCAGAAGGTAAAGGTCCTGCTGGCAAAAGCACTCTTCGGCAATCCGGATATCCTGCTGCTGGATGAGCCCACAAACCATCTTGATCTGGATGCCATTAACTGGCTCGAGGAGTTTTTGATCAATTTCCAGAATACCATCATCGTGGTCTCCCACGACCGGTATTTCCTGAACAAAGTCTGCACTCACACCGCAGACATCGACTACGGCAAGATCCAGCTATTCGCCGGCAACTACGACTTCTGGTACGAGTCCAGCCAGCTGATCTTAAAACAGCGCAAGGAAGCCAATAAGAAGAAGGAAGAACAGATCAAAGAGCTGCAGGAATTCATCTCCCGCTTCTCCGCCAACGCTTCCAAGTCCAAACAGGCAACCTCCAGAAAACGTGCGCTGGAGAAGATCCAGCTTGACGATATCCGTCCCTCCAGCCGGAAATATCCCTACATCGATTTCCGCCCCGAACGGGAGATCGGCAACGATGTACTGCTTGTGGAAAACCTGTCCAAGACCATCAACGGCGAGAAGGTGCTGGACAACATTTCCTTCATTGTCGGACATGATGACAAGATCGCCTTCGTGGGCGGAAACGAACTGGCAAAGACCACCCTCTTCCAGATCCTCACAGGGGAAATGGAACCCGACGAGGGATACTATAAATGGGGCGTAACGACCTCCCAGGCGTACTTCCCCAAGGACAGCAACGCGGAATTTGACAACGACTATACGATCACGGAATGGCTCACCGCCTACTCCCCGATCAAGGATGTCACCTATGTCAGAGGATTCCTCGGACGTATGCTGTTCGCCGGAGACGACGGTGTCAAGAAAGTCAAAGTATTATCCGGAGGCGAGCGGGTACGCTGCCTTCTCTCCAAGATGATGATCAGCGGCGCAAACTGCCTGATCTTTGACGAGCCCACCAACCACCTCGACATGGAATCCATCACGGCGCTGAATGAAGGCATGAAGAAATTCCCCGGCGTGGAACTGTTCTCCTGCCATGACCATCAGGTGGTACAGACCACTGCAAACCGCATCATGGAGATCCTGCCGGACGGTTCCCTGATCGATAAGATCACAACCTACGACGAATATCTGGAAAGCGATGAAATGGCGAGAAAGAGAACAATCTACACAAAGACCGCCTCTGATGAAGATGATAACTGAGTAGTGCAAAAGAAAAACAAGCGACGCGAAGCGGCATTTGTTTTTCTTGCACAATCACGAGAAAGCGTTTGACGAAGTCAAACATAGAGCGCGTCAGCGCGGGCTTTCGAGTCACCCACAGGAAAGGAGCGAAACCATGCATTTGTTTTTTACAGATTTAGACGGCACACTGCTCAACGACGAAAAGCTGATCACACCGAAAACACTGGAAGCGATCGATGCCTATATTTCTGCCGGCAATAAATTCATCATCACCTCCGGCAGGCCCTTCAACAATATCCGGGAAGTGGCAAAAAGAACAGGGCTTGATAAATATCAGGATCTTCTGCTGATCTGCTACAACGGCTCCGTGATCTACGACTGCGGACAGGAAAAAGCGCTGGCAGATCTGCGCCTGCAGCCGGAGGATGCCTTGCATATCATTGACACGGCGGAGGCGATGGGACTGCACTGCCAGACCTACTCCTCAACAAAGGTCGTATGCCGCCGCCATGATCCGGAATCGGACTACTATGCAAGCCAGACACAGATGGAATATATCTACGATTCTGACATCCTGCCTCATCTGGACGAAGCGCCCCACAAGGCGCTGGCGATCTCCCTGGATGACAGAGAAAAGCTGGAACAGTTAAAAGAAAAACTCACCACCTGGATGGAAGGAAAACTGACCACCGTTTTCTCCTGCCCGCAGTATCTGGAATTTGTGGACTATCGTTCCGGCAAGGGAAACGCCGTCAAATTTGTCTGTGACCTGTACGGCGTTCCGGTTTCCGAGGCTTACGCTGCCGGGGATGCCAACAACGACTTCTCCATGCTGACCGCTGTGGGTAACAGTATTGCCATGATCAACGGCAGCGATGAGGTGAAAGCCATTTCTTCCATTGTGACAAAGGAAGATAACAACCATGACGGACTGGCGGAGATACTGTTTCGTCTGGCGAGAGAATAACGCGTTTTAACAGCCCGCCATGCTGCAGAGGTACTTCCTGCAGCATGGCGGACTTTTTATCCCATATTCCCATAAACCTCCTCCCCTATCACCGCATCAAACGTCATCTGCACAAGGCTTCCATCTCCATCCCATGCCAATTCTCCAATACAGATCCACACCGGCCTCAGATCACAGCCTCCCTCCCCGTCCCTGAATGTCAGAGCACAGAGCCTCATTTCCTTTATAACAATCTCCTCACCATCCACACCGTCCGTATATTGTTCTGAAATCCTGTCGACGATCTCCTCAAAAGGAAGCAGCTCATCATATTCTTTTCCTGTTTCAAAATCCAGAATATCTGTCACAGTTAAACTTACAAATCCATCCTTCCGGTAAATTCCTCTGACCGGCGCCTGGCTTTCATCTGCAGTGCAGAGCGGTCCGATCTCCGCCGTCCAGACCGGCAGCCCCTGACATATCTGCCAGAAGCTGAACTCGTAAGCCTCCTGTCCCGCTTCCCATTCCGTCCTGAAATCCACCTCGCCCTCCTGAAATCCCCATTCATAAACTCTCTGAGATTCCTCACAAAGCGTAGGCACATCCAGCGCATACGCCTGATAAATTATATTCCCCGGATAGATCCCCGTCTGCTCCAGTGTCTCAAGCACCTTCCGCTTTACCTCTTCTCTCGTCATAAAGGACAGCTCTTTTGTCAGAGAATACTGATCCGCATTGTACATCGTCTGGTTTCCGATAATATCACAAAAGCCGTAAAAATAATAATCCTGTTCCGATGTCACACTGTAAACGGCATCCGTCGGATAAAGACAGATCTGACATCCGTCCTCCGACAGATACGCATACCCCTCCCTCTCCTCCCCGCTCCTGTCGGACATCTCGTATGTATACCTGTCCTCTATTGTCTTATCCGCAAAAAACAATTCCAGAAAAGCATCCGCGTCATATTCCTGATAATGTCCCTCTGTCTGATAAAACATCCCGCTCCGGAAAGAATCCGCCGTAATTACCTCCGCATCAAAAGACAGCTTATCACTCACTTTTTCTGTGCAGGATAAAGGAGTTTCCCACTCTGCTTTCCCCGTTGAAACCTCATATGCCTCTCCTTCTGTGCTGCCTTTTGCTTCCCCTGAATATCCCTCTGTCCCTGCTGCTTCCTCTGCGGATATCTCCGCATTTTCCGTCATCTCTCCTGCGCTGCTCCCCTTCTCGCCGCATCCCGCCAGCAGACACATTCCTGCCGCGCATAGGCACGCTAAAACGCTGCGCCCGAAATTACCGCTCATATCATATCCGCTATTTCTGTTCTTTCTCATCTCGTGCCCTCCTTTATTGCTGTATTCCATTTTATTCTGATTCCGTCTTTTATCCGGTACGTCTCTTCTTTGGTCAGACCGCTTGTCAGCAGCACGAAAGTCAGTTTATCCTTCTCCGAATACCACACCAGCCTGATATCCCCATCTTCCCTGATACAAAAAACCTCATTCCCCTCCTCATCTTTCTCCCATAACGCCTCGTCCGTCTCCTGATAATAAGCATGAGCATTGGAGGATGAATATGCCAGTAAAATCACCTTTTGCGTCAAAGCATACTCTTCATCAATATACTGAACATACCCCTCCGTCCCGTCATAATCACTCGGCCCTTCCATAAACCCCTCCGGGACATAGGTCAGTTCATACTCCAAAATCTCCTTTCCTTTTTCCTCCTCCGGCATATGTACATGCAGCTCCACATGTTTCGGATAACGATACCATTTTACAAGCGCATCCCATGCCTTCGCCACCCTGCCGGGGTTTGTCAGACAGAATACAAGCAGAAAAACCACTGCTGCCGACAATGCATATTTTACCGCCGTCTTTACCTGATACCCCAGCCTCTGCCTTCTGATCAGCTCCTGCATCCGTTTCTCAAAACTCCCGGAAAATGCCACCGGCTCCCCCAGTTCTTCATCCTGTTCCATAAGATCAAGTTCCGCATCAAACAATGCTCTGATCAATCTCTTTATCTCTTTTTCATCCTGCATGTTCAGCATCCCGCACTCCCTTTTCATCCTGCACCTTCCTCAGCCTTTCCTTCATTCTTCTCATCTGGTGCTTTTCCAATGTCCTTCTTCAGGCTTTCCATCCAGCGCTTTCCTCAGGCATTTTTCCCCTTCTCACCCGGCACTTTCCCCGGACCTTTCTTCGCTCTTCCCGTCTAACGCTTCCCTCAGTTTTTCCTTAGCCCTGTACAGCCTCATATCCGCTGTGCGTTTTGATATCCCGAGCATTTTCGCCATTTCTTTCACCGAAAACTCATAATAGTACCGCAGCACCAGGGCATCTCGATAGATTACCGGAAGTCCCTCCAGAATCCGCCGGATCATCTCCGCCTGCTCCTTTTTCTCCACCGCCTCCTCCGGAAGGCAGACACCCTCTCCGCCTGCTTTCCACCACTCCATCTCCATGTCCTCCGATTCTAAAGCGGTAACTTTCTTCTGCTTATCAAGCAGATCGATCGCCGTATTCCTCACGATCGTAACGCACAGCCCGTCCATCTCTCTTTCTGATAATCGCTCATACCGTCCGAAATGATTCGCCAGCTTCATAAACGCATCATGTACGGCATTCTCCGCCTCCTCTCGCTGCCTCAAAAATCCGAAAGCAATATGATACATCCTGTCCCTGTTCCGCATGTAAACTTCTGTAAATTGTATTTTCTGTTCTTCTGTCTCCAGAAGAGATATGTAGTAAAGCATATTTTTTCCCTCTCTATCTATTAAAACGGATCAGCCGTTAAAAATACTACCGGATTTTTCAAAAAATTTCAAAAAAATCAGGAACCGGTCTCCCGATTCCCAATTTCCGACTTTCCCTATATTTTAAACTGTTTTCTTACCTTTTCCACTTCCTCCGGCGTACAGCTGCAGGATTTAGCTATTATATTATCATCCGCCTCCCCAGATTGTATCTCCTTATAGATGCGGATTCCAATCTCTATTCCATCCTCCCGAAGCACCTTATCATAAAGTTCCTTTATCAGACATCAGATCAGCTCCGCCTCCTGTCTCTGTTTCAAAATGCTATACGCCACACAGTACATCACGTCCCGGTCCTTAATCCGCCAACTCAAGAAGCCAGTCTCTCGCATTAATACGGCGAATGCCGTCATACTGTGCCTCCGGATCCTCATCCAGCGTTAAAATGATCTTCGGGTAATGATCGCGGATCGACTGTAACGGTCTCAGCTCCCTTTCCAGCGTTGCTTTATCCCGAACAGTCAAAGCCACCTGAAAATAAGTGATCCCCTTATGATTTCCGGCAACAAAATCAACTTCATATTCCCCCACCTTGCCGACATACACCTCATAACCCCTTCTCAACAATTCCAGATATACAACATTTTCCAGAATATGTCCCCCATCAGTCCCTCTGGAGCCCAGAAGCATATACCTCATTCCGATATCAACAACATAATACTTTTCAAGCGTTTTCAGATATTGTTTTCCTTTGATATTATAGCGCTTCGCCTGATAGATGATATAGCTTTCGCGCAGTGCCTCCAGATACTTCTCGACCGTCTTGGCATCGATTTTTCTGCCCGCCGAAGTCATTGTATCCGCAATTTTCTTTGTAGACAACGGATTCCCGATATTGTCAAATATAAAACGCAGAACACTCTGTAACATCATGGTATCCGTTATTTTTTTTCTGTTTACAATATCTTTGACAACGATCGTATTGTAAATTCCCTCCAGATAATCGCGAATTTCATCCGGCCTTCCCTTTAATACCAGCGCATACGGAAAAGAGCTGTTTTCGAGATATTCTGCATACTTGATCCCGCGATCATTCATACTTCCCGTGCTCTCCATATATTCCCGAAAAGAAAGCGGAAGCATCTCGATCTGAACATACCGCCCCGAAATGAGTGTGGCAATCTCGCCGGAAAGCATATAGGCATTCGATCCTGTGATATAAATGTCAACACCCTTCTTAATATACAAGCTGTCAACGACCTTCGGAAAGTTCTCTACATGATGCACTTCATCCAGAAAAATGTATGTCATCCCGCCGTTTACCAGCCGCTCTTTCAGGTAAAGATACAATTTTTTGTAATCTGTCAATTCTTCATAGTCCAGATCTTCAAAATTGATCGATATGATCTGCTTTTCCTCCACATCATGTTCCCGCAGCCAGTTCTGGTATATCTCAAGCAAGGTTGACTTACCGCATCGCCGGATACCTGACACGATCTTAATGATCTGTTTATCCTTCCATGCGATCAACTTATTTAAATACTCTGTTCTTTGTATGGTCATATTCTTTCCTCCGGGCAGATTAATTGCTTTTCTTTTCTATTGTTATTATATCCTGATTCTTCCAAAAAATCCACATTTTTAGGGCTGCAATCCCAAAACTTATATTTTTATCCTATTTTTAGTATTTGATTCCATATTTTGCAAATCTGACAACAATACAACCACACTATCTTAACCCGTCATACTCCCATTAAAAAACAGGCAGTCCTGTCACTCCTGCCTGTTTCCCTTTCAAATTGTCCCTACATATAAATCCCGGCGACCAGCACCAGCAAAAGCCCCATCAGTATGCTGATGATGCCTAACGACATATTAAAACTCCGCTTATTACAGTAATACTGATTCTGCGCCGGCGGCACCGCCGAGTATGGCACCTGCATCGCGTCCAGCATCGCCAGAAAATCCGCCGCCCGCCTGCTCATATACTCCTGCAGCCCGAAACTGACAGTCTGGGCGAACCAGTGCTTCGCCACCTGCAGATTGTTCATATTGTATTCCAGCCTGCCCATATAGTAACAGTATCTGACGAACTCATACCGGCTCCCCAAAAGCCCCGCCGCATACAGATTCATCATATCCGCCTTGATCCTGTCATTCTTTCCGGAAAACATCATATCCCGGAAGTTCAGCTCCTGCAGGAGTGTCACCGCCTGGTTCTGCAGTTTCCGTTTGACCTGAGGGTTGTGGATCCAGTTGTTGCGGAAGGCGTCCATACACACCCGGAAATTCTGTGTGTCCTCCAGCTCCCCGTAAAACCGGCACCAGAAGTAATCGTACATCATCCTCGCCCTGTTGCTGCAGCGCTCGTACTTCGGCTTCATCTCCATCAGGTTGTTGTACGCCGCATCAAAATCCCCGATCAGCAGATAGGCGTCGGTGCGGTTGATGCGCTGGCTCCGCCTGACATTCGGAAACTGAAATTTCTCCAGATATTTCACGCATTCCAGATACGCATCAAAATCGCACTCCTGGGTTGCGATGGACTGCAGGTTATAATTGCGCATCATAATCATCATAAAATACACATACAAAAGCCAGAAGACCAGCAGCAATGTGCCCGCCGGATTATAGTAGGGCATATAGGTTTTCTGGTATGTACGATGCAAAACGCTCCCCCCTGTCACCACAAAGGCAACCATGACGGGCCAGACCAGCGTCATCAGCACATGGAGCACCTTTACCCACCTGACATGTTTCTTTACCGTTTTTGTTCTTGTCATAAATTCTTTTTTACCCTTCCACTATGAGATAGCGCCCGTCCCCGATCTCGAAGACTTCGGAAGCCTCCAGGATGCTGTCCGCATCCGCCTCCTCGGTGTCTATCCCCTGTTCCTCAAAATATTCCAGTACCTCGTCCGCGGAATCGGCGATCACCGCCATGCACTCTTCCAGAAAAGCCTCCGCTTCACTCGCGTTCTCCACCACATCCTCCGGGAACAACTGCCTTTGATTTTCTAAAAAACAGAGAACGGCAGCATCATCATACTCATAAGTCATACCCTTTACCAACCTTTCCTTGTTATTTTGAAAAATATATTCCTTCAGCCCTCCACATGCATCTCCGGAATAAACACCCGCTCACCGGCGCCGCGCCTCTCCTGCTTCACCAGCTCGCCCGCCTCCCGGCAGAACGTATCCTGTGCACAGAACGGCTCCTGAATCCGGCGGTTTACCTTCTCGTAATTTCCCTCCGCCGTCAGCATATGGGATTTCATATTATCCTTCAACTGGCATTCCAGAATATGCATCGCCTTCTGTTTCAGTCCCTCCTTCTCGATCGGGAACATGATCTCCACACGGCGCTCCAGATTCCTCGGCATCCAGTCTGAACTTGCACAATAGACCTCCGGCTTTCCGTCGTTCTCAAAGTAGAAGATCCGCGCATGCTCCAGGAAATTCCCAACGATCGAACGCACCGTGATATTCTCGCTCACTCCCGGGATCCCAGTCCTCAGACAGCAGATCCCCCGCACGATCAGCTCGATCTTCACACCCGCGGCGGACGCCTCATAGAGCGCCACAATGACATCTCTGTCACAAAGAGCGTTCATCTTCGCGATGATATGACTATGATGCCCCTTCAGCGCATATTCCCTCTCCCTGTTTATCAGAGAGATGAAGCGATCCTTCAACCAGAGCGGCGCCACCGCCAGCTTATTCCAGCTCCTCGGTTCAGAATAGCCGGACAGCATGTTAAATACCGCCGTTGCATCCTCCCCTATCTGTTCATTGCAGGTCATCAGTCCCACATCCGTGTAGAGCTTCGCCGTGGAATCATTGTAATTGCCGGTTCCCAGATGTACATACCGCCGGATACCGTCCTCCTCCCGGCGCACCACCAGCGTGATCTTACAGTGTGTCTTCAGTCCCACCAGACCGTAGATAACATGGCAGCCCGCCTTCTCCAGACGTTTTGCCCAGAGGATATTGTTCTCCTCATCAAACCGCGCCTTCAATTCCACCAGCACCGTCACCTGTTTTCCGTTCTCCGCCGCCTGCTCCAGCGCCGCGATGATCGGAGAATTTCCGCTGACTCTGTAGAGTGTCTGCTTGATAGCGAGAACCTCGCTGTCCTTCGACGCCTGCCTCACAAAATCCACCACCGGCTCAAAGGTCTGATAAGGATGGTGCAGGAAGATATCATGCCGCCTGATCTGGGTAAAGATATCACCCTCCTCCAGAAACTCCGGTATGGGCTTCGGCGTATACTTCGGCGTTTTCAGATCATCGTGCCCCTCCATGCCGTAAAGCTTCATCAGCACCGTCAGATCCAGCGGACCCTTGATGGCATAGATATCCTCCTCCTGCACCATCAGCTCCTCCTCCAGGATCTTTAACAGCTTCTCATCCACGCCGGCCTCTGTCTCCAAACGGATGACCTGCCCCCACTGTCTCTTCTTTAACTGCTTCTCGATCTCCTTTAACAGATCCTCCGCCTCATCCTCCTCAATGCTCAGGTCCGCATTTCTCATGATACGGAAGGGGAAGACACACTCGATATCATAATTCAAAAACAATCTGTCAATATTCCGCTCAATGATCTGCTCCAGGAAGATCAGACATTTCTTGCCCTCCTCATCGGCGGGGATCTCCACCACTCTCGCCAGCACCCCCGGCACCTGCACCGTGGCAAACTCCACCTCGCCCTTCCCCTGTTTTTTCTTCACAAGGGCGCCCAGATTCAATGTCTTATTCCGCACAAGAGGAAAGGGCCTCGAGGAATCCACCGCCATAGGCGTCAGCACAGGATATACATTGTCCGCGAAATACTTATCCACATACGCCGCCTGCTTCTCATTCAGATCCTCATGGCGCTGCACGATCCTGACTCCCGCCTCGAGGAGCGCCGGCAGGAGCTGCTTATTGTAAACCTGATACTGCTCTTTTACAAGGGCATGCGTCACCTTGTTCAGCGCCTCGAGCTGCTCCTTCGGCTTCATCCCCGCGATATCCGGCTTATTGTATTTCGCGTTTACCATATCCTTCAGGGACGCCACCCGCACCATGAAAAACTCATCCAGATTGGACGCCGTGATACTCAAAAATTTCAATCTCTCAAACAGGGGGATCTTCACATCCTTCGCTTCACTCAATACCCGCCGGTTGAACATCACCCAGCTCAGTTCCCTGTTTGTATAATAAGACGGATTTGTAAAGTCTTTTTTGTCACCCATGATAACCACCCCTCTCTAAAAGATCTTCTTCTGCCGGATCACCGGCCTGATGCTGTATACCTCTTCAAAGAAATCGGCACGCTTTGTGAAAAGCCCCCGTTCCAGCGTGATATCCGCCGCCGTATCCACATGGATCACAAGCTGTCCGTCCTTCACCACAGTCTTTACATCCTTGAACTTCTGCTTATGGCTCCGGTCCAGCCCGTTTGCCACCCGCAGGATCGCGGTCAGCTTCGCCACCACCAGATAGGCGTCCTCATCCAGAAGGCTTCTGCCGTCCGCCCCGTAATAATAGACGAAAGGCTCATGGTTGTACTTCACCACATTTGCCACGATCTCCCGCTCCTTGTGGGAAAGCCCGATGATCTCCGTGGACATGATGATATTGTAGGAGCATTCCCCCAGATTTACCATACTGATATATTTCCCGCAGTCGTGAAGCCTTGTGGAGAGCTGTAATAAAAGCCGCTCTCTCTTTCCCATCCCGTGAATGCGCTTCATGCTGTCAAAGATCGTCAGCGCGATCCGCTCCAGCGTCTCCCCCCGCTTTTTGCTGCCCATATAGCGCTTGCTGATGTTCTCGGCGCTGGAGAGGATATCCGTCTCAAAATCATGCTCCACCTTGAAGATCTTATGCTGCTCCGCGTACTCGTAGGCGATACCGTCGCACAATGTCACCCCCGGCGCCCACAAAAGAGAAGCGTCCATCATCTTCACGATCCGCTTCACCAGCACCGCTGAGATAAACAGAAGCAATGCGTTTTCCCGCGGGATATTCAGAGTCCCCGCGATCTCCGGCATGGTCCTGGCATGCACCGACTCCAGAAAATTCATATAAGTCTCTGTATCGATCACACCCGGGCGATCCCCCGTGATCGCAGCGTTCTGCAGCACCACGGAAAGATAATCATCCACCACGATAATGTTCTCGATCTTACAGTCTTTCAGATACATCTTCTTAAACACGGAGAGCTGTGCCGTGGCAAGCTCATCGATCAGCTCCTCGATCTTCGAGGACGCCGCATTCAAACGGTTCAGCCACTCCTGCAGCCGCAGAACCCCCAGCCGCATATTCTGGGTGGTGATAAGGCTCCCCTTCTCAAACAGGGAAAGCTGGATGCTGCCGCCTCCGATATCGACGATGGCAGTGCCCTTCTCCATGATCTTGTTAAAATCTTCCGTCTTGGATGCGATGGATTTATAATCCATAAACCGCTGCTCGGAATTACTCAGCACATCTATTTTGATACCGGTCCTCTGCCGGATCTGATCGAGCAGTATCTTTGTATTCTGTGTCTCCCGTATGGCACTGGTCCCGTAAGCCTTATAATCGCTGACCTTATAGGCTTTCATGATATTCTGGAACTCTTTCAGGATACCGCAGAGTTCATTCACCGCCTCGTAGGAGACCTTCCCCTCCGCGTAGGTGTCGCTCCCCAAGTCCAGCCGGTAACGGATATCATCCACCTGCTTCATCCCGCCCTTGCCGGAAATCTCAAAAATCTTCATCTCCAGATCGTAGGAACCTATATCTATCGCCGCAAATGTCGTGATCGCCACTTTGCCTTCCCCCGCTTTCTAATGATTTTGTAGTCTGCCCATCCTCTCAGCCGCCGCATGGGGCTTTCCCGAGCAGGTAATCAATAAACTGCTGTGCCGTCCTGCCGGATAAGCCGCCGTGGGATAACTCCCACTTGTTTGCCTCCAGAAGCAGTTTCTCTTCCTCCATATCAATATGATAACGCTTTGCCAGCGTTCTGACAATATTCTGAAACTCTTTTGGTGCAGGTTTTCCAAAATAAATTGTCACACCGAACCGGTAGGCGAGGGAAAGCTTCTCCTGCACTGTGTCATTCGTATGCAGATCCTCATCCCTGTCGTTTTTATCCGAGGCCGTCTCCCGGATCAGATGCCTTCTGTTGGAAGTCGCATAGATCAGCACATTCTTCGGCTTCTTCTCCAATCCGCCCTCGATCACCGCCTTCAGATACTTGTAATCCGTCTCAAAATCCTCAAAGCTCAGATCGTCCATGTAGATAATGAATTTATAATTCCTGTTTTTGATCTGCCCGATGATATCGTTCAAATCCCGGAACTGATGCTTGTATATCTCAATGATACGCAGCCCCTTTTCATAGTATTCGTTGGCGATGGCTTTGATACTGGAAGACTTCCCTGTCCCCGCATCCCCGAACAGCAGGCAGTTGTTCGCCTTTCTGTTCTGCACAAAGGCCTCCGTATTCTCGATCAGCTTCCGCTTCTGGCTCTCATACCCTACCAGGTCATCTAAATGCACATGAGCGATATTGGTGATCGGTACGATCTGTGCTCCCTCCTCCCCTGAAACAATGCGGAACGCCTTGTGCAGTCCGAACTTTCCAACGCCGTAATCCTTATAAAACTGCGTCAGTGTCTCCTTCATCTCCTCCGGCGTGTGGTCACAGCGGAACTGCTCCGCCAGATCACAGATCCTCTGCCGGATCCTTGTATTGTAAACTTTGCTCTCCTCGTCACTGCTTTTATAATCTTCGATCAGAGCCCAGCTCTCCGCCCCGAAGACCTTCGCCATAGGCGCAAAATCAAAGTCGAAGAACTCCTTGAAAATAATGATATCATGTAACACCGCCTGGTTGATACTGCCCTCCACAGCTCCCACCACTTCGCAGGCACGGCTATAACTGTTTTCATCGTTCACCAGCAGATTTGCCAGATAACAGTGCCAGAGGTTTCCATAGAAACCGTGATTCCCCGCCAGCTCCAGCAGTTCATGGATACAGGCGTAAAATAAATCCTTCAGTTCTTCCAGCCTGCCGGAAGCGCTTTTATAGTGGTATATTTCCTTATAGCGATCCATGATAACGGACATATTGGAAAGAAGCTTTCCCTCCTCCCGGACTATATTTCTGTATACGATCAGTTCTTTTTCTCTCATGCCATCCTCCGTACGCTCATTTTATTCTATTCGCAAACCCGCGCTATCGCGCTCTCTGTCCGATTTCATCGGACGTTTGCTCATGAATGGCGCAAGAAAAACAAATGTCTCCTTCGGAGCCGCTTGTTTTTCTTCTGCGCTCATTCAGTAGTTCCCCAGAATCTTCATGTTTCTCGCTTCATCCCGCAGGCCCCGCAGCGCATTCTTCACCGCGGAATCCCCGAGGTTTCCGTCAAAATCAATGAAAAACCGATACTCCCAGTTCCGCTCCTCGATGGGACGGCTCTCGATCTTGTTCATGTTCAGATTATTATAGATAAAATGGGACAGCATATGGTACAGGGAACCGCTCTCGTGGGGCACCTCAAAGCAGATGCTGACTTTCTTTGCATCCTTCTGAAATATCTTCTGGTTTGTCACGATGATAAATCTTGTGGAGTTGGAGCTGGACTGGTTGACGCCCTTTTCCAACACCTCCAGCCCGTAAAGCTTCGCCGCATATTCGCTGGCAATAGCCGCCTGGCTCTTATCGCCGTCCTCCTGCACCTTCCTCGCCGCAAAAGCATTGTTCTTCATACTGATCTGCTTCCATGCGGGATATTCCAGCAGGAATCTTGCGCTCTGCATCAGGGACTGGGGATGGGAATACACGGTATGGATATCCGAAAGCCTCGTCCCCGGCAGACCCATCAGACAATGCTCGATCCTGATGACCTGTTCTCCCACGATATAATTTTCAAACTCCACCAGCAGATCGTATATCTCGCTGACAACCCCTGCCGTGGAATTTTCTATTGGCAGCACCGCGAAGTCCGCGCTTCCCTCGTCTATGGCTATCATCGCATCCCGGAACGTGTCCACATGGAAGCTGCTGATCTGATCCCCGAAATACTGCATCATCGCCGCCTGGGAATAGGCGCCGTCCGCCCCCTGAAAGACCACCCTCGCCTTCTCGGTATCCAGCTTATCCACCCCGATAAAGGGCAGTTTCCCCAAAGCCCCCTTCTCCGAGAGCATCTGATACTGAAGCTTGCGGCTCATGGACATGATCTGCTCAAACAGTTCCGTGATGCCGTGCCTGTTAAAGTCATTGCTGGCGAGGGATTTTAATACAGCCAGTTTCTCGTCCTCCCGCTGCTTGTCAAACACCTTTTTCCCTGTCTCTATCTTATATTCGGCTACCTGCCCGGAAATTTTCATTCTTCTTTCATAAAGGGAAACGATCTCTCTGTCAATCTCGTCAATCTGCCCCCGGAGCGTAAGTAAATCTATCATCTGATCTTCCTCTCTTTCATTCTCTTTTTTATAGTTAAAACAATGAAACCTTTATTTATGTATAACCCATCTCATGAAACATCTCCTTTTCGGAAAATATCACATGAACTACTCCACAACCCCAATTTTACATAAGCGGCTTTATCATCATGATGCCGTGATAGTTTTCTCCATAGCAGTTTGGGATAAAACCCGTCGGAGAAAAACCGTACTCAACAAAATAGTCAAAATGCTTTCTTCCATACGATTTCAGTTCTTTCAATTCATCCGCATAATTTTGAATCGGCCTGCCATGGCATGACATATCCGTCGAGCCTATAACATACTTCAGATTTCGATATCCTTTTTCCTCCGCGTATTTCTCGGCTTGCCGCAATAATGGTTCTAACTGCTCTTCCATAACAAAAACACCATTTTCATCATATCCAAGGCATTCTATGCTCAAATAAGAATACCCCTCATATTCAGCACACAAAATCCAGCCTTTTGGAGATGTTTCATCCCCAATATACCAGCCGATCAAATTCGCAAGCAAAGATACATCCAGCAGCTGCTGACATGCCCCCTCAAAATCCCACCAGTCCGGTTTTATAGCGGCCATCAGCTCTGCAACGGAATTAACGTTTGATGTAGTAATTCTGTATATTTCCACAATTATTCCCCCAGGTACCGATTTGTAAGTACAATTGCCAGTCGTTTTTACCGGATACACAATTCTGAAAAAAGATCATTTTATATTTTAGTACATTTATTTTCTGATAGCAAGGGCGGATAAAGTATGAAAGTAGACTTTCATACTAAATTTGCAAATAATTTTATTGAGGCAGGGGGATAATTATGGTATAATTTTTCAAAGGAGGTACGTCAAATGCCACAGATCATTCCTATTAAAAGTTTAAAAAACACTTCCGAAATTTCTGATATGTGCCATAGAGCAGATGAGCCCATCTATATTACCAAAAATGGATATGGTGACATGGTCATTATGAGTATGGAGATCTATGAGAGCACCATGCGCCGGCTTTCTATCTATCAGGATATCGAAATATCCGAAAAGCAGATACAAAATGGTCAGGTAAAGGATGCAAAAACTGCTTTAGCAGAAATGAGGGCAAAATATGGCTTATAAGCTGATCATTACAAAACGCGCAGATGAATTACTCGACCATCTTGTGTATCACTTATTACACCGATTAAAAAGTGAACAGGCAGCCCTGCACCTGTTAAATGGCATTGAAAATATCTATGCACGTTTAGAAGAAAATCCCCTGCAGTTTCCCCTCAGCAAAGATACCTATTTAGCAGGCAAAGACTACCATGAAGCGATCGTACCACAAATGGATTATATTATCATCTTTGAAATAAAAAATGATACTGTAAATGTGGTCGG
The DNA here is from genome assembly GCA_947647735.1 of uncultured bacterium. Classification (GTDB taxonomy): domain Bacteria; phylum Bacillota; class Clostridia; order Lachnospirales; family Lachnospiraceae; genus 1XD8-76. Next base: position 74,377 of record CANSLJ010000005.1, on the reverse strand, counting down.
TATATTTCATCAATTAGAAAACTATCAAAGTAAAGTGTTATCTTAGAAAATTGATATATCGAGGAAAACCATCATGAAAAAAACTGTCAAAAAACCAACCTATTTCATCATCCCCGCCATCTTGATCCTGTTTTTGGTCCTGGCGATCTATCTCGAGAAGCGGGGTGTCCGCTTATCACCCATCCCTGAAGATACCATCGGCAATACCGCTGGAAACATCCGCGGAGAAGGACGTTTTTGCGAGTTTGACGGAAAGGTTTACTTCTCCAACCCTTATGACGGGGACGCCCTCTATGTGATGAATCCTGACGGAAGCGAGATGGAAAAACTGCTGAATTCCAGCGTCTCCTATATCAACGCCGGAGGAAATTACCTGTTCTATTATCTGGAGAGCAGAAACGGCGGTTCCGGCCTCGGCTATATCCGTGCCACAACAGGCATCTACCGCTCCACCTTAAAGGGAAAAGAGAGCTCCTGTCTGGATAATGATATGGCAACCATGCTGGTGCTGATCGGGGACCAGATCTACTGCCAGCATTATGACAACAACGAGTTCAGTACCTTCCACAAGATTCCCGCCGCCGGCTCCAAGGAGGAGATCGAACTGAGCAAGGATATCGTGGAGACCGCCAGCGTGCAGAACGGCACCATCTACTACAGCGGGCTTATCAATGACCATTATCTGTACGCATGGGATACAAAGACGGATACAAACCGCCTGATCTGGGAGGGCAACACAAGCTACCCCACTGTGATCGGAAACTATGTGTATTATATGGATGTGGACAATGACTACCATCTGTTCCGCTATGACCTGTCAAACGATGAACTGGTCGCACTGACAGATGAACGGCTCGATTATTATAATATCTATGACAATGTGATCTACTACCAGACAAACGGCACTGATACACCTGCCCTGAAACGTATGAACATCGACGGCAGCGGCGCCGAAGTGGTGATGGAGGGCGTCTACCACAGGATCAACGCCACCTCCGCCTACACTTATTTCCAGCCCTTTGATGACGACAGTGTCATCTACCGCACCAGCACCTTCGGACCTGTGGCGGTGGATCAGTTCCCGGAAGCGGAACAAGCTGCGCTGGAGAATCGCGAAGACTGATTCCGATCATTTACTGCCTGTCTGAACCAGACAGGCAGCTCAAACCGCTTTCACACTTTTTCCAGCAAATGTTATACCTTATCTCCAGCAGACATCAGCTCCGCCAGCAGCTCCGCCACCGTTTTCCGGTAAACCGGATGCACAAAGAACGGTGCCAGTTGCGAGAGCGGCTCCAGCACAAACTGCCGGTTCTTCATATCAGGATGAGGAACCGACAGTTCTTTTTTTGTCAGAACAAGATCCTCATAAAACAGGATATCCAGATCCAGCGTCCGCGGTCCCCAGTGAACCTCCCGCTTTCTCTCTGCAATCTGCTCCTCCTCCTGCAGCCGCGCAAGGAGCTCTTCCGGACTGTAAAGAGTTTCCGCTTCCAGCACGCCGTTCAGAAAATCATCCTGTTCCACGCCGCCGTAGGGCGCTGTCTCTATGTAATCGGAAACCCTGATGTCCCTGAAATAAGCATCCGCCTCCAGATCCGCCACCGCACGTTCCAGATATTTTAACTTATCACCCATATTGGAGCCCAGCGCCACAAAGATGCGATGCCAGCCCTTTTCTATCTTTACGGATACGCTGTCAAACCGGAGAGGGATCGGCGCATCCGGCTTTTCCACCTCCAGTTCTATCTTCCGGATCGCCGGAAATGCAAATAGCAATTCCTCCGCCACATGCCTTGTCACCGCCTCCAGAAGATCAAAGCGATTCTCCCGCATGTACTGATCGATAAACAGACAGACCGCGCCATAGTCCACGGCATCCGCGATATCATCGCTTTTTCCCGCCCTCTCCGTATCGGTATAGAGCACCGCATTGACGCAGAAATTCTGTCCCTGCTCCTTTTCCTGCTCATACACGCCGTGATGGGCAAATATCCTGAGGTTCCTGATTCTGATCTGATCCATAGAGTATGTACTTCCTTTGCTGTTTTCTTTTGGATTTACCTCAGATAACTATAACATTCCTCCCTCATTTACTCAACAATTATTCTGTCTGTTTTATCTCCTATCCCCAAAATCTCTGCCAGATCCCTCATCCCCTGCCTGTACGCCAGCACTTCGCATATATTCAGAGTCGCGCATACCGCATCGTGATATTCTTCTACTATTCTTAACTGCTCCCCCGAAAAAGCCTTCTCCAAAAGATCCTCCAGCCTGTTTTCCTTTTCGATGTTCTGCCTGTATTCTTCGTTTTGATTATAGACTTTACTCAGGCGCTCGACGATGCATGGGTAATAATCTTTTAGAATATCGTCTATGGCTTTTTCTTTCATCTTCTCTCTCCACACTTCTTTATTTGTCTATTATAGCCTCTCTATATAAGCATGTCTATATAAAGAATTATTTTTCAAAGAGACTTTGGATAAAATAGAGAAAAGGAGAGTATGAGATGAAATACCTGCATATAAAACTCGAAGAGCTACTGAATGAAAGAGGACTGTCAAAGAAAAAGGTATGTTCTGCATTAGATATAGAACGGACAAACTTTAACAGATATTACCGTGACGAATTTCAGCGGATAGATGCAAACCTGCTTTTAAAACTGTGCGAATATTTTGATTGTGAAGTTGGAGACCTGTTTGAAATCCGGGAGAAATAGCAATACTATCCTTACGATAGTAATGCTGTATTATATTTTATAAAATTTTTCAAAACTTCAAAATCCCTCTTGCATTTTATATCTTTTTGTGTATAATAAAGAATACAAAACGCTTCACAATGTGCGCCAAAGAAACATTGTTTATTTAAATACGTTTCACAATGTACGCCAAAGAAACATTGTTTACACAAATACGCTTCACAATGTGCGCCAAAGAAACATTGTTTACCAGTCTCCGGTGTGAGCCGGAGATTTTCTTTTCACACTTCTACAACACATCGAGGTAATTCTATGATTGAACGTGGTATTTATTACGCAACGCCTTCTTTTTCGCAAATGATAAAAAATAACGGTGGCACATGGAATGACACAAAACATCGCCCTATTGTCTGTCTTATTAAATCTAATGAGCACGAAAAACTATACTGGGCTATCCCGATGGGAAAACTGAATCACCGCAATACTGCCGCACAAAAACGTCTGAATTTCTATCTGGGTCTTCCTGAAAGAGATATTCGTTCCTGCTATTACCACATCGGGCGTACTTCCACACAATCTATTTTTTTCATTAGTGACGCTATTCCCATCACGGATTCTTACATAGACGGCATCCATGTTGGCAATGATAAAAAGCATTATATCATCAAAAATGAAGATTTAATTTCAGAATTGGAACGAAAACTATTTCGGATTTTAGCTATTGAAAAAACAAAGAACAACTCTTTCCGTCAGCATATAACAGACGTAAAAAATCATCTGCTCTCAGAACTCAATGCAGAATCATAACGTTTCACCGCTTCCGCCATCCGCACCGCCCTCACATTCTCCTTCACATCATGCACCCTGACAAACCCGCAGCCCTTTATCACCCCAAACACCGTCGTCACAAGCGTCCCCTCCAACCGTTCGTCCGCCGGCAGATCCAGCGTAAGCCCGATCACAGACTTTCTGCTGCATCCAAGAAGAAGCGGACACCCCAGCACGTGCAGCGCATCCAGCTTTGCGATCATCTCCAGATTCTGTTCATAGCTCTTTGCAAAACCGATACCCGGATCTAAGATGATATGATCCTCTGAAATACCAGCCTTCTCCGCCAGAGAAATGCTTTCCCGCAGGTCATCCACAACATCTGCTATGAATGACTGATAAACAGCCTCCTTCCGGTTGTGCATCAGACAGCAGGGAACTCCCGCCCCGGCTATCACCGCAGCCATTCCCGCATCATGCTTTAATCCCCAGATATCATTGATCATATCCGCCCCTGCAGAAAGTCCGGCTTTTGCCACTGACACCTTACAGGTATCCAGCGATATCGGAATGTCAAACCTCTCCCTGATCTTTTCGATCACCGGCACAACCCGCTCCATCTCCTCCTCCGCAGGAACCTCCGCATATCCCGGCCTTGTGGACTCTCCGCCGATATCTATGATATCCGCGCCCTCTTCCACCATCTCCTCCACATGAAAGAGCGCCCGGTTTATCTTCTGAAACTTCCCGCCGTCAGAAAAGGAATCCGGCGTCACGTTTAATATTCCCATGACATAGCAGTGGTGTTTTGTGTCAAAATCTCTGTTGCCTATCTTCATAAATCCCGCCTCCCGCTCTTAATACCTTAACTCCAGATTCTTCTTATCCCCTTTCCAGTCGCACTCCCGCTCCGCCTCACAGCAAAAACAGCTCCTGCTCATCTTATCCGCACGATATAAAATGCCAGCCAGCGTCTGCTCCTGTTTTACCGCTGCATTCCGGTGATTCAGGATAGCGGAAAGGATCTGCTCTGATTCCGCCTCCGAAAACCCGCAGTCTGCAAGGATCTCCGGTGCCAGCTCTGCCGAAGCCCTTTCATGGGGCGTTCCGTCCTCATACTGCTTCCATCTGCCGATATCATGGAGCAGCGCCGCCGCATAGATCATCTCCCTCGAAATGCCGAGCCCCTCCTGCAGATCAAAGATCATCGCCAGCCTTGCCACATCCAGAAAATGCCCCATATCATGATGGCAGAAGCTCCTGCTTACTTCTGCCATCTTGTTTTTATCTATACATTCCATATATATCTTGTTGTTTAAAATTTTATTGATGCGATCCATTTTTTATCTTAACCGTTTTCTCTCTGCTACATACCTTTTTCGTCTTTTCAAAGCACACGTCTCTTTCTTTATTGCGGTCTTTTTTTATTACAATCCTTCATTAATCCCATTCCATCACAGCCTGACTTCCTGTTTACAACAATCCTCTCACCGCTCCAGCATCCAGAAAAACTTCTGCTGCAACTGCACATCCTCCTGAAAAACACCTTTTACTGCATAGGTGACTGTCCTGCTGCCGGGCTTCTTAACGCCCCGCATGGTCATGCACAGATGCTCCGCCTCCGTCAGCACCATCACGCCCTTGGGCGAAAGATGCTCCATCACAGCCTCCGCGATCTGCTCTGTCATCCTCTCCTGAAGCTGCAGCCTCTTTGCGTAGACTTCCACGCACCTCGCCAGCTTGCTTAAACCCACGATCTTTCCATCAGGAATATAGGCAATATGCACCTTCCCGAAAAAGGGCAGCATATGATGCTCGCACATGGAGTAAAATACGATATCTTTCTCCAGTACCATCTCCGTTTTTTCCGTGGTAAAAGTTTTGGATAACACCGCCCCCGCATCCATATCCATTCCGCCGCAGATCTCACCGTACATTCTGGCGATCCGGTCCGGCGTCTCCTTTAAGCCTTCCCGTTCCGTATCCTCACCGATGCCCTCCAGCAGCAGTTTAACGGCTTCTTTTATTTTTTCCTGATCTATCATGTTTTTCGCTCCTGTCTCTCACAATCCTGCCGAGAGCCCCCAGATAGGAAAGGGAACCAAAGGCAAGGATAACCCAGTCTTTCTCCGCCAGCAGATACGCCATTTCCACTGCCTCCTCCAGAGAGGCAGCCTCCGTCACACGGGGATGATACGCCGATGCCGCCAGCGCCAGTTCATGTCCCGGCAGCCCCCGCTCCTGCTCTGGCGGCGTTATCGTGATGATCTGCTCTGCATAGGCGTAGGTCTGCGCTATCACTTTTTCATATTCTTTATCTCTCAACATTCCTATTATATAGAGAATCTTCCTATTTGTAAAATAAAACCGTATCCCTTCCGCCAGACGTTTTGCCGCATCCTCATTGTGGGCGCCATCCAGAATAAAATAAGGTTTCTTTGCCGCGATCTCAAACCGGTATGCCCATTTCGCCTGCATAAGCCCTGCTTTTATCTGTTTTTCCGTGACGGAAAAGCCCTTTTTCCCCAAAGCCTCCGCGATCTCCACCGCCAGTGCCGCATTTTCAGGCTGCACCACGCCTGCCAGAGAGACTTCCAGATGCCGGTATAAGGTTCCGCTGCCGGACAGGTAATCAAAGCGCTGCTTTTCCAGACCGTATTTTATATGCGTGATCCGCTCTGCCTCCACTGTTCTGCATGTTGTTTCCTTGGCTCTTCGTCTTAAGATCTCCAGCACCTCCGGCCGCTGGATCCCGCATACAACTTCCGCCCCCGGTTTGATGATGCCGGCTTTATGCCCTGCGATCTCTGCCAGTGTATTGCCCAGATATGCCATATGATCCATGCTGATGGAGGAAAATGCTGCAACCAGCGTATTTCTCACAACATTGGTGGCATCCAGATCACCACCCATCCCGCATTCCAGAAGCACGATATCACAATGCTGTTCTTTGAAATACAAAAAACTCACCGCCGTCTCCATCTCAAACACCGTGGGATGCGGCATCCCCTCCGCCTCCATGGCATCTGCCTCCTCACGCACCAGCGTCATCAGCGCTGCAAATTCCCTTGCCAGGATCTCCTTTCCGTTTACCTGTATTTTCTCCCGGTAAGCGTAAACCGCCGGCGAGGAGTAATGCCCCACCCGATATCCCGCTGTTTTCAAAATACTGTAGACATAGGCAAGCACAGAGCCCTTCCCGTTTGTCCCTGCAATATGCACGAAAAAAAGGTCGTCCTGCGGATTTCCCAGCCGCCTGCAGAGTTCTGATGTACTTTCAAGCCCCGGCACGCTGCCGAGTTTTCCCATTTCTTCTATATAATCCAAAGTCTCCCTATAATTCATCTGCATACTCCTGTGTTTTTCATATGACAAATCCGGTCTCTGTAAACAGATCTGAGACGATCTTCCCCACAATATACCACCCGCAATATCCGTTCTGCGATCTGCTGCCTCAGACTATTATGAATAATCTTTCCCGTTCTGTCCATACTTTTTCTATGGATATGAAAAAAACAATTACAACAACACAAAAAAAAGAAGCCCCCATGCCGCTCTTTAAACTGTTTCTGCACTGCGGCATTGCGGGCTGGTGCTTCGAGATCCTTTACACCGCACTCATAGCGCTTCAGAGGCGCGACTTTCAGCTGAAAGGAACCACTTCCCTGTGGATGTTCCCGATCTACGGCTGCGCCGCCTTTCTTCGTCCGCTGTTTCGTATCACCCATAAAGTATGGTTCCCTCTGCGCGGCACTTTGTACGCTCTGCTCATTTTCCTCGGGGAGTTCACTTCCGGAAAGCTTCTTGATAAAAAGGGGCTGGAACCCTGGGATTACAGCAGAAGCCGGCTCCGCATCGGTTCCCATGTCCGCCTGGACTTCTTTCCGAACTGGTTTCTGGCAGGGGTGGTTTTGGAGAAGTTTACGTTGAAAAACGGGTTTCGGGGAGTATAGTGGTCCGGACGTGCAACAGGGGGAATATATCCTGCTCAGGCACGCTTCCGCTTGGAGAAAAACGTAGCGGTACTAAGTTCGTGAAATACCTCACTAAGTACCGACGTTTTTCTACAGCCTTCACAGGATATATTCCCCCCCTGCTGCACTGACTGAGCCTATAATACATATCCAAAGCAATTTTTTCAATATCAGTATTTGTTAATATATTCCTTCAATAATAGAATGGCACTTTCGGCATCATGCACACCGAGGTCATAGACCGCCTGCAGTTTATCCGGATCTTTCTCGATCTTTTTGATCCTGATCGGTTTTGAGGGGCGTATAACGAAAGCTCTGCCGTCTTTTTCCCACTGTTTCAGCGTTTCTATGGTGCGGTTATACCGGAGATGTCTGCCGCGTAACTGTTTTGCGATCTGAGGGTATTTTCTGCTGTACAGCCCTGTCAGTGCGGGAGACATGGGTTTCTTTCGGTATTCCATGTCGCGCGTCAGGACGACGATCATTTTATCACAACCCTGTGAGGAAAGCCACTGAAACGGGACTCCGTCGGAAATCCCGCCATCTAAAAATTCTTTTTCCCCAATCTTTACAGCCCTTGACACAAAAGGCATAGATCCGGAAGCACGCAGGGTATCCATCTGCTCAAAAACGCTGTTGATCTGAACATAGTCCGGCTTTCCGCTTTTTACTTCCGTGACAACGGCGTAAAAAGGCACACCGGACTTTTGATATTGCTCATCATCAAAGGGATCAAACCGGCGTGGAACGTCCTCATAGGCATATTTTGTACTGACAATGTTCCCCTCCCGCAAAAGAGGAAGCAGCCCCATATAATTTTTATCACTGTTAAACTGTTTATTATAGCGGATTACCCGCCCCTTTTGCCCTGACAGGTAGTTGATTCCGAATAATGCGCCAGCAGATACGCCGACAATGCGATCCACCTTTATCTTATGATCTAAAAATACATCGAGGACGCCAGCGGTATACATCCCGCGCATAGCCCCGCCCTCCAATACCAGACCAAGTTCCATTTTATATCTGTTTCCTCCACACACTGCTCATTCTGCCTGAACTCAATCGTCATAGTCATCCGGAACGCCGTCGCCGTCCATATCCACGTTCGCGTCGATCCGCAGCGTATTCATCGTCCTGCGCTTCATTCTCGCCTCTTCCGATGCTTCCAGAATAAAATCCTTTATCGCTTTCGCATTTTTCACATGCTCGATATACAGTTTGGGATTCGTTGTATCCCCTGTATAACAGATGACTGTTCCCATTTTGAAGATCCTCTCCCACAGGGAAACGGACAGCTCCACATCCTGCACCTTATACATGTAGCAGTCGTTCTCCCTTGTGCTCAACAGCCCTGTGTTGATCGTGATCATTTCCTCTTTTACTGTATATTTTGTAAATGTCCAGGGCAAGCCAAAAAATAACAATCGTTTTCTTTCTACATATTCTGTTGACATGAGTTTCTCCTTCCTTTTATTCGCTATGTGATTCGTTATTTTGCATATAAACAATTATAAATACTTTTGTATTTTTTCTTCTTTTATTTCATATAAGCTACAAATTTTTTGAATGATTTCCTGCTCCGGCATGTTCATACTTCGTAAAATATTTATTGTACCGCTAAGCCTTTTTTCCTGCTCATCCTGCATTTCATTGATGGTCTCACGTTGCGCATCTATCGTATCCTGCATCTCATCAATCATATATTGTACAGTATTTTTATCAAGTTCATATAATTCTTTTGAGAACATCTCCATCATCCTCTCTATATTCAGACAGATTTCATAGCCTTCCTCATATATCTCGTAAAATTCCGGATATTCTTCAATCAGTCTTATGATCATCTCCGGATCATCACTTGAAAGCAGAGTCAACCATGCTTCTCTTTTTCCACTTATGCTCTTATTTTGCTGATTTTTCTTAAAGATGTCAAGGGGAATCAGAAGATATTTCTGAAGGAACTCTATTCTCAGGTTCGTATTTGACTTCTGCTCAAAAAAGTGATAAAACTCCTCCGGATATTCATAAAATTCTTTAGGACTTTTTTCAAATAATACTATTGTATAGACATCTTTTATGTTACGATAACTAAATTTCTTTTTCCTCTCTCCTCTTACACGTTTATATTGACGCAGCAACAGATCTGCAGAATAGCAGGCACACCTTTGTCCCGGAAACAGATAGCCAATCTTTTGCATTTCCAAATTGGCTATGCTCCCATCTTCCAATTCCACCACCATATCCATAATCAACAGAGAACTCTCATTTGCAATTCTTGTAGAATCCCCCGGTAAAACCTTAAGCACTCTGACCTTTTTTCCCAACATCTGGGAAAGAAAATCATTAAGCCTCTCTGGCACATACTCTGGATTCATGATTTCCCTGAAAAAACCATCGTATAAAAGTTTCAACCCTTTTACCCCTGTACAAATATTCAGAAATTCTTCCTGCTGCTCTATCTCCCAGCTTTCAAACTTCTCCTGAAGAAGCTCCTTTTTCGCAATCTCTGCCAGCACCTCTTTCTTCTCCCTGATAACAGGAAAATATTTTTTCAACTTTGTTGCCATAAACAAACCTCCCATAAAACAATACTACAAATGTTCAAAACTATAATTGGTAAACTCCGGCAGAAACCGCCGACCGTGCGATACGCACATTTGAAAATTAAAGACTCTATCCGAATTATATCTGATATGATGTTAAGATACTATTTTTCTGATCATTTGTCAAGCATCTTTCAATTCATTCTGAACTTTTGCCAAACTCCTGTTTCAATTCTCAGCTTACAAACAATCCTGGGTGAAAGATTTTTACTATTCCAATTTCCTGCATAACATAAACCTTTCACCCACATATATAATATATTTTATTTACCATTCACTTCATTTACTATCTATTTTATCTGCAATACTCTTTTTCCACCACACACCTCATTTATCACGTGATGCCTTCTTACTGTACTTCTCCTCACAATATTTACACCGGTAAACCTCCTTTGCCGCATCCGCCAGCACAAAAATATGCGGAAGCTCCTGCTCTATCGATGTAATACAACGGGGATTATGGCAATGGATCACATTTTTGATCTCTTTCGGCAGATGAAGCGCCTTCTTCTCCACGATCTCTCCCTTCTGGATCACATTGACTGTGATATTATGGTCAATATACCCCAGAATATCCAGATTCAGCGTATCAATGTCACACTCAACCTTGATGATATCCTTCTTCTCCATCTTATTGCTGCGGGCATTCTTAATGATCGCGACCGTGCAATCCAGCTTGTCAAGCTGCAGATACCTGTATATCTCCATACTCTTCCCGGCTTTTATATGATCCAAAACCAGTCCTTCCTCAATTTTCCCTACATTAAGCATACTGACCTCCTATTTTCGTTCCGTCTCTCCATCGTTGCGCCCTCATTTTACGCAAGCTCCAGCAGCTTCAATATCAGCGCCATCCTCACATACACCCCGTACTGCACCTGCTTAAAGTAAACCGCCCTCTCGTCATCATCCACCTCGACAGAAATCTCATTCACCCTCGGCAGCGGATGCAGCACCAGACAATCCTGCTTTGCCAGATTCATCTTCGCTTTATCCAGGATATAGAAATCCTTCAACCGGACATAATCCTCCTCGTTAAAGAAACGCTCCCTCTGTACCCTCGTCATATATAACAGGTCAAGTTCCGGGATGCAGCTCTCCAGACTGATCACTTCCTCATAGGGAATCTCCTTCTCTCTCAGCATCTCAATGATATAATCCGGAACCCTCAGTTCCTCCGGCGAGATAAATTTGAATGTCACATTCTCATAGCGCACCAGCGCATGGATCAGGGAATGTACGGTGCGCCCGAACTTCAGATCTCCGCAAAGTCCCACCGTAAAGTTCCCGAGCCTGCCTTTCAGCGCATGGATCGTCATCAGGTCCGTCAGCGTCTGCGTGGGATGCTGGTGCCCGCCGTCCCCTGCATTAATGATCGGGATAGAGGAATTGGATGCCGCCACAAACGCCGCTCCCTCCTTCGGGTGCCGCATGGCACAAATATCCGCAAAGCAGCAGATCACACGTGTTGTATCCGCAACACTCTCTCCCTTCGATGCGGAGGAAGATGCCGCATCGGAAAATCCGATCACACTCCCACCCAGATTTAACATCGCCGTCTCAAAACTCAGCCTTGTCCTTGTGCTGGGTTCATAAAAACAGGTGGCAAGCTTTTTTCCCGCACAGACATGCGCATATTTTTCAGGGTTCCTCTCAATATCGTCCGCAAGGTCAAACAGTTCGTCAAGTTCCTCCGTCGAAAAATCCAGAGGACTAAGTAAATGATTCATAAAATAATACCTCCATTCCAGTTTCGCATAAGCCATAAAAAAGCGAAGGGATAAAAGTCCCTCCGCCTCTAATTAACAAAACGACAATAATTCTTCCACCGGTTTTCTTCTCGGTGCTTTAGGCTCCTCGGCCGCATATCCCATAGGGATCAGAGCCGCCACCTCTCTGTCCTCCGGAATCTCTAAAATAGACGCTGCTTTCACATCGTCAAAGAGGCCAAGAATAACAGATGCTATCCCCTTCTCGTAAGCCGCCAGGCAAAGTGTCTGGGAAGCAATTCCCGCATCGTACATCTGCCAGCCGTCCTTCTTGTTTGTGGAATAGGAACCATCTCTCTCAAAACCGGAACGGTTTTTGATGATGGTGATCGCCATTACCACCGGAGCGGCTTCCATGATCTTTCCGTTGTTCGCCCACATATCAGTACATTCTTTTGCGAGCCTTTCCTTCTTCTCCCCCTCCACAGCAACAAACCGTACGATCTGAGTATGTTTCCAGCTGGGATAGTAGGAAGCTGTCTCCACGATCTCGGAAAGAAGCTCGTGGTCGATCGCCTGCTCTGTGAACTGACGAACACTTCTGCGCCCCATAATACATTCTTTTGCGGTCATTGAATACCTCCCTTGTCTTAATGAACGTTTTCTACATCAAAATACTATAGACAAGTATAACAAAAGAACGATGGCCTTTCAAGTTACTTTTCCAAAATTTGTGGTGGTGTATGCTGTGCGTGTCTTGAACAGGATATATTGCCCCGCACAGCATGCGCTTCACAACTTCGATCAGTCTATGTAAAACCGTCCCGCGATCTCCTTCAGCTTATCCGCCTCGCTCTGGCATCCTGCCACCATCTCCATGTTTTCGCCCATCAGGTTCACCACGGAAGCTGTCTTTTCAGCAATATCTGTCACACCGATCGCCGACTCATTGATAGTCTTGCTGATACCGTCCAGCCCGTCCGTGATCACAGCGATTGTATCATTCAGTTTCTCCACAGATTCCTGAATAGCAGTCATACTGCTCTTTACAGCCATTGCATCGTCCGCATACTGGCTGCTCACCTCATAAAAGCTCTCGTAATCAGGCACAACCTGATTTTCCATAAACTTCGTTGCATCCTCCAGAGTCTTTACCATATCCCCCACAACCGAGTTAACGTCAGATACGATATTGTTGATATTCGCCACAGTTTCCGAAGTCTGGTTTGCCAGATTGCCAATCTCCGTTGCCACCACCGCAAATCCCTTTCCTGCTTCTCCGGCTCTCGCCGCCTCAATGGAGGCATTCAGCGCCAGCAGGCTGGTCTGGGAAGAGATCCGCATGATCACTTCCGTCAGTTCGTTGATCTTATCCACCGCCTTGGACTCTTCGATCGCCTTTACAGAATTCTTCTGCACTGTCGCAAACATATCCTGTGCCAGTTTTACAGATTTCACAGTGGACTCTTTCAGTTTTGCAGCTCTCTCCTCTATTTCATTGGACAGCTCTTCTCCGTCCACAGACATCTTCTGGATCTCATCCGATTCATCTTTCATGTCTTCCATGCTGGAAACCAGCGTCTGGGTTGTGGCTGTTGTCTCCTGCATGCCTGCCGCCAGCTCCTCGGTGGTAGCAGAATTATCCGTACAGGAATCGTTCACTTCCGAGGAAGTCACCTGCAGGGTATCTACGATCTTTGTCATATGGGCACTGGCATCGCTGACATCCTTGATCACCTCTCTGAGGCTTCCGCGCATCTCCGATACCGCCTTTGCCATAGCGCCGCACTCGTCCTTGCCCTTCGTGAGTTTCTGATTCCAGGAATGTCTGACAAACCTCAGTTCCGCCATCTCATCGATCAGAAGCGTCGTCTTTTTCAGCGGCTTCATCATGATGCCGGAGGAAATAAAGATCACGATCGCCAGCAGTATCATAACCACCAGCATCCCTTCTCCGGAATTTACCATCATTGCGTTGATCCCGCTGAGTATCTCCTCCTCATCCGAGGAGATCACAATGATGTCATTGTTGGATAATACAAAGTAGGAAGCGTATTTTACGTCTCCGTTAAACTCATAACTTACTACCGCCGGTTCCGGCACGATCCCCGCCTGGATCTGTGCTACAACATCTTTCACAACAGCATTTTCCACCGGCTGCCCGACCTTGCTCTCCGTCGGATGATAGAGCATGGTGCCGTCCGATGCCACCATATATGCGTAGGAAGATTCCACCCCTTCCATACCGGCTCCCTCCAGTATCTCCGCATATGCATTATAATCCATCTTCCTGCCGTGCTGCATCATCTCCCGCATCTCTGTCTCCATCCCCGCCGCATAGGCCCTGGCAAGGCTGAGCAGAGAATTCTGCGTCAGCGTGGTAAGTTCCTCCTCCGCCCGCGGCACCGTCATCCACAGCACCATGATGCAGGAGCATAGCGCCCCGATCTGTACGAGCAGCATCATTTTCGTCCGCATAGAATGAAGCGCGGACACTTTGTGTTTCAGTTTTCCTGTGTTCTTCTGTTCCTGAAGCATTGTTCACGTCTCCCTTTCATTGTGGTATTATTAAGAAAACAATATTTACCAAAATTATATAACATTTTTCTCAGGAAGACTACTGTTTTTTTCTCTTATCCTCAATACCCGTATCTCTTCCGATACCGCAAAAACATAACCCCCGAGAGCACAAGCGCCATCAGCTCCGCCACAGGCGTCGCCAGCCAGATGCCGTTTACCCCCAGGATCAGCGGCAGCACGATCATGGTGATCAGCATAAACACAAAAGACCGGGAAAATGCAAGGACAGCCGAAACGATTCCGCTCCCCAACGCGGTAAACATCCCGCTGGCAAAAATATTGAATCCGATGAAAAGCAGCGCTATGGTGCATATCCTGTTGCCCGTTACCGCCAGATCATAGACCGGATTATCCGGTCTGGCAAAGACAGACACCAACGGCTTTGTCAGCAGAAAGGAAGCCGCAACCGTCACAACGGAAATGCAGGCGATCACCCGCAGGCTGACCGACACCAAATCCTTCAGTTTTTTGTGATTCTGCTCCCCGTGATAAAAACTGAGCATGGGCGCCACGCCGTAGGAATACCCTGTATAGAGCGAACTTGCAAACATCAGCACATACATGATGATCGTTACCGCCGCAACGCCGTCCTCCCCCACATAGCGGAGCATCGTCCAGTTGAACATCATCGTGATGATCCCTGTGACAAGCGCCGTCGCCATCTCGGAGCATCCGTTTGTCGCCGCACCCATAAGGACCTTCGGGCGGCACACAGGTTTCCGGAAATGAAGAAGGCTTGTCTTTTTACTGAATACAAATAAGCCTGCAACCGCTGTCACGGAGTAGCCAAGCCCTGTCGCAACCGCTGCGCCGCTGATCCCCATATCGAATCCGGCGATGAACACATAATCCAGCACCATGTTCAGGACGCCTCCTGTCACGGAACAGGCAAGAGACAGCGCCGCCTTCTCGCTGGCGATCATATAGAGCGTAAAATTATTCATCAGAAGGATCGGCACGGTAAACACCAGATAACGGCTCAGATATTCCACGCAGTATCCCTCCACGTCCGCAGAGAGATGCATACCGGCAAATATATGCTCCATCGCCAGATATCCCGCCGCACACATGATGATCCCCACAAGCACATTGATCAGGATCAGGAATGTAAAATCCTCCTTCGCTTCTTCGCTCTTCCCCTCTCCCATCTTTTTCATGATCACCGCGCTGCCTCCGGTGGCAAGCATGGTAGAGATTGCCGTGACAAGCTGGATCAGCGGCGCTGTCAGATTGATCGCTGAAAGTGCGTTCGTGCCGATCAGATTTGACACAAACAGGCCGTCAACCATTGTGTAAAATGACATGAAAACCGTCATGGCAATGGTCGGCACCGCAAACTTTAAAATATTTTTTAAGGAAACAGGCTTTGTATATACATTTTGATCCTTCATAAACTTTTCCTCCATTTTTCTTATGTTTTCTTGTATTTGCTTCCTGTGCATGGTATCATAAACCATACAGTAACTGTACAGTCAATAGAAAAATTGAACTTTTTCATTGCTGTTTATACCACCTGTTGAAAACACTAAAACAAAAATATATGCGAAGATAAAGTTTCCGCCTGTGTCTGAATAAAATGAAAGGAATATACAATTTTTATATGGAAGAAAAAAGCAGACTGCTCACCATCGGACAATTCGCCGCCCTGCACGGCATCAATAAAAAAACGCTGATGTGGTATGATGAGATCGGACTGTTTAAGCCCGCCGCCGTCAACCCTGAAAATGGATACCGCTGTTATAATTATTACCAGAGTCCCATTCTGGAAACCATTCTGCTGCTGCGGGAGCTGGATGTAGCCCTCTCTGAGATACAGGATTTTATGAAAAACCGTTCCGCCGAAAACCTGAAGATCCTCCTGGATGAAAAGATCGCGGCGCTGGACTTGCAACTCATGCATCTGCAGGCAGTCAGAAAGACCTTATGCAACCATCGTCAGAATATGGATACCCTGCTGACCATGGACTTATCCGAGATCAGCATTGTGGAAAAAGAAGAACGCTGTCTTGTCACGGTGGATATTGACAGAGATGTCACTTTTGAAAAAGAGGTGGAACTGATCACCGCCGAGACAGCGAGATATCAACTGGGGCGCCTGCATGATGCCTCCTACGGCTCCATGATACCCGTCAGCAGCCTTCTTCAGGGAAATTTTGACGATTATACAAAACTGTTTATTGAGATCCCGTTGCTAAAACAGACAGAAGGCCTTCATATGCAGCCAAATGGGAAATACCTGAGGGCTTTCCACAAGGGCAGTTGGGACAAAATGCCCCTGCGCTATCAGGCAATCTTAGAATATGCCTGCAGGCAGGGGCTGACACTTGCCGGGTATTCCTATGAAAAGGGGATCAATGAGGCGGTCATTGACAGGATCGAGGATTATATCGTGCAGATCGAGATTCCCGTCAGCGAAATATATTCCCCTCCCCAGGTATTTTGACGGTTCAGGACTTCCGCTCCTGAATCTCCTGCACGATCCTGTTATAGACTTTCCTGTTCAGACGGTAAAAATACAAAACCACAGCCGTTACGATCCACAATACGCCGGGAACGGTCGTAAAGGAATGCTTGATCACCGCCAGCACCGCCGGATTCTGCTGCTGATTCGCTATATAGCCAAAATTTCCCAAAACTGCCGCCAGCACAGATGTCCCGATCGCCATTCCGATCTTGTTTCCCAGAGAGATAAAAGCATATTGGAAACCGTCATTGCGAAGCCCTGTCTTCCATTCCCCGTATTCCACACAGTCCGGAACGATCGCATAGATCGCCGTGTTAAATCCCGAAAAGAAAAACTGCGCCAGACAGGAAAACAGATAAAACGGAACCGGCGATTCGGACACGGTAAAAAAGTACATGCTGAACATGCTGATCCCTGTGAGCAGGGCAAAGATGGAGGCGGAACGCCCCTTATTGTTCGTCAGCCTGAATACCACCGGAAAGCAGGCGGCGCCGATGATGGACGGGATAATGATAAAGAGCGAATAGGTGCTGAACAACGCCTCATTCCCTTCCACATAGGTAAAATAGTAGAGCGCATCCGCATTTCTTCCATAAAGCGTTATCCCGAACAGAAACTGTCCCGCCACGGCTATCATATACGGCCTGTTCTGCATAACTGCGGACAGTTGTGTTTTCAGTGTTGTTTTTTCTTTTTCAGGTATCTCCACAACTTCCTTCGTTCTGGCAAAACAGAAAATATGACATGCCGCAAAAATACAGCCGTATATGACAGCGATCAGAAGATATCCTCTTTTATCGCTTCCCCTGCCCAGCGCTTTGATCAGAGGAACTGTCACAATATTGATGATACCGATCGCTATCATGGCGCTGACCGAACGGAATGTATTGATCTTCGCCCTCTCCTCTATATTCTGCGTCATTGCGCCGCACAGCGTCCCATAAGGGATATTGACGCAGGTATAGCCCAGTACCAGAATACAATAGGTCACCGCCATATAGACAATCTTCACCGTAGAGTTCCAGTCTGGGTGCGCCCAGAACGTCAGCATCAACACAACCGCTGTCAGCGGGGCAGCGATCAGAAGCCAGGGGCGGTACCGCCCCCACCTTGTGTGCGTCTTATCGCTCAGGCCCCCGATCACCGGATCGTTGACAGCGTCCCAGAACCGCGAGAACAGCATCAGTCCCGCCACCGCGCTCATCCCGATCCCAAAAACATCCGTGTAAAAGATCATCAGGAAATTTCCGACGAACATCCAGCTGAAATTACACCCTACATCCCCCATGCCGTAAGCGATCTTGCTTATGAACGGCACTTTTACATTTGTATCTTTCTGCTCCATATGAATCGAACCCTCCCTTCTATACATTAATCTGCAATATGAATAACTGCTTTTACAATGTCCGCTTTATTGTTCACACTGTGATCCATAGCTTTCTGCACTTCATCCAGCTCAAAGATATCTGTCACAATACCCTTCAGATTTACTTTGCCCGCCGCAACTGCCTCGATCGCCATTGGATAGATATGGCGATAGCGGAATACCGTTTTGAAAGTCAGCTCCTTATCCAGTGCAAGGCTCATGGGCAGTGTCATCTCCCCGCTCTTGCTGTAGCCCACCAGTACGATGGTCGCACCTTTTTTCGTCATATGTATCGTCTGCACTGTTGTGATCTGGGTTCCCGCTGTCTCCACCGCAAGGTCGCACCCTTTTCCACCGGTCAGTTTCCTTACCTCTTCCACCGCGTCTGTCCTGCTCCCGTCGATCACACCGTCCGCTCCCAGTTCCAGCGCTTTCCGAAGGCGTTTTTCCATGATGTCCACCACATAGACTTTGGATACCCCCATCGCCTTCAGCGCCATCATCGTCACAAGCCCGATACAGCCCGCCCCCATGACAACTGCTGTCTGTCCTGCCCTTGCACCGCCCTGCATGGCAGCGTGGAAGCCCACCGCAAGAGGCTCTATCAGAGCACCCTCCATCGTGCTGACATTATCCGGCAGTTTAAAGCACAGATCCGCCTCATGTGCCACATATTCCTGAAATACACCGTCCACTGGCGGTGTCGCAAAAAACACAACATCCGGACAGAGATTGTAGCGTCCCGTTTTACAGAATTCACAGTGCCCGCAGGTTTTTCCCGGCTCCAGCGCAACCCTGTCGCCAACCTTTAAGTGCTTCACGTCCCTGCCGACCTCCACAACCGTCCCGCCGGGCTCATGCCCCAGCACAAAAGGCGGCTCCACCACATAATCCCCGATCGCCCCCGTCTCATAATAGTGCAGATCGCTGCCGCAGATCCCCACATATTCCAGCCTGACGAGTACCTCATTGTCCTTTGCCTTCGGAATTTCCCTCTCCTCAAATCCCATTTTTCCGATTCCCAGCATGACTGCCGTCTTCATTTTACCTTCCATTGTTCCTTCTCCTTTATAATTTATCACTTTATTTATTACTTTATAAATTAGTTTTATTATGTATTTAATTTTATTCCTGCTATGATTTAATGTCAATACATTTTATATGAAGTCCTTTATTTTCGTCTCTTTGTTCAAAATCCTATATTATTTTTTGTCAAAAACGCACAAAAAAAGAAGTTCCATTTCTGAAACCTCTTCTTTAAGACCTGTTGCTCTGCTCTATATCTGACTGACAAAAGCCTCTATCACTTTTAATGCCGCCCCCAGTGCCGCAGCCGCCGTCTTATAATTGCAGGCTCTGACAAAAGGTTCTCTCTCCTCAAAGGTATTTCTTTCATATACCTTTTCCCATACATCCCGAAGGTGTCTTCCCATATAGCTTCCCACATAACCACCCAGAATAATATCACAGTCCAGTACCATATGGATATTGTTGACTGCTATGGCAAGATGATCTGTATAAGAATCCCATTTTTTTACTGCCTTCTCAACTCCCTGATCCAGCAGTTCAAAAAAACGTTCCGGATTTCCGTCCGCCGCCCCGGATAAGCACCCTGCAGCGCAATACGCGTCCAGACATCCCTTCTTTCCACAATAACACTGCTCCCCGCCTGCCGCGACGGTCATATGTCCGACCTCTCCACAGCGAAAATTTTTTCCCTGTATGAGTTCGCCTCCGCTGAAAACCGCACCTCCTACCGTATTGCTTAAAGACAGATAAAAGAAGGGTTCTGTCCCTTCATAGTAAAATCCCTCCGCATAAGCTCCCGCATTGGCATCATTCATAAAAAAACAGGGATAAGAAAAGAAACGGCTGAGCGAAGTCAGCGATACTGCCTCCAGTCCCAATGCATGGGAATAGGTGATCAGCTCTCTGTCCAAATCTATGATGGCTGGAATAGATATCCCCACTCCCAGTATCCTGTCCCCGGAAGTACCGCTCTCCTCCAGAAAAAGCTCCAGTTTTTCGCTTACGTTGCGGTAATAATCATCATCTGGCGTAAAGGGCTGGGAGATACGCTCGTATTTCAGCATCTCACCCACAATATTGGTGAGTACCAGCGTGATATGGTTCTTCGTGATATCCAGCCCCACCGCCTGCTTTACATTTATAACCGCCGATAAAGCTTTCGCTCTTCTCCCGCCGGTTGACTGGAGCTCACCCTTTTCTTCGATCAGCCCCTGCTCCATCAGTTCTTTTGTGATCTGTGTTGCCGTCGGCAGGCTCATTTTCAGTTCATAGGAAATATCCGGGTTGGAAACGGTTCCCCGCTTACAGATGTAACGAAAAACTTCATTCCTGTTTTTCCTCTTCACTTCCATATTCGTAATTTTCTTCTTGTCCATTTCATCACCCGAACTTTATTAAAGTGTTTTTTAAAGTGTATCATCCCTCCTGTAAAAAAGCAATACATTTATCACCGCGACAACAGGATCCTGTCATTGTCAAGCTGTTCCCCTGCCTGTCTGCGGAATTGATCGAGCAGGGTTTCCACTGTCATGTTTTCGCGTTCCCTGCCTGCAATATCCAGAATGATCTGTCCATCGTTCATCATCAATGTCCTGTTTCCTGTCTCCAGCGCCTGATGCATATTGTGGGTTACCATAAGGCAGGTGATCTTTCGCTCTGCCACGATGTCTTTTGTCAGCTTCATGACCTTTTCGGCGGTTGCGGGATCAAGGGCGGCGGTGTGTTCATCCAGCAACAGGATCTTGGGCGTCACCACTGTCGCCATCAGAAGAGTGAGCGCCTGTCGTTGTCCGCCGGATAACAGTCCCACCGGACTTTTCATACGATCCTCAAGTCCCATATCAAGAAGCGCCAGTTTTTCCCGAAACAGTTCCTTATCCTTTTTTGAGATCCTGCCAAAGGGACTATGCCTGCCCGAAACGCGCATATAGGCGAGCGCCATGTTTTCTTCGATCGTCATATGGGGCGCCGTCCCCAACAGGGGATCCTGAAACAGGTGTCCGATGTTTTTACTCCTCAAATGTTCTTTTTGGAATGTAATATCCTCGCCGCCCAAAAAGATCTGTCCCTCATCCACATAAAAGGCCCCTGTGATGGCGTTAAACAATGTTGATTTTCCGGCACCGTTGCTGCCCACAATCGTTGCAAAGTCTCCGCTTTTCATCTCAAGGCTGACCTGTCTTAATGCCGTTTTTTCATTCACTGTGCCGGGATGAAATGTTTTGCTGATATTTTTAATAGATAACATGTGTTTTTATTCTCCTGTTCTGATTTCGCCTGCCACTTTTCTCCGCATTTCCATTCTTTTTTTCGCGAAGCCCGCCTTTTCCCTTAAACAGGGGAAGGATATCGCCACCGCCACGATGACGGCGGATACCAGCTTCACCGCTTCCGCCGGAAGATTCAGCCGCAGTGCCACTGCTACGATAAAACGGTACAGGCAGCTCCCCAGCACCACACCCAGTATCCGTTTCAGCATACCGCCCCGACGGATCAGGGTGTTGCCGATGATCAGGCTCGCCAGCGCGATAGTCACCTGTCCCGTGCCAAAGTTGATATCGCAGGATTTCTGATACTGTCCCAGGATCGCCCCCGAAAGCGCTGTCAGGGAACCGGAAATACAGAGCCCCACCGTGATCATTCGTCCCGGATTGATGCTGGACGCCTTCACCATATGGGCATTGTCGCCGGTGGCGCGGATGGAGAGCCCCAGAGAAGTATTTAAAAACCAGCCCAGGATCAGGCTTACAAGCAGTACGATCGCCGCCGCGATCCCCAGTTCATACCAGCTCCTGTATACCTCATTTTCCGATACCTGTTTTGCCATACTGAACAGGGTATCACAGTTAAAAAGATTCACATTGGATGAAAAACCCATCACCGCCAGATTGATGGTGTAAAGCCCTGTGTTGACGATGATACCCGCCAGAATAGACTGCACGCCCATCTTTGTCTGTAAAAAAGCCGTGATAAAGCCGGAGCAGACGCCGGCGCCCATCGCCATAAAAAAGGCAAGTATCGGGTGCCCCGCCATTGTCACCATGGCTCCTACCGCACAGCCCAGCGTAAAACAGCCATCCGTGGACAGATCCGCTATATTTAGTAAAGTAAAGGATATGTACAGGGCTATGGCGATCAGAGCGTAGATGCAGCCCAGCTCCAAGGCACTCTGCAATATGGACAATGTAAAAATGGTTGACATGGTGACCTCCTATTCTAGTTCCGCAGATATCCTCCCAGCACACTTTAGCCGAAGACAATTTCCTGCTGCTCCCGCATCAGAAAATTGTCTTGTGCGCTGTGCGGATATCTGCTGATTTTTACTCAAATTCCTTCGCCGTCGTAATTTCCTTCAGCTCGCTGCACATTCCCTCGAACATGCTGTAATCCAGCCCGATCAGTTCCGCCGTATCCGTGTTTACCGTGGCGATACCGTTATCCAGTGACACCACCGGCACGGAGGCGGGATCTTTTCCGTTTACCAGAATATCTGCCACCATATCTGCGGTTGCCTCGCCCAGCTCCACATAGTTTACGCCGTAGCCGCAGAATGCGCCATTCAACGCAAAGGAATCCGCCCCGCCGTAATGAGGGATCTTCGCTTCGATGAACTTTTCATAGATCACCAGTTCCGCTGTCTGGATCGTATTATCGGTGGGGGTGAACACCGCATCCACACCTGCCGCCACCAGAGCATCAGCCGCCAGCATGACTTCATCATTGGTGGTGCCTGTCTTCTCCACCACTTCCACATTCTTCTCCTGACAGTACGCTTTCGCATCCTCGATCGGCTGCCTGGAAGAATCCTCACTCTTGTTATAGAGCAGTCCCACCTTTTTGATATCGGGATCTGCCGCAAACATCAGGTCCATCACCGCCTTTGTGTTCAACGCATCTGACGTGCCTGTCACATTGGAGCCCGGCGCCTCCAGAGAAGCTGCCAGCTTTGCCCCTACCGGATCACTGACCGCTGAAAATACGACCGGAATCTGGCTGTCTTCCGTAGCCGCCTGCATGATCACCGCCGCCGGCGTCGCGATTGGCACGATCACATCCACTTCCTCCGCGATAAGCTGCTCCGCGATCTGGTTCAGCATCGTGGAATCTGCCTGGCCGTTAAAATTATAGTCTGCATAGTCAAAGGTAACGCCAAGCTCCGCTCCCTTTGCATCAAGCTGTGCACAGAACGCGCCGTTGATCTGATTCAGGGATGCATCATCCACAAACTGTACGATACCGACCTTGTAGACCGCCCCGTCGCCGGATGCCTCTCCTGCTGCCTGAGAAGTTTCCGCACTGTTTTCAGCTTCTGCAGCCGCATCTTCGCCATCCTCCGCAATCACGATGGATGTCGGACCATCGGCACCGCCGATCACTTCCGCTTCCTTCCCGCAGCCTGCAAGCACTCCTGCCGCCATCAGCATGGCCAGTAAAACCGCACCGGCTTTTCTTCCTGTTTTCTTCTGTAACATAGATTTGTTTCTCATAACTTATAACCTCCATTCCAGTTCCGCAGATATCCTTCCAGCACACTTTAGCCGAAGAGAAGCTGTTGCTGCTCCGCATCATCAGCTCCTCTTGTGCGCTGTACGGATATCTGCTGTTTTTTATTCCAGTTCCACAGATGCTCTCCCAGCACACCTTATCCTAAGACAATTTCCTGCTGCTTCCGCATCAGTAAATCGTCTTGTGCGCTGTACGAGCATCTGCTGTTTTTCCGCATTCCATCTCCGAAAAGCGATCAGGTACATGAAAAAACCGCCCCGGACATATCTGTCCGAGGCGGTAATAAACAAAGTTATTATCGCGGTACCACTCGACTTGGTGTAAAACACCCACTCTGTCATGTACTATCATACATGCCGGATTGATAACGGGTTCGGTTCCCGTCGCCCCCTACGGCAGCTCTGCTGCTTTCTGACGCGCCCTCAGAAGTCCATTCCATAACGTTCCCCGCACTGCAATCCCACCACCTGCAGCTCTCTGCGCCGGTTCCGGCTACTTACTACTCTTCCTCAACGGTTTGCACTATTTGGTTTTGGAGAATCCCTTTGAAATTCTCCTTGCACTATACTTTAGTACAACAGAGTGTTTTTGTCAACCACTTTTTTTATTCAGCACTTTTTGCAACTTTTTCCTCACTTTATGCTATTGTCTTCCCATGCCGCCTTTTTTATACTTAATTTAAACAATCTTCACAGTAAAGGGGGACAATTATGGAACATATCTTTGAAATGATAAACAATGTATTTTCTTTTGTCACACCGGTCTCCGATTTTTTCTGGGATTTTCCCACAAACTTTGACTGGTATGCAAACATTCCGATCCTGGGAAATTTTTCACTTGCGATCATCCTGCTGGTCGGCTCCGGTATCTACTTCACGATACGGCTCGGCTTCATACAGGTTACACACTTTAAGAAAGGTATTAAGATCCTCACCAAAAAGAAAAGCGACGAGATCGGCATCTCCTCTCTAGGCGCTTTCCTGCTTAGTTCCGCTATGCGTGTCGGTCCCGGCAATATCCTCGGTGTGACCGGCGCCATCGGCGTGGGCGGTCCCGGCGCCCTGTTCTGGATGTGGCTCTCCGCTTTCTTCGGCATGTCCACCGCTTATACGGAAGCGGTCATGTCACAGATGTTTAAAGAAAAAAAGAACGATGAGTTTGTGGGCGGCCTGCCCTATTACGGCAAAAAACTTCTGGGCAACAAAAAGGGCGCCGGTATCTTCCTCTCTGTCATGTTCATCGTCTATGCTATGTGCTGTCTGCCGGCACAGGGCTTTAATGTCGTCAGTTCCATCGGCCAGATGGGGGAAATACTCACCGGCAGCACCATTGCCACAACTTCTCCCTTATATTACATAACAGCTGCTATTTTAATCATACTGGTTGCCTACCTTGCTTTCGGCGGTATTAAAAAAGTGACAAAAGTAACAGATATCGCAGTGCCCATCATGTCCGTCATCTATATCGTTACCGTACTGATGCTGGTTCTGCTGAATCTCGGCACGGTTCCCTATTTTTTCATTTCCGTCTTCGGCGGCGCTTTTACACCGGAAGCGATCTTCGGCGGCGTGTTCGGCACTGTACTCGCACAGGGCATCAAGCGCGGACTGATGAGCAATGAAGCCGGTCAGGGTACCATCACCATGGCGGCAGGCGCGGCAAATACCGACCACCCCTGTGAACAGGGATGCGTGCAGTCAATAGGCGTTTTTCTGGATACCATCGTGATCTGTACGCTGACGGGTTTCGTCGTTGTGATGGCGCACCTCTGGAGCGGAGAAGGGGGCGAAGCATGGATGGAACTGGACAGACTGCCCAAATTCCTTACCTCCGCTTCCGCACTGACACCGGGCACCGGCATGTTTGACAACATCGTGATCTTCCTGATCACCATCTGCTTCTGCCTGTTTGCTTTCACCTGCGTGATCGGCTTTTTCAGCTTTTCCGAAATCGCCGCCGGCAGGATCACAACCAAAAAGTCCTTCACGAACGGCATCCGTATCCTCGGTATTTTCATTACCCTGTTCGGTATCTTCTGCTCCATCGCAGGGCTCGATCTGGGCAACATGTGGGCCATCTCCGATCTGGGTAATATCCTGATCGTATTTGCTAATATTCCGCTTCTGTATCTGGGATGCAGATATGTATTCAAAGCTACAGACCATTACAAGAAAAATGACGGCACGCCTTTCACTTCCGAAACGGCAGGTGTCACCTGTGAATACTGGGATGAGAGAGCAAAAAACAAGTAGATTCCTTATCACAAGCAACAGCCACACACTTCGTGAGTGTCTTTATGCTAATAAATGGAGCGGGGGCGGTGATGAACCGTCCTCGCTCTATTGTTTTGTTTCCTTTTGGCATTTACAAATAGCTTTGCAGAGTCTCTTCCTCCATCTCATATAATGCACAGATCTGCCGGATCATTTCATGTTCCGGTACATTCATGCTCCTCAGCATATTTATCGTTCCGATAAGCTTTTTTTCCTGCTCTTTTTGAAATTTATTGACCGTTTCTTCCAGCTTATTTTTTTGAGCCTCTATCGTATTCTGTTGTTGTCCGATCTCTTCCTTCTGGGCATCTATCGTATCCTGCATCTCATCGATCATATACTGCACCGTATTCCTGTCAAGTTCATATAATTCCTTTGAGAACATCTCCATCACCCTTTCCATATTCAGACAGATTTCATAACCTTCCTCATATATCTTATAAAACTCCGGATATTTCTCAATCAGCTTTATTATCATCTCCGGATCATCACTGGAAAACAATGTCAACCACGCTTCCCGCCTTCCGCTTATATCCTTATTCTGCTGGCTTTTCCTGAAGATGTCAAGGGGAATGAATAAGTATTTCTGCAAAAACTCCATCCTCAATCCCGTATTCGATCTCTGTTCAAAGAAATGATAAAATTCTTCCGGATGATCCTGAAATTCTTTCGGACTTCTCTCAAACAAAACGATCGTATAGACGTCCTTAATATCCCGATAACTGAATTTCTTTTTCTTCTCTCCCCTCACCCTCTTATACTGGCGCAGCAACAGATCTGCCGAGTAACAGGCGCACCTCTGTCCCGGAAACAGATAACCGATCTTCTGCATCTCCACATTTGCTATGCTTCCATCCTCCAGTTCCACCACAATATCCATAATCAGCAGAGAACTCTCATCTGCGATCCTAACGGAATCATTGGGTAAGACTTTAAGCACTCTGACCTTCTGACACAACATATCGGACAAAAAATCATCAAACCTCTCCGGCACATACTCCGGATTCATGACCTCCTTAAAAAATCCGTCATACAAAAGCTTCAATCCTTTTACACCGGTGCAGATATTCAAAAATTCCTCCTGCTGTTCTGATTCCCAGCCGCCAAATTTTTCCTGAAGCACTTCATTTCCCGCAATCTCTGCCAGCACCTCCTCCCTTTCCCTGATCATCGGGAAATATTCCTTCAATTTTACCGCCATAAGCAACCCTCCCATAATAGCATTTTTTTAAATAATTGGTATATTCCGGCAGAAACTGCCGATTGTGCGAAATGCACATTTGAAAGTTATATAGAATATCTGATATGATACTAATATATTGTTTTTCCGCTCATTCGTCAAGTATATTATTTCTTATTTTTCTATTCTCATAGCCTGTCAAAGCTGCCTGTATCAATCCCTGTACAAACAGCTCCGGCAGGCTATATTTCTCCATAATATGCAAACATATTAAATCCACAGCCAGCCGGAAAAGATACCTTCTCTCCCCGGCATCCGCTCTACTGTCATTCTCTATTGTATTTCAACTTCTCCTTCACCGCATCCTTCAGCTCTTCCAAACTGTAGCTCACCTTCTTAGATCCCCGCATGCTCGGATTTCCAAGGATCATCCCCCGTTTCCAGTGATCCCGCACCGTTTTCAGTTCCGAAGCATGATAGCTGGCATGCAGAAATCTGTCTCTGATCTCCAGTGCCTCATTTATTGCGCTTTCCAGATACTCGCCCGGATGGATCTGCATCTTTTCACGGAGGCTATGCAACTTTGCTTCGATGCTCTCCGTCAATTCCCCGATCCGCATCTCCGCCGCGCTGCGGTACTGTTCCCGCTCTTCCTCCCTCACCGCCGCGATCACATCAAGGCGCTTCTGCATATGAGCCATCTCCTCCTTAACCTTCTCCATCGCCAGCAGGATATCCCTGATATCCAGCGCTGCCCGGAAAGAAAGGGCAAAATCCCCTGCGATACAGACCGTCAGAATAAATACGATCACCGCCAGCAGCCCTGCCGGTATCATATAGAGCACTCCCTCGATCGGCTTGTGTATCACCCTCGTCATAAAGATCGTCAGAAACCCCCACGACAGTGTTGTCCCGAGACAGATATGCCCCTGAAAGTTAAAAGGCACATTGGAATAATCCCAATACCGCACTTTAAAAAGAGCTTCCATAGTAACACCTGTTATGTATTCCAGTATCGTTGCGCCGATGCATCCTGCCACATAGGTGAGAAACACATTATGCTGAAAGGGAGCCGAAACCACCAGCATCATGATCGCACCGCTGCCATACAAAGGCAGGAACGGCCCGCGCATAAACCCTCTGTTGATCCAGTGCGGCGGTTTCTCCTTCAGGCTCACATAGGTGGATTCCACACACCACCCCAGAAAACAATAAAGATAAAACAAAAATAACCATTGTGACATTGTGTAAGGATACATGACAACTTTCCTCCTCTTTTACTACTTTATTGATATAACAGCACTCCCACGCTCAATTTTCCCTTTTTTGTCTCCCTGTCCGCACCGTCGTAGAAAAATTTACCCTTTCCGCGGACTGTGACAACATCTCCCGTTTTTAAAGAACAACTGTTATTTTCGCACAGCCTTCCATTGATAAATATTTTCCGCGCCCGGAAAAAGTCCATACTTTGTGTTCGGGACAAATGATACAAAGAAGCGATCACCACATCCGCACGCTCCGAGGAGACCGTCAGGTTCTGCCGTACTTTCTCTCTTTTCTCCAGAACCTTATCGGGCTCCGCCCTGCTGCACTTCACATCCGTATGTCTGATCCGCCTCAGCTCTTCCATAATAAATTCTGCAATAGAATCCAGGCAAAATAAATAACCATTGTTATCTTTTATAAAGATATCTCCCAGCGTGCTTCTCTCTATCCCCAGATTCATCAATGCCCCCAGAAAATCCCTGTGTCCAAGCGTATCCGCATATTTCTGCATGAGCGGCTCGATCTTCAGCAGCGTGATCGGAAACGCCTCCTCATACCCCAGTTCCCCCGGATCCCCAAATCGTATCACCAGCCGTTCCGCCTCCTCGCTGCCGCCAAAAAGCACAGGATGGGCATAGGAAAGTTCCCGCTCCATACAGTGAAACACATCCAGCTCCGCCATCCCTAAAAATCCGGTAAACGTATATATATTCTGCCTGCTGCTCCGCTCTGCCAGCTCGCCAAGACGCTTTTCGAGCTGTTTTATCTCCTTTTCCCCTTCCATGATGTTCCCCTGTCTCCGTTTTCCTGTTTATTGCATTTCTCCGGTTCCGTTTTCCATATATCTTACAGTTTTACCTTTGAATAATTCTTTACGCCGAAAGAGAATCCCTTCACGGGATTCTCCCAACTATCACAACCGTTTTCATATGCCAAAACATACGGCTCCACACCTGATTCCCATATATTATATACATATACTGTCTTATACCAATGACTCAGGCCATAAACTTTCCGGTTACAATATCGCTCTACATAAAGGAAATGACTTCCTCCTTCGGCGCCTTCGTCCGCTCCACTTTCTCCGCATAGAGCACCGGTCCTTTTCCGTTATAATCCGCCCAGTACTCTTCCTTTACAACAGCCCTCACCTTCACCCAGTCACGCTGCTGCAAGTCTGCCGCCCCTGTATATTTGCAGACATATCCCAAAAAACTCATATCTTCGGCACAGCAGGTCATCGCCATCCTGCCCGGCACAAAACAATCCTTCGGGAAATTCTCCGGCTTCAACACCTGTGCCGTAAACTCCACCTTCTTATTCAGATACCGCTCCAGATGATCCATGGAATCAATGTACCATATGCCATAACCAGTGTTATCTAATATGATCGGATCATCCTGCAGATTATAGGGAAGATCATCCTCAAAAATCTCATCGATCTCTCCATTGGAATCTTCAAAAATGATCTCCGCCTGCCGGTTTACCGCCTTGATATTCCGCTTATAGGAAGCCAGATCCTCAATCCCGTCACACCGGTTGAAAATGATCATCTCCGATTTTCTCACCATCTCCGCCAGCAGAGATTTCATATTCGTATAGTACATCGGGAACGTGGACGCATCAATACAGGTGATCTGCTGCTCTACGCTCCAGTGCCAGGGCAGCTTCATATTCTTGAAATTCCACATGCCGTTATACTCGATGATGATGCGTTCCGGTTTATATTTCTTGTCAAGCTCCATCAACGCGGAGGGGGTAAAATCTTCCTCCTCCTCTATCAGTTCCAGTATCGTATTTGTATCTTTTAACAGTTTCTCATCATATTCTATCTCGCCTTCCTCACAGAGCAGAAGAAGCGTCTTCCCCTTCACCTGAAAATAAGGCTGCGACAATGTGTAAACGATAAACTCCGTTTTTCCGCTCTCCAGAAAACCGTTGATAATGTATACAGGCCTCATACTGACCTCCCCGTCTTTTCTATATTCTCCTGTTATTCTCCGCCCTTTAAACGTCTGCCGCTGAAAACTCCGGGATTTTCCGCTATTTTACTGAAAACAATGCCTTCAACGCATCTTCCTTCAGCTCCGAACCGATCACACAAATCTTTCCTGTCACATCCGCCTGCCCTGTCCGCACTTCCGCTTCACCGGGCACATAATCAAAGTGGATCCAGCTTCCGTCAACCGAAGGCACCATACCCTTTGCCCTCAGCACAATACCGTACTCTTTCTCCCGATCCAGTTCATCCAGAATGTCCTCGATCCGGGATTTCTCATAGACAGCCGCTGTCTCCATACCCCAGCTCGTAAATACATCATCCGCATGATGGTGCCCGTGGTGATCATGGCCATGATCGTGACAACCGCAGCTGCATTCCTCCCCATGATCATGATGATGGTGATCATGTTCCTCCCCGTCATGATGGTGATGATGGCCGTGCTCCTCCTCATGGTGGTGGTGACCGCACTCTTCCCCGTCATGGTGATGATGACCATGCTCTTCCTCATCATGATCGTGATGATGGCCGTGCTCCTCCTCATGGTGGTGATGACCACACTCTTCTCCATCATGATGGGGATGATGATGCTCCTCCTCACGGCGCGCCAGCACTTCCTTCATCAGCTCAGCCTCCAGATCAGACGCACCCTCTATCGTCTCCAGGATCATTCCGCCTTCCAGCTCTTCCCAGGGCGTTGTGATCACCGCAGCCTTCCCATTATGCTGCCGGATCAGTGCAACCGCCTCCTCAAGCTTCTCCTGCTTCATGGAACCAGTACGGCTCAGGATGATCGTTCCGGCATACTCGATCTGATTGATAAAGAATTCACCGAAATTCTTCATGTACATCTTACACTTGGAAGCATCCACCACTGCCACCGCGCTGTTTAAATGCGCTTCCCCGTCCGCTTTCACATTTTCCACGGCCTTCATCACATCAGAAAGCTTGCCCACACCGGAGGGTTCGATCAGAATCCGCTCCGGATGATAAGTTTCCAGCACCTCCAAAAGTGAAGTTCCGAAATCCCCCACCAGAGAACAGCAGATACAGCCGGAGTTCATCTCCTTGATTTCAATGCCGGATTCCTTTAAAAATCCTCCATCGATCCCAATCTGCCCAAACTCATTTTCGATCAGAACCACTTTTGTTCCCGCCAGTGCTTCCTTTAACAGCTTCTTGATCAGAGTCGTTTTTCCTGCTCCCAAAAACCCTGAAACAATATCAATCTTTGTCATCTTATCAACCACACCTTTCTAAACAGACATTTTTTATACACACACCCTGTTTCTCTGATACTTATTCCTTATTCTTCCCTATTTTCTACCATATTTACCAACCTGTCAAGTTTACAGCCAAACTGTTAATGGATTCTTTAGAAAATAGCGAGCTTCGCTCGCATTGCGAGAACACTCCGCGTTCTCGAAAACTCCGGAGCGGTTTTCTATACAAGAAAATAGCAAGCTTCACGTAAATTTCCACACCGGCACGGCCGCAAATCCCTGCCTGCCGTCTCCCCCGGCAAGAATACCGATCAACTTTCCCTGCCTGTTAAAAACACCGCTGCCGGACATACCGGCATCCACGATCCCCTTATCCATATTTCCCTGAACATTCTCCCGCAAAATACTGCCCAGCAAAAGTCCCTCTTCCCTCTCATACCCGTCAAGCAGCATCTCCCGCTCCGCCTCGACCAGATACCCTTTCACAAAATTCCCCGCCACATGGTCCATGGAACCGTAAACGGCAAGTTCCTCTCCCGGCACCAGCGCATCCTTCCCTCCCGTGTAAGGCACAGCCGCCCTGAGCTCCACCCCATCCTCTTTCAACGCTTCTGCAGAAATCACGGCAAACCCTATGTCGCAGCCCTCCAAAACCCTGTCCACCTCTGCCTCATAAAAAATCCCTGCATAGCAGACAACTTCACAGGATTCTCCATTTTTCAGAAGATGCCCGCTGCTGGCTACGATCACCTCCTCCTCTGTGATCTCCCAGACCACGCCGCTTCCCGTATAACCGCCGCAGGTGATCTGTAAAACAGACGGACGAAACTTCTCCTCCAGTGTGATCCAGTCCAGCTCTTCCTCTTCCGTTTTCTCTTCTTCTGTCTCCTCCCCTTCCGACAGGCTTTCTATAAAAGAATCCCTCTTCGAAAGATCCTCTCCTTTATCCTCCCTGTCAACCTTTCCACATCCTGCCAGCATCATCGACATAGCGCATCCTGCCAGAAGCAATAAAATCACATGTGCTATTTTTCTTTGTATATCCATGATCTTCTCCATATGAAAAGAATCCTGCACGCAGGATTCTTCTCTTTTGTATAAGTACTCCGAATTTTCGAGTTCGCGAAGCGAAGCTCGTAATGTGAGCGAAGCACACTATTTGTAAGCAGGACGATAAGCCGGGTTCTGTTCCCTGCAAAGCAGGGCAATGACCATCTATCTGGTACTGCTGTTGCCAGCAGTCTCTAGCGACCTACCTGAGAACAAACCGGGCCGGCTTATGGTTCTCTGTTTGGTCTTGCTTCGGATGGGGTTTACATGGCTCCGCCTGTTACCAGACGGACGGTAGTCTCTTACACTGCCTTTCCACCCTTACCAGACGCAATCCGGCAAACCGGATTGCGTCAAGAGAACAGCAGAGCTGTTCTCCCCACAACGCTTCACGCTGTATCACTGGCGGTATATCTCTGTTGCACTAGCCTTGGAGTCGCCTCCACCGGACGTTATCCGGCATCCTGCCCTGTGAAGCCCGGACTTTCCTCACCTGTCTCTGCACGCAGATAACAGGCGCGGTCATTTGTCCTACTTACAAAATCTTTTGTAATATCACTATGCATTATAGATGTAGTCTGGTAAATTTGCAAGCAAAAATTGCCACCTGTCCATATCATTTCATTTCTATAAATTCCTCAATCGTTCTCGCCCTTGCCGCATTTTTCAGCCACTTCTTTAAGGTCTCCGCATCCGTCTCCGACATAATTTCTTCTCGCAGGCTATCTGAAACAGTCCCGGTTTCTTCCAGCCACAGCAGAATATCTTCTTTTCTGCTCATCACCCCGCCATCCGCAAACCCATCCTCATACGCATCCTCTTTGATCGCCTGCCGGACATCTTCCTCGTTATACTCGAAAATACTCATATGCTTCACCTCCGCCCTGTTCTGTAACAAAAACTCTCGCAGGATATCCTCTCTGATACATTCCTCCACCGCCCGGTCTACCGCCATATCTATAGGCATCTTTTCCGCATAATCCCTTACTTTCTCGACATACTGCATATACTCCCCGAGCGTCCGGCACTGTTCCTTCAGTTCCCCGTTAAATCCCTTATTAATATTAAGCATCCGGACCTTCAGTTCCAGCTCCGGACCTTCCTCCGCCATATAAAACGCATCTGAAAGTTTCAGTTCCTGAGACTCATCGCAAAACTCCGTCCCATTATATAAGACCAGAAAATGGGGCGTCGGGATCCGTACCAGCTTTCTCCTGTGCAGATCCTTTGACACGATCAGTTTCTCGTACTCCGCCGACACATATTGCAGAAATCTCAGCGGCATATTCTCATTGATCGTAGACTGATGCTCAAACAGATACAGGTTCATGTCGATCAAAAATGCCAGATCATTTTTTATGCCCAGATACACGGCGCTTTCCAGGGTAACGATCTCCAGCCTGTCCGGATCTTTATAATCCCTTCCACTGACAGCATTGTACAAACCCAACAGCCGTTCTTTATCCTGAAACAACATCCTGAAAACCGTGTCCTTATAACGGCGGTCAGCTCTTGGCCCTGTTTCTGCGACAGCAATGGTTTTCTGCATCACCTCATTGCGTTTCATGTTTTTCTTTTTGTTCATTTTCCTCCTTCCGGGATCTCGAAGAAGAAAACCGGAACTTGGCAATGCTCTATACACAAACCGATACCATCCCTGCTTACTTATTTCTTCCAAAATCCCATGCAATTTTTATAATGTGAATAAAAAGCACAGACTTCAGTTGAAACAAGACGGGAACTACCCCATAGAATATGGCTCTGCCATAAGAAATTCAAAAGAATATATGCTTTTGAATGCAGTATAGCAGAGCCCTGTTTATTTGACAAGCGAAAAATATAATTATTCTATTAAACTTGCACTATATAGTTATTGCTCACACATAGTTCAGAAAGTTCTCCCTGAGCCACAATATGATGTTACCTGAACAGTAACACTATACATTACAACCCGCACCTCAATATCTTTCTGCCTCCTCCCTGTACATCCTCCTCACTACCACAGCCAGAATCCCGACCGCCACAAGGAGGACCGCCTCCAGCAGCACAAGGGACACTGAATTCGCTAAAAACACCGTCACCGCATCGACCAGAAAATGAATGCCGATCGCCACAAAATAATATTTGCGCATCCCGTATTTCACCGCCCTGTAGACAAGGTAGGACAGACAGATGTGCAGAACAACAGCGGAGACTCTCTCTATACCGGCAAGAAAGAACTGATACCCCGGCGTTGTCCAGAGCACCGACAACCCCTGCACTGCCTCCTCCCTCGCCGCGCCATCCAGCATGGAAAAGGCGCTCTCGATCTCTCCTCCGTTGATCATCATCACCGTGATCAGATTGGAAATGCTCGAAAATCCCACCAGCAGGATCGCCTCGATACCACCGTGTCCCACGCCGTACATCAGAGAACTCTCCCTCGAGAGGCTCTTCTTCATCCAGTGCTTCATCGCCAAAAACCGTCCCGTCTCCTCAAAAAGCCCGGCAGCCAGCCCCGCATAAAGCGCATAAAGCCAGATATTCTCCAGAAATACATCCTCCGCCGCATCCAATACGACCATATGCAACGCCTGTTCCAGAACAAGCGCAAACAAAACAAACGTCCCTGCACCGATCGCCGCATCAGCTATCCTTGTATGCATTTTGACCTTCGCCAGAATCAACAACAACACCGGCAGCCCTATGGAAACCACCATGGAAAAAATAATACCCGCTATTGCCACTCCGGAAACCTGTTCTACCATCTTTATTACCTCTTTCTCTCATTCCACTTCCGCAGATATCCTGCCGACATCTGTCATTTCTCTTTCCCAATGACCGGCTTCTCAGACCTTGAAACAGCTTCCCCCCACAAACTCCCTGCAGATAGAGTTGTTCGGGATCGAAGCGCTGTCCACCCCGAGGAAATAATTCAAAAACCGCAGCAGCCTCTTCGCCTCATAAAACTCCGGCTCCTCCTCCCGGATACCGAATAACAGCGGCTCCGCATACTGCTTCAATACCGCCAGTTCATACACCAGCGCGGAATTGAACATCACATCCGCCTCCTCCTGGAACGGGAAAATATTCTCTTCCTCCCCCCGCCTTACCGACGGCCACATCTGGATCGTCCGTTTTGCGGAAGCATTTCTTGTTCTGGCATCCCGCACGATCCGCCGAAGCAGCCTCGCATCCGTGGTTGGGATTCTGTTATGATCGTCAATATTCAGGCTTGTCAATGCACTGATATAGATTTTAAATTTACTGTCCTCCGGCAGAGAATAGGACATCTTCGGATTCAGCCCGTGAATACCCTCGATCACAAGAATATCCTCCTCCTCCAGCTTCATCATATGTCCGTTATATTCCCGGCGTCCGAGTTTAAAGTTGAAATACGGCAGCTCTATCTCCTCGCCGCCCAGAAGCTTTAACATATCCTGATTGAACAGTTCCACGTCGATGGCACCGAGGCACTCAAAGTTATAATCGCCCTTCTCATCCCGGGGCGTATCCTCCCGGTTCACAAAATAGTCATCCAGACTGATCAGATGAGGCACTTTCCCGAGGGCGCGAAGCTGTATGGATATCCTGTTGGCAAAGGACGTCTTTCCGGAGGAGGAAGGCCCTGCGATCATCACAAACTTCACATGAGGATGGTTCACCACCTCCTTTGCGATCTCACCGATGCGCCGCTCCTGCTCAGCCTCCTGCAGCAGAATCATCTCCTGCATCCTGTTGCTGCAGATCACATCGTTTAACTCGCCCACATTTTCAATGCCCACACCGGCGCCCCAATCCGTGGAGGCTTTCAGTGTCGCAAAGAGTTTCTCCTGCGGTTTAAAGGGCTTTATTGCCAGAGGATCTTTCCTGTCCGGCACCACCAGCATAAGCCCCTCATCGTAAGCGATCACCTGAAAACTTTTTACATAGGACGTATCCGGCAGCATATAGCCGTAATAGTAATCATAAAATCCATCCAGACAATAGAGATTCACACCGGAACTCCTGCGGTAGCGGAACAGCTTCTCTTTATCCTTCATCCCATGCTTCCGGATCAGCTTCATCCCTTCCACCATAGGGTAATATTTCTTGGTAATGGGCAGTTTTTCCGCTGCCATCTCCTGCATCCTCCGCTGAACAGCTGCCGCCAGCTCCTCCCCTGCCTGCAGATCACCCTTTACCGTACAATAATAACCGTTGCCCACCGTAAACTCGATCTTCAGCTTTTCCAGATTATCCCGGCCCACAACATCTGTCACCGCTTTTAAGAACATGATCTTTGCAGTCCTGATATAAACCCGATGTCCGATGGCATCCCGCAGCGTCAGGAAGGATACCTCGCAGTCCTCCCTGATCTTTTTATGTAACTCCTGCATCTTTCCATCGACAATGACAAGCGCGATCTCGTTCCCGTATTCTTCCTGATACTGCTTTGCCACCTCCTCAAAAGTTGCGCCTTCCGCATATTCCCTTGTGATTCCCTTTACTGTTACCTTCATCTGCTGTCACCCCCTGTTTTTTATGCTATCCAAAAAGGATTTTTTTCCGGTGCCGCCGTAACCTCAACACCGGTTAATTTTCTTTTACAATACTCTTCCATATAGGGCACAAATATCTTCTCCAGCCCGTAATGCCCCGCATCGATGATCGCAAGCCCCTGCTCCACCGAATCAATCCCTTCATGATGATCAATATCACCCGTTATCAAAACGTCTGCCCCCAGCCTGATAGCATCCTCGATACAGCTTTTACCGGAACCCGGACAGACCGCCGCCATCACGATCGTCTCGGCAGGCATCCCGTAAACCTTTACCGACTCTATCTGACAGCGGTTTTTTACATATTCCGCGCATTCCGCCAGCGTCATAGGCATTGGGAGCGCACCGATCCTGCCGATCCCCTCCTTGGATATCTCATCCTCATAAGTCAGAGTCAGGACTTTGCGGTCCTCCAGCCCGAGCTGCTCCGCCACCGCGTCCGCCATGCCCATCACATCAAAATTGGTATGCATGGCATAATAGCACATCCCGTTCTCCGCCAGCGTCAGGATCTTATCCCCGATAAAATGCTGTCCTGAAACCTGTTTCAGCGGCTTAAAGATCATCGGATGATGGGTGATCAGCATATCCGCCCCCGCCGCCTTTGCCGCCTCTATCACTTCCTTTGTGGCATCCAGAGCAATATAAACGGAAGAAATCTCCTTCTCCTCCCTGCCGCAGAGCAGTCCCACATTATCCCAGCTCTCCGCAAAGGATTTTGGCGACACCTCCTCCAGCCGCTCCATGATCTCATAGCATTTCATAATCCCAACCTCCCATTCTGACATTAACTCTGCATAATTCTACGTGTCTCCCGTATTCTTGCAAGTTCTTCCATCACTTGCGCCTTTCTTTCCGGATAGTTCAAAACCTCCTCCAATATCCTGTTCTGCTGTCCTTCCCACCATGCAAGATATTCCAAAAGGACCGGATGCTTTTCTCTGATCAGACAGGGGCCAAACTCATCCTCCAGGCTTTCCCTGATCTCCTGCCTTTCTGCACCGGAAATCCTTCCATCCTCGTATGCAAACGGCCGGGCTTCTTTATCCGCTGAAGTTCTGCCGCCATCCCCGGGATCCTTCACCTCCGCCATGGCCTCAGCCATTATTATAGGATAAAACTTCCCGTCCTCAAACACCATATCTTCCTTCCGGATCACAAGCCCCTTTTCGCGCAGATATCTCCGCACAAAAGCAAGTTCCGACTGCGGCTGCAACACCAGATAACGCAGGCTCCTGAGTTTTTCCGGCTGATCCTCCAGGATCTTCACAACCAGCCTGCCGCCCATCCCGGCGGCGATCACACATTCCGCCTCCCCGATCTGCAGCTTTTCCATGCCATCCGACAGACGGGTTTCTATGTAAGAAGACAGTCCGGCGCTCTCAATATGCTCCCTCGCCCGGGAAAGCGGTCCCCTGTTGATATCCATCGCGATCACTTTAGGGCAGATATGCTCCCGCACCAGATAGATCGCCACAAATCCGTGGTCACATCCGATATCACAAGCATTTACGCCCGCAGGCACAAGCCCTGCCACCGCCGCCATTCTGTTTGACAAATTTAATTTCAGCATATTCTCATAATAAATAACATTAGTTATTATTCCATCTGATCAACATCAGTCCAAACTCAGTTCAGATAATCTTTCAGTTTCCGGCTCCTGCTGGGATGACGGAGCTTCCTCAGCGCCTTCGCCTCGATCTGACGGATACGCTCCCTTGTCACGTTAAACTCCTTGCCCACTTCCTCCAGCGTCCTTGCCCTGCCGTCATCCAGTCCAAACCGCAGGCGGAGCACCTTCTGCTCTCTCTCTGTCAGTGTACTGAGCACCTCCACGAGCTGCTCTTTCAACAGGGTAAAGGCCGCCGCCTCCGCAGGCACGGGCACATTATCATCCTGAATAAAGTCTCCGAGATGGCTGTCCTCCTCCTCACCGATAGGCGTCTCCAAAGATACGGGCTCCTGAGATATCTTGGATATCTCCCGCACACGCTCCACCGGAATATCCATCTTCTCCGCGATCTCCTCCGGCAGCGGCTCCCTCCCGAGATCCTGCAGAAGCTGTCTGTTCACGCGGATCAGCTTATTGATGGTCTCCACCATATGCACCGGGATCCGGATCGTCCTCGCCTGATCGGCGATCGCTCTTGTGATCGCCTGACGGATCCACCAAGTTGCATAAGTTGAAAATTTATATCCTTTTCTGTAGTCAAACTTCTCTACGGCCTTGATCAGCCCCAGATTTCCCTCCTGGATCAGATCCAGAAACAGCATGCCTCTCCCCACATAACGCTTTGCAATGGAAACCACAAGCCGCAGGTTCGCCTCCGCCAGTTTCTGCTTCGCGGCCTCTCCGTCAGCCACCACATAGCCCAGTTCCTTCTTTTCCTTCTCCAGCGTTTCCTTCTCTTCGCCTTCCGCGCTCTCCAACATCGTTTCCAGGTCTTTCAGCTTTTCCACTGCCGCCGCGCCGTCCTCTATCTTTTTGGCAAACTCGATCTCCTCCTCCGCCGACAAAAGAGGCACTTTACCGATTTCTTTCAGATACATCCTGACAGGATCTTCAATGCTGACACCATCGGGCACGGTGAGATCGATATTCTCCATATCCACCTCGTCCTCCTCCGACAGGTTAACATCATCGTCATCCAGATCGCTCTCCACCGGAATTTCCACATTGCAGACAACACCGTTTGTCTCAAGGATCTCCAGCACCTTGTCAAACTGTTCCTCCTCCATAGGCAGGTCACGGAAAAACTCATTGACCTCGGAATAATCCAGTACGTTTTTTTTCTTTTTGGCAAGATTCAAAAGTTCTTTTATCTTCTCGTCAAATTTTACTTTTGTGTTTTCATCCATATAGACTGCCATCCTTCCTTTCTATACACCACTCATAGTTTAAACAGGTATTATACTCCCTAATCAAGAGAAATATGCATTTTGTTAAGTTCTTCCAGCGCTTTTTTCCCGGCTATCACCTGATTTAGCGCTGAAATATCCGTTCCCAGCCTCTGGGAATAATATTCATAACTATACCGCTTTACATTGCAGACGATATCGTGCAGAGCGCGCTCCGCATCACTCTTGCTCTCCAGCTTTCCGATGCCGGTATGGAAAAGCCGCGCCACCTCTCTTTTCTGCTCTTCCTCCTCGAAAAGATCAACGATTCCCGCCGGATCCGCCTTTCCTTCCTCCAGTTCCGCAAAAAGCCGCACTGCAACCTTTTGATAGAGCTCGTCCGTGAAATCATCTGTCGTCACATACTTTTTGACCTTCGGATAGATCTCCGGCCTGTCTGTCATCCAGGTGATCAGAAGCCGCTGTGCCTTTTTCGCATTATCCTCCGGTGCTTTTTTAGACTGAATCCCCGACTTCGGCCTCTCCACCGGCCTGACAAGACCCGTCTGCGCAGCCACACTGCCCACCAGTTTCCGGAGATTTTCATGGCCTATATGGTACTTATCCGCGATGGCTTCCATATAGTTCGCCCGCTCTGCTTCCTCCGAAAAGCCGCAGAGCTTTCTGGCTATCTCCCTGTGGAATTTTGTCTTGCCCGCCGGATCATTTAGGTCAAACTCCCGGGACAGAATGCGGATCTCAAAGAAAAAGCTGTTTTCCGCCTCCGCGAGCCGTTTTTCAAAGGCCTCCGCTCCCTCCGCCTTGATAAATTCATCCGGGTCCTTATGAGGGGCAAAACTGATCACCTTACCGGTAAGCCCTGCCTCCCGCAGGATGCCTATGGCGCGCAGCGCAGCCTTCACGCCCGCTCCGTCCGAATCATAGGCAAGCAGCACTTCCTCCGCATACCGCTTTAATAAGGAAGCCTGTCCCGCCGTGAACGCTGTTCCCAGAGAAGCCACCGCCTGTGTAAAACCTGCCTGATGCATGGTGATCACATCCATATAGCCTTCACACAAGATAAACTGGTTCTTCCGGGAACTTCTGGCAAAGTTGAGGCCGTAAAGATTCCTGCTCTTGTCAAACACCGGCGTTTCCTGTGAATTCAGGTATTTCGGCGTCCCGTCGCCCATCACACGGCCGCCGAAGCCGATCACCCGGTGATTGATATCCTGAATCGGAAAGATCACCCGGTTCCAGAATTTATCATGAAGGCCGAAGCGCTCATCAAAGGACGCAAGCCCCGCCTCCTGGATCACCTCATCCGTAAATCCCTTTTCTTTTAAGTAGCGTGTCAGATCATCGCTGGTCTTGTTTGCAAAACCGAGCCCGAATTTATGTAATGTCTCATCGCTGAGCCGCCTGCCCTTTAAATAGGTAAGTCCCAGCTTTCCCTGCGGAGCGCGAAGCTGATAATAGAAATACTTCGCCGCCTCCTTGTTCGCCGCAAGCAGCCTTGCCCGATGGTTTTCTTTCTGTCTCGCCGCCTCCGAATACTCCGCTTCCGGCAATTTGATGCCCGCCCTGTCCGCCAGCATCTTTACCGCTTCCTGGAAACTCGCGTTTTCATACTGCTGCAGAAACGTGATCACATTCCCGCCTGCGCCGCAGCCAAAGCAGTAATACATCTGCTTTCCCTGAGACACCGAAAACGACGGCGATTTTTCATTGTGAAACGGACAGAGTCCGAAATGATTGGCGCCTTTTTTCTGCAGGCGCACGTAGCCGGAGATCACGTCCACGATATCGTTTCTTGCTCTGACTTCTTCTATTACTTCCTGCGGATAAAGCATGTCCGCGTTTGCCTCCTTTATGTAGTGGTGGTGAGTCCGCTCAGAGAGCAAATAATATCTTCGTCGCCACGCTCTCGCTTCGTGAAAAGCGTAGCGGTACTAAGTTCGTGAGAAACCTCACTAAGTACCGACGCTTTTCAAGAGGCTCCTTAAGATATTATTTGCTCTCTGAGCTGCGTTATCGACCGTTCGTACTTAATATTACGACATATTATATATCTTAACGCTGCAAATCCTCGGTTCTATATATAAAATAAATATTTTTGTTTCTATATCTTGTTCTGTAAATGCTTTTCCAGTATCAGATACCGGCTGGGAAATGCCCGATCGCTTTGTATCTGTAAATTTTATGAGGCATTGTACAGGCATCTACTGTTATATCTATCCGTGCCATGAGGCAGGCACGTAGATTTCTTCAAATTTAGCGATAGCGTAGCGGTCCGTCATGGCGCTGATGTGGTCGCAGACTACGCGCTCCAGGGGTTCGCCTCTGCTCAGGAGCATCTGCATTTCATCCGGCAGTTTCTCCGTGTGTTTACAGAAATAGCCGTACAGGGTTTCCACCAGCATGATCGCCTTTCCCTCCTCGCTCTTTGCCTTCGGGTTTGTGTATACGCGCTCAAACATGAACTGTCTGAGCTTTGCCATCGCGCCCGCCACAGGTTCCGACATGACGATACAGTTTTTATCGTAACTGTTTGAGACGATGTCGTGGATAAAGTGATCGATCCACTCCGTGCTGTTATAGCCGATCACGTCGCCGATCTCCCCCGGCACATCCGTCTCTTTGAGGATGCCGCCCCGGATGGCATCGTCCATATCGTGATGGATATAGGCGATCTTGTCGGAAAACCGCACAACCCGTCCTTCCAGCGTGGAAGGGTTTCCTCTGGTCTGATGGTTTAAGATGCCGTCCCGCACCTCCACTGTCAGGTTCAGCCCCTGTCCGTCCTTTTCCAGCAGTTCCACGGTCCGCACGCTCTGTTCATTGTGTGCAAACCCCAGCGGACAGACATTGTTTAACGCCCTCTCCCCTGCATGCCCGAAGGGCGTATGCCCAAGATCGTGCCCCAGCGCGATGGCTTCCACCAGTTCCTCGTTGAGCCGCAGCGCCTTGGCAATGGTCCTCGCATTCTGGGAAACCTCCAGTGTATGGGTCAGCCTTGTCCTGTAATGGTCCCCTTCCGGCGTCAAAAACACCTGCGTCTTGTCTTTTAGCCTGCGGAATGATTTGCTATGTAAGATCCGGTCCCTGTCACGCTGAAAGACCGGACGGATATCACATTCCACCTCCGCCCTGTCCCTGCCTCTGGAATCTACGCTATGGCAGGCATAAGGGCTTAAATATTCCGCTTCTCTTTTTTCCAGATTTTCCCTTATCTGCATGGTTTTTCTCCCGGATATTCCGCTGGAACCCGCAGATATGCACACTTTCGCATACTGCATTCAAGTACCTACACAATATATATTCTGCGGAATCTCTCCATTTCCTTTTTTATAAATTCCCTAAATTTTTGTTTTTTCTCCTTTTTTGATTTTTCACAAAATTATCACATTTTCCCCTTCATTTTTTTATTTATTCAGCCGAGAAATATATTACAAGGATGTTGTATTTATCGTGTTCATTATTTTCACACAGATAGAAGGAGCTAAATTATGTCATTAACAGTTCAGATGACCCCGGATTATACCACGGATGTCATAACAAGGAGTATGCAGAAACTGGGTTCTAACGGCGGTACCGATATGACTAACCTGACAAAGACCATGCTGGGCGGAGGCGGCGATAATACGCTGATCGATTATACCGCTATCAAAAACGGCAGCTACGGAAAACTGTTGAAAGCTTATTACAGTGAAGTGGACGATGCCAATCCCAAAAAAGCCATAAAGGAAGAAGCCAAAAATAAAAAGGCGGAACTGGTACAGGAAGCTCTCGAGGGCAAATCCTCTAAAAAGTCTGAAAAGACTTCCACGGATACCACCTACAACGCGATGGCAGATAAAGTAAAAAATCTGTCGGAATCCGTATCCACTCTGTTTAACGAGAGCATCTGAAAAATATGTATTACAGGCAGCGGCGACCCCGCTGCTTTTTTATTCTGTAGGAAAGTGCTCGCTATTTTGTTGCAAATCCTTGCGACAATCTATTGCATTTTCCGCTATTTTCTATTACTATGGAAGATACTGTGGCAACTGTCGGAATTCATCCGGCACAGATTATTTTTGGAGGAATATATGAAGAAAATAGAAGTGATCATCCGTCCCGAAAAACTGGAAGCTTTAAAAAAGATACTGACGAAAAACGAATACAGCGGCATGACCGTTCTCTCCGCTATGGGATGCGGCCATCAGGAAGGCTTTGACAATCCGGAATTCGAAAAGCTCGGACTGGAAGTAAATCTTCTCCCCAAGCTTTACGTGATGACCGTAGTCTGGGACGAGGATCTGGAGGATATCCTCTCCGAGATCGTAGATACACTGTCCACCGGCAATGTCGGCGACGGTAAGGTATTCATCTCCGATATCGATGATGTGATGCGCATCCGTACCGGGGAGAGAGGCAAACAGGTACTGTAATTCTGGTTTTTTTGGAGGATTTGTAAAGAGAATGATAAAAACTGACAGAGAACCCATCGTAAGGCTGTCCGGTGTGACAAAGGACTTTGGGAAAAGTGAAGTCTTGAAAAATATTGATCTGGACGTGTACGAAGGCGAATTTCTGACCCTGCTGGGTCCCTCCGGCTGCGGAAAGACTACTACGCTCCGCATCATCGCCGGTTTTGAAACGCCGTCTCAGGGATGTGTTTATTTAGAGCAGGCTGATGTGACCGCTCTTGCTCCCTATAAACGCAATGTCAATACGGTTTTTCAGAGCTATGCGCTCTTTCCTCATATGAATGTCTTTGACAATG
Organism: uncultured bacterium; assembly: GCA_947647735.1. GTDB lineage: Bacteria > Bacillota > Clostridia > Lachnospirales > Lachnospiraceae > 1XD8-76. Next base: position 29,566 of record CANSLJ010000005.1, on the reverse strand, counting down.
TGGCTTTCGGCCTTGTGGAAAAGAAAGTGCCGAAACCTGAGATCAAGGAGCGGGTCGAAAAGATGCTGGATCTGGTGCAGCTCAAAAACTTTGGCAGGAGAAAACCTCATCAGATGTCCGGCGGCCAGCGCCAGAGAGTAGCCATCGCGAGGGCTCTTGTCAATAATCCGAAAGTATTGCTTTTGGATGAACCGCTGGGTGCTCTGGACCTAAAGCTCCGCAAGCAGATGCAGATGGAATTGAAACACCTGCAAAAACAGCTCGGCATCACCTTTGTCTATGTCACCCATGATCAGGAGGAAGCGCTGACCATGAGCGACCGTATCGCTGTGATGAATAACGGTTCCATCGAACAGATCGGCACCGCGCAGGAGATTTATGAGCATCCGAAGACGAAATTCGTCGCCAGCTTTATCGGAGAATCCAATATCATAGAAGCTTCCGTCACCGGCTTTGGGGACGGCCTGATCGAGCTCACCGCCGAAAACGGTGTTTTTCACGGAAAAGGCAAGGGCTTTGTACAGGATGAAATGGTCTATATTTCCGTCCGTCCCGAAAATACCAGATATTCCGCGGAACCTGTGGAAAACTTCCGGCTTCGGGGTATCGTGAAAGAACATATTTATGTAGGTTCCATCATCAAGACCGTGGTGGCCCTGCCCAACGGACAAAGGCTCCGTTTAAACCAGCATCCCCACAGCGAACTGCCCGCCATCGGCTCTGCCGTGACGGTATACTGGGATATGGACAAAGCGGTGATCATGCACACAGCGGAGGATACCCTGTACGATCTGATCGAAGACGCTCTGTTAAACCGCCCTGATCTCGCAGTGAAGCAGGGACAACAAGGTAAAGCATAGCTTTATATAGTATAAAAAGTATAGTTATCTTAATCCTCTCCGGCTTCACTGCATGCCGGAGGCCACACTACACGAAAAAGGAATTTGAAATGGCCCTTTGGAAACACGAGAAAAAAACATCAGAAAACAGCGGACACAGAGGCGAGATCTTCTCCCTTGTAGGACCGCTCTTTTTGTGGATGCTGCTTTTTCTGGCGCTGCCCCTCGTCTATGTGATCATCATCAGCTTTCTGGAGAAGGGTGTATACGGCGGCGTACAGATGATATTCACGCTGGAAAATTATACCGCCCTGTGGAATCCGACCTATGGAAAGGTGATCTGGCGCTCTATTGTGCTGGCGTTCTGGACCAGCCTGATCTGCCTTTTTGTCTCCTATCCGTTCGCTTTTATCTTATCCAGGTTCAGCAAAAAATATCAGGGCTTCTGCGTCCTGCTCATCATGCTTCCCTTCTGGATCAACCAGCTCATCCGTTTAAACGGCTGGAGCAATATCCTGCGGGATTCCGGCACGATCAATACGATCCTGTTAAAACTCGGCATTATCTCCGAGCCGATCACGATGATGTATACGGACGGCGCCACATTATTCGGTATGGTGTATGCGCTCCTTCCGTTTATGGTGCTCCCCCTGAATAATTCCATCTCCAAACTGGACTATTCCCTGATCGAGGCTGCCCACGATCTGGGGGCCTCCCGGCTCAGCACCTTTTTCCGGGTGATCCTGCCGCTGACGCTGCCCGGCATCTTTGCCGGCACGATCCAGGTATTCATCCCCAGCCTTGACGCCTTCTATATCGCGGACGTGATGGGCGGCGGCAACTCCACCCTGCTCGGCAACCTGATCAAAGATCAGTTTATGGCAGCCAGAAACTGGCCCTCCGGCGCGGCTTTCTCGGTGATTTTGATACTCTTTACGCTGATCGTACTGAAATTATATACAAAGGTTGGAAATCTGGAAGATCTGGCTTAGAAAACATGTCACAGTGCTCTCTGTGGCAATAAAACTTTTATTATGATAACAAACGAGGACTCCTGATGAAAAGAAAAGAAAAAAAACAGCTTGGCGCTCTCTCCTATCTTTACGCCGGACTGGTTTACCTGTTTTTATATCTGCCGATCTTTATGGTAGTCGGCTACTCCTTCAATACAAATGACAATAACCTTGTATTCAAAGGTTTCACTCTGCGCTGGTACAGCTCCATGTTCAGCAACCGGTCGCTCATGAGTTCTCTTGTCCTGACTCTGGAACTGGCTCTGGTCAGCACTGCGATCTCCGTTGTACTGGGCACTCTCGCCGCCATCGGCATGCACCGGTATGATTTCAAGCTGAAAAAAACACTGGACAATATGCTCTATGTACCTATCGTCATCCCGGAACTTGTCATCGGTATCGCATCCCTCGCCACCTTCACCATGCTGAACATCACGCTCAGCTTCTGGACGCTGGTGATCGCCCATGTGACCTTCTGCGTCCCCTTTGTGATCATCACCCTGCGGGCAAGGATCGCAGGCTTCGACAAATCCATCGAGGAAGCCGCCATGGATCTCGGCGCAAATCAGTTCCGCACCCTGCGGAGAGTGACGATCCCGATGCTGATGCCCGGCATTATCTCCGGCGCTCTTTTATCCATCACCCTCTCGCTGGACGATGTGATCATCAGCTATTTTGTCACCGGAGCCGGTGATACCACGCTCCCCATCAAAGTTTACGGCATGGCGAGAGGTAAGATCTCCACGGAGGTCTATGCGCTGTTTACATTGATCATCCTTGTCACCATACTGCTTTACCTGCTCTTTATGGGGATAAAGGCGGCCTCGGCAAAAAGGCAGAAGTAAATCGGAAAGGTCCTTAAAAGTCTTTCTTATTTCTCACCACATATACCGAAATCCTTTTTCCCTCTTCTTAACCGGCATATCCTCCTCCTCGATAGAGTCAATCCGGATCGGCCTTTTCTGATGCAGGCGGAGGATCATCTCCTGTATCACGCCCGGCTGCCCTTGTACCTCCATCAGCACATCCCCGTCCGGCAGATTTTCCACATAACCGGTAAGCCCCAGCGTATCCGCGATATACTTGGACTGGAAACGAAAACCCACAAACTGCACTTCGCCCTTAAAAATCAGTTTCTTTCTTACGATTTCTTCACTCATCCCAACATCCTGCTCCAAAGTCCTGCCGTTAAAATCCCGCCTTAAAAACAAAGATTTTCACTTTTCGGGTGAAAATCTTTGCCTTAAATCTTATCTCATTTTATCCGGAAATCAATCCATACTTTTGGAACGCGTAATATACGCCCTCCTCCTCCACGGATCTTGTCACATCATCCGCCGCCTCTTTTACATAATCCGATGCGTTTCCCATCGCAATGCCGACACCAACCGCCTTCAACATTTCGAGATCGTTTTCACTGTCCCCAATGGCTATGGTATCCTTTACGGGAACACCCAGATAAGCGCTCAGATAACGGACCGCCGTACCTTTGGTAAAGGCTTTCTTTGTGATCTCACCGCTGTTTCCTCTCGTTTCAGCCTGACTGAACGCCGTGGTGCTCATATCCCATTTTTTCAGCCTCTCCCTGAACCAGTCGCCGTCTTTCTCCGCATAGAAATACGAACACTTATGAACCTTGTCTGCATGCTCTATTATCTCACAGGGAATCGCCCTTCTGAAAAATCCGAGCATCATCTGCTCTTCCCGGTCCATATCATCCGATTCCTCCAGAATGCGCTCACGAATCTCCTTTTTCATATAGAGATGCTCAAAGCCTTCCATAATATAAACCGCTCCGGCTTCCGAAAGCAGTCCCGCAACCTGCTCTTTTTCCTCTGCGGAAAAATACTCTGCCTGCAGGATCTCGTTTTTCCACATGACACAGGCACCGGCGGCGCTGATCATGCCATCAAATCTCTTCATCTCTTCCGGTACTTCGGAATACGCTCTCCCGGTACAGATACAAAGAAGATGTCCGTTGTCATAAGCCTGCTTCAGTGCCTGTTCAACCTTTTCGGAAACAGGGCCGCCGTTTTGTAAAAGAGTCCCATCAATATCCAGAAATACCAGTTTTCTGCCGCTCAGGATTAAAGATTCTCCTTAAAGAATGCCTCTAAAGCTGCTGCAGCCTCGTCTTCCTGATCCCCCTCACAGACAACGGTAACTTCCATCTCTTTCTTAACGCCCATTGCCATCACATTCATGATCCTCTTTGCGTTACCCTTCTTCTCGCCGCACTTCAGAGTGATATCACAGGGATACTTTGCAGCTTCCTTCACCAGAAGTCCCGCCGGACGAGCATGAATCCCCAGTTCATCCTGAACAACGTAACTAAATTCTTTCATTTTTCTATACCTCCTAGTATTTTAATTTGATATATTATATGGTCGGTTGTTAAGAGTTACCGCCTCCGCACCCGCAGACAGCATACACAGATGCTTCCCGGGGCGTCCGGATAAACAACGCCCCATAATATTACATATTAACCACTTTATTACGAACCGGCAACACCATAGCCGGGGATACGGAAAGTTCATCCACACCCATATTCACAAACTCTTCCGTCAGCGTCGTATCCGCGCCGAGCTCGCCGCAGATACCAGCCCAGATACCTTCCTTGTGAGCCGCATCCACAACCATCTTGATCATTCTGAGAATAGCCGGATGATGCGCATTGTAGAACATATCCAGTTTTGCGTTCTGACGGTCGATCGCCAGCGTATACTGTGTCAGATCGTTCGTGCCGATACTGAAGAAATCAACCTCCTTCGCCAGTTCATCCGCGATGATAACAGACGCCGGCGTCTCGATCATGATACCGAACTCGATCTCGCCCACTTCTTTTCCTTCTTCTCTCAGTTCTTCCTTGATCTTCTCCAGAATCTCTTTTACGGTCTGTACTTCCCATACGGAAATGATCATCGGCACCATGATGGCGATCCTGCCGTAAGCGGACGCACGGCAAAGCGCACGGAGCTGGGTCTTGAACACTTCTCTCTTGTTCAGGCAGATCCTTACCGCACGGTAGCCCAGCGCAGGATTCTCTTCCTTGTCCAGTTCAAAATAATCGATCTGCTTATCGGCGCCGATATCCAGTGTACGGATGATCACCCGCTTGCCGTTCATCTTCTCCGCAACTGCCTTATATGCCTCAAACTGTTCTTCCTCAGTAGGATAGTCATTGCTCTGTAAATACAAAAATTCACTTCTGAACAGGCCGATACCTTCCGCATCGTTGGCAAGCACCGCTTCCACGTCCTCCACGCCGCCGATGTTCGCATAAAGGTTGACCTTCCTGCCGTCCTTTGTCACGCTGGGCCTGCCCTTTAAGGAATTTAAAAGTTCCTGTTCCTTCTTCTGCGCTTCCAGTTTTTCCTGATAGTTCTTTAAGGTCTCCTCATCCGGCTCTACGATCAGTTTTCCTTCCTTGCCATCCACGATGCCCATCTTGCCGTCCACTTCCACGGCATCCGATACCATGACCAGCGCCGGGATGTTCATGGTACGCGCAAGAATCGCTGTATGAGAATTGGTGGATCCTTTTCTTGTCACAAAAGCCAGAACCTTGCTGCGGTCAAGCTGCAGCGTTTCGCTGGGCGCAAGATCCTCCGCCACTAAAATAGAAGGTTCATCCATAGCCGCGCCGCCTTCCTCCACGCCCGCCAGGATCCGGACTACTCTTGCAGAGATGTCTTTTACATCCGCCGCACGCTCCTTCATATATTCATCGTCCATACCGGCAAAGATTTCTGAAAAATTCTGTCCGGTCACGGAAACAGCATATTCTGCATTTACCTGATCATCCCTGATCATGCCCTTGATGCCGTCCAGATAATCTTCATCTTCCAGCATCATCTGATGCACTTCAAAAATAGCTGCATTTTCCTCTCCGACATCGGCAACAGCCTTCTCATAAAGAGCGCCAAGCTGAGCGGACGCAGTATCTCTTGCTGCTTCAAACCGGGCTATTTCGGCTTCCGCATCAGAAACGGAAGTCTTGTTCACTTCCACCTTCTTCTGCCCGAATTCCCTGATTTTTCCGATGGCAACGCCCTTAAACGCCGCCTTCCCCGACAATACTTTCATGTTCCTACTCCTTTCACCTTTCGCTTTATTCTCTATTAATACTATAGAATATACTAAATTTATTAAAAAGCAGGTAATGATCTATTCCACCGAAAAACTTCTCACCAATGCTCATTATAACATAAAATTCATAACTTTAATACCGCTTGTTCATAAACATTTTATAAACAGGCATCAGCCAAAAACACTGATCAGTCCCACCAGCGCCAGAAGCCAGAAGCTCACCGCCAGCACCATCAGCACCGGGCTTGCCTTCTTTTCCACGATCTCTTCCTTTTCACCATCATAGAACAGCCTGCACTTTGTCCCCGCCTTATACGTCCCTTTTGTGCTGGAATTATAGGCGGAAAGAAAGGTCCTCTCCTTTTCGCCGATCCTGCATCTGATCAACGGATAATAGGATTCCACCGGCTTTGAAAACTTCTTGTTATCCCCGATCCGGTAATACAGGATATCAACGATCTCGCCGTCTATCGCAGTCAGGTTCTTTCTCCTGTCCTTCATAAAGGAAGCGCAGGAGATCACACCGGCAAGGATCAGAAGGATCACCAGTATCACAGAACCTTCCTTCTCCCCGTTATTCTGATATACGATCGGAAAAACCGCCACTCCCATCCCGACAAGGGTGATTGCCAGAGCCATGCCGAAGGTTACCGTCCTGCCCGAAAAAAGCACCACCTTACTGCCGTTTTTTGTCAGCTTAACCTCATCGCCCTTCTCGTACTCCATCGTGCTGTTTATCTTCTCGTTAAAAGTCTTACCGCCGCCGGAGCACTGCACCATCAGTTCATAATAGTGCTGGATGAGCCGCTCCTCCTTATCCCGTTTCTCCACGGGCCTCACCGAGAGGACTTTCCCCTTCAGGATATTGCCCGGCTTCTGCATTCTCAGATAAGCCCTGATATTGGTCGTCCCTATCACGAAGACCGCCGCGCCGATCAGCACCAGAAATATACTTTGTATACTCATCTATTCTCTTTCCTGTTCCTCTCCCCGCAGATAGTCCTCAAAGGACCTGATCACCGGATAGCCTGCCGCCTGCTCAGAAACTTTTCCCGACGGATTATACCACGTCCCGGCCAGCCCGTATTCCGAGGAACCGGCCACATCCTTTTTCACACTGTCCCCGATAAAGACACATTCCTCAGGCCTGCATCCCGCCTTTTTCACACAGAGTTCAAAAAACCGCGGCGTGGGCTTTTCCGCTCCTGCCTCCTCGCTTGTCACAAGGAAATCCAGCCAGGAGAGCGCTCCTATCTTCTCCAGCTTTTTATACTGCATGTAGGCGGTCATGTCCGAACCGATACCGATCCTGATCCCCCGCCGCTTTAACCGCGCAAGCAGATCGATCAGTCCCGGTTCCGGCTCCATCACATCCAATATCGTATCCCAGTAGACATGATACATCTCCAGTGCCTTCTGGTAATCAGAAACGCCGATCTCCTCCAAAAAGCACTGAAAGCGCAGCAGCCTGTTATGTAGCGCGGCACAGTTCTCGCCGGTTCTCTCCGTCACGATATCCATACACTTACGCACCAGCTCTTTTGTCTCCTCAAAGCCCATGCCGAAATTTTCTTCCGTATAAGCACCCAGCGCAGTCATCGCTGTCTTATGCGCCTCGTCGAAATTGTACATGGTATTATCAATATCAAAAATGACTGCCTTTATCATATCTCCTGTTCTCCTGTTTCAACTATCGGTTTTCAACGCCTCCGAGCCTGCTCTGTCACAGGCTCGAAAACGTTTATGTCTCATTCTACAGCGTTTTATCTCTGGCCGTAATAAGCGTTCGCGCCGTGTTTTCTGTAATAATGCTTATCCTGCAGTTCCTGCGGAGCCGGTTTCACCTCCGGATTGATCATCTCGCAGCGGGAAGCCATCTTCGCAACCTCCTCCAGAACCACCGCATTGTGCACTGCCTCATGTCCGTCCTTACCCCAGGTGAACGGTCCGTGGTTTTTGCAGAGCACTGCAGGAACCGCCTCATAATCCTTATCCTTGAACATATCCACGATCAGGAGCCCTGTATTTCTCTCGTAATCCTTCAGCTCTTCTTCTGTCAGACATCTTGCGCAGGGAACTTCACCATAAATGTAATCCGCATGGGTTGTGCCGTAACAGGGAATCGCCCTGCCTGCCTGAGCCCAGCTTGTAGCCCAGGAAGAATGCGTGTGCACCACACCGCCGATGTTCGGGAACGCCTTGTACAGTTCCACATGAGTTGCCGTATCAGAAGAAGGATTATATTTTCCTTCTACCTTATTACCGTTAAGATCCATGATCACCATATCTTCCGGTGTCAGTTTGTCATAGTCCACGCCGCTGGGCTTGATTGCGAAAAGCCCGCTCTCTCTGTCGATCTCGCTGACATTACCCCATGTAAAAGTAACCAGCCCGTACTTCGGCAGCAGCATATTCGCTTCATAAACCCGTTTTTTTAATTCTTCTAACATAATCGCTTCCTCCTATTCTGTTATAGTGTACAGCGCCACCTCGTCGATCTCCCTGTTCGTGGACACCAGCATATCCTTGCCGTCCTTCACATAATGATACACATTCGCGGAACCGCAGTCCCTGTCGATGTATTCCATCTCGTAGGTTCCCTTTTCCTGATTGTAGGAGAACGCCATCAGGTCTCTCTCCCCTTTGCGGTGTCCGGTTACCAGAGCGGGCTTTCCGCAGAGCATGCCACCGTAGATGGAATGCAGGAAATCTCTTGATTCCTCAAATTCATATACCATTTTGAATACGCCGTCCGTCTTTTTATAGAAACGGATCTTATCCCCGTGGAAGGGTGAGAGCGTTGCCAGTTCCTTTTCGCCGTCCCCGTCAAAGTCCAGAAGTACACCGTCGGAAGCCGCGTCGGAGATCAGCTCCTCGATCTCCCACTCGCCGCCTTCCTTCTCAGGCGGTACAAACTTGAACACGCCGTTGTCCGCGGAAATGATACTGCAGATCACGCCATTATCCTCCGCCCTGTAATAACCGTGGTTTTTCAGCATATTATCTTTTATCACGGTGAGCGGAAGCTGGTTGTTCTCGTTATAGGCGCTCAGATCATCCGGCAGTACAGCCGCAAAGACCTTACCAGGGAATCTCCAGTCCTCTTTGTATTCATAATCGGACTTCAGGGCGCAGGCGATCAGATACTTTACACCATTCCTCTCCAATATATCAAATCTGTGTACAAAAGGCAAATCCACCAGTGTCCTTACTTCCCAGTTTCCCTTCTCAACAGGTGTGACGATAACGATCTTTGCCTCCTTGGAATCGTTGGGAGAATAAAATTTATGGGTTGCCAGGAACTGGCCGTCGCTGCCGGGCACCTGCACCATCGTCATAACCCCGCCGGGCTCGCTCCATACAACATCCTCCTCATTTCCATCCAGATCAAAAAGCAGGCATTTATCCACCTTCTCCGCCGCCACCAGAAAATGCTCTTTTCCCTGATAAGTCAGCGGTGCGATAGAATAACATTTTGTCAGATTTGAAATCACCTTTTTTTCTACTTTCATTTTAACATCCCATTCCTTTCCAAACTCTTTTACGCCGGGCATCCCGTGTTTTTTGCCGCCTCTTTGTCAAGAAGCCCTGTCATCATGCTGTGGGCGAAGCGCAGATCCTCTTTCCAGTTCTCGCTCCCCTTGTACCAGAACTCCGTCACATATCTCCTGATACCCATCTCCCAGGCTTTCTCGATCGCTGCCTCAAAATCCACATGTCCTGTTCCGTAAGGCACCTCGCGATATCTTCCGGGCAGCGTCTCCTTCAAATGAAGGGATGTGATGTTCCCTCTTCCCAGTTCCATATCCTCCAGCACATCCGTCTGGTACAGCTTTGCCGCATTGGTCAGATTGCCCAGATCCGGATAGATCTTCAGATAGTTGGAACCGCATAACACCACATATTTCATGGCTTTTTCCACGGTATTCATAAACTCGTTTTCCATGGTCTCCAGCCCCAGTATCACCCCTGCCTTCTCAGCCATCTCTGCGCCGATCCGCAGGTTTTTCAGATACCGCTGTTTTGTCTCCAGTGTGGAGGGCTCATAATACACATCATACCCGGGGATCATCACCACCCTGACACCAATGTCATCCGCAAACTGAATGGATTTTTCCAGGATCTCCATCCCTCTTTTCTCATAATCGGGCTTGTCATTTCCCATAGAATACTTTGTCAGCGCACTGACGCACATGGTCCGGATCGGAACACCAACCTCGTACATCGTCCTCACAAGTTCAAGGCGTTCTTCCTTCGGCATATCAAGACGCCCTATCTTCTCCTCGGAATCATCAATGCTCAGTTCCACATAATCGTATCCCGCTTCCTTTGCCGTCTCCAGCTTTTCCCTCCAGGACAATGCAGAGGGCATCGCTTTTTCATATAATCCCAAAGCATACGCTTTCATCATTCCCTATTGCCTCCTGACTTTTCCTGCCTGTAAACCTTACAGGAAAAGAAACTTTTTCTATTTCAATAATCACTTCTTCTCACCTGATAAACAGTTACGCCCTGCGCGCGCATCTGTTCCAGCTCTTCCTCCGGCGCCATCTCATCCGTGATCAGATTCTTCACCGCCTCGATGCCGCAGCTTGTAAAGCTGCTGTTGCGGCCTATCTTTGTGTGATCCGCCAGCAGATAAACCTCCTGCGCCACATGCTCTATCATCAACTGGTTTACATTGACCTCATTTGCTATCTCCGTTGTCATGCCCGCCTTTGCACTGACGCCGGAACATCCCACAAAAGCTTTTTTCGCATAAATATTCTGCAGATTCCGGATCGCAAAATCCCCCACCAGCGCTTCTTTCGGATGACGTACCTCGCCGCCTGTCAGAATGATATCCACACCATCCGCCCGCTCCTGTGAGATCGCCTTGCCGTTGTTGGTAATGACCGTCACATGCCGGCTTGTGATATATTTCACCATATTCAGCGCATTGCGGCTCGTATTGATAAAAATGGTATCTCCGTCCTCCACCAGTGACGCTGCATATCTCGCGATCAGGTCCCTGTAAACAGCCACATCATCCATATATCCGTCAGCATCCTTGGATACCGCGGCTCCCCCGTAAAACCTTCTGATCTGCTTTTTTTCCTCCAGAAACTGAAGATCCCTCCGGAGTGTCACCACGGACACACCCAGCCTTTTTGCCAGTTCATCAACTCGGACCTGCGGATTTCTCTGCAGCATTTCCAGCACCTGTTGTCTTCTTCCCTCTACATACGCTCTCTCTCTCTTCATGCTGATTTCCTCCGGGTACTGCCTGACAGCAGGGGTAATCCTTTCCCCCATAGTTTCCCTGATAGTCCGCGTCCCGCCGTTAAGGCGGGACGCAGGATACCATATACCTCTCGGTTTTTTATTCGATAATGCCTTTTTCCCTCATCTTGTCTTCCATCTCCTGCTGGGACATGATGTTGCGCAGCCCAATCACGATGGTACCTTTTTTCTCGGCATCTTTGAACATATTTGTAAAGTTCTGTGCGCAGAACACTACGTCATACTGCGCAGCGGCTGTCTTGCCTTCGGACAGTGCACAGTGATGAACCTTGCCGGGCTTAATGCCTACTTTATCCAGTGTCTTCTGCATTGTCATCTTCATCATCAGGCTGGAGCCTGCTCCGTTTGCACAACATACCAGGAAACTCATATTTTCTTTAGCCATCTCTTAACACTCCTTTTTATATAAATTTTATTTTGCTCTTTTTGCTTTTAATTCTTTATATTCTTCATAGTTCTCTGTTACCAGGAAGTATCCTTCCTTATCCGCACGGTACTGAAGCTGCGGAACAGCCAAAAGTGCAACTGCCACGATAGCCACGCCTGCATAGCTTAAGAACTTCATAACCACTGTCATAACCGGCCATACAACTGCCCAGTCCCACATGCCGAGGTATCCGCCGTAAGCTGCCATGCCAACCCAGCCTGCGATCAGCGCAGAACCGAATACCTGGCAGAGGCCGGAAATAAACGGCAGGATAAGTGCTGCTTTGATACCGCCCTTTTCATTTGCAAAGATAGCGATGGTCGCATTATCAAAGAATACCGGCACGAATCCGCAGATAACAAGTACGGGGCTCTTCAATACGATGAGCAGTGCGATAGCGATGATCTGTCCGAGGAAACCTGCAAGGAATCCGAGAGGCACTGCGTTTGCAGAACCGAAACCGAAGATAACCGCACAGTCCACGCCCGGAACGGAACCCGGAAGCAGCTTATCCGCAATACCCTGGAAGGATGCTGTCAGCTCTGTTACGAAAGTACGAACGCCGAGCTGCAGGATCGCCAGATATACGGAGAAGTATAAACAGGTCTGGATCACATAGAACAGCATGCTTGCGCCTTCTTTTAAGAAGCCGCCTTCCACCAGATAATCTCTTCCCAGGATGCAGAGGATCGCACCGAAGAAGATCAGCATCAGGATGGAAGTACAAACCATATTTTCATTAAAGATGGACATAAAGCCCGGAAGCTCGATATCGTCGATCTTCTTAACTTCCTTGCCGTCTTTTCTCTTGCCGAACAGCTTTTCAGCCAGCCAGTAGTTGATCGCTACACCGAACATCTGCTGATGTGCCAGTGTGAAGCCTGCGCCGTCAGTAACTTCCTGACAGGGTTTGATCAGCACGTTTGTACCAACCGCCCAGTAAGCGCCGAGGATAACCGCCATAACGATGATCATTGCCACATGCTGTGTCAGAAGGCCCGGCAGTGCGAACATGATCAGCCAGTAAGCCGTTGCCGCCTGCTGTACCTGCACGTGTCCTGTTGTGAACAGTGCGCGGAGTTTTGTGATCTTGCTGAAACGAACCAGCAGGATATTTACGATAAAGGCGATCAGCAGAAGGATCATTGCATCACCGAAGCCTTTTCCGAATACTTCTTCCACACCTGCCGTAACCGCGTTCTGTCCGAAATACGGGTCGATCACCATAGCGTCGATCTGGAATACGTCTTTCAAGCCTACAAGCACCGGACGGAAGTTATTTACCAGTCCGCTGGAACCTACTGTTAAGATCAGATAACCTACAATTGCCTTGATTACACCGGCAAGTACATCATACCAGGGCTTTTTCAGCAATATGTAGCCCAACATAACGATAAGGCCGATCATAAATGCAGGCTGCTGTAAAATGTTTGTCGCAAAATACGACCATGCGTTCATTAAAAAATTCATATCTTTCCTCCTTATTTTAGTTCCGCATCCGTCCTACCGGTATCATACCCGGCAGAGAATCTCCAGCCGCTTCCGCGTCTGTAAATTCTCTGGACACCGTCCGGACGGATGCTGTTTTTAGTTGCTTTAGAGGTATTTCTCCTCCAGTGCCAGAAGATCCTCAGGGCATTTTGCCTCTTTCAGTTCTTCCATCAGTTCCTCATTGGACATCAGATCCGCCAGCCTGGACATATTATCCAGATGCTGACTGGGATCACAGGATGCGAGAGTAAAGAACAGCACTGCATCCTTCTCGGGATCGCCGGGATCAAAGCTGACGGGTTCTTCCAGTTTCATAAATCCGATCGCCGTTTTATGCACGCCTTTTGCGCATTCCTGGGAATGAGGCATTGCCACATCCGGCATGATCACGATATACGGACCGTATTCTTCCACACAGCGAATGATGTCTTCCTTATAATTCTCTTCCACTGTGCCGTCTGCTTCCAGCACTTCACAGCTCATGCGGATCGCATCTCTCCAGTCCTTTGCACTCTGAGCAAACTTACAGTGGTTTTTTTCAACAAATTCTTTTAACATACTTTACCTCCAATTAGAGTTCATGCTGATTTACAGACAAGAACGGAACGGAATGTTCTGTGGTGCTTCGAAGCAGTCCTCAAACCCTCTTCTGTGATGATAATAGATTTTGTCTTTATCCTGCGGATATACATATTTGCCGCCAACCTGCCAGAAGAACGGATGGAATTTATATTCATTGCGGTCCTTCTTGAAATCATAGAGAAGCTTGATCTCCTCACAGTCAGCCTGGAAGTTTGTCCATACATCCCAGTGGATCGGCACTACTACCTTACACTGCAGGTTTTCCGCCATACGCAGCACATCGATGGAAGTCATCTTATCCTGCATACCGATCGGGTTCTCACCGAAGGAACCGAATGCCACATCAATATCATAATCTTTGCCGTGTTTTGCAAAGTAGATAGAGAAATGGGAGTCGCCGGAGTGATAGATATTGCCGCCGGGTGTCTTTACAAGATAGTTTACAGCCTTGTCATCCATGTCTGTAGGACATACGCCGGTCAGTTCTTCCCTGTCGGGGCCTGTGGAATCGGTCGTCACGATACAGGTTCTGTCGAAGGAATCCAGTGCAACGATCTCAATATCTTTGATCTTGATGGTATCGCCCGGTTTTACTGTGATGCAGCGATCCTCGGGAACGCCCCATTTTACCCATGTCTCAACGGATTTTTTCGGTCCGATGAAAGGAACGGGAATCACATTGCCTTTGTCATCCGTCGTGGTCATGCCGCTCTGCAGTACATGCGCCGCCCATTCTGCGGACATATGATCCTGATGATAGTGTGTTGCCAGAACCGCATCCACCTGCTTGAATGCAAAGGGATCGATCACAAACGGCACATTACGGAGATTCGGCTGCATTGCACGGCCGCCGCACATATTCGCCATCTGATGGCCAACCTTCATCTTACCGTCGCCGTGGGTTCTCTTGCCGTTTCCGCACCAGAGATCGATGGTCACGTTAGCGCCGCCCGGTGTTTTAAACCATACGCCGGTACAGCCCAGCCACCACATGGCTACATTACCCGGCTCGACAACTTCGTTTTCAATGTCCTCCACGAGCCAGGTGCCCCATTCCGGGAAGGTTGACATGATCCAACTTTCCCTTGTGATTTCGTCAATTTTGCTCATAAAACCCTCCTTTTTGTTTATGAAACGTTCACTTAGATCATATAATCATTTTTTATATGTTCTATTTGTTTCCATTATATCATAAAAACAAGTTTAATCAACACTATTATATGAACTTTTCGGGTTTTTATGCACGTTTTTGAAAGTTTTACGGTTTGCACAAAATTTATATGTCGTTTTTGTGCAGATTGTATATGGCAATTTCTTATTCGCTTTTCTGTATATGTATTTTCAGGAAAATTGGGAATTCCACCGGCAATATGTGATAAATATTAAATTTTTTTTAAATGACGCAACCGTTTTTTCATTGATGATATAATGAGCGTTAACGAGAAGAATACACAATCGCATCATTTCTAAAATGACGAAAAGGAATACATAATTAAAATGAAACTTCACTTTTTTCATAACAATCATAAAAAAACAGAAGCTTTGAATAAAACGAAAAACCCAGGCAGTACCGGTGCCTTCCAGAGCACTGTCTCCTCCCGGTACGATAAAGTAAATGCTGCCATCAGCGAACTGGAAGCCGGACATGAAAACCGGCTCGCCATTCTGTATCCCATGATACTTTCCAGAGAGGAAGCACCGGCAAATATGGCGGCGAATGCTATCTGCACCTATCTGAACGATCTCAATGCATCAGGGATCATCAGGCTCAACTGTCAGTTCCGGGAATATACTTCCATGGAATGGATGATCGACTGGACGCATATATCACTCACAGATATCCGGGAAACCATACAGGACCAGAACGCTTACACTGCTGTTTTGAAACTCGGCACCTTCCATCCCAACGGTTATTTCCGTCAGAAATGCATGCAGGCGCTGGAAGATGATGAGACCGCCTTTCCTTTTATTGTCCTTCGGTTAAATGACTGGGCGGAGCCCGTCCGTGATACTGCCTGGCAGATTTTGTCGGATAAGCTGGAGGACACAGATATAGATACTGCGGTGGAAATGCTTCCCTATATCAGCAGCACGAAAAAAGGACAGCGCTATGTTTCCTGGCAGCTGGAAGAAATCGAAAAATGCCTTTCGGAAAAGATTCTGTGCCATCTGGATGAAATCTCCCTCGACAGGGTCAGGGACTATATCCCTGCCACAAAAAGATTCCTCTACAAAATACTGATCTGTCCTGATGTACTCTCAAAAAATGCTGCGGACCGCCTTCTTATGCAGGAGAAAAACGGAAATGAAAAAGCCCTCATCATCAGCAGGATTTTAGAACATTACGAATGCAGTGAAGCAGAAATAGAAAAATATGCCAAAAGCAAAAGCCCCATCGTCCGAAAAAGGGCTGTCGCCTATAAATACGACCGTCTCGGCAGTGCGTGGCCCGGTCTGGAAATATACTTATTGGACAGCGCAAGGGGCATCAGGAGCGATGCCTGCTATATTCTGCGAAAACATACGGATTTTGATATCCTCTCTTTTTATAAAGCGCGTCTTCATACACCGGATGAGGCAGCTGCCATTCTCGGCATCGGGGAAAACGGCACTGAAAAAGATGCTCCCTTGTTGGCAGAATATCTGTATTCCGCCACACCAAAACTCATCAAATACGCTATGAAAGCACTGAGTTCTCTAAATGCATCAGGCTTTGAGGATCGTTACTGGCATTATTTAAATGACACAAATGTCACAATCGCAAAGACGGCTTACGAGGCGGTCTGTAAAAGTGACATTCATTATGGCGCCGAAAAACTGTATACCGCATACCTGAATTGTGAAAACCCTTCCGTCCGTAGATATCTGCTTAATCTGCTTGTGAAAGAGCCGTCCTGGGAGAGGCTTCCCTATCTGCTGTTATTGTATAAGCCTTATTCCGCTTCATCAGATCATGAGGTTCAAAAAATACAGATGCTGGTGCGCAGAGGCCTCTCCTCTCGGAGCGTTTATGCCAAAATTTCCAAAAAGCAGGCAGACTTTATCACGGAAATCATGGATATATCTGATCTGGAGCTTCCGGAAGGATTAAAGAAAGGGATCCGGTTTGATCTGGCACATATTGAGATCAGATAACTATGCCTTAACTCTATAGATAAGGCGATTTATCTCTTCAAACCCCAGCCCCTTCACGAAATTTACGGAATATTCAATATCCTTCTGCGTCGTGTGGTCCTTGATATCCGGTATTTTTATAACGCATTTGTCCTGCATGCCGACTCTGCTGATCTTTTCCAGATTGGATAGCAATATATTGTTATCTGATCCGGTATATTTGCGGTACACCGCATGATCGATACTTTTGACGTCTATGATAAGCTGGCTTGCCGCCCTCAACAGTTCAACCACATCGAGATCCAGACACAGCGATGTTTCTATTGTCGTTGCGAAAAGATCCTTTGTCTTCTGCATAAATGCCATGATTGCTTCGTAGTGCAATAAAGGCTCCCCGCCGCCAAACGTGACGCCGCCCCCCGTTGCCGCAAAGTAGCAGTAATCCTGCATAACCAGTTCTATCAATTCATCTACTACCATCTTTTTCACTTTATTTTTCGACAAAATTTCTTTGTTGATACAATAACTGCAATGCAGCGGGCAGCCGCTCAGTGCCACCAGCGTGGTTACCCCTTTTCCGTCCGTGAGCAGCCGGTGTCTGTCTATCGCCAAAATATCAAATGTGTCCATCCTCATAAGACACTTCCTCCTCATACGGCATCAATCCTTCCACCTTGTCTTCAACAGGCAGTACTTCCTCCCATTCCTCATCCACCGGCATATCACCCTCTATAGAGTCTGTATATTCCTCCATTGGTGCGCCCTCGGACTCCTCATAGTAAGGCGCTTCTCCTGCCTCCGGTTCCGGATATTCTTCCACAGGTTCTAAAATACCGCCCTCAAATTCCTCATAAATGGGGGCTTCTCCTGCCGTCTGAAACGGCGCACACCCCGCCAGGCTCAACCCTGCAAGCGCCCCGATTCCCAATCCCGCAGCCCTTTTCAGCAGTTCCCTGTTCAATATTTCTTCCTCCTGCTTACATTTCGGACATGTACCTCTGCAATTTCCCTCGAAGGTGCACTCCTTCTGGTGCAGATCCACATGTAGCCTGTCCGCCATCGCTTTCCTGATCTTTTTTAATCTTTCACATTTCGCTCTGCCCTTATTCATCGTTTTTCTCCTCCATACTCCACATAAAGCCAGTATTTACCGTTTATTTTTACAACAATATCCTCTCCATATTGATATACCTCGCAGCCGATAATGGGATCATTTGCCTGAAAATTCTCCTCTGGTTCACGATCCGAAGAAACCTCGCTTTCAATCTTACCGAGGTAACTGAATTCTTCTCTCCATTCCGCATAACCTTCCTGCGCAGGCGATGTGATATAGAGCGTATCGTTCACATAAATCATCGGAGCGATGTCCCCGGGAACCGCTTCTTCCGGCGATTCTTCCACTGGAACCATTCCTTCTCTATCTCCGTCTTCGGATGTCTCTTTCCCTGACGTTTCTTCCGCAGGTGCTTCCGCTTCCTCCATCGGCGCTTCCTCGGAACTGTCCGCCATCGGGGAATCCGCCGTGCTTTCATTTTGATGCGTCATAAAAGGAATCTGCCCGAGCACAATACATACCAGCATAAAGCATGCCGCCATCGCTCCCAATACCTTCCAGTTCACCAGCTTTCTCCTGATACCTTTCCTTCCGCCTTCTCCCTTCTTTACAGGTTTTTTTGCTTCCGTCACAAACTTATCATCAAGCTCTCCGAGAATCTCAAAAAACTCCTCCTTCCTCACAGCTCAAACCCCCTTTCCGTCAAATATACCTTTAACTGCTTCCGCATCCGCTCCAGCATTTTAGCTGTGTTTCCCTGCCTCATTCCGTACTCCCCGGCTATCTCTGCGATCGGATCGGCATACCAGTAACGGCGGACAAATACATTTCGTTTTGTTTCGGAGAGACCGGCGATAAAGGAATTGATCGCCGCTGCCAGTTCCCGGCGGTCAATCTCCTGCTCTACGGATTCCATCCCTGATACACAGTCAGTCAGTTCGTCCAGTACAAGCACAAGTCCGTCACCGCCCCGCTTTTGTGCATGGTCGTGTTTATATCTGTTAAAAGACAGGTTTCGTGTGATCTTCCCGAGAAATGCCATAAGCTGCTCGGGCCAATGCGTCGGCATCGCATTCCACGCATTCAGGTATGTATCATTGACACACTCCTCCGCATCCTGCTCATCTCCCAGAATGTTTCTCGCGATCGCCTTACAGTAACGCCCGTATTTTTCAGAAGTTTCCCTGATCGCCTGATCGTTCCTGTCCCAATATAACCGGATGATATCGCTGTCGTTCATAACAGACTCCTCCCTGTTTCGCTGCCGTATCGGCTGTTTCGCTGCCGTATCGGCTGTTTCGCTGCCGTATCGGCTTTTCCGATACTGCTTACACAAATACCCTTTTCTATATACACAACTTTTTTTGCGGAATATGACACCCATTTTGAATATTTTTCAAAATTCTTACAACAAAAGGGGAAAGCCCGCAAAATGACTTCCCCTCTCCTATCAGACCGGCAGAGTACCATTACATTACCGCCTCATCAATTCTCTGTTTTCTCACTGCCTCTCTCCGCGATCTTCGCCCCCGCAAAGCCCGCCAGGACCGATCCAAGATCGATCCCCGTGGACTCTTTCAGTCCATCCGTCACCTGAGTCAACGATCCCATGATGTCCTTTACCAGTTTTGCAGAATTTCCGTCACCGTACATCGTAATCTTATCCACTTTCGCCAGCGGTTCTGCAATATTTCTTGCAATTTCCGGCATCGCCTTAAAGTACATCTCCAGCACAGCGGCTTCGCCCATCTGCTTCATGGCTTCCGCCTTCTTCTCGATACCTTCCGCTTCCGCAAGAGCCTTTGCCCTGATTGCTTCCGCCTCCGCAAGACCTTTGCTGCGGATACCTTCCGCCTCCTGTTCCATAGCGTACTTCTGTGCTTCCGCCGTAGCCTTCAAAGCCTCAGCTTCTTTTTCCCGCTCAAATTTATCCGCCTCCGCATTTTTCTGACGCTCAAACAGCTGGGCCTCGGATTTTCTCTGGGTCTCATATAACATAGCGTCGGATTCCTGCTGTTTCGCGTATTTCTCAGCGTCCGCCTGTTTCTTGACCGTAGCTTCCAGCGTCCGCTCCGTGAGCTCAACCTCTTTTTCCTTCAGCATGATCGCCTTTTCCTGACGGGCAAGGTTCGCATCCGCGGTTGCCACCTCGACTGTTTTTCTCTCTGTCTCCTGCTGAATCTGATAGGCCGCATCCGCAATAGCTTTCTTGGTGTCCGCATCCTTCTGCAGCTCCGCCTTGCGGATCGCCAGATCATTTTCCTTCTGGGCGATCAATGTCTCCGCATTGATCTGGGCTTCCTTCGATTCCCGGTCAGCCTCGGCCTGCACCACCGCTTTTTCCTTCTGGGCTCTTGCCTTCGCATTGGCGATCTCCAGTTCTGAACTTACCTGCGCATCGTTGGATTCCTTCCTCGCCTGGGCCTGTGCCTTCGCGATCTCCTTTTCGCTCTCTGCCCTGGAAATTGCCGCATTCTTCTGGATCTTTACGATATTATCCACACCCAGGTTTTCAATAACGCCGTTGCCGTCCACAAAATTCTGCACATTAAAGCTGACGATATCCAGCCCCATTGCCGCAAGGTCCGGTTCCGCATTTTCCTTTACCAGCGTCGCAAACTTCTGTCTGTCGCTGACCATCTCCTCCAGATTCATCTTGCCGACGATCTCACGCATATTACCTTCCAGCACCTCTCTGGCAACCTGCGCGATATAATCTGTCGGCTTGTTCAGAAAGTTCTGTGCCGCAAGGGCAAGGCGTTCCTCATTGTCACTGATCTTCACATTGACGGCGGCATCCACTCTGATATTGATATAGTCAGCCGTAGGCACGGCGCTTGACGTCTTTACATCGATCGGGATCAGCTGCAGATTCAGTTCATCCTTCTTTTCCAGAAATGGGATCTTCACGCCCGCTTTGCCGATCAGCACCTTCGGGTGCTTTCTCAGCCCCGAGATTATGTAAGCCGTGTCCGGAGATGCCTTCACATAACCGGATGCCAGTATGATGAGCACTATGATCACTGCTATCACTGGAATAATAGTTCCTGCCATTGCCAATATTGCGTTAAACATACCTTCTCACTCCTTTTTTAATTTTACCGTCTGGATATTCTTGCATCATTGAAATCTGATGTGACGGAAATCTACATCTATTTTAACACATATTTATTCCTATATCAAAAATTCTTCCACAAATATACCATATTTTTCTCAATATTTAGAAGGACCAGACAGCCCTCATAAATACAATCGCCCCCAGTAGACACAAAAGCGTCCCAAATACTTTGTTCACATAACGCTCCCTGAATGTTATCGCTTTTTCCCCGATAATCGGAACGATCGCCGCGATCGCTGCCCACCACATATAGGTTCCGAAAAAAACACCACAGACGATCAGTATCCTCTGCGCCACAGTCACCTCAGCCGAAACACCAAAATAGGAAAAGGCAAATAAAAACACAAAGATCGTTGCCGGATTCATGATCCCGAGCACAAAAGTAGACAGTACCATTTTGGCTGATTCTCCGGCATCCTTCTGCTGCGCTTCTGCTGCCTTCTTTCCCAACAGAAGCTTAACTCCCATAAACAAAATCAGACTGCCTCCCAGAATATTAATGATGGCTTGATTCCTCGATATAAAATCAGAAATCAGCGTAATCCCAAATACGCCCACGCTGGCATGAAAACAATCAGCGCAGGATGAGCCGATCCCTGTCATCAGTCCTGCCTTTCTCCCATAACTGAACGTACGCTGTACTGTCAACGCCCCGATCGCTCCCCCCGGCACACCAAACACCAGCCCTATCAAAATACCTCTCAACAGAAAATTCATTTTAAATCCCTCTACACTTCCAACATATATTTTACCACAACTTCTTGTTACCTTCTACATACAAAACTTCCCTCTTCTTTTAATTTTTGCTCAAAAAATTTTCTTATTCTTTAATATTTCCTCAATAGATTTTTTCTCCGCCATCGGTTAATCTATAGGTACAGGATATTTGATCACGATCACCCTATTACAATCCCGAAACCTTTTGCTTTTTTAACCATCTGCTATCCGCCAGCTAAAACACTTGCGCGCTTGACAGGCACAGAAACGAGGCATACCATGACGATTGGAAATGTTATCAGAAAATACAGAAAAGAACTTGGAATGACACAAGAGGAAATGGCAGGCCGCCTTGGCGTTACCACCCCCGCCGTCAATAAATGGGAAAGAGGCCATACGCAGCCGGATATCAGCCTGCTTGCGCCTATCGCGCGACTCCTCGGCATCACCACGGACATCCTGCTGTCCTTCCGGGACGATCTCACGGAGGAGGAGATCTCTCTTTTTATCCAGGAACTCGACCGGGCGCTGGAGACGTCCCCCTATGAAAAGACCTTCGCCTGCGCAAAGGAAAAGATCGAAGAATATCCGAACTGCCTCAGGCTTATCCTGAATACAGCGGTGCTCCTGGAAAGCCATCGTTTGATCGACGATATTCTCGATAAAGAAAATTACAGTAAGCAGATCTGTGACTGGTATCTCAGAGTGCTGGAATCGAAAGACGAGACGATCAGAAAAAAGGCGGCAGAATCATTATACTGGTTTTATACCCGTCAGGAACGCTATGCAGAAGCCGAAAAATATCTTGCATATTTTCCGGCGGACTGCCCTGACAGAAAAAGGTATCAGGCGCTCATCTACTGCAATACCGGAAAAAAGGAGGAGGCATACAAAGCCTTTGAGAGCCTTCTGCTCTCTGAATTTAACCGGCTGCAGATGATCTTAAACGATCTCTGCATCATGTATATGAAAGATAGCGATCACGATATGGCGCATAAACTTGTGGATATACGAAGCGCCCTCGCCGGGCTTTTTGAGATGGGCACCTACCAGGAGGCATCCCCCGGGCTGGAGCTTGCCGCTCTGGAAAAAAATGTCGGGGAGACCGAACGCATCATGCGCATTCTTCTGGAAAACTGCGATGCCCTCACGGATTTTATCCATTCCGGCATTTACCGCCATACCCCGTCCGGATCAGTGGATTCCTCCTTTTTCCGCCAATTGAAGGACAATCTGATCAAGGGGTTTCTGGATGAGGACACTTTTGATTATATGAAGGGAAATCCGTATTGGGAGGAACTGAAAACTTTGCATCTCTGACAGGCAGATCTGCCTGTCAGCTGCAACGCCTCCTGCGATCGCCCCTGTCAACCGTCACATGGTACCCTATCTTCTCCATGCGCTCTTTCAATCTCTGCAGATCCTCCGCCGCATCCGCATTCCCGCGCTTCTCCGAAGCCTTTCCCTCATACAGCGCGTACTCCCCCCGCACTCCATCCGGCGTCAGGTTCGGCATACATACATTGGCTCCGGAGAGCATCCCCAGCTCCAACCCCTCCGGATGGATCGTTCCCAGCGCCGTTGTCGCAGGCAGCAGAACATCCGGCAGCAGGATCCGCAGGATCCCCAGCAAAAACAATGTCAGTTCAAATCTTCCGGCAGGTTCCTCTCCAAAAGGCGTATCGCGTTGAGGGATAAAAGGACCGATCCCCACCATATCCGGCTGCAGCTTTTCGATAAAGAGCAGGTCCTGTGCCAGATGCTCCGCTGTCTGTCCCGGGGAGCCCACCATAAACCCGCAGCCCGTCTGATAACCGATCTCCTTCAGATCATAGAGGCATCGTTTCCTGTTTTCGGGTGAGCAGGAGGAGGGATGCAGGCTCCGATAGTGCATATCATCCGCCGTCTCATGACGCAGAAGATAACGGTCCGCTCCGGCGTCAAACCAGCGCTGGTAAACCGCCCGCGGGTGCTCCCCGACCGACAGCGTGACAGCACAGCCGGGGTGCGCCTTTTTTATCGCCTCCACCAGCCCTGCTATCTCGTCCGGCTTATAGCCCGCATCCTCTCCGCCCTGCAGTACAAAGGTTCGATATCCCAGCTCATATCCCCTCCTGCAGCAGGATAAGATCTCCTCTTTCGTCAGCCGGTACCGCCTGACCTTACCGTTGGAAGCCCGGATGCCGCAATAATAACAGTCGTTTTTGCAGTGGTTTGTAAACTCGATCAGCCCCCGGATATAGACATCCTTTCCGTAATACCGCTCCCGCAGGCGTCCCGCCTTTTCAAACACTTTCTGCGCAATGCCTTCCTTCTGCCATCCCTGCAATAATGTGATAAATTGTGAGCGGGAAAGGATCTTTTCCCGCTCTAATTTTTCCAGTAATATTTCTTCCTGCATGATCACTTCACCTGAAATACTTCTATTTCCATTTCCTGAACTTCAACGCCCCGATCCTTATCTCCTCCGTCTGCGCATTGTAGGTTCCCTCCAACGCCTCGCCGCTTGGATCGATCACCAGATTTCCCGCTCCGTCGATCGTAAACTCATACACATGATTGCTATTACCTTCCGACACTGTCACGGTGCTGTCATTATAAAATGCCAGCTCCGTATCGTCTGTCGCCCTATAACGCCCGGAGGGCATCGGAATCGAAACCGCCTTGACGCTTCCCCCCGTTATCAGCGCTTCCACGTTCTCCTGATTCACTTCGCACCAGACGATGGGGATCTCATTCCCGGAAATCAGGGACTGATAATAACTGTCCGCTTCCTCCCCTGTGATGTCCTGCCCGTTGGCACGATATATCTTACTGTGCCCTTCGCTCTCAAACTTATTGTCGGGATCGTCCGCCACCCATAACGCGGCATCCGTAAATTCTCCGGTTAGCAGGTTCCAGAAATTCGTATGGACATCTCCAATCTCCGCCCTTGTCATCAAAACTCCCGTATCATAAAAATGCCATGAGTTTGTATCCAGAGGCTGATAGACCATGTCTCCATCAAAATCAGACACTTTCCCGGTGTTTCGATCTACTTTCAGAATATTAAAGATCGTGATCCAGTACGGCTCGTCATTAAAATCCAGCTCTGCGGCACTTCCCAGAAAGATTTCATCCTCCCCGTCCTGATCCACATCCACCAGCGCAAAATACACATTCTGATAATCCACCCTGGACGGATAATAGGCGCTGTGTGCTTCCGGATTGAGCAGGATATCCGCCGTTTCACTCTCCTCCATGCTCTGCAGTTCGGTGTTGATGTGGTCCGGTATGCTCTCCTCCCCTTCCCGATACTGCATGGACATCACCTGAAATCCAAATATGCTGTCCTCATTCCTTGTCACCACCAGATAGTAAGGGTACGTGCTTTCTGTATCTGCCTCCATAATAGAACAGGTTCCCCGTATTTCATAGACCTGGCCGTCCAGTGTATCCGCCTGTTCCATGCTCGTTTCCGTCTCTATGATATTTCCGCCCAGTCCGCACACAACCTTATCATCCTGAGTATAGGCGGACAGGTCCGCATCCTGCACACCGAATACGGTTTCCAGATAAAACCGCATGTCCTCCACGCTTACAGACCCGGTCCAGTTCATCTCATCTATCTCCACCGGCGGCAGATACTTTTCATAAGCCTCATCCGCCCCCAATATCGTGATCATCTGAACACCTCTGCCCACATCTCCTTTAGGGTATTCATTCCGGTCCATATCCTCGCCAAAGAAGTAACTGTTCATGGTGAGCATGGCTGCCAACACTTTCAGATCTTCCTTCTCACTGTCAGACAAGGGAACCTGCTCCATCGGGATCACCTCTTCCTCCGCCTCCGAAGTATCTGACGCATCTTCCTCCTCAAATATCTCCTCCGGCGCCCAGGTATCCCTTTTCTCGGAGCCTGCCACATACACCGCTGTCCCCACTGCGGCGGACAGGACGCCCGCTGCCACGATGCCAGCCGCGATCTTCGCCTTGAGGGAGGCGCCCGCGATCTTTCCGATCAGCGTTTTTCCGCCGGCTCCTGCCGCCGATGCCGCGCTCCCGGCACCCGCTGCGGACACAGCGCTGCTTACGCCCGCCGTGATGCCATAGGGCACATTGCAGGCTTCCACATCCTCCTTGAACAGGAACAACAACAGCGGTGCGACACTGTAAAGCCTTGTGCCCTGTCTCTTCTCCAGATCCAGCACACCGTCCCTGATCTTCGCTTTTGCCCTGGACAGATTGGTCTTTACCGTATTCTCCGGTATCCCCAGCTCCCGCG
This sequence comes from uncultured bacterium, assembly GCA_947647735.1. GTDB lineage: Bacteria > Bacillota > Clostridia > Lachnospirales > Lachnospiraceae > 1XD8-76. The sequence continues at coordinate 3,575 of CANSLJ010000005.1, read as the reverse complement.
CGATCTCCGACTGCTTCTGTTCGTTATAATAATAGGAGACAATACAGATCTTCTGCATCTCGGTGAGCTGTGTATCGATGATACTCCTGACAAGGCGCTGCTTCTCCCTGTTCTGCATCACCTCCTCCGGAATGATATTCTCATCATCCGCCAGATTCTCAAAAGTATCGTCCTCCTCCTGCAGCAGTACATACTTTTTATTCTTTTTCAGCCATGCGTAACATTTCCGCGTGGCGATCCTCCCCGCCCAGGCGAGAAAACTGTCCTCATTCCCGAGCTGCCCAATGCTCCGGCTGATCTCCACATAGGTATCCTGCATGATATCCCCGATGGCGTCCTGCGCATTTTCATTACCGCGCATCACCCCGTAGATGCAGGTATAAATGTATTTGCTGGACTCTTCGTAGAGCGGGGTGAAGGCATCCCGCCTTCCCCCTCTGTAATCCGCCACTGCCTGTTTCAATTCCCGTGTTGCTTCCATCTTTCAAACTCCCTTATCCATGTTTTATCCTGCTGTCTTTTTCTACTTTATCACATTAACCTGTGAAATAAAACCATAATCCTGTATTTTATGCTGACCATGCCACGATTTCTATCATTCCCATGCTGTTATCCCATCCCAGCATCTCAAAATAATAACGCGAATTCCTGTGCTGTGTACCATTGCCGTATCCAAGCGCCTGCACTTCACTGTAGGCGTTCCGCTCGATATTGTAGGGCTCCAAAAATCCGGTTCCCCAGCCTGTGCCGTTGTACTCATCCCAGTAGTTATACCACTCATAGATATCATGGGCGCCGATCGTCTCATCCCAGTTCCCTTTCAGGCTCGGATCCCATGTGTAGCCGTTTGCCTCGATGATCCCGCGGTAGATCATCAGCAGCTCATTGATCGTATAACCCTGCGGGGAAACCGACGCCGGCAGTTCCGGATATACAAACTCATCAGACAGCGGCGCTCTTCCCTCCGCCTTTCCGCAGGTCACATAGTGCTGATATAACAGCCTCGTGTCTCTGCCGTATATGGGCATCAGGTCAGGATTGGATTCCACATAATAATCGCTGTCAAACAGTACTCCGTCCGGCATCCTTGCGGGCGTCGCCTCCGCAGTCATGCTGCTCCCAAACACCATCATACCCAGTGTCAGTAATGTCATCATCATTTTCTTTTTCATCTTCTTATCTCCTTTAACTTTTTATTTTTTCGGGCTCCTGCTCCCTGTTATATAAGGGAGAGCCGCTTTTTCCAAAAGGTTTCATTTTTTTGAAATTTTTTATCTGTGTTTTTTAAAGAAATAAAACAGGATCAACACCGCTGCCAAGACAGCTGCAATTACCGCCGTCATAACAGGAATACTGCTTTTTTCTTTTGGCGCTTCTTCCTCTGCTGTCAAGGACGCTTCTTCCTGTTCTGTCTCTGTATCAGCCCTCGCACCCTGATCAGTGCCGCTTTCTTCGGCGCTGTTCTCAGCCTCCTTCTTTGTCCCGGGAATTTCCTCCGCTTCCGCCGCAGGAACTTTCTCCGTTTCCGTCGCGGTATTCTCCGTCTCCTGTGCCGCCGGATCATAGCTGTCTTTTATTTCCGACTGCCAGTCCATATCCCACATGACGGTCACTCTCGCTCCGCCTGCCGTATCGATCACATATATGCCGAGCACCAGCCTTGTAAAAGATACCTGGCTGCCTTCTGCCGTCATGCTTTCTGTGGCTTCTATCCCGTTTTCCTGTGCATACTGAAGCACATCCTCCGCAAAGGCACGTCTGACCGCCTTATCTGACTCCATATTCACGGTATAGAGCACGCTCTCCTCATCCTCTTTATACAGATCGTTATCATTTGGTGTCAGCATCTCTATGGCATTTTCATTTGTCTCAAGAAAATCTTTCCACTGCTCTGTCGCCATAAATATGGAGTCCTCGCCGCCTGCTCCCGCTGTCTCAAGCACTTCATAAGCCTTGTACTCATACCCTGCGGAGGCATTTGATATCACGATATCCCCCTCAAACAATCCATCTGCCAGCGCTGTGGCCGGCAGCGAAGCTGTCAGCAGCATCACCGCCGCCATGAATGCCGCTTTTCTGAATCCTGTCATTTTTCCTGTTCTTTTCATCCTGTTTTTCTCCTTTCCCTGTTCCGCTATTATGAAGTCTTTCTTATCCTGCCACATATGAGCCTTATGACATCAATCGCAAAAAATACTGCGCCTACCGTAGCGCCTGCCGCTACCGCCAAAGCCAGCCTGAAGGTAGTCCCGCTGACACCGCCGGGATGCAGTTCTTCCCCCGTCTCCTCATCGACGGGCGCTCTGCCTGCCTCTGCCACAATATTTTTCCCGTACCACAAACCACCTATCATAAAACTTGTTCCTATGGAACCTAAAAGCTCATGTGTCAGAAAATATCCCACATGATGCCGGACAAATATCACGTTGAGCACAAGTGCCGCAAAAAACAGCCCCACCGTGATCGCCGGCTTTTTTATCCTCTGTCCTACTGTCCCCATATCACTCTTCATAAAATTCATCATTTGTTTTTCTCCTCCGCTTCGTTTTTAAAGTATTTTCTTTTACAGTTTTTTATCCTGTTGTATAAGGGAGAGCCGCTTTTTCCAAAAGGTTTCACTTTTTATAAAAATTTTTTTAAAGCAGCAAGCCACTCCCAAAACTGCCCGGGGCTGATCCCGGCATCCTCCGCCTCATCCGCCAGATAGATGAGCAGCGGTATATCTTTCTTTTTTACAGGCATTTTCTTTTCAGGAAATGCATCCGTCAAGTATTGTATTGCGGAGCACAGCAGATTTTCCTGTTTATCCGAGAAATTTTTCCGAAGGCTCTTTTCGTATTTCTTCAGGCTTTTTTTTGAAAAATCTTTTATTGAAAAACCCGTGATATATTTTTCATCCAGAAGCATCATCGCCTGAAGCAGCAGGCGCCGCACGCTATCCTTCTTTATCTCATCCTCCGTGATACAGGTATTCTTTATAAGCCCCTTTGTCCAAACCTCATGCTTTTTCATAAAAAATTCTCCTTCAACTTATCTCTTGATCAAAGGAGAACAAAAAACCCGATAAAGTTTCACCACTGCCTGTTTTTCTCATAACATTATAAGCATCTCTTATTATAAATGCAATATTTTTATGCATAATATATTACACCTATTAAATATAATATATGTTTAATTTCTGACATATGCACTAGAATAAGCCTATCACCATAAACAGCATTCTCAGGAGGAATTTCCATGATCTCTTACGATCCTTTGTGGAGCACGATGAAAAACCGCGGCGTCACCAAATATCAGCTTATCTATCATTGGGGCATCTCCAGCAACACGATCCGCCGGATGGGACATGGCGAAGCGATCAGCTCCACCACCCTGAATGAGCTGTGCCTGATCTTAAACTGCAAGGTGCAGGATATCCTGCAATTTGATGCAACAGATGAAGAACTGGAGGAGATCGACCTGCGAAAGGAAGAGATCAACAATTTCCGGAAGAAAAAGCACAGAAAATAACCTTTCTCCCAAGTCGCCGCCACCCGTAAAACGGGTGGCTCGGGACGCTGGCTGTAAGCCCTTGC
>CANSLJ010000004.1 GCA_947647735.1 uncultured bacterium | reverse complement strand
TGAGCTGGTGTACGATGGAAGCTACCATTTCCAGGTGAGCCAGTTCCTCTGTGCCGATGTCGGTCAGGAGTCCTGCGACTTCAGGATCTTTCATAGCGTAGCGCTGAGAAAGATAGCGCATGGAAGCCCCCATTTCTCCGTTGGGACCGCCGTACTGGGAGATGATCACCTCTGCTAGTTTTGCGTTCGGGGTTTTGATGTTTACCGGATACTGCAGTCTTTTTTCATAACTCCACATTAACAGTCACCTCCTTCCCAGGGCATGGGCGATGTCGCCCATTTCCATTCATCCATACAGTTTCCGGGCATATCCTGTCTGATGGGCCCGAATTTTGCGGTGTATTCCTTTGTTACCTGATGCAGCATCTTGTTGTAACGGTGGAAGTAGGAGATCGCATCCGCATCAAAGGGATGAGTATCCAGATATTCCCGCAGGTCTGTAGTGGTGAAATCCAGCACGTTGATGTCCATCATCATTCTTCTTTTTTCTGACATATTCTGATTCATCGTCTGCCTCTCTTTCCCATGAAAGGTTTATCCAGCTCGGGAAAAACAGTGCCTCTGTTAAATGCTTCTTCCAGATTCTCGTAGAGAACCGGCGCCTGCTGCATCGGCACATAAGCCATAGCGATCGGAAAATTCCCCATCATGTCATTCATAAAAGGTCGTTGCGGTCTTTGCATCTTATTGATCCTTTCATTATTATTGTTTATGCTTTATTGTATGTTTTTTTGACAAAATGGTGACGGGATGTTACATTTTTCGTATGAGAAGTCATAGAATTTTCACAAAATTTTAAATAAGTTATCACAGATGAATCATATAGTATTATAGTGGCATGGACAGGAAAAATGTGGTATTGTAACTATTATGATTTTATGCAGGACCAAAACAGCATAACCTGCGTACCGGGCAGGGTTATGCGGGACTGGAATGGAGGACTATGATTTGGCAGTAGTGGAAGTAAGGAATTTAACGAAGAGATATGGAAGGCATACAGCGGTGGAAAACCTTTCCTTTGCGGTGGAAAAAGGACAGATATACGGTTTTTTAGGGCCGAACGGCGCAGGAAAGTCTACCACCATGAATATTATGACAGGCTACCTGGCACCCTCTGACGGGGAGGTGCTGATCAGCGGGCATGATATGATGAAGGAGCCGGAGGAGGCAAAGCAGTGTATCGGTTATCTGCCGGAGGTACCGCCGGTATATCCGGATATGACGGTTTCAGAGTACCTGAAGTTTGCGGCGGAATTAAAGCATATTCCCAAATCAGAGAGGAAGCGGCAGATCATCGATGTGATGGAACTGACAAAAGTGACAGAGGTGTCAGAAAGACTGATCAAAAATCTGTCCAAGGGCTATCGGCAGAGAGTCGGGCTGGCGCAGTCGATCCTGGGGGAACCGGATGTTATCATTCTGGATGAGCCGATGGTGGGGCTTGATCCGAGGCAGATCATCGAAATGCGGGATCTGATCAGGGACCTCGGGAAGAGCCATACGGTGATCTTGAGTTCTCATATCCTGTCGGAAGTCAGTGCGGTCTGTGACCATATTATGATCATATCCGGCGGGAAGCTGATCGCTTCCGATTCCCCGGAAGGGCTGCAGGGGTTGATACAGAGTTCATTTGTGCTGGAAGCGGTGGTGAAAGCTTCCATGGAAGAACTGCAGGCTGTGCTTGACACGATAGATGCCGTGGCGAAGGTGGAGGAGCGGGCGTCCCATATGCCGGATTGTGTGACAGTCTTGATCAGTACAAAAGACAATGCTGACATTCGCGAAGAACTTTCTATGAAATTGTATGAGAAAAAAATGCCCATTATGGGAATGAACTTACAGGAGCATTCTCTGGAGGATATTTTCCTTGAGCTGACGGAGAGACAGAAGGAAACTGAGGACGCAGAAGAAACTGTGGAGCGGAGAGATGCGGCGGCAGAAGATCATGAGAAAAAGGAGGAAAAATAATGACAGCGATATATAAAAGAGAAGTAAGAGCCTGTTTTAACTCCTTTATCGGCTGGCTGTTTTTGGCCGTCGTGCTGTTTTTTACCGGGCTCTATGTAACGGCGAATAATCTGGCGCAGGGTTCTCCTTATCTCACCTATGCGCTGCAGAGTTCTCTGATCATTTTTATCATTGCGATCCCGATCCTGACCATGAGGATTCTGGCGGAGGAGCGGAAGAATAAAACAGACCAGATGATATTGACTGCACCGGTCAGTATCTGGAAGATCGTGCTTGGCAAATATCTTGCGCTGGAGACGGTTTTTGCGATACCATGCGTGGTACTGTGCCTGTATCCGCTTTTGCTCGGCAGATACGGAACGATTCCTTATGGGGAGACTTATGTGTCGATCCTCGGTTTTTTCCTCTATGGTTCTGCGGCAGTTGCAGTGGGGGTTTTTGTGTCATCCCTGACAGAGAGTCAGGTGATCGCGGCAGTTGTATCGGTGGTGCTTATTTTTGTCGGATATGTGATGGCAGGTATCTGCAATCTGATCTCACCTGTGGGGAACCTTCTGACAAAAATTTTAAGCATATACGACCTGACAACACCGTTCCTTGACCTGATCAACGGTAACCTGAAACTGACGGCAGTGCTTTATTATCTTTCTGTTATTTTCCTGTTGCTGTTTTTTACAACGCAGTCGATTCAGAAAAGACGCTACAGTGTTTCCGTAAAGCATTTCAGGAAAGGGGCTTACAGTATCGGCCTGATCGTTATGACCACCGCAATTGTGACAGGCGCCAATATACTGCTCCGGCAGGTGCCGGCGGAATATACGGAATTTGATGTGACAGCGGAAAAACTGTATTCCCTGTCGGAAGATTCCTATAAAGTGATGGATGCTCTGGAGGACGATGTTACGATCTATGTGCTTTCGCCGGAAAACAGCATGAACCTGGATGTGATAGAGACGCTGAACAGATATAAAGATCATACGGATCATATCAGGGTGGAATATGTGGATATCGCTTCCAACCCGGCCTTTGCGCAGCAGTATACGGATGGTTCCGTGACAGAACGCTCCCTGATCGTGGAGAGTGAAAAGCGCAGTAAATTCATTGATTATAATGACCTTTATGCGTGGGAACTGAGTTATGAGACCTACGGTTATGAGATGACCGGATATGACGCGGAGGGACAGATCACCAGCGCCATCGATTATGTAACAATGGACAACATGCCGAAAGTCTATCTGCTGGAAGGACATGGGGAAAGTGATCTGGAAGCCGGATTTTTATCAGTTCTGGCAAAGCTCAATATAGAATATGAAACGCTCAATCTTCTGACGGTAGATGAGGTTCCGACGGATGCCGAGGGGCTTATCGTCAATGCGCCCATGACAGATTTTTCGGCGGATGATACGGAAAAAGTCAGACAGTATATGGATGGCGGCGGGGATGTACTGTTTGTCTATGGCTACGGCGAGGATGCGCTGCCGAATTACCGGTCATTGATATCCGATTACCATGTTGATATTGTCGAAGGCATGGTGGTGGAGAACGATAGAAATTACTACTATCAGAACATGTTATACCTGCTGCCGGAAGTGGAATATGACGAGATGACGGCGGACATCTACGGCGAAGGATATGTGTTTGCCCCTTATTCCAGCGGTATCGTGATAGATGAGGAGGCAAGGGAAGCCGGGGATGTGCATTATCTGCTGACAACAACGGCGGATTCCTTTTCAAGGGCAGACCCGGAGGAGATAACATCCGGAGAAAAAGCGGAAGGAGACATCGACGGACCTTTCGCACTGGGCGCAAGAGTGGTAAAGCAGGTGGAAGGCGGCGAGAGCACCGCTGTGATCTATACCTCCGCCGTGATCTTCCAGGAGATGGCAGATGAGATCGTTGCGGGAAACAATAAGAAACTGTTTGAGAATACGGTGGGAAGCTTTGCCTCTGTGGAGAACAGTGTCTCCATACCGGTGAAGAGCTATTACGCAGGGCTTTTAACGGTGCCGGCGCTGGAGTTTATCTTTGCGGGGCTGATCATGGTGCTGGCTGTGCCGCTGGCGCTTTTGGTCGCAGGGCTTGTGATCTGGCTGCAGAGGAGGAAGCGGTAGAATGAGGATATTCATATAAAATACGGGAAGAGACGGCTTAAAAGGCTGTCTCTTTTTGATGATATTATATGATATTATAATATTTTACGAGAAAATATAAAAAAGGGATTGACTCTGACGCAACGTCATAGTGTAAGGTATTTTTATCAGGAATAGGGAGACAGACGGTATGAGAACGGTAAAAGAAATATCGGAACTGACAGGTATCAGCGTGCGCACGCTTCATTATTATGATGAGATCGGATTATTTTCTCCGACCGAAAAGAATGAGGCGGGATACCGGCTTTATGACGATAAGGCTCTGGAGACATTACAGCAGATCTTGTTTTTCCGTGAGTTTGATATTTCTTTGAAAGAGATCAAAGCCATTCTGAAAGATCCTGCTCTTGATAGAGATCAGATCCTGCGGATGCAGAGAAAAATGCTGGCGGCGAAAAAGGAGCGTATAGAACGTCTGATCGCCGGCATTGATGACATTTTGAAAGGAGTTAATAAAATGGATTTTGCAATTTTTAATAAAACAGAGGTGGAGGAGATGTTCCAGAGCATGTTTGACCATATGCCGGAGCATATCAGGGATACTGCCGTGAAGGAATTCGGCGGCGTGGAGCAGTGGAGAAAGCATTATATCGAAGTGGTCTCTTCCGGGAAGATGCAGAAAAACTATGCAAAGATTGTAGAGTGGTACGGCGGGAAGGACGCGTATCTCAATGCGGTAAAAAATCCTGCGGCAAAAGAAGTTGTGGAGAGCTATAGCAAACGGCTGGAGGCGGTTTTGCAGAAACTGGCGGGTAAACGGGGCTGTCAGGTGGATTCTTTTGAGGTAAAGGAATCGGTCGGTGAGTTCGGCTTTGTCATGAAACAGTTCAGTCAGATCAAAGACGAAAAGGAACTTATGCTGAAACAGGCTGAGTATTACCGGGATAATGCCATGATAAGAGAGGCGACAGATAAAAAGTACGGAGACGGTGCGGCAGATTTCTTTGCGGAAGCGATCGAAGCATTTTATAAGGAATAATCGTTTATCTTATCCGTTCTGCGCCTGATAAGAAGATAGCCTAAACCGCCGATCATGCCGCCTGCGAAGTTCAGGATCAGGTCATCGACATCTACGCTTCTTCCGATAAAAAGCTGTGTTGTTTCTATAAAAAGAGGAAGCAGGGCGGAAAACAGGACGATGGAGAAAACGGACTGTCTCTTTTTCCATAGGAGGGGCAGTCCGAATCCCCAGGGAAGGAACATCACGATATTACCCACGATGTTCACCATGAAAACACCGGGAATAAAATGCCGGAAAAAGCTTTTGATCGTATGAAAGGGGATCAGGTTGATGGCATAGCCCGAGGAGAGGCGCCATTTTGCATCCCGGACCATCTGTGCCGGAAACTGCCAGGTGCCTTCTAAGGCAAGAGCAAGAAGAGCCAGTGTAAACAGTATAAAAATGCACAGAACACATTCCCGTTTCCGGTCTCTTTTCCAGGGACGGCGCAGTAACAGGTAAAACGGAAGCAGTATCAATATTATGACAGAAAATCTGAAAACGTAATGCAGCATTTTGAGTAACCTCATATATAAAAAAATCTATGCTCGCTATTTTATCATGCGGACAGGGAGAATACAATGATTGTGATTGTGTTATGCCTGTTTTTCTTGACACGGCAGAGTCAGGTATGTTATCTTATATTGGCTGTAAGGAAAAGGAAAGCGGATATCCGCCGGAATTTCCGGAAATGATAATACATTTTATATTTCTATAAAACCCGGGGATGCCGGGAGTGGATTTTTCAGAGAGATCTTTTTTCGCCACAGAGTTTGCGGGGGATTTATATCCCGGCAGGCGCTGGGGCTTTTTTATTGGAAAAAAAGGAGGAACGATGATGGACCAGACTTATATGAAAACACAAAAAATCCTGCCGCTTGTGATGTCTATGGCGATACCGATGGTGTTGTCCATGCTGATCAATTCTCTCTATAATATTGTTGACAGCTTTTTCATTGCGAAGATCAGCGAGGACGCCATGACAGCGATCTCGCTGGTATTTCCGCTGCATAACTTTGCAGGAGCTGTGAGCATCGGTTTTGGTGTGGGGGCAAACGCGGTAACGGCTTTCTTTCTGGGGGAGGGAAATAAGAAAAATGCGGACGGGGCGGCTTCTCTCAGTTTGCTTTTGTCCCTGGTGCATTCTCTTTTTCTGACAACAGGGCTTGTGATCGCGACGGTGCCCTTTCTGCGGAGTTTTACCGGCAGCCAGACGATCATTGATTATGGCAGGGAGTACGGGAGTATCGTATTCGGGTGCCTTTTTATCGGACAGGTCGGACTGATCTATGAAAAGCTGTTCCAGGCAGTGGGGCATGTCAGGATCGCTATGTTCAGTATGATCGCCGGATGTGTGACGAATATCATTCTTGATCCGGTCATGATCTTTGGTATCGGTTTCTGTCCGGCTATGGGAATCCGGGGCGCCGCCATTGCCACGGTCATCGGGCAGGTGGTGACACTTGTCTGCTATCTTGTTGCCTGCAAAAAGGGGATGCTCGGACTGCGTCTTTCTCTGAGGGAAGGGTGGCAGTACAGGAACATGGCAGGCAGGCTTTACAGTATCGGTATTCCGGCAATCCTCAATCAGGCGCTGCCTTCTCTTCTGATCACGGTATTGAATTCCATTCTTGTGGCATTTTCCGAGGTGGATGTATTGATCCTGGGAGTCTACTATAAACTCCAGACGTTCATCTATCTTACGGCAAACGGGATCGTTCAGGGAATCCGTCCGCTGGTTGCTTATAATTACGGCGCAGGTATCCTGAAACGTGTCCGGGAGATATTCAGAACAGCACTTTATCTGGCGTTTATTGTGATGGCGGTGGGGACGATCCTGTGCCTGCTGATCCCGCAGGATCTGATCGGTATGTTTTCGGAAAATGAAGCGACGATCCGTGCCGGCGCCGCCGCGCTCCGCATCATCTGCAGCGGGTTTATCGTGTCCGCCGTATCTGTGGTGGTGTGCGGAACACTGGAGGGACTGGGCTTCGGCGTGATGTCTTTTGTGATCTCTCTGCTTCGCTATGCGGGCATCATCCTGCCTGCGGCATGGATACTGAGCCGCATGTTCGGCGCCGCCGGTGTCTGGCATGGGTTCTGGGTTTCTGAATTTATTACGGCGGCAACGGCAGTGATCCTGTATCGTGCGGTAATGCGGAAGATTGATGGATGACAAATAAATATTTTTGTGGTAGACTAAATTTCGCGGGCAATTTACATTTGTCTGCGGAATTTTTTGAAGTGAGGCAATCTATGGCAGCGTCCGGCAGTACGGGAAGAAAACAGGGGAGCCGTTCCGGTTCTTCCAATAATAAAAACAGCAGAAGCAGACAGACAGCGGCAAAGAAGAAAGCGGTGCAGGAGGAGGAGTTCAGCAGTAAACTCCTGCAGGAAGTCCTGCTGATAGCAGGGTTTGCTCTTTGTGTGTTCTTATTTTTATGCAATTTCGGCATTATGGGGAGTTTTGGAGAAATTCTCAGCAATGTCCAGTTCGGGCTTTTCGGACTGCCTGCCTATATCACGCCGCTTCTTATTTTTATAGCGGTGATCTTTAACATAAGCAATCAGGGAAGCTGGGCGGCAAAGAGAAAGCTGATCTCCGGTGTGGTTCTTTATATTCTTTTGTCAATGCTCTGTGAATTATTTGCGGGGCGTCTTTCCGAGATGGAAAATTACAGTCTTATTACGTTATATAAAGGGGCGGCAGAGAAGCATAACGGGGGCGGCGCATTGTCCGGTTCCTTTGCGTATCTGTCTTTTCACTATCTGTCCATGATCGGGACAGTGCTGCTGGTGATCGTGCTGGGGCTGATCTGCGTTGTGCTTTTGACGGAGCGTTCCGTGATCGGAGGCGCGAAAAAGAGCAGCAGGTATATCGCGGAGCGGGTTCGCACCAAAGAGGCGAGATACCAGGAAGCATACGATGAAGATACAGAGAATGGAGAAAGTTCTCTGGAACGGCTGGAGAGGCTTCGGGCGGAAAGAAAAGAGCGTGCCGAGCAGCGCCGGATCGAGCAGGAGGAGCGCAATTTAAAACGGCAGGAAGAACTGGAAGAGCGGGAGAGAAAAAGGCGAGAAGAGCAGGAAGAGAGAGACAGAAGAAGGCAGAAGGAACTGGAGGAGAAGGAGCAAAGAAGGAGACAGGAGCAGGAGGAGAAGGCACGGAGAAAGCAGGCACTGCTGGAGGAAAAAGAGCGGGAAAAACGGCTTTTGAAGGAAGAGAAGGAAGATGAAAAGATCCTGCGCATGAATAAAAGAAGCCGGGGTGTGATGCTGGATACCACACTGACGGCGAAGGAAGAGCCGGTGGAAGACCGGAACGGGATGCATGAGATCCGGGTACAGGATGTCGTGGCGCAGGAGCCTGTCTATGAGGAACCAAAGGAACAGCGCCCTATTTACCGCCGGGAAGCGGAGAATGACGAGGTGCAGGAGATATCCTACGAGGATCTGGTCAGAAGAGACAGGGATTCTGGAGATGCAGTATATCATGAGCCGCGTATCCGCGTGACGGAGTTTGACGGGGAGGATTCCGGGATGCCGGAGGCGGAAATTGCAGATGCCGGGATGTCGAAGACATGGGCCGCAGGTTCAGGTATGACGGAATACGGGACGTCAGAGTCAGGGATCATGGATTCAGATATGTCGGAATACGGGGCGTCAGAAACAGGGATCATGGATTCAGATATGTCGGAATACGGAATGTCGGAGCCGGAATCTGCGGGTGATTCAGGAATGTCGGAACCGGAAAACGGAAGGCAGAAGCCGGCAGAGCAGGCCTTCGATTTCAGGGAAAAGGATCGGGCGAAGATGCCGGAGCCCATCACGGAATTTTCACCGGCAAAATCTTCCTCTATGCAGGAGGCGGGCAGGCCGGGAGCTCTCCCAGCAGATCGGAACACGGTAAAACGGAATGACGTGAGCATCAGTCTCAACGAAAAGGGGCTGCCGAAAAAGCCGTCGGCGCCTCCGAAACAATATATGTTTCCGCCGGTTACCCTGTTAAAAAAAGGAAAAAATACAGCGAAGGACAATAATAAGGAACTGAAGGATACGGCGCTGCGCCTTCAGCAGACGCTGGAAACTTTCGGTGTCAAGGTGACAGTGACGGAGATCAGTCAGGGGCCTTCTGTAACCCGGTTTGAGATGCAACCGGAACAGGGGGTAAAGGTCAGCAAGATCGTAGGGCTGGCGGATGACATCAAGCTGAATCTGGCGGCGACGGACATCCGTATTGAAGCGCCCATACCCGGAAAAGCGGCGGTGGGCATCGAGGTGCCGAACAAGGAGAATTCCATGGTGGCATTCCGGGATCTGGTGGAATCGGAAGAATACCGGAATTTTGCCTCCAGGCTTGCCTTTGCGGTGGGGAAGGATATCGGCGGCAAAGTTGTGGTGACAGATATCGCAAAGATGCCCCATGTGCTGATCGCCGGGGCGACCGGTTCCGGTAAGTCTGTCTGCATCAATACGATCATTATGAGTATTTTGTATAAAGCCCATCCGGAGGATGTGAAGCTGATCATGATCGATCCCAAGGTGGTTGAGCTCAGCGTCTACAACGGGATCCCGCATCTGCTTCTGCCGGTGGTGACAGATCCGAAGAAGGCTGCCGCCGCTCTGCACTGGGGTGTGGCGGAGATGACCGAGCGGTATAACAAGTTTGCGGAACAGGGCGTGCGTGACCTGAAGGGGTATAATCAGAAAGCGGAACAGCAGCAGAAAAAGGGCGTGCCTGATGCACCGGCAAAGATGCCCCAGATCGTGATCATCGTGGATGAGCTTGCGGATCTGATGATGGTGGCGCCGGGGGAGGTGGAGGAGTCCATCTGCCGTCTGGCACAGCTCGCCAGAGCTGCCGGTATCCATCTTGTGATTGCCACCCAGCGTCCTTCGGTGGATGTTATCACAGGGCTGATCAAGGCGAATATGCCGAGCCGTATCGCTTTTGCGGTATCCAGCGGTGTGGATTCCAGAACGATCCTCGATATGGTGGGGGCGGAAAAGCTGCTCGGGAAGGGTGATATGCTGTTCTATCCTCAGGGCTATCCGAAGCCGGCAAGGATTCAGGGGGCATTTATTTCCGACGATGAAGTGGAAGATGTGGTAAACTTTTTGAAGGACCAGAATATCATTACACAGTACAGTCCTGATATCGAGCAGCAGATGAAAACCGCATCTGCCGCGTCAGGAGGTCCGGCGGCGGATGGTGCCTCGGCGTTTGACGAATACTTTGTGGAGGCCGGGAAGTTTGTTATTGAAAAGGATAAGGCATCCATCGGTATGCTGCAGAGGGTATTTAAGATCGGTTTCAACCGGGCGGCGCGGATCATGGATCAGCTCTGCGAAGCCGGCGTGGTCGGCGAGGAAGAAGGGACGAAGCCGAGGAAAGTGCTGATGAGTCCGGAGCAGTTTGAGAGTTTTGTGGAGGAATCGGTCTGAGCGGAAAAAATAAATATTCAACAGAAAGGGCAGGGAAGGAAGATGAAAACAGATATTGAGATTGCACAGGAAGCGGTTTTGGAACCTATTGTGAAGGTCGCGGAAAAGTGCGGCATTCCGGCGGAGGAACTGGAATTATACGGGAAGTATAAGGCGAAACTATCCGAAGAGTATATTCATTCCCTGCGGGATAAAGAGGACGGAAAACTGATCCTGGTGACGGCGATCAATCCCACTCCGGCGGGCGAGGGAAAGACAACCACCACGGTCGGTCTGGGGGAAGCTTTTGGAAAGCTCGGAAAAAACGCGGTTATCGCCCTCAGGGAGCCTTCCCTTGGTCCCTGTTTTGGTATTAAGGGCGGCGCGGCAGGCGGCGGCTATGCCCAGGTAGTGCCGATGGAAGATCTGAACCTCCATTTTACCGGTGATTTCCATGCCATCACTTCCGCCAACAATCTGCTGGCGGCTTTGCTTGACAATCATATCCAGCAGGGCAACGCGCTGCGGATCGATACGAGGAATATCGTCTGGAAGCGGTGTCTGGATATGAATGACAGGGTGCTCCGCAATGTGGTTGTGGGACTTGGCAGCAAGGCGGACGGATTTGTGAGGGAAGACCATTTTGTAATCACAGTGGCATCCGAGATCATGGCGGTGCTCTGCCTTGCGGAGGATATGCAGGATCTGAAGGAACGGCTTGGCAGGATCGTTGTCGCTTATGATCTGGACGGAAAACCGGTGACGGCTGCGGATCTGCAGGCGGTGGGCTCTATGGCGGCGCTTTTAAAAGACGCCATGAAGCCGAACCTGATCCAGACGCTGGAACACACGCCGGCGCTGGTGCACGGCGGTCCCTTTGCCAATATCGCTCACGGCTGTAATTCGGTGCGCGCCACGAGGACAGCGCTGAAGATGGCGGATTACTGCATCACGGAGGCGGGCTTTGGCGCCGATCTGGGAGCGGAGAAATTTTTTGATATCAAGTGCCGTATGGCGGGCCTTGCTCCGGATGCGGTGGTGCTGGTGGCAACCGCGCGGGCACTGAAATATAACGGCGGTGTGAAAAAGGAGGATCTCAGGGAAGAGAATCTGGAAGCGCTGCGGGCCGGTATTGTCAATCTGGAGAAACATATCGAAAATCTGAAAAAGTACGGCGTTCCCGTGGTGGTGACATTAAATACCTTCCTGACGGATACGCAGGCGGAGTTGTCTTATGTGAAGGAATTCTGTGAGGAGAGAGGCTGTGAGTTCGCTTTCTCCGAAGTCTGGGAAAAGGGCGGCGAAGGCGGCATCGAACTGGCAGGGAAGGTGTTGGCGGCGCTGGATAAAAAGAGCGATTTCCATGTATTATATGAAGACGGTTTATCCCTGAAGGAAAAGATAGAAATGATCGCGAAGGAGATCTATGGCGGGGCAGGTGTTTCCTATGCGGCATCCGCTGCAAAACAGCTTGCACAGCTCGAGAAGCTGGGTTTCGGGCATCTGCCGGTGTGTATGGCAAAGACACAGTATTCTCTGTCCGATGACGCATCTCTTCTTGGAAGGCCGGAAGGATTCACTGTGAATGTCAGGGAAGCTTATGTGTCCGCAGGCGCCGGTTTTGTGGTGGTGCTCACAGGTGCGGTGATGACCATGCCGGGACTGCCGAAGAGTCCGGCGGCATTCCGGATCGACGTGGATGCGGATGGCGTGATCACGGGACTGTTCTAAGGTATTTGGAAAATCAGACATATATGGATATATGTGGTAATGGAAGCAGTATTTCAGAAGATATATCAGTATCGGAAAGGGAAAACATGAGTTATCAGATTATTGACGGCAAGGCAATCTCCGGACAGATCAAGGAGGAATGCCGTATAAAAGCGGAACAGTACAGGGAGCAGGGCATTGAGATCACGCTGGCGGTGGTGCAGGTCGGCAGCGATCCGGCATCCAGTGTCTATGTCAGGAATAAAAAGCGTGCCTGTGAGGAGTGCGGTATAAAATCTTTATCATTTGAGCTGCCGATAGAGACCACGGAGAAAGAACTGCTTACTTTGATAGAGAAGCTGAATGCGGACACATCCGTAAACGGTATTCTGGTACAGCTTCCCCTGCCGGAGCAGATCGATGAAGACAAGGTGATACAGGCTATTGATATGAAAAAGGATGTGGACGGTTTCCATCCCATGAGCGCCGGAGCGCTCTGCACAGGGCAGAAGGGGTTTGTATCCTGTACGCCGGCGGGTATTATCGAGCTGTTAAAGCGCAGCGGTATTGAGATCGCCGGAAAAGAATGTGTTGTGATCGGCAGGAGTAATATCGTGGGGAAACCGGCGGCGCTGCTGCTCCTTCGAGAAAACGGGACGGTGACGGTATGCCACTCCAGAACGAAGAACTTAAAAGAGATCACAAGGCGGGCGGATATCCTTGTGGCGGCTATCGGAAAACCGAAATTTATCACGGCAGATTATGTAAAAGAGGGCGCGGCGGTCATCGATGTGGGCATTCACAGGAATGAAAACGGGAAACTCTGCGGGGATGTGGATTTTGACAGTGTTGCGCCGAAATGCAGCGCGATCACGCCTGTCCCGGGCGGTGTCGGTCCTATGACTATCGCGATGCTGATGAGCAACTGTATCGCATCGGTAGACTTATCCCGAGAAATATGCTAGAATGAACGTTAGTGGAAAAATGCTGAGTGAAAGGAGAGTGTTTCATGATATGCCCGGATTGCGGCAGAGAAATTCCGGAAGGCCATCTTTACTGTGATTACTGCGGCCTTGAAGTGCAGATCGTACCGGATTTCGAGCCTGAAGTGGAAAACAGCATAACAGAATCTCTCTCCGGTGTGGCAGAAACCTTAATAGAAACAAAATCCGAAGAGCCGGACGGCGGGCATGAAAAACAGAAGAACCTGTTTGTACTCAGCCTAGGCTGTGTCTTTGTGCTGGCCCTGATCGTTCTTGTGGCTTATTTTTCCGTGACAGCATATTTTAAGTCCGCCGATTATCAGATCAAAACGGCGCTGGCTGAAATCGAGGAGAAAGATTATGAGGCGGCGCTGATCAGCCTGCGGAGCGCGCTGGATTCCGGTGGAGATTATGAGGATATCAAGCTGGAGATGGCAGTCTGTTACAGGGAGATCGGTGATGAGAAGGCCTATATGGAAACTCTCTATGAAATTGTCAGATATGAGCACGTCTCAAGAGACAGGCTGATACAGGGATATGAGCAGATCATTGCTTATTATGAAGAAAGGGAGCAGTACGAGCAGATCAATACGCTGCTGCAGGATTGTCCGGAAACCTCAATTCAGGAAAAATATTCCAAATATATGGCGAATACGCCGGAATTTAATTATGTGGAGGGCGCTTATAATGAGGTGGTCCCGTTAAAGATATTGAGCAATACAAACGGGCACATTTATTATACGATGGATGGCAGCAATCCGGACCGCTATTCACGGGAGTACATTTCACCGATCTTTCTGGAGTCGGGGGAGTACGAGATCACGGCGGTGTTTATCAATGAGTACGGCATTAAAAGCCCCTATGCGAAAGCGGTATATCAGGTGGACGTTTCCGCACCTTTTGCGCCGGAGGTGGATGCCTACAGCGGAGATTTTTATACTCCTCAGATGCTTCATGTGGAGGCGGAGGAGGGCTGCCAGATCTACTATACGACGGATGGCAGCGAGCCGGACGGGCTCAGCGATATGTACAACGGCTTTCTGCCGATGCCTCTGGGGGACAGCTCTTTCCGTTTTGTGGCGATAGATGAGAACAGCGTGTCCAGTGAGATCACGGTGCGTAATTATCATCTGGAGCTGATCTCGGATTATACGAAGGAGGATGCCCAGGCTGTTATCCTGCATTATATGCTGGAGACGGGGAGGATCGTTGATCTGTATGGTACGATCTCTGCGGAAGACCCCAGGAGGATGGTCTATGTGTTCGCCTGCTGTGTGAACATCGAGGACGAGGGTGATTTTTATATCTTTTCGGAATACATAGAAAATCCTGACGGAAGCCGTGAGAAGACCGGCAGTTATTATGCGGTGGGAATCTACAATCTGCCTTTGTACGGCACCCATTATGATATGCGCACCAGCAATTTTGCCTTGAGTACGGAGCTTCTGCGGCAGGGATTTTAAAGGATGTGAAAATATACGGGAAACAGCGTATGCGGTGCTGCGGTCTTTCAGCAGGGGTGTTGTCCGGAATCTGCCGGAATACAAAACAGGATAAGAAGCGAAAAAACGCTTTCATCATAAGAGAAAAAACGAATACGAAAAGCGCGGTAATGTGCGCTGGAAAGGGAATACTATGTTTGAGATTATTGAAAAGGAGCAGTTGAATGACACGATCTTTAAAATGGTCGTGAGTGCGAAGCGGGTTGCCAAAAACTGTCTGCCGGGGCAGTTTGTCATTGTCCGCATGGATGATGAGGGGGAGCGTATTCCTCTGACGATCTGTGATTATGACAGGGAAGCAGGCACGGTAACGATTGTTTTCCAGACAGTGGGCGCGGAGACAAAGAGAATGACGGCGCTGAATAAAGGGGATTTTTTCCGGGATTTCGTGGGTCCTTTAGGACGTCCCTCGGAGCTCTGTGAGGAGGATATCGAATCCTTAAAGCAGAAGAAGATCCTGTTTGTGGCAGGCGGCGTTGGCACGGCGCCGGTGTATCCTCAGGTGAAATGGCTGAAGGAGCAGGGCGTTTTGGCGGATGTGATCGTCGGCGCCAAGACAAAGGATATTCTGATCATGGAGGAGGAGATGAAGGCAGTTGCCGGAAATCTTTATATTACCACAGACGACGGCTCCTACGGCAGATCCGGCATGGTGACAAAGGTGATCCAGGATCTGGTGGACGAGGGAAAACAGTATGATGTCTGCATCGCTATCGGCCCGATGATCATGATGAAGTTTGTATGTAAGCTGACAAAGGAGCTGAACCTGCCGACTGTGGTTTCCCTGAATCCGATCATGGTGGACGGCACGGGCATGTGCGGTGCCTGTCGTGTTCTGGTGGGCGGCGAAGTGAAGTTTGCCTGTGTGGACGGACCGGAGTTTGACGGACATTTGGTGGATTTCGACAATGCTATGAAGCGTCAGCAGCAGTATAAGACGGAAGAAGGCAGGGCGATGCTTCGTCTTGAAGAAGGAGATACACATCACGGCGGATGCGGAAACTGCGGCTGAGAGCGCGCGGTTGATGGTGCATAAAGGGATTAGAAGAAAGGTAAGGTTTACGATAGATGGATGTATTAAAAAAGGTGCCTGTCAGAGAACAGGATGCGAAAGTAAGAGCAACGAACTTTGAGGAAGTATGTCTGGGTTATAATAAAGAAGAGGCGATGGAGGAGGCTTCCAGATGTATCGGCTGTAAAAATGCCCAGTGTATCAAGGGATGTCCTGTGGCGATTGATATTCCCGGTTTTATCGATAAGGTAAAGGAAGGCGATATCGAGGCGGCTTATCAGGTGATCAGTCAGTCTTCGGCGCTTCCCGCTGTCTGCGGCCGTGTCTGCCCTCAGGAGAGCCAGTGTGAAGGAAAATGTATCAGGGGTATTAAGGGCGAGCCGATCTCCATCGGCAAGCTGGAGCGGTTTACGGCTGACTGGGCAAGAGAGAACGGTATCACACCGAAAGGGGCTGACGAAAAGCTGGGGAAAAAGGTGGCAGTGATCGGTTCCGGCCCGGCGGGACTTACCTGTGCCGGAGATCTTGCCAGAATGGGTTATGATGTGACCATCTTTGAGGCGCTCCATGAGGCCGGCGGTGTGCTTGTCTACGGTATTCCCGAGTTCAGGCTGCCGAAGGAGGATGTGGTACAGAAGGAAATTGAAAATGTAAAAGCGCTGGGCGTAAAGATTGAGACGGACGTGGTGATCGGCAAGGCTGTCACGATCGATGAGCTGATGAAGGAAGAGGGCTTTGATGCGGTATTTATCGGTTCCGGCGCAGGGCTGCCAAAGTTTATGGGTATTCCCGGCGAGAATGCAAACGGTGTATTCTCCGCCAATGAATATCTGACCAGGAGCAATCTGATGAAGGCGTTTAAGGAGGATTCCAATACTCCGATCATGCGCGGTAAGAAGGTGGCGGTCGTAGGCGGCGGTAACGTGGCTATGGATGCGGCGAGAACGGCGCTCAGGCTGGGTTCCGAGGTATATATCGTTTACAGACGTTCCGAGGAGGAACTGCCCGCCAGAGTGGAGGAAGTACACCATGCAAAAGAGGAAGGCATCATCTTCCATCTGCTGACCAATCCGGTGGAGATCCTGACGGATGATAACGGTTGGGTGAACGGTATCAGGTGTGTGCGGATGGAACTGGGCGAGCCGGATGAGTCCGGCAGAAGAAGGCCTGTGGTGATCCCTGATTCCGAGTATGTGATCGACGTGGATACCGTGATCATGGCACTTGGCACTTCTCCGAATCCGCTGATCTCTTCCACGACGGAGGGGCTTGAGACAAACCGCTGGAAATGTATTGTGGCGGACGAGGACAATGGCGCGACTTCCAAGGAGGCTGTCTATGCAGGCGGCGATGCGGTGACAGGCGCGGCTACGGTTATTCTGGCGATGGGCGCCGGTAAGAATGCGGCGAAAGGAATTCACGAGTATCTGTCAGGGAGGTAAACAGCAAAATTCCCGGAAGCGCATAAATCGAATTTCATATGCAGAGCAGATGAAATTTGATTTGCTCAAGGATGTGCTGTAGGGGATTTTGCGGAACTGGAATAAATATGAAAGAATATAAGTCTATTATTATTGCATGTATAGCGGGCATCTGCGCGATCATCTGCGTGGTGCTCGGCACAAACGGCTTGAAAGAAGCTAAGCTCGGCAAGACCGGTGAGGGACTTTCCGCCACCGGTTCTGCCAGTGTGGATTTTGAGTCGGATATGGCAATCTGGCGCGGGGAGTTTTCGGTGCATGGAGATACTTCCAGGGAAGCCTACCGGGAGATCCAGAAAAACGCGGATGTGGTAAAGAAGTATTTTGAGGAGAACGGCGTTGCGGCGGATGAGATGACCTTTTACTCCGTGAGTATCAGGGAGATGGTGAGGGATATCTACAATGAGGAGGGCGAGTATATCGGTTATGAGGATGACGGGTATGAGCTGACGCAGTCCTTTGCCGTAAGTTCTTCCGATGTGAACAAGATCACGAATATTGCCAATGAATGTACGGAACTGATCGATTCGGGGGTTGAGATCATTTCCGATTCTCCGGAATATTATTATACCAAGCTGGATGAACTGAAACTGCAGCTTATTGAGGAAGCGACGCAGAACGCGAAAGAGAGGATCGATATCATGGCACAGAATGCAGGATGTCAGACGGGGGAACTGCTGACTGCGAATCTGGGCGTATTTCAGATCACCGGCGCATATTCCAGCACGGAGGATTACAGTTACGGGGGTACTTTCAATACAAGTTCAAAGGATAAGACGGCGTCGATCACGGTGCGGCTGAATTATTCTGTGAAATAAAATATATCAATACAAATGAGAAGGCGGGGTGAAGGGGATGCCGTGGTGTCCGAAATGTAAAAACGAGTATTATGAGGGGATCAAAGTCTGCGCTGACTGCGGCACGGAGCTTGTGGATTCACTGGAAGAGTGGGAAGCAGAGCGCCGGAAGGAAGAAGAGGCGCAAAGGGCGGAACAGCTTGCGGCTTTGAGAGAGATGATGGAAGAGGATTCCGGCTTATCGGATGCAGAGAGCGCAGGAGATATGGAGAATCCTGAGAATGCAGAAGATCCGGATGAGCCTGACGGGGAAAAAGCTTCAAGTGAAAAGCCTGAGGAAAAAGGCGCAAAGGGAGCAGAAGGAGTTTCCCGGGGCGTTTACCAGAATTATGAGGAGAAAGCGGCGGATAATAAATCCTCTGCCTATACGCTTCTTGTGGTAGGGGTTCTCGGTATTATCGTGATCGTTCTCTGTTTCTGTGATGTGATCAAGGTGCCGCTCAGCGAGTCTTCCAGATTTATGATACTGGGCGTTATGGGCGCTATGTTCCTGTTTTTCATTGTCATGGGTGTGGTCTCCATGAAGAATGCGGGAAAATATGCAAAGAAAGCGGAATCCGAAAAGGAACTGACGAAAGAACTGGAAAAGTGGTTCGTGGAATATGTGACGGCGGAAAAGATAGACGAAGGGCTGTTTACGGAGGAGGAAGCGGACTTCAGCGAAGAACAGAAATACTTTAAGCGGTTTGACAGAATGAAAGAGCTGTTGTCGGAGCGTTTTCTGAACCTGAACGAGGGTTATGTGGATAGATTTCTGGACAAACATTATCAGGATATTTTCGGGGATAAATAAAGGTATTTTATGAATATTACGATACTGGCAGTGGGAAAGATAAAGGAATCCTTTTACAGAGAGGCGCTTTGTGAATATCAAAAGCGCCTCAGTCGTTACTGTCGGCTGGAGATCATCGAGGTGATGGATGAACCCGCACCAGAGAAAGCTTCCCCGGCACAGGAGGATGCCATCCGGGAAAAAGAGGCGCAGCGCATTTTGAAGAGACTGCGGGATAACAGCTATGTGATCACTCTGGAAATAGCGGGAAAGAAATACGACTCAGAGAAGTTTGCAGAGAAGCTGGAAAATCTCGGATTGTCGGGAAACAGCCAGCTTGTTTTTATTATCGGCGGATCTTTAGGGCTCCATCCTTCTGTATCAGCGCGGGCAGATCTAAGCTTAAGCTTTTCGGATATGACCTTTCCGCATCAGCTGATGCGGGTGATTTTGGCGGAGCAGATTTATCGGGCTTTTCGAATTATCAATAAGGCTCCGTACCATAAGTAAAGGCGGATAATACGCCATTTTAGAAGTTGAGAGATGAAAATATTATATTGAAAACCCCATTGGAGTGGTTAGCTTCAATGGGGTTTTTGTTATGGTTTTTCTGGGGGGATGTATTCTATCAGATCGTGCAGATCGCAGTTCAGTGCATAACAGAGTCTTGATAAAACAGCAATATCCAAACGTTGTACCTCATTTTTACAATATTTTTTTAATTGTGTTCTTTGCATTTCTGCTCTGAATGATAGTTTATTAATTGAAATATTCTGACTGTCCATGATTTCTTTCAAATGAATCTTTATCGTGCCGAATTCCATATCCTTCATTTTGCCTTACCTCCGTAAAAATATGGTATTTTATTCAGTAAATTATTGAAATGAGCAGATAAATAAAGTATAATTATATGAGTAGATATATACACATAAGATGGAATAAAGGAGAAAGTAGTAAAAAGGAATAAATGGATATTTGCGGTAGAAGGCAGGAAAAAGCATCTTGTATTTTTATATGATATAAATTTTTAGCAGGACACAGGTATGTCCGAGGACATATGCTAGAATCTCTGATGTAGACATGTATGAACTGTTATTACAGCAGAACAGTACGGATAAACTTAAAATATTTTGCATTATGCAGGGATAAGGTTATGGTGGAGACAAAGCAGAAAAAGGAACGTGTACTTGGAATTTTTTACAGGCTGATACAGGGAGAGCATGTTACACTTAAAAATCTTTCTCAGGAGTATGAAGTATCAGTGAAAAGTATATCCAGAGACATGAATGAGATTAAAAATTTTCTGGCAGATCATCGGGATGTTACAAAGAATATGGAACTGAAGTATTCCCATGAATGGAAAGCATATCAGATGGAGGGGAATAACTGCCTTTTGTCCGGAGAACTTTTATTTGTTATGAAAATATTATCTGGTGTAAGGGCAATAGATAAGATTGCATTGCTGGATTTATTTGATAAACTGGAAAGATTTACGGTAAAAGAAGACAGGGAGATGCTTGAACAGCTCAGTGCAAAGGAAATTTATCATTATCAGGGAGTATCACATTTCTGTGATGATCTGATTAATCTGATCTGGAAGATTACAAATTGTATTTATAAGCAGAAAGAAATAACCATATCGTATCATAAGATGGATGGAAGTCGGATAGAACGGAGGGTTCAACCGCTGAGCATCATATTTTCAGAATTTTATTTTTATCTGATAGCCGGTTCCAGCGGGGAAAATGAAGACACCCCCCATTATTATCGAATAGATAGAATTACACAGTTAACAGAGCATAGGGATACATTTCATATAGAATATGCAGATAGATTTGATGAAGGAGAACTGAGAAAGAAGATTCAGTATATGTTTCCAGGAAAATCCAGAAAAATTATATTTGAATTTACTGGTCCCTCTGTTCAGGCAATATTAGATCGTCTGCAGACGGCAAAGATCATCGGGAAGAAGGATGACAAATATTTGATCGAAGCGGAAACTTACGGGACGGGAATTAAAATGTTTTTGCTGTCACAGGGACAATGGGTAAAGGTGTTAAAGCCGGAAAGTTTTGCTGAGGAAATAACGAGAGAGATAGAGACAATGTATAAAAATTATATAGGTGATTAAGAGGGCCAGAAAGAGAGAATCATGGCAGGGAGAAAATACGAAGCACTGAAAAAAAGAAAAAATGATACGATAAATGGCGCGAAAGAAACCATAAAAAAATTTGAGAAAGTATCCAGGGAAGCGGAACGTGTTTCCCGGATAGCAGAAAATGTATCTGTAATTATTTATGATTTGGACAGACAGTTTGAGCAGGCAGCAAAGTTATCAGGAATTGATATCAATTTTTTGTTTTTTGCAACTGCGCTGCAGTGTATCAGGCAATATTTTCTGACGCCATTTGGAAAACGGTTGACAGATAAAGAAAGCGCGAAAGGTGCTCATGCGGAAGAGAGGGAGATATTTAGCAATTTTGATGCAGAAAATATATCGGATCATTCAAAAAGATATTATGCAAGTATAAGTGACATTATGTTGAACGGTGTTCCATATGATACACAGTTTGGCAGTTCGGATTTTCATCTCGGGTTGAGCGGTAATGCACATCGATTCCGCACTTTAGGGCATGATCCGTTGTTTGGCTGGATATTTGGAACGGCAAATATAATGACAAGTACATTAACGAACTGGTCTTTTCAGAGCTATCATGTAAAACCCTCCGCAATGGAAAATGGTATATTGAAACCTAAAATAGTTCAACATGCAGATACAATGTTGATGCTGGAAAAAGTGATAGGCCGGTCGAAAGTTGAACCTGAGGCTCTTGCTCTGGCTGTGATCAAACAGCGTCTGCATTTGAAATCAGATATGTTTTCCATAGCGGGACTTCCAGTTCCAGGAATGACCGTATTATCTCCGAATATGGCACAAGTTCTTGCGGAGCATGGCGTTGATACAGCTAATATGCTGACAGTTGGGAAACAGGCTGCTTACGCAATATTGATCAACACATTGATAGCGGTCATTCATGGGCTTTTTTATGAAGAATCTTCCGGTACAAGGAATTTATATGATGTACGAACAAGAAAGATATTAACGTATTCCAATTTAATTGCTTCTGCCAGCAACATCATAGCGGTTGCGGTTATGGGAACAGTGTCAGCATTCACTTCTAACGCAGAATTAGGGAAAAATGCGATGCAATATTTGGATGTTGGGGGACTGGCAGTAACGATTTATCGAATTGTCAATGATAAGAAGTTTATAAAGCAGGTAAAACAGGAATTTTTAGAAAAGGAATTTTATAACCTTGTGATGGGCGAGGATATAGAAATATAAAAAGTAAAGGAGACGAGCGAAAGATGGGAAAAAAGGATTTTATGAAGGGTATGGGGGCAGGAGCGAAGCCTTTTGAGGAGAAATTTGAGAGATTGAGTGAGGACACCAGAAAGATCGGTGAGAAAGTAAATGAAAAAATAGATGATTTGGGAGATGTTATAGATGTGGTAATAGATGATATGTCTGATATCCGGAAAAAGGAACTGTATCATCTGAACACACCATATGACTTAAAGGAAGATCTGGATGATGACGAGAAGGAAATCCTTGCGGCATTATTGCTCCGGCTTTCGGAATTTGCTGAAAATAATGAAGAACAGAAAAAGTTTATCCGTTCTGTCAATGCATATATTGAAGTGAAGTCTCCGCAGAGCGGACTTGATATTTCCTGTATTGAAAATATTGAAAATATAAATGTGCAGAAAATGATGCTGCAGGTAACGATGGAATATCTTTATCTTGGAACGGAAGATTTTTCATTTTTGGAGGAGTTCGAGGATGAGGTATTTGCGTATTTCAGCGTGAACCGTAAAGGAATACGGGAAATTGAGGAGTATATTAAAGCGATTTACCAGGCGGTAGGAAAGGAAGGAATGGCGGAGAAATATGGGTTTGTGCCAAAGGAACAGCCGGAGGAAACTGCAATTGATGCAGAAATTTTTAAGCTGTATAAAGAGACAACACCCTATAATTTACAGAAAGATCTTACCGATACAGAAACAGAAGTTTTAGGCGGTTTATTGGCAGTGTTAAAAGAGGAAACAGGCTGTAATGAACTGCAGCAGAATTTTTTGTCAGTCATTGCGTCAGAGGGAGAAATAATTTTGATATCATCTGAGGAGGAGCCCGATCTTGATAATGTGGAAAATATGAATTCTCAAAAAATCATGTTGCAGATATTGATGGAGTATGGTTTTCTCGGGGCGGGTGATTTCGCTTTTTTAGAAAATGAAGTATTTGATAGTTTTAGTGTGAATAAAAAAGGAATCAATCAGATAAAGAATCGGATACAGAAGGTTTATGATGAGAGAGGGGCTGTGGGGATACTTGAAAAATATAAATATATGTGTATGGAAGAACTGGGAGAATCTTTGGAGAGAGAAGATGTGGAAGATATTAGGGAATATCTCGAGATCAGTCAGGTTTGCTCGGACAGAGTGAATTTGCACAAATTTGCTGAATTGAATGCGTACTTAGTGTATCTTGATGAGGAAAATAACACTTTGTATAAAGTACATAAACAGACTGGTGAACGTACTAAGGTTAGAAAAACAGGCGGTTCAGGGGAAATAAAAGATTTTTGCGGTGCAGGCAGTAGAATATGCATAAGTATCGGGAAAATAATAAAAATTATCAATGTAGATACTAATGAAGAAAGAGATATTGAGATAGTCTATGAACCGGGAAACAGATCAGGATACAATTATTTTGGAACAGGAGATGCTAAAGGAACAGGATTACAATGTAATGGAAGATATTTGATTTATAATACAACAGTAAAAGAATCGGATGCTATTGTATATGTTGATTTTAAAAATTTTAATAGTGAACTGATTGCAGATGATAGGAGTGTATCAATACATTCAAGCAATATCTTTTTAGAGAAAGATATGTTGTATATGATAGTTGATGAAGATTCAGAGGAAATTTTTGATAAGAATCGTATATTGTATCAATATGATCTGATGACTGGAAAAGTAAAACAATTATTACAAGTTGGCGGCATATCCTCATTTGCCGATTATAAAGCAGAAAATATGTTATGTGGAAGGAGTATAATCAAATATAAAGAATATCTAATAGGATATTGCTCGGATGGGTATGAAATAGATTTATGGTATCTGAATATTTATAATATGGAAGATAAAAAAATCCGGAAGGTATCTTTTGAAGATGATGATGAATGTTTTCTGGAAGGTGAGATCATGAACTTTGAGAAATACATGATATTGTTCACTGAGGCAGGAGCTATCTGGAAATATGACATTTTCAGTGAAGAGCTGACGATGGTGGTGGAAGAATCGGATTGTGTTGATTCTTATACGAAAGGGATTATAAATACGACTACAATATATAACTTAAATATGTATGAAGATGATGTGAATTTATTGAATAATACCCTGTATTTTAGGCCAAATAGTGAAGGGACTGTTTATAAGGCACCGATCAATGAATGCAGTGAACAGGCAGAAGCATTGTGACTTACCAGAGTTTCTTCTGATGTATTGGTTAATTTGTAAGTGTAAAAAGAATAGTTGATATTGAGCCCCCATTGGAGTGATTTGACTTTAATGGGGGTATAGTATTGGTAAAAACAGACTATGATCGATGGAAAAGATAATATTTTCGCATGTTGTAATTTCTGATAAGAGTGTATATAATGAAAGCGGGGAATTGCAACAGTATAAAGAATACAGAGTTTTGCGCCGGAGAAGATAACGAAAGGCGATAAAATGAAAAAGTATTAAACCGGATATAGACGCCAGAAGTGTCAGACTGGATGTGTATGTCAAAGACAATAAAGATAGTGTTTATGACATAGAGATGCAGATCAGTGATACAAAAGAACTGCCAAAGAGAAGCCGCTATTATCAGGGGATGATTGACTTACAGCTTATTGATAAAGGGCAACACTATAAAAGACTGAATCGAAGCTATATCATATTTATCAGTCCATTTGATCTGTATGGTAAAGGGCGGCATATCTATACTTTTGAAAATATCTGCAAAGAGGACAACAGTATTACCATGGGAGATGAGACAGTAAAGATCTTTCTGAATGCAAATGGGACATTAGATGATGTCAATGATGAATTAAAGGCATTTCTGGATTATACAGCAGGACATAGGCCGGATGATTCTTTTGTGGTGAGGCTGGAAGAAGCTGTGAAGGAAGCCAAGAAGAACAGAGAATGGAGGCATGAGTATATGACGTTGTTGATGAGAGATCAGGAAAATGTGGAAAAAGGTAGAGAAGAGGGGATTTTCGGTATGATATCAGCTTTAAGAGAACTGGATATACCGGATAGTACGATATCACAAAAGCTGCAGGAGAAGTTTTTCCTGACGAAGGAAGAGTCACTGAAGTATTTGAGCCGTTGAGCAGGGAGATAGAGGGTATTGTCGATAGCTTTGTGCAGAATATCATATCAGCTAATAAAGGAAAAGATTATGGGCAGAGCATGTAGAAGTGTTCTGCCTTGTCTGTATTTTGAGTTTATTGAAATACGAACATCAGGGGCTCTATAGATGAAAACAATCATGAAACAGAGAAAGAGGATAAAATGATGGATGTAGAGAATTTTATGACAGTTAATATCAAAAAACTGGAAACTCTCGGAATTACCATTCCGGAAGAACTGAATGTTTCCCAAATCACAGAAGGGATTCTGAATATGCCGGAAGAAGTTATAGAATCTATGGAAGAAAGCCATCTGATCGTAATGCTGCTCTCCAATATCGGGTATGGAAAATATGATTTCACAGATTGGTCCTGGGAGCCTTTGTCGGAACAGATATACTCTTTTGACATGGAGGCAGTCAATACTTCCAGTATATATACTATGTTTTTACAAGGGATTCAGGCAATTACCGGAGATGATCTAAATATTACAGATATTAGTGAGGACTGTGAAAAAGTAGACTTTGAGAAGGGGTGCGGATTACAGACGATTCGCTTCCAATGCAACGGAAAGTCTTATCAGTACAATGCTTCTGTCAATTATGATTGGTTTGATACAGGAATGCTTTCTTTTATGGATCAGGTTATAAAAGAACAGAATACTGGAAAATCCTTATATGCCGCTTCTGACGGTTATCAGAATTGTATTCTTTTTTATCAGACAAAGGAGTGGAGTGGACAATTTTACGAGTTGATGGGATTTGAACTGGATAGTTTTAATTCGTAGGATTCTAAATTCTGAAAATAGTGATCGGGAATTCAAATGTGACTGATGAGGGGGCAGGAAACCATGGAAAAGGATACTCGTCTTATCAATATATATCTTAAAATACATCATAAAGAAGCGTTGACCATGCATGATTTGAGCTATCTGGCGCAATTTGATCCGGAATGCTTTGAGAAAACATGTAAAAATGTGGTGTATAATATTCCCGAGGCAAAGCCGATCATGATACCGGATATACCGGAAACCGTAAAGGAGGAGGAAGAGCCGGAAAGGGAGCCGGAGCCGGCAGAGGAAGGCGCTGAGTGGCAGAGCATAGAGAGAGTTCTGGAGAATATAAAGCATCTGGAAATGCATGAGTTTCCGGTTGTGGATATTGATGCGGAGAAGGTAAAAAGTTTGTTGGGAAATTTATATATGGAACTCTTGTTTCCACATAATGATAATTATCCTTTTATGAATATGATAGATAATGTGAATACATCCACATTTGACAGAAGAGCGTGAAAAAATTGCCGATAGAGGAAATAGAAATGTTCAGAAAAAAACATATTCTGTATATATTAATAAGTATAGTGTTAATTCTGGCAGGCTGTGGAAAACAGGAAGTTCTGAATCCGGATGATGCAGAAAATGAAAAGCAGGCTGTACAGTCGGAAGACAGCGCATCCGTGGAGAAGCAGGAGAGCGAACCGGAGCCGGATGTAAACGCGAAGGCAGATTTTTCCGTCGCAACGTTTTCCCCGCATGAGGAGGAGATCAACTATGCCGTTTATTCGGAGGGACGCTATTGTTACAGAACAGGAAATTATTACAGCAATCTGTTGGATGAGGACTGTTGTTATGGCTATCTTTCGGAGAAGGGGATAAAGATAACGCCCTGTATTTATAGCAGTGCGGAGCCTTTTTCCGAGGGGCTTGCCTGCGTTTGTCTGGAAGGAAAATATGGTTATATCGGAAAGGACGGGGAGACAGTGCTGCCCTTTATCTATGATCAGGCGTCCTCCTTCCGGGAGGGTGTGGCTTATGTTTCCTGCGGGGATGAATACGGACTGATCGATCCGGAGGGAAATATGGTTCTGGATCTGACGGGGTATGACAGCATCAGTTCTTTTCGCGAGGGGCTTGCTTTTTTCAGCGTGGACGGGCGGTACGGCTATATGAATCGGAGCGGCCGGGTTGTGATAGAGCCGGTCTATGAGGATGCCGGATATTTTTATAAAGGATGCGCGGTGGTGGTGAAGGACGGCCTGAGCGGTGTGGTCGACAAGGTCGGCAGAGAGATCGTTCCGCCGGAATTTTACAGTATTTCTCTGGAGGATTCCTGCATCCTTGCGCAGGGGGAAGATGTGTTTTATTTCTTTGACATGCAGGGGAGGGAAATATCTTCCGGCGCATGTGATTCGGTAAGCAGTTGGGATGACATATTTTATATATACAGTGATGATAAGACGCGGATGGCGGACAAAGACGGGAGGCTTATTGCGGAGACAGCTTATCGGTATATTTCCCCGGTGGCAGGAAGGGAGCTTGTTATTGCACAGAATGAAGAGGGAAAGTGCGGCATATTGGACTATGAGGGGGAGATCATCGTGCCGTTTATTTACGGTTCGATCGGCAGCGTGGCAGGTGAAGACGGCGGACTGATCGTCACGGACGCGGATACCGGAAAGAGAGGATATCTGAGCGGGGAGGATTTCTCGCTGGAGGTGCCGATGATCTATGACCGGCTTGATGATCTTATGCCGGAAAAAATGGTCGCTGTGCTGGATGAAAAGTATGGTGTGGTCCGGTATGACGGGACTGTGGAGCTGCCTTTTGAGTATGAGGGAATCTGGCTGTTTTCGGATGGCTCTATGGCGGTTAAAAAGGATTCTGTAACGGAATTGAAGGACAGTCAGGGTGAGCTGATCTACGCTGATGAGACAGGCAGATGCTGCAGTGTTTCCGAAGCGGGAGACGGATATGAACTTTATTTAAGAGATGAGACGGATGAAGATGACAGCTTTTTGTGGGGGAAGGACAAGGTCTTTATCGATAAACAGGGGAATACGGTCGTTTCTGATTATAGCGATCAGGTTCTGGTTCAGGGAGCGGAAAATTCATATTTTTTGAATAATGGTATTTTGCTGATAGCAGGGGAGGAGAACGGTGGGGATACAGAGGAGCTGGAGGATATTTTACTGACGAATCATATCACGCCGGAAAAAAGACTGTTTGCTGAGTTTTTAAGGGGCGGAGCGGATGCTTCTGCAGGGATAGATCCTGAGCTTATATCTTATATGGAGCAGATTCGGCATTGCCGGACTTTTTACAAATTGTACAGGCCCGGGGATACGGAGGATGTTTTGTTATATTTTTATGCAGAGCCTTGGAGGAGATGGAATTTCCCGGAATCCGACAGTGCGTTTTTTGTGATAAAGAACGGGCAGATAGAGCAATTGATAGCCGCAAATGAATGTGGCGGTTCTTTCAGGGGGGATTATGCATGCTTCTGGTATGATAAAAAGGAAAAGGCATTGAAGCCAGGCACTACGGGATTCTGGGGCGGGTTTGGCGGTTACGCGTCTGGTATGGATGTATATAAGCTGGAAGGCGGACAGGCGGTGAAGGAAGCCTCTCTGATGTGGTATGATCAGAGCACAGGCAATTATGAGGAGGAAGAGCTGCTGGAAAATGCGGAATTATTTTACGATACGGAGGGGAAACCCTATACAAAGGAGACGATTCTGGATGCTGGGGCGGTGACGGAGTATCTTGTGAATGAGAAACAGGTATCCGAGGAGGAGTACAGGTCGGTGGAGATGCGGTATTGGAGTTATATGCCTTTTTAAGCGGAAAAAGGGGATAATAGATAGAACAGGCATTTTTTGCAGGAAACTCAGGAAAAGTGATGGAATACAGATGAAAAATAAGAAAAAAGCGATGAGATGGTGTATTGTCATTTTGGTGATGTTTTATTTATGGCAGTGCATTTCCATGCGTCTTACAGTTCGAGGCACTTCTTTTCCGGAAGAAGAGTGCATGTTATATTATATTGTAAATGCGGATGGGATGAAGGGGCTGGGGCATAGCATTTTGATGCTCGTAGACGAGGAGGGGTGCGGAACAGTGCTCAGCTTTAATGGTATGCAGAGATCTCTTATAGAAAACCTTTCAGGGAAGAGCGGCGTCGGAAAAATGAGCATAGGTACAATGACGAAAGAAGAAACGGAGGCGTTTTTGCTGTCCGGGGATCTGTGTATGGAGGGGGACCAGCTCACAGACAATTATGATATGGCATTATATCGCCCGATTACGGTTCAGGAATATGAAATGATACTGGAGCAGACTGCGCCTTATCTCGAGGCGGAGGAAAAGTTTGCGGTGTTGTATGAGAAATGGATATTGGAGGAAAGTGTCGCTAAGAAAGCGGAATATAAACAGGAATTAGAGCAGATGGGACAGGATGAGAGTCTGCTTTTGTACCAGATTTATTCCAATAATTGCGACCATGCAGTCAGAAAGATGATTTCATCAGTTGATATGAACATGCAGGAGTATATGGATCATGCGTGGCGCATGACACCGAATGGGAATTTGAAAGCGTTTGGAAAAGAAGCAGAAAATTGGAGGGGTATGGCATTGGGGAAGCAGTCTTTTGTGGAAAGAATTTTGATGTTTCTGGTGAGCTTTTGATAAATATCTTTCGGTGATTATTTAATCATAATGAATAATCAATTCCTTTCCGAAAAAAGAGATATATAAAGAGGAAAATATGATGTATCTTAGAAAAAAATATATTTTCAGTATTTTAATTTCAGTTATATTCTCAGCACTTCTGACCGGCTGTGCAGAGACAGACGGTCCGCAGGACGACATAGGCGCCGTGTCAGAAGAGAAGAAAACGCAGGAAGAAGAAATACCCCAGACAGAGGAAGACATCCGGCAGGCACCATCAGAAGAAACCGCTGAAAATAGTTCTTCCGTCTGTGTAGTGTCCCCAAATGAGGATATCAGCTGGGCGGTCTGTTCAGAGGGCATTTTCTGTTATGGCACAGTCGGATATGGTATGTGCGGATACATAAGTGAAGACGGTGAGGAGATCACTCCCTACATGTATGAGGAAGCCATGCCTTTTTCAGAGGGGCTGGCCTGCGCGCGTTTGGATGGAAAATATGGATATATCGGAAAAGACGGGGAGACGGTACTGCCCTTTATCTATGATCAGGCATCTTCTTTCCGGGAGGGCACAGCCTATTTTTCCATCGGAGAGGAATACGGGCTGATTGATCAGGAGGGAAATGTGATAACGGAGCTGACAGACTGTGACAGCATCAGTTCTTTTCGAGAGGGGCTGGCTTATTTCAGTGTGGACGGGCGGTACGGTTATATGGACCGGAACGGCCGGGTTGTGATAGAGCCTGTTTACGATGATGCGGGTTATTTTTACGAAGGAATGGCAGTTGTCATGAAAGGCGGCTTCGGCGGAGTGGTCGGAAAGGATGGAAGGGAAATACTTGCGCCGGAATATATCGGCCTCAGCACGGAAGATACCTGTATACTTGCCCAGAAGGAGGGAAAGTTTTTCTTTTTTGATACGGAGGGCAGGGAAGTTTCTTCCGGTGCATGGGATAATGTATCCAGAGAAAATAATATATTTTATATTTATAAGGATAATAGAAAGGGGCTGGCTGACCAGAACGGAAGGCTGATCCTGGAGCCTGTTTATGAGGATGTCAGGCCGATTCCTGAGAGAAAGCTGGTCATGGTGCAGAATGGGGAAATGGAATACGGCGTGATAGATTATGATGGGCAGATCAAAGTGCCGTTCTGCCATTATGACAGTGTGAGTGATTTTGTGGAGGGCAGGACTGTTGTAGGACTAAATGGAAAATACGGGGTGCTTCGATATGATGGAACGCTGGAATTACCGATTGAGCATGATCAGATAATATTGTTTTCAGATGGTTCTATGGCGGTATGGTCGGGATATACAGTAGAATTGACTGACAGTCGGGGGAATCTGGTCCTTACCGGTAAGCATGAGTATCTCCGGAAAACGGGAGACGGTTACGAAACGGATTATTTCGATTCTACCAGAAAAACAAAGTTCTGGGACAGTCATGGAAATCTGACCGCTAAATATGATTATGCCGATATCTCTTCTGCGTATGGAGTAAAAAATACTTATCTTCTCGATTATGGTCATGGCGGTCTGCTCAAAACGGGAGAAGAGGATGAAGAGATTTTGGAGGAAATCCTTTTAACCAATCAGATCACGCCGGGAGCAGGAGCATTTAAAGACTTTTTGGAAAGCGGAAGCGTCAGCGGTTATGCCGGTGGAGCTCCATATTCATCTTCGATGGACTATATGAGACAGTGGAAAAAATGCAGTAAGCTGTATCGGATAGGAGGGGAAGATTCTGCAGTATTATATTTTTATGCAGAACCTCTTCATCGTTCTAATTTCAGGGAATCCGACAGCGGATTGTATATTGATAAAAACGGTAAAGCAGAGCCGCTGATTGAGGCAGGTGAGTGCGGAGGATCAATGGGCGGGGACAGGCTTTGTTTCTGGTATGACACAAAAGAAGGTATGTTGAAACCGGGCACTACCGGCAGCTATGGCGGTTTTGGAGGTTCTTTGGGCAGCGAGGATGTGTATATACTGAAAGATGGCGAAGCAGTTTTAGAAAACTCCTTTAAACATTATTATCAGTCTGCATCGAACTACAGTGAAGAAACATTACTGGAAAATGCGGAATTGTTTTATGGAGAAGAGGGTAAAGCCTATAAAAAGGATACTATTTTGGAAGCAGAATATGTCGAAGAATGTATCATTAATGAGAAACAGGTGTCCATAGAAGAGTATAATGCGGCGGAAAAACGGTACCGGTATTATAATCCATTATTGATGCGTTAGGAGTTTCCTTGCTTTTGGGAGAAGAAGCGGATATACTGAAAGGGAGAGAAGCAGGGAAAACGGGAATTAGGAAAGAAGAGGATAAGATTATGCCAAGAGCAGCGGGAATTGGTCATCAGGATTTTGAGGTGATCCGTCAGGAAGGATATTTTTATATAGATAAGACTGATTTTATCCGTCAGTGGTGGGAAAACGGAGACAGCGTAACGCTGATCACCCGGCCCAGACGTTTCGGGAAGACGCTGAATATGAGCATGCTGGAGAAATTTTTTTCTGTGGATTATGCAGACAGAGGGGATCTTTTCAAAGGACTTTCTATATGGCGCGAGGAGAAATACCGCAGAATGCAGGGGACATATCCGGTTATTTTCTTAAGTTTTGCAGATGTTAAGGAAACGACTTTTGTACAGGCAAGGAAAAAAATCTGCCGTATAGTGAAAGAACTGTATAACCGGAATGATTTTCTGTTGGAAACATCTGTAATGAATGAAGGTGAGAAAAAGGACTTCGAGCAGATATCCGTTGAAATGGAGGACAATGAAGCTTCTTTTGCATTAAAGGCATTGTCCGGTTATTTGTCGCGCTATTACGGACAGAAAGTGATCATTCTGTTGGACGAGTACGATACACCGATGCAGGAAGCTTATATAAACGGTTATTGGGATGAGATGGTTACTTTTACCAGAAGCTTGTTCAATTCCACATTTAAAACAAATCCTTATCTCAATCGTGCTGTCATGACAGGAATTACACGTGTAAGCAAAGAATCTGTTTTTTCGGATTTAAATAATCTTGAAGTGGTGACAACTACTTCTGATAAATATGCGGAGTATTTTGGCTTTACAGAAAAAGAAGTTTTTGAGGCACTGGAAGAATATGGAATGACTGAAAAACGTGAGGAAGTAAAATACTGGTACGATGGTTTTACTTTTGGAAATTGTACTGATATTTACAACCCGTGGTCCATATTGAATTATCTGAATAAAGGAAAACTGGGAACGTATTGGGCGAATTCCAGTTCTAATTCACTGGTGGAAAAGCTGATCAGGGCAGGGAGTCCGGAAATTAAAATGACAATGGAAAGGCTACTGCAGGGAGAAAACTTTGAGACGGCTTTCGATGAGCAGATCGTATTCAGTCAGCTGGATCAAGGAGATGACGCAGTCTGGAGTCTGCTGCTTGCCAGCGGATATTTGAAAGTTGTGCATTTTGAATTTAATGAAAACCGCAGAAAAACAGAGTATGAACTGAAACTGACAAACATGGAAGTGCAGATGATGTTTGAACAGATGATCGAAGGCTGGTTTGGCGGATGCCGTGGAGTGAACAATGCGTTTTTACAGGCTTTGACAACAGGCGATATAGAAGGAATGAATGCATGCATGAATAAAATTGCTTTGCAGACATTCAGTTATTTTGATACAGGAGAAGAACCGGAGCGGTTTTATCACGGCTTTGTGCTTGGGATGGTAGTGGATCTCACTGATCGTTATGTGGTGACATCCAACAGAGAGAGCGGCTTTGGGCGGTATGATGTCATGCTGGAGCCCAAAAAACCAAATGATCCTGCTGTTATTATGGAGTTTAAGGTGCAGGGGGCGGGAGAGAAGGAATTGTCTGATACAGTTCAGAGAGCACTGCAGCAGATTGAAGAGAAGAAATATCAGGAAGTTCTCACTGCGCGGGGAATTCCTGAGGAGCGTATACGGAAGTATGGATTTGCTTTCTGCGGAAAGAAAGTGTTGATTGGAAGCGATTGATGATGAAAAAGACTGAAAAATTTATTATAGGAGCAGTAATTCTGCTGATATTGATGCCATGCATGGCAGGATGCGGCAGAGAAGATGCGGGGGCGGCGGATGCGGCTTCTCTGGAAGATACATCGGAAAAGCAGGAGGAAACAGAAGCAGGCGCAGCGGAGAACACCGAGGCACTGGAGGCAGGCGCGTCGGATAGTACTGAAGCAAAGGAAACCGTTACAGAGGAAGAGTTTGAGCCACGTCAGGAGGAAATTCTCATTAAGGAGTTTCCTTTCGAGGAATCCGAACCATATCTGCTTACATTGTCCCCGCTGGAGGAGACTCCCAGGCAGTACGAATTGAGGCTTTATGATAAAAGTGGAGAGATTTTACAGCAGATTTCCTGTGATAAAATGGAAGATCCGACAGATTATCGGGTTTACGGGATTTATCATGAGCATGATAGAGAAATGCTGAGTATTTATAATACGGAGGAGGCCGATCAAAGATATACATGGTATCTGTGGGATGGAAGGAAGTTTTCGAAAATTGCAGTAGAAAGTAAAGACGGGGCGATCATAGAGGAGGATGAAAACGTTCAGATAAAAACAGTGTATGCATATGACTATGATACAAACTGGCATGAGGAAGCGCGCCGGTGGCAGCTTCAAAAGGATACAGGCATACTTGAAATATGGGATTATCTGGATGAGCAGATGCTGTTTGAAGGAACTGTGGCGTTTAACGAAGATGGCAGTCTGGTCAATCAGGAATATTATGATATGCTGTTTCTGGATTATATGTACGATTATCGGGTAAATGATGACGATGCAGATTCAACCGTTAAAGGCGGGCCGGAGTATGAAGACGGAGAATGGGATTATATTGAATACGAAAGCAGGGAAGCATTTTTAGAGCAGTTCGGCCTTGAAAACAGTGAGCCTGTTTATCGATATTATGATTGGAATGGAAATCTTCATTTGGAGTTGTATAAAGAGGAAACCAAAGGACAGTTTTATGGTATCACATATGAAGACTATTATTATAATGGAAAAGGTGAAAAGCGGGCGGCAGATGTATATGGATTTCCGATAGAGTATGTTTATGAGGCAGAATGGACAGGCGAAGATGCTTATTCTAAAATGACAGAATTCAAGGCGGATGAGCAGGATTATGTAAAGGATTATGAGGAATTCATAGAGTATACACCGGCCGGCATGCCTGATCATTTTAAGTCTCAGGGATTGATCAGAACGGAGGCAGGGGAATTCCTGGAAACAGTGATGGGTATAGATTATGTATACCGTGATGATAATACGCTGTTTTACAGAAGCTATGGACATAGTTCCAATGTGTTTCAGACTACTTACGGTTCCCGGGGAAGTTATTATGATGAAAAAGGAAGAGTCGTGTACGAGCGGGGATATCATACAAATGGATATTTAAGAGACTATTATATTTATGAAGATGGCGGAGCGATGCCGGCATACCATTTGAATATTCATTATTGCCACGGGGGAACCAATCCTTCTTTGTCGCGGATAGTGCCTTAAAATTTGGAAAAATCATGCGAGGACACCGGCGGAACGAGAAGAGACTGCTGGATTAAAAATAAATAAAATATATTTAATAATAAAGGAGCACAAATGACAAAAAAACAACGTACATTAGAGATCATCGAGCGATTAAAACAGGAATACCCGGATTCAGACTGCACTTTGGATTATGATCAGGCGTGGAAACTGCTGGTCAGTGTGCGGCTGGCGGCGCAGTGTACGGACGCCAGAGTAAATGTAGTGGTGGAAGATCTCTACAAAGTATTTCCCGATATCAACGCGCTGGCGGAGGCTTCCGCGGACGATATAGAGAGGATCGTCCGTCCCTGCGGCCTTGGGAGGAGTAAGGCGAGGGATATCAACGCCTGCATGAAGGTGCTTCGGGATGAATACGGCGGGAAGGTGCCGGATGATTTTGATAAGCTTTTGAAACTGCCGGGGGTGGGCAGAAAGAGCGCCAATCTGATCATGGGGGATGTGTTTGGCAAGCCCGCTATCGTGACAGATACCCACTGCATCCGGCTGGTGAACCGCATGGGGCTTGTGGACGGGATCAAGGAGCCTGCTAAGGTGGAGAAGGAACTCTGGAAGCTTGTGCCCCCCGAGGAGGGAAACAGTTTCTGCCACAGGCTGGTGGATCACGGGAGGGCAGTGTGTACGGCGAGGACAAACCCTTACTGTGATAAGTGCTGCCTGCAGGATATCTGTAAAAAGGCAGGCGTTTGAACGCGGCAGGATAATTTATAGAGGATGATATGATGAAAGAGCGAAAAATAACGATTCTCGGCACCGGAAATGCCATGGTGAAAAACTGTTATAATACCTGTTTTATGGTGGAAAACAGGAAGGAGTTTCTGCTGGTGGACGCAGGAGGCGGGAACGGTATCTTCACCCAGCTTGACAGGGCGGGGCTGAAACTGAAAAAGGTGCATCAGATGTATATTACCCATTCCCACACAGATCATATTTTGGGGGCGGTCTGGGTGGTGAGGCAGATCGCGGCATGGATGAAAAGCGGGAAATTTGAGGGGGATTTTACGGTATACGGCAATGAGAAGGTGATCCGTACCCTGCGCTGTATCTGTGATCTGACGCTCTGGGATAAGTTTACCTGTTTTTTTGATGAGCGAATCTTTTTTCAGGTGTTGCAGGATGGGGAGAGTCTGCGGCTTATCGGGGCGGGATTTCAGGTCTTTGATATCGGTTCGGAGAAGGAGAAGCAGTTTGGTTTTATGATGGCTTTTGAGGACGGAGTGCGCCTTACCTGCCTCGGGGATGAGCCCTATTCGGAGTGCAGCAGGGCTTATGCGGAAGGGTGCGATTATCTGATGAGCGAGGCGTTCTGTCTTTTCGCGGATGCTGACAGGTATAATCCCTATGAAAAGCATCACAGCACGGCGAAGGATGCGGCGATACTGGCGAGGGAGTTGGGGGTGAAAAATCTGATCTTATATCATACGGAAGATGATCATATGGAGGCGAGGAAGAAGCTTTATACAAAGGAGGCAGCAGAATTTTTTGACGGGAGGATCTATGTGCCGGAGGATCTGGAAATGATTCCGTTGTAGATAATGTATTTTTGAAAGCGCATAGGATATCATATAAACGTCTCATGCCTCATACAATAAAAGTGTGAACACAATAAAATGAGGAAACATGAGAAAAAAATCAATCATCACACCGCTTGCGGAGTCGTTAAAGCTGCCGAAGGATATCACAAAAGGGGATTCCAATATTTCCCTGACCGGAAACGAGGAGGCCTGGATCGAAAACTACAAAGGAATCATAGAGTATACGCCGGAGCGCATCTTTATCCAGCTGAAAAACGGCAGGGTTGCTTTCTGCGGAAGGGAGCTGCATATCGCTTTTTATACCAGCGAGGAGATGCGGATCACAGGAATCATAGAGGAGATGCAGTTTTTATGCTGAAGTTATTCTATTTTTTCAGAGGTTATCTCTGGATCCGGGTAAGCGGGGCCTGCGCTGAGCGGTTTATCAATCTTTGCGGCATACGGCATATGATGCTCTGGAATATCAAACAGGACGGGGCATCCTACACAATGTGCATCAGTCTGAAGAGCTTTTTTGAGATGAAGGATATTGTCCGTAAGACGTCCACGAGGGTAGTCATTCTGAAAAGGATTGGACTGCCTTTTCTTATGTCCGGCGTGAAGAAGCGGTGGTTCTTTCCGGCGTTTCTTCTGGTTGCGATGGCTGTGTTTTTTCTGTCCCAGTTTCTGCTCTGGAATATCCGGATCGAGGGAAATCAGGTAATCCTGGAGGAGGATATACAGCTTTTTCTGGAGGAGCACGAGATAAAAAAGGGCATGCTGTTAAAAAATGTGGATACGGAATTTCTGGAGAAGGAGATGCGGAGAACCTATCCGGAGATCACCTGGATCAGCGTCTATCTGGAGGGAAACGCTCTGACGCTGAACATAAAAGAAAACGACAAGCCCATTCCGAAGGAGGAGGCGGAAGCGGAGAAGTCCCATAAGGAGGGGTTTCTGGAGGAGGAGCAGGGGATCGATATCTGTGC
The DNA here is from genome assembly GCA_947647735.1 of uncultured bacterium. Classification (GTDB taxonomy): domain Bacteria; phylum Bacillota; class Clostridia; order Lachnospirales; family Lachnospiraceae; genus 1XD8-76. The sequence goes on along the minus strand of CANSLJ010000004.1, from coordinate 155,741 downwards.
CGACAAAGCCGGGCGGATCGTTTCCATCATCACCAGGGAGGGGACGCCGATGGTGCAGGTCGGAGATGAGGTGCAGGCGGGGGATGTCCTGATCTGCGGCCAGGTGGAGATCTTTGACAACGAGGGAAATGTGCGGGAGAGCGTAAATGTACATGCGGACGGGGATATCATTGTGGAGTGTTCTATCAGCACCAGTTTTGACGTTCCTTTGATGAAGACGGTGGAGACAGAGACGGGAAACTGTAAAAAGTATACTTTTTGCAGGTGGAGAGACAGTTACCGGATCTGGCATCTGTTTGCGATTCCCTATGAGGATTACCGGGCGGTGCCTCATACTTATTCCAGAATGGGGGAGAAAATGGGGATTACGCTGGAGGTTGGGGAGATGGAGATCCGGGAGGTTGTGAAAGTGGTGCGGGAGAAGACGGAGGAGGAATATACGGAGGAACTTTCGGGGAAGCTGGAAGAATATATAGCAAGTTTGGCTAAAAAGGCTATACAAATCAAGGGGAAAAATGTTAGAATAAAAAAGAATGCGAATACGGTAACCCTGACCGGGACTTTAAGAGTGCAGGGGCCGTTTGTGGAGAGAAAGGAAACAAAGGTTCAGGAGGAACCTTTTGATGACACGGCAGATGAATGATTTTGTTTTGCAAATGGAAATACCGGCAAAGGATCAGCAGGCTCTGTTCGGCATGCAGGATAAATATATCAAAAGCCTTGAGAAGGAGTATGCTGTCAGCATATACAGCAGGGACGGCGATGTGCATATCAGGGGAGATGAGGAGAAGGTGCGCCGGGTGGAGCATGTGATGAAGCAGCTTTTGTCCCTCTCCAGAAAGGGCGCCGAGATCGCCCAGCAGAACGTGGATTATGCGATGTCTTTAGAGCCGGAGGCGAAGGAAGGGATCCTGGCGGAGATCGATGATGACATGATCTGTCACACGATAAACGGGAAACCCATCAAGCCAAAGACCATCGGGCAGAAGGAATATGTGGATGCGATCCGTCACAATATGATCGTATTCGGTCTGGGTCCCGCGGGAACGGGTAAGACTTATCTTGCCATGGCGATGGCGATCACCGCTTTTAAGCGGGAAGAGGTGGGGCGGATCATTTTGACAAGGCCCGCCATCGAGGCAGGGGAAAAACTGGGGTTTCTGCCGGGGGATCTGCAGAGCAAGGTGGATCCCTATCTGCGTCCGCTGTACGATGCGCTGTATCAAATCATGGGGGCGGAGTCCTTTCAGAAAAATATGGAAAAGGGGCTGATCGAGGTGGCGCCCCTTGCCTATATGCGGGGACGGACGCTGGATAATGCCTATATCATCCTGGATGAGGCACAGAATACCACCCCCGCCCAGATGAAGATGTTTTTGACGAGGATCGGTTTCGGTTCCAAGGTAATCATCACCGGGGATGCGTCCCAGAAGGATCTTGCGCCGGATATGAAGTCAGGGCTGGATATCGCAGGGCGGGTGCTGCGGGGGATCGAAGATATCGCGTTCTGCGAACTGACCAGCAAGGATGTGGTACGTCATCCGCTGGTACAAAAAATTGTAAAGGCATATGAAACCTATGAAGCAAAAGAAGAAAAACGAAAAGCAGGACAGGCTGGAAAAGAAAAAGGCAGACGAGGCGCAAAAGAGTATAGCCGAAGGTAGGAAAAAGAAGGATCGAAAAATACTGATGAGAAATACCGGCTGTATGCTGCTTGTTCTGGCGGGCATTACCTGTGCGGCTCTGGTCGGGAGCCTGGCGGCGGGAGCGGATCTGTATTATATGGTGCGGAATCTGGTGCTCTGTCTTTCGGTGGCGCTTGCGGCGGTCTTTTCCTTTCAGGCGGGCAGGGTATCGGGCGGTTTTTTCTATGACGACGGGGAGCATCCGGGCAGATTTTTGAGCATTTATCTGTGCGGCATTTTGTGTGCTCTTGTATTTACCCAGCTTCCGGTGACGGGCTGGATGTTTCTGTTTTTCTTTGTGGCGCTCGCCCGGGTGTCGGATGCGGTGGCGGGGATCTGCGGAGGAACAAGCCTTCTGGTGCTGACGACGGTCCTCTGCGAGCAGATATCCTTGTCCACCTTTCTGGTCTATCTGCTCAGCGGTATGATCGGCATCGCGCTGTTTGCCCGTCAGAAGGATGAATTTTATACGGCGGTCCCGCTGGGGCTTTCTCTGGGGAGCCAGCTTCTTTTGATCTATGCGGGCGAACTTCTTGTACAGAATAAAAAACTGGTCTGGGAGGAGGCGCTGGTGCCTCTTGCCAATATCGTGATGAACGGTATTCTGATCTGTATCTTTCTGCAGTATTATATCAACAGGGTGGCAAAGAGGGAGGATAACCTGTATCTGATGCTGAACGATCAGGAGTATGAAGTGATGGCAAAGATGCGGGAGATGAAAAAAGAGGAGTATTACTGCGCGCTCCATACGGCGTATCTGGTGGAGCGGATCACTTCCGAGCTGGAACTTGATGTCCGGTCGGCAAAGTGTGCCGCCTATTATGGGCATCTGCCGGAGGATAAATTGGAGACGATTCCCTTTCCGGAATCTGTGGAGGTGTTGATCGATGAACTGAAAGCGGGCGGGAAGGCTCTGAAAAAGAAGGAGGCCGTGATCGTCCATATCTGTTATCAGATCATCCAGAAGATTCAGCGGAGCAATAAGATCAATAAAGAGAAAAAAGCGGATTACGGGCATCTGATCGAGCAGATGTTTGCGCATCATTTTACGATGGAGGCTCTGGCGGAGACGGATATCACGCTGTCCAATCTGCGCTATATCAAAAAAAGGCTTCTGGAGGAGAAGATGTATTATGAGTTTATGGTCTGAGGGGGCGGAATATGTCGGTTTATCTGGAAAATGAGACGGATACGGAATTTGAATTTGATGTGAGGGAAACCGCGGAGCTGGTTGTGGAGAAGGTGCTGGACATGGAAGGCTGTCCTTATGAGGCGGCGGTGAATATCCTGCTGACGGACAATGAGGGCATCTGGCAGTTTAACCGGGATTTCCGGGATGTGGATCGTCCGACGGACGTGCTTTCGTTTCCCAATATCGCCTATGAGACACCGGCGGATCTCCGGCATGTGGAGGAGAACGCGGCGGATTGTTTTGAACCGGATACCGGGGAGCTGATGCTGGGGGATATCATCATCAGCGTGGACAAGGTGAAGGAGCAGGCGGAGGCTTATGGGCACGGCAGGAAGCGGGAATTTGCGTTTCTGTGCGCCCACAGCATGCTGCATCTGCTGGGATATGACCATATGACAGAGGAAGAGGCGGCAGTGATGGAGGAAAAACAGGAGAAGGCGCTGCAGGAGCTTCAGATCACAAGAGAGTAAGGGACAGAGTAGTAATTTATGAAAAAAATGAGTTCTTCGGCTATCGATCTATTCAAATATAAAATGGCGGCGGTGGGAATGGTCAATATTCTGGTGTTGTCTGCCATGCTGGGCATTCAGGGGGCGGGTTATCTCGGTATTTCTCTGGGCATTCTTGTTTTTTTGGTTTCCTTCCATTCCGTCTGGCTTTCGGGGATGGTGGCGAAGTATGTCCGGGGCAGAAATGCACGGAATCAGTATCGGAGCAGCAGGAAGTTCTTGAAGGGGGTACTGATCTATGTCCTTTCCACGGGGGCGCTGATCTGCGCGGCATTTCTTTTGTTCAGCGATCAGCTCGGCAGTTTTCTGGTCCGGGATATCCATATCAGTATCTGTCTGATGGTCGTCTCGGTGCTGGTGCCTGTGATGGGTGTGTCGGAGGCGGTCGGCGGTTATCTGCAGGGGATGGGCTATTATGCGCCGGTGAGGATTTTTTATCTGGTGCGGCAGGTCACTGTCTTTGCCGGGAGTATCGCAGGCATGAAGTTTCTGGAGGAGTACGGGGAGAAGGTGGCGAAGCTGAAGCACAATGAGGCGGTGACCAGTGTTTACGGCGCTTTTGGCTCTCTTCTCGGGGTGCTTGCCGGAGCGGTGACAGGGCTTATCCTGCTGCTGGTATTCTGTCTGATGCTTCACGGGGAGCTGCACAGTATGCGGGGCAGGGACAGCGCAAAATATCAGGAGAGTGCTTTCCACGGGTTCCGGGTGATGCTCAGTGTCGGGCTTATGCAGGGGCTCAGGTGTATGATGCTGTTTTCGCCTCTGGTATTGAACTATATTTTATATATCAGATTGTGTAAAAAAGAAGGGGATTCCGCATCCTGGGTGAGGACAGGGGGCTTTCTGTTCGGGGAGGCGGTTCCGGTGATGGCGATATTGATCTTGTGTTTCGCAGTCCTGAACCACAGAAATTACAGACAGCTTGCAGGGCACTGGAAGAGTGAAGCTTATTCCCAGTTCAGGGAGAGGGGGGTTGGGATGCTGCTGGGTGTGGCAGTGTCTGCGCTTCCGGTCTGTGCGGGAATCGCAGTGATGGCGGAACCGGTCCTGAAATGCCTGACAAAGAGCGCGGCGAAGGAGGGGACAGGTATTTTGCAGTATGCGGCGCTGGGCGCGGTGCTGCTGATCCTGGAGATGATCCTGCTGAGACTGATGGAGATCTGGAATGAGAAGATCTATTTATATCTGACGGTTCTTGTCAGTTTCGGGGTTCAGACAGCGTTTGTCGTAACGGCATTGAAGGCACTGGATCTGGGTGTGATGAGTATTTTATGGGGGATGCTGCTGCAGGCGGCGCTGGTCATTCTCTTCTTTTTCGTGAAGTTTTCAAGAAGGCTGAAACTGTCGGGGAATCAGCTGAAAAAGCTGGTCATGGCGGTGATCGTTGCGCTGGCCGGCGCGCTGATCATGTTGCTGATCTACCAGTTTGCCGGAAAGAAGCTCTCTGCGGGCGCCGCGGTGGCTGTTTCCATGATACCGGGATTTTTGCTGTATCTTGCAGCGGTGACAGTGCTTCGCATTGTCAGCAATAAGGAGGCGGAGGTTATGCCCGGCGGGGAGTTGTTTTTGCGGCTGAACGGGATGCTGCGGAGATAGAGAAAGAGAAAAGGCCGGTGACGATGATCGTTTGGCGATCGCAGACAGCACGGACTGGGTAATAGATAGAATAAAATCAGAGAAAAAAGCTGATACTGATAACAGGGTTCAGTGTGAAATATAGATGTCAACGAATGTTTCACACATGATGTTGGAAAGGCGTGGGCGTCAGAAGTGAAACTTGTGAAAGGTATCAGTATATTTTTTATAGCGACTGTATTGTTTGCTGTGGGATGTTTCCTTGGATTTTCCGGTCATGACTTTTTTTATCCGGGTGACAGATCGATGCAGAGGGCGGAGAAAGGCGCATCTTCCGTGCCGGGTGAGAAGATGCAGGCATCCGTGACGGATGAAAATATCATCAGTGCCGATACCCTGTTTGTGCTGACGGAGGTGAATCTGGCGGATCAGTCAGAGCAGTCGGAGGAGATTCCGGTTCCCAATTATTATATGGGCATGGACCGGACGGCCTTTGAGGAGCAGATACAGGGGTTTGATGCGTCACCGTCCCTGCAGGAGCTGCAGAAGGGCTTTCAGGGATCGGAGATCAGGAGCTTTTCCGGGAGTAAGGTGGAGCTTTGCAGATTTTATCAGAAACTGGCGGAGGAGACGGACGAGTATTATTATTTGGCGCTGCTGAAGGGTAAAGTGGTCGTCTATAAGGCGGACGGGAGAACGATCTATATGGAGACGGATATTCCGGCGGAGGAGCTGCCTTCTGATATATTGCTGGATCTGATACAGATGAGAGTCGTCAATACGGAGGAGGATCTGTATGATTTTCTGGAGTCGTATTCGAGTTGAGGGTGTGATGGACAGTGGGGGAGAAAATGGCAGGTAAAAAATATCAGGTCGTCGTGATCGGCGCGGGAGCTTCCGGCATGGCTGCGGCGATCGCGGCGCTGGAGGAGGCGAAGGGAAAGGTGCTTCTTCTGGAGAGCAATGACAGGGTGGGAAAGAAGATTCTGGCGACCGGAAACGGGAAGTGCAATTTTACACATGAGAATATCAGTATCGAGCATTATCACACGGACGACCGGGGTGTGCTTGATTCGGTATTGTCCGGGTTCCCGACCGGGGCGGCGCTTGCCTTTTTTGAGAGGCTTGGGATGTGTGCAAGGGAGAAAAACGGTTATTTTTATCCTCTGCCGGAGACCGCATCCACGGTGCTGGATGTGCTGCGGCTTCGGTTGTCGGAGTTGGACTGTGACATATTGTGTAAGATTCGTGTGGAAAAAATAGAGAAAAAGGGTGAGGATTTTCTGGTCAGCTTTCTGGAGGAGGGGAAACGGTGTCATGTATCTGCCGGCAGTGTTATTCTGGCTGCGGGTTCCAAAGCGGGAGGGTTTTTGCAGGATAAGCAGGAGGATCCGCTGCGGCTGGCGAAAGCGCTGGGGCTGCGCAGTACGGCGCTGTATCCGGCGCTGACGAAGTGTGTCTGCAGGGAAGCACATTATTACAGGCAGCTTGCCGGGGTGCGGGCGCAGGTGAGGCTGTTGCTTTATGCGGGAAGAGGAGAGCATAAGGTGCGGAGATGTGCGGAGAAGGCAGAATACGGGGATGAGAGATATTTGGAAAGAGCAGGATACAGAGCGGGACAGTGTGCGGAAAAAAGGGTTCAGGGCAGACTTGCTGAAAGGGACAATAAGACAGAAGGCGTGAGAGGCGGCTGGGAACTTCTGAGACGGGAGGCGGGGGAGCTGCAGCTCACGAAGGAGGGAATATCCGGGATCGCGGTGTTTCAGCTTTCCGGGGAGATCGCTGAGAAACTGGCGGAGAAAAGGCGGGTGGTCGTGGAAGTCAACTTTCTGCCGGATTTTCAGGAGGATGAGCTGGAGGGCTGGATAAAAAAGCGTCTTTCCCTGCTGCCCGGGCGAAGTCTGGAAGATTTCTTTTTGGGTGTGTTACATAAGAAAGTGCTTGGCGTCTGTCTGCAGGCGGAGGGGCTGAGAGGGGATATGAGGATTCCCTGTGAGAACGATGAGACAGATATGGAACACGGGAAAAGGCGATATGATGCGGCTTTTGCCTCGGAAGGAAAAAGGTGTTTATCTGCAGAAAAAAGAGCGTTTATCATGATCGCATCGGTCATGAAGCGCGCTATGCATTTTACCACAGAAGTGACAGCGGTGTCAGATATGAAACAGGCTCAGGTCTGCCGGGGCGGGCTTTTGCTGTCACAGTTTGATGAAAAACTGGAGTGCAGGAAGGTACCGGGGCTTTTCGCCTGCGGAGAAATGCTGAACGTGGACGGGGAATGCGGAGGTTATAATCTGCATTTTGCATGGGGTTCCGGGGTTCTTGCAGGACGGGAGGCGGTGAGGAGATGTAGGGGGATTTTATGATTTTATATCACGCAAGTAAAATGATTGTTGAATTTCCAGAGGTCCGTAAGACAAAATATACCAAAGATTTTTCATGGGGATTTTACTGTACGAATAATAAGGAACAGGCAATACGATGGGCAAATCGAGGCGATGGAACACCGGTTGTCAATTCATATATTTATACGCCCAAAGATTCACTGTCTGTTTTAAGATTTGAACAGATGTCGGATGAATGGCTTGATTTTATTGCAAAATGCAGAAATGGTGAAACGCATCATTATGATATCGTGGAAGGTCCGATGGCGAATGATACGGTTTGGAATTATGTAAATGATTTTTTGGCCGGCACGATAAACAGAAAACAGTTTTGGGTACTTGCTGAGTTTCGATATCCGACTCACCAGATCAGTTTTCATACGCTTGCGGCAATAGACTGTTTAAAGTATAACGGGAGTGAAGTGATATATGACAAATAAAGAAAAGAATGATCTTTTTTATGTATGTTCCTTGGTTGAATATATAGCGCGGAAAACATTAAATAAAAGAGGCGATGTCGTGAAAGCGCTGGGAGAATCAGGAATACGGAAACAATTGTATGATGCAGAAGTAAATCACTGTCTCAGTTTTGAACAGGTGAGTGATGAAGTGATAGATGCTTATGGAATAGCAGAAGGAACCTTTGATACGATCTCCAGGTGCAAGTATTCTGTTCCCGGATTTATGGATATTGGAAAGTTATATTGCATCATGATAGAAGATTGTGCCCAAAAGGGGGAAGAGGTTACAGAGATGATGAAAATTTTTGCGTCCTTTATCAGTGATGAGATATCTGATTTTAAGACAGGCGTATACTATCAGAATCCTGATTATCTTGAAACATCTTATAAAGAAGGATATTTATTGGATTAAATTAATTTTCTGATCTGAAAGGATGATACAAAGCCCCTATCTCCTGAGCAACCTTGATGCCATCCATCGCGGCGGAAGTAATGCCGCCGGCATACCCTGCGCCTTCACCGCATGGATAGATCCCGCTGATATTACTCTGCAGCGATACATCCCGGCAGATGCGGACAGGGGAGGAGGTTCTGCTCTCGATACCGCAAAGCCATACTTCCCCGGAGGCAAATCCGTGCATCTTATGGTCCATTTCTTCCATGCCTTCCACAAAGGCTGTATTTAATACAGGCGGCAGAATGTGCGTGAGATCCGCTTCCTGATAAAGGCCTTTTAAGGCGGGCGAAAACGGGGAAAGGGTATCAGAACAGGAGGCTGTTTTCAGGAGCCCCTGTTTTACCAGTTCCGTTTGATAATCTTTATATTTTTGTATCGGGATCTTTCCCCGGGCAGTTTTGTAAGCCTTTTGTTCCAGCTCTCTCTGGAAGGCGATGCCTGAGAGCGGGAAAGCGGAATTTTCGTAATCTTCCGGGGAGACGGAGACAATGATCGCGCTGTTGGCACATTCTCCGTCTCTGGCGCTGTAACTCATCCCGTTTACAGCGAGAAGTCCCTCTTCCGAGGAGGCATTCACCACATAACCGCCCGGGCACATGCAGAAAGAATACACGCCGCGGCCGTCTCTCGCACTGGCTGTCAGCTTGTAGGGAGCGGCACCCAGGATGGAGGCGGGATCTTTTGAAGCGGTATTTTCATTTGACTCGTTATTCTGTTCAGAATCTTCCCATGTTCCATACTGTGTTTCATTGATAAAATGCTGGGGATGCTGTACCCGGAAACCGACTGCAAAAGGTTTGGCTTCCATATGTAGGTGCTTTTCGTATAACATGGAAAACGTGTCCCTTGCGCTGTGGCCGATGGCGAGCACCAGTATATCGGTTTCCATCCATTCACTGTGATTTATTTCTATTGCGGTGATGCGCTGCTTTTCTTTTTCCTGTTCTTTATCATGGGACTGAGATTCATTTTTATATATTTCATTTTCAGAAAAAACATTTTTCTCATATGGAAAACAGTTGGATATATCGGTGTGAACATTGGATAGACGAATGTCCGTCACCTGGCTTTCAAAGCGCACCTCGCCGCCCAGAGAAATGATCTCTTCCCGTATATTTTTCACGATGTTTTTCAGGACGTCCGTGCCGAGATGCGGTTTCTGGTCATACAGAATGCTTTCTTTTGCGCCAAATTCCACGAAAGTGTTGAGCACATGCATATTTCGTCCGTATTTATCTTTTACAAGGGTGTTCAGTTTTCCGTCGGAAAAGGTTCCGGCGCCGCCCTCGCCGAACTGAACATTGGAGTCTGGCAGGAGACTGTCGCCGTTCCAGAAGGATTCCACATCTTTACTCCGCTTTTCCACATTTTTTCCGCGCTCCAGCAAAACGGGCATGAAACCTGCTCTTGCCAGTTCCAGTCCGCAAAACAGGCCGGCAGGGCCGGTTCCGATGATCACGGGGCGTTTATCGAGTTTCTTTTCTCCGGTAGTCTGAAAACGAAATGTGACAGGAGTGTCATTTGCGATATCCCTGTCTTTTCGGAGTTTTTTTAACAGCTTTTCTTCCTCTTTACATTTGGCGAGAAGCGTATAACTGTAAAAAAGCCGGGGCTTTTTTCTGGCATCCACAGAACGCCTTATGATCTTCCAGCTTAAAATATCTGATTCACGACATTTTAATTTGTGGCAGAGCGCTGTGAAAAGCTGTTTTTCGGTATGGTCTATCGGGCATGTGATCTGGTTGATGCGCAGCATGGTCATCTCCTGTTTTCTTTGACTCCCGCAGACATATCGGTTAAAGCCGGTATGCTTGTTTTGATCGGCGGGATTCGTTTTATATGGTTTCGTGAACAGGTTCATTGTAAATTATCGGGATAAAGGCGTCAATAGGAACAATTTGATTTCTGTTATTGAACATAAATCTGATGTGGATTATAATGTAGTTGTTAATTTAATGGAAGAAAGTGTTTTGCTTTATAGAGTGCGGATATACATGTACTGGTAAAGGATGAGGATAAAATAATGGATAACACATCTGAAAAGGATATTGACAATCTGCTGAAAATACTGGATGGTTTCTGTGATGCGGGGGAGAGCCGGATGAAGCTCGAGGTATCAGAAGAACTTGATTCCGGCGATACAAAACATGCATATCACCACGGGCGTTGTGATATCGGAAGTCCCTGGGCAAAGGGAACGGCTTTTGATGTGCTGGAAGATTGATGTGAGCTTTTGGGGAGCGTTTGTGTATTGATGAAGTGAAGGGGATCGGGCAGTTTATGAAAAAGAAAAAATGGACACAGTTTCTTGCGTTATTTCTTGCGGGATGTCTGCTGAGCGGATGTGGGCTGGCGGATTTAAAGGATATGTTCCGGATGGAAGAGGGTTCGGACAGATTTGCGTCGGAAGATGAGGAAGAGGAAAACGGAGAAGCGGAAGAAATAAAAGATGGAGTAATACAGGATACAGCGGAAATTTCCGGGGATTCTTATGCTCCTTCGGAAAACAGCAGGCCTTCCCTGCTGAATATGGCGGCGGCAGAGGAAGATGCGGCGGCGGTTCCGAATGTGGCGCCTTATACGGTGGAGCCTGACCTGAGCAATATTGACAATCTCTGGCAGGTTTATATGGATGACGGGATGAAGGCAAAGCTTGCGGAGAACGGTTTTGTAGTAGGCGGAAATGCGGGGGCTGAATTTTTTGAGCAGTATGAGTGGAACCGGTATTCCATGACGCCGAATTTTGTGACGGTGGATTCTCTGATGCATACTTATCATCTGTATTTCAGTTATCTGATGAAAAACATTGAAAAGGGTTATCTGGCGGATGATCTGGCAGCTCTCAGTGTCAGGATGGCGGAAAACAGTGCCGCACAGTATGAAGTGCTGCGCGGCAGCGAATGGGAGGATGCGGCGGCACGCAATGTGGCGTTTTTTACGGTGGGTGCCGCGCTTTTGGGCGCTGAGGTGCCGGATCACGATTATGCGGAGGATATGGTTTCACAGGAACTGGATGCCATAAACGGTGCGTCCGGTATTACGGAATCTGCCCTGACCGGTGAGTATGAGGATTATACCCAGTATATTCCAAGGGGATATTATGGGGGGGATGAACAGTTAGAGCGCTATTTTAAGGCGATGATGTGGTATGGCAGGATTCATTTTCTGCAGAAAGAGGAGGAGCTGGACAGGAGTGCTCTTTTGATCACACTGGCGCTCACGGAGGATGCGGAAAGTTATGAACTATGGGAGGGGATCTATGCCGTCACTTCTTTCTTTGCCGGTGTCAGCGATGATGCGGGCGTCTGTGAATATAAACCGTTGATGGAAAAGGCTTACGGCGGAAGTGTTTCCGTCGACAGGCTTGCAGGAGATCAGGAGGATTTTGATCAGTTCCATGTTTTGACCGGGACAATGGCTCCGCCTCAGATCAATTCGATTCCTGTTCAGGATGATGAGTCCAATGTGATACCGGGGTTCCGGTTTATGGGGCAGCGGTTTACGATCGATGCCCTCATCATGCAGCAGCTTATTTACCAGAATGTGGGAGAAAACGCTTCCGGGGCGCGGCGTATGCTTCCGGATGTGTTGGATGTGCCGGCGGCGCTGGGTTCTGATATGGCGCTGCAGATCCTGGAGGAGCAGGGAGACACGTCCTTTGCGGGATATACCGAAAATATGGAGAAGCTGAAGGCGGGACTGGAAAAGCCCAATAAAACACTATGGAGCGCAAGCCTTTACGCTAACTGGTTAAATACGCTGCGCCCTCTGCTTCAGGAGAAAGGGGAAGGCTATCCTTTCTTTATGCAGAATGAGGAGTGGACGAAAAAGGATCTGGAATGTTTTGCGGGCAGTTTCACGGAACTGAAGCATGACACCGTGCTGTACACCAAACAGGTGATGGCGGAGATGGGCGGTGGAGAGGATGAGGTGGATGACAGGGGGTATGTGGAACCGGAGCCGCTTGTCTATGGGAGATTTAAAAATCTGGCGTCCCTGACGGCGCAGGGGCTGAAAAGATACGGGATGCTGAATGCTGCCGATGAAGAAAACCTGGGGAGGCTTTCCGAGATGGCGGAGAAGCTTTTGACGATCTCCAATAAGGAACTTCAGGATGAGGTGCTTTCAGATGAGGAGTATGAGTTTATCAAAAGTTATGGTGGTAATCTGGAACACTTCTGGATCGAGGCTGTCAAAAATGACGCCGGCGTGGAGGCGGCACAGGAACTGCCGGCGGCTGTTGTGGTGGACATTGCGACAGACCCGAACGGGCAGGTTCTGGAGGCTGCAACCGGCAATCCCTGCGTGATCTATGTGGCGGTTAAGGTGGATGGCAAGGTGAAGATCGCGAAAGGGAGCGTGTATTCTTTCTATCAGTTCCCCTGGGCGATGGATGAGCGGCTGACGGATTCCAAGTGGCGCTATATGATGGGATATCAGGCTGATGAGAACGGAAACTGGAATTACAGCGAAGAAAAACCTGTGGCGAGGCCGGATTGGACACAGAGTTATCGATAATGAACCGCCGTTTTTCAGGCGGCGATACAGGAGAAAGCGTAGCGTTTGCGAGTCGAGCTATGAGATTGAGTTGGAAAAAAATAATCATTACAGTGACGGCGCTTGCATTGAGCGGCGCCGTTTTGTATGTTCTGTGGTCAGGCGGCGCATTTTTACCGGGATGGATCGTCTGGGAAGAGGAAAAGACCATGGAGATATCCGGCGGTTATGAGGTTTCTCTGACCGGAAAAACTGTTCATGTTGTTTATGGCGGCGGGGAGATTTGGGCTTCTCCGGATGGGGTAAAAGTCCAACAGGTTTTATCCTGTGATATTGATCGTGATGGCGGAGAGGAACTGATCCTGTTATGCTGGAAGAGGGGACGTTTCGGGAATCATAAGCCTTTCTGGATCGAAAGAGACGAGAGGAGCTGGTCACAGCATATTTTTGTATATGAATATGCAAAAGACAGGATGGTGCCTCAGTGGATGTCTTCCTACATTGGTCAGGATGTCGCAGAAATGGCATCCGGCGGCGGGGACGCATCCCGCAGGTGGCTGCTGCTCACGGATCCGTCCGGCGAGATAAGTTACTGGCGATGGGATTCCTGGGGCTTTCGGAGGGAAGATGCGGCGGTTTCCTTTGCGGTGTTCGGCGATAATCTGATTCATGAGCCGATCTACAGATATGGTATGAACCAGGGCGGAGATTTCGGCTTTCTGTTTGATAATATAGGGGGTGTTCTGGAAGAAAGTGACATTGCTGTCATTAATCAGGAGACGCCTCTTGTGACGAAATTTTCCGAATATGGAGACTATCCCAGATTCGGAACGCCCATCCAGGTCGGGCAGGCGATCGTGGATGCAGGTTTTGATGTGGTCACCTGTGCCACGAATCATGCACTTGACAGAGGGGCGGAAGGGATTCATACTACAAAGGAATGTTTTACGCAGCAGGGCGTTCTATGTCTTGGCATTCAGACGGAGCAGGAAGCAAAATACAGGCCCTATGAGATCCTTGTCAGGAAGGATATCCGCTTTGCGCTGTTCAATTATACCTATGGTACGAACGGTATTTCCCTGCCGGAGGGATATCCTTTTATGGTGCATCTGCTGGAGGATGAGGAGCAGGTCAGGGCGGATATGGAAAATGCCCGCAGGGAGGCGGATGTGCTCCTTGTGTTTGTCCACTGGGGGACGGAGGATTCAGCGGAGGTCGATGACTTTCAGAAGCGTTGGACCAAGGTTTTTCTGGATGGCAGGGCGGATGTGGTTGTGGGAACGCATCCACATGTTTTGCAGGAGTATGAACTGCTGGAGGGAGCGGACGGGCATCGGATGCTGGTCTATTATTCCATCGGAAATTTTGTCAGTGCCCAGGCGGAGAAGTCTTGTGTGAAGGGCGGGATGGCAAGGTTTTGGATAGCGCCGGCACCCGGCGGATATGGCGTTACAGAGTATGGTCTTACGCCGCTTACGATCACGCGGGAGAGGGGCGGAAGATATATGGTTACCATGCCGGAGGGAGAATGAGTGGGGGTATCCGCTGAGGCGATTAGATGAAAGGGGATAAATCGGTGTTTGGGAGGAGAAAACTATGATCAGAATAAGACCATATAAAACTTCGGATGCAGATATGATACTATCGTGGTGTCAGGATGAAAAAGAGTTTTATCAATGGACAGCAGGAATACTTGGCAATTATCCTATAACGCAGAAAGAATTTTGTTTTGTTGAATCCCTGATGCCGTTTACCGCATTTAATGAAACAGGAATTGTGGGCTTTTTTACACTGAGAAACCCGGATGGATCATTGGATGAATTACGTTTTGGATTTGTTATTGTAGATCCTGACAGGAGAGGAAAGGGCTATGGAAAATCTATGCTCCGGTCAGGGTTAAAATATGTATTTGAAATATATGGAGCAAAAAAAGCATCCCTGGGTGTTTTTGAAAATAATCTTCCGGCTTATCGCTGTTATAAAGCAGTCGGTTTTAGCGATGCAGTTCCTGATATAACGGAAAAATATTGTATTCTGGGTGAGGAATGGAAGTGCAGGGAATTGATTATGGAAAACAGATAAATTCCAAATGAGAAATTGTGTTTTGGGAAATTATCATTATGAAAGTTTACTTTCATACTTCAGAGATGTGATACAGAAAGGGATTATAGTTAACATGGAAAACAAAAGAGCATTTTTAAAGGATAAACAGAGAATCGTCATAAAGATAGGATCATCTTCCCTGCAGCACCCGGAGACCGGGGATCTGGATTATACGAAACTGGACGTTCTGGTGCGGGAGCTCTGCAATCTGCGAAATATGGGGAAGGATGTGGTGCTGGTGACATCCGGCGCGATCTCCGTGGGAAAGAAGGCGGTAAATATCACGGAGATCAACGATGAGGACGAGGATCACAATATCGCTGTAAAACAGGCATGTGCGGCGGTGGGACAGGCAAGGCTGATGATGATCTATCAGAAGATTTTTGCGGAATACAATCAGATGACCGCTCAGATCCTGATGACCAAAAATACGATCGTGGATAATCTGAACCGCTATAACGCTCAGAATACATTCAGGGAACTTTTGAATATGGGGGTGGTGCCGATCGTGAATGAGAACGATACGGTTGCTACCTACGAGATCGAGATTGGGGATAACGATACTCTTTCGGCTATCGTGGCGGCGCTGATCGATGCGGATCTTTTGATATTGCTCTCCGATATCGACGGGCTTTATACCGATGATCCCCGCACAAATCCCGATGCGGAATTTGTGGAGGAGGTAAGCAGTCTGGATCAGGAGACGATGCAGATGGGGAAGGCGTCCACCGGGAGCGCAAGCGGAACAGGCGGGATGAACACGAAGCTGCTGGCGGCGAAGATCGCCACCAAGTCGGGGATCGATATGCTGATCGCCAACAGTAAGGATATCAAGGTGATCCACAGGCTGCTGGCGGGGGCACAGATCGGGACGCTGTTTCGGAGTTCAGGATATGACAGGAAGTTTGATCTGCCGTTGTTTGTGGAGAGGATGCACAGGTAGGAGTATCCGGGGCAAAAAGGATATGTTAAAATACCGATAGATATTATACCAGCGCGGAGCGAAGCAGGTGTTCACCGCATATCATGTCTGAAAGACATGGTATGATATAAAGCTTCACCATATGAAGAAAGAGGACAGATTATGTTGATTGATGAATTAAGAAAGGAACTATTCGAGCTTCAGGATATGAAGTATCGTGATTTTCAGGGTAAGCTGATTCCTTCCGTTGCTTTAGATACAGTGATCGGAGTGAGAACGCCTGAACTGCGGAAAATGGCAAAAAGACTTTTAAAGGAAGAAAATGTACAGGAGTTTCTGGATGATCTTCCGCATAAATTTTTTGATGAAAACCAGCTTCATGCATTCATTATCTCGGAGATGAAAGATTATCAGCGTTGTATGGAGGAAGTGTGCCGGTTCCTGCCCTATGTCGATAACTGGGCAACCTGTGATCAGATGTCCCCCAAAGTGTTTAAGAAACACCGGAAAGAGTTGTCGGAGAAAATAAAAGAATGGATAGGATCGGACAAAACCTATACCGTGAGGTTCGGAGTGGGAATGCTGATGGAGCATTTTCTGGATGAGGATTTCGATCCTGTCTATCCGGAGATGGCAGCAAAGATCAGGTCTGAAGAATACTATATCAACATGATGACTGCGTGGTATTTTGCGACTGCTCTGGCGAAACAGTATGAAGCGGTTCTGCCGTATATTGAAGGATGCAGACTGGATAACTGGACACATGATAAAGCGATCCAAAAGGCTGTGGAGAGCCGCCGGATCACTGCGGAGCAGAAGGAGTATCTCAGGACTCTTAAGGTGAAAAGCAGGTGACAGATTGCCGGTAATATCTATGAATGGAAAAAAAGCAGAATTGAGAAAACAGATCTTGAAAGCCAGAAATGCGCTTTTACCGGAACAGAGACAATTATGGGATCAGAAGATTTTACAGCATCTTATCGAATATGATAAAAAATCACCTTGTCCTGTATATTTGTGTTATGTCAGTTATAAAAGTGAAGTCTCTACAAAAGAATTTATATGCTGGTGTTTAAAAAACGGTAAAAAAGTTTTTGTTCCGAAGGTTTTGAAGGACCAATATCCTGAAGCAGGAGGAAAGTTCAGTTTTTATAAAAAAACAGAAGAAACATTGCCCGAAATGAAATTTTATCAGATCATCGCATGGGAAGAGTTAAAGAAAGGCTATCAGGGGATCTTGGAACCGGAAGCGCTGCCTGAAAGAGCTTTTGGGGAACATCTTAAAAAGAGTAATTTCTGTTTTCGTTTGTTGTTGCCCGGGGCGGTATTTGATAAAGCGGGAAACCGTATCGGCTATGGCGGCGGATTTTATGACAGGTGGCTTGCGAAGTGGAATGATTTTCAATGTGGCAGTACAGAAAGATTCGCAAAGGGGGCGGACTTTGGATACAGTCCTGTCAGAATGCTGGAAAAAATCGGTCTCGCCTATCAGATGCAGATCGTGGATGAGATTCCGGTGGAGAACTTTGACCAGAAAATCGATCTTGTTATAACAGAAGAGTATGCAACAGAGGGAATCAGGGAGGAAAGTAATGATACATGAAACATTTGACGATAAAACGAAACCTTTATTGACACCGGAAGCCGTTTACGGAAAGCATGAAAAAATATGTGATGTGTGCGTGATCACTTTTTCCTGTAAGGTGATGGAATGGGCACTGCAGCACTTAAACTGCGAGCAGGCGGCGGAGATCGGATGCTGTAATGGAAATCGTCCAATCTATCTGACAGAGTGGAAAGGGAAGAAGATCGCGTTTTATATGACTCTGGTTTCCGCTCCCGGGGCGGCGGCCTGTCTGGAGGAAGCTGTCTGTCTGACCGGATGCAGAAATTTTGTGATATTCGGTTCCTGTGGAACGCTGAACAGTCAGTTGACAGACGGAAAGATGATCGTACCAACTTCGGCCTACCGTGATGAGGGATTGTCCTACCATTATATAGCAGCATCTGAATATATTGAGATGAAAGACTGGAGAAAAACAGCGGCTTTTTTGGATGAGGAAAAGGTGCCTTATGTGGCGGGACGTATCTGGACGAACGATGCCATATACCGCGAAACCGCCGGGAAGGCTGAAAGATTGAGAAAGGACGGGTGTATTGCCGTAGAAATGGAACTGGCAGGCCTGCAGGCTGTATGTGATCATCATGACCTGAGATTAAAAGCTTTTTTGTTTGCCAGCGACTGTCTTGGATCGGAGGAGTGGCATAATGAACTGCTGGGGAGCGAACATGAGTGGGATATGCAGGTAAAATGCTTTTTGCTGGCGCTGGATCTGGCATTGGTGTGATCGACTCAAACATATAGGATGATTTATAAGAAAGCGGAGGGAAACAATGGATCTGGAATTATTATGTAAAAATGCTGCTTCAGTCAAATATGAGATGCAGACATTGTCCACGGAAAAAAAGGATCAGGTTTTACTGCAATGTGCAGAGGCGCTTGTCGCAGAGCAGGAGAAAATCTTAAGCGCCAATGAGAAGGATATGGAGAAAGCCGTAGAAAAAGGGATGCCCCAGGGATTGCAGGACCGGCTCAGGTTGAACGGCGCCCGGATCGAGGGTATGGCTGAGGGATTGAGGCAGATAGCAGGGCTTCCTGATCCGATTGGGGAAGTGATGGAGCAGTTTGATCGTCCAAACGGGCTGCACATTGAAAAGTGTCGTGTGCCCATCGGCGTGATCGGTATTATCTATGAGGCAAGACCGAATGTGACGGCGGATGCCTTCGGACTTTGTTTTAAGACAGGCAATGTTGTGATCTTAAAGGGCGGGAGCGATGCCTTTTACTCCAACAAAATGATCGTGGATGTATTGCGGAGAGTTTTGCGGGAAAACGGGATATCCGCCGATGTACTGACCATGATAGAAGATACAAGCCGTGAGACGGCGGCGGCCTTTATGAAGATGCATAAATATGTAAATCTTCTGATCCCGAGGGGCGGAGCGGGGCTGATCCGGAGCGTGGTGGAAAACAGCACGATCCCTGTGATAGAGACGGGGACCGGAAACTGTCATGTCTATGTGGATGCGGAGGCCGATCTGGATATGGCGGTTTCTATCATTGTCAATGCAAAGACACAGCGGATCGGTGTCTGCAATGCCTGTGAGTCGCTGGTGATCCATGAAAAGGTGAAGGATGCCCTGCTGCCGGTGCTGGCGGAGAAGCTGCGGGAAAACAGGGTGGAGATCAGAGGGGACGAGCAGGTATGTGCCGTTTTACCGGAGAGTGTTCTCGCTTCAGAGGAGGATTACGGGAAAGAGTATCTGGATTATATCCTTTCCATGAAGACGGTAGGGAGTGTCGAAGAGGCGATCGCTCATATCAACCGTTATAATACCGGGCATTCCGAGACCATCGTCACGAAAAATGAGGCGCATGCAAAGCAGTTTTTACGGGAGGTGGATGCTGCCTGTGTCTATGTGAATGCTTCCACAAGGTTTACGGACGGATTTGAATTCGGTTTCGGCGCGGAGATTGGCATAAGTACCCAGATGCTTCATGCAAGAGGGCCGATGGGACTTAAGGAACTGACCAGCTATAAATACGAGATTTACGGAAACGGGCAGATTCGGGGATAACTATTTTATATTCTCTGATGGAGACAGAAATGCAGGATGAAAAGAAGTATCCTATAACAGGGGTGGAAATACAGAATGAAAACAGATATCCTCTGGCGGATATGGAGGAGAACCGGCGTTATTTTGATGAGATCGCGGATCTGCTGCTTTCCCGGGAGAAGGAGGAAAACGGCTTCGGGACCTTGCAGGAGAAGACGATCCATGAGGTGATCAAGGATTTCTACTGTTATGACCATGAGTTTCAGGAGCAGAAGCGGGGGCGCTATATTGCGGATATCGCGGTGGGGGATGATATCTGGGAGATCCAGACAAGAGCTTTCAACAAACTGCGGGGCAAGCTGGAGGCTTTTTTGAAAAAATATCATGTGACTGTGATCTACCCGGTACCGGTGGAGAAAAAAGTGTACTGGCTGGATCAGGAGACAGGAGCGGTCACAGGCGGGCGGCGTTCTCCGCGAAAGGGCAGCGCTTATGATGTGTTTTCGGAACTTTATAAGATCCGTCCCTACCTTCAGGATCCGAACCTGTCTATTCATGTTTTTCTGATGGATATGGAGGAGTATAAGCTGCTAAACGGCTGGAGCAGGGACAGAAAGAGAGGGGCTTCCCGTTATGACAGGCTGCCGGGGAAACTCAGGGATATTGTGAGGATAGAGTCCTGTGATGATTACCGATATTTTCTGCCGGATGATCTGCCAGGTGAGTTTACGTCTCAGGATCTGGCGAAGTGTGCCCATATTCACAGAGATACGGCACAGACTTGTCTGCTGATCCTGCGGGATCTGGGGATCGTGGAGCTGATCGGGAAAAAGGGGCGGTTGAATCTGCACAGAGCGCTATAAAAGAAATTTTTAATAAAATTTTCGAATTTGTGGTATTGACTATGAGCATTGCAACATATAATATATAGATAGAAGCAGTTGCTTCTTTTGAGGCGTTTGTCAGAAGTGCCTGGCTTAATAAAAACTGAAGAAATTGTGAGGGGTTCGTCAGACGCACCTGTCTAAAAAAAGCTGAAGATATTGTTAAATCGGGGAGCAGAAATGTTCCCCCTTTTCATTCTACAGGAAACTGTTCGCTATTTTATTAAAGAGGAATAAGATATGGAACCAAAGATTTGTTTTATCAAAGAGGCTTATTTTGAAAAAATATATCTTTTATAAAAATGTTGGATACAGGAAATACAGATAAGCAGTCTAAGCGCACACATTTATGTGTGATGATCGAACAAAACGAAAATAAATTTTATATTCCATTAAGGAATAATTTAGGTGCCGATGTAAGAAAATTCGGAAGAATCGGTCACGCCGTACCATCAATGAAAAGAGAAAAAGCAGGTTTAGATTATCGATATGCTTTGATCGTGAACGACGAATCCTACATAGAATTACAAAAGGAGAAGAAAATTCCAAGATCACAATATCAGAAGATCAAGGCAGACTATGAAACGATACAAATGGAGTTTGCTGTTTATTTAAACGGATTTGTAAAAGCATTGAAAAAAGGACGTAATGAAAAAGAACCATTATATAAAGAATCCAGTTTGATAAATTTCAGCAAAGAACTTATGAATTAAAGACTCATTATATTTTACAAATGGAGGAAACCAGATGAATTACATAGAAGAATTGAAAAATTATGATCCAAAAAATGAGCAGGAAGCGGCGGATAAAGATACGATCCTGTCTTATATTGAGACTTTTCCCGATACGATCCTCACAAGGGAAAACCGTTTCGCCCATATGACAGGCTCTTCCATGATCTTTAACAAACAGCGGGACAAGGTATTGATGGTTTACCATAATATCTACCGTTCCTGGTCATGGACCGGCGGACACGCGGACGGGGAGAAGAATCTGCTTTTTGTGGCAAAAAAAGAGGCAGGAGAAGAGACCGGTGTGAAAACGCTTCAGGTGTTCGGAGAAAATACAGGCGGCAGTTTTCTGGCGGCGGTGGATGTACTGCCTGTCTGGGGACATGTGAAAAGAGGGAAGTACGTCAGTTCCCATCTGCATCTGAATTTCAGCTATCTGCTGGAGGCGGATGAGGAGGAGATACTGCAGATCAAGGCGGATGAAAACAGTCAGGTGGCGTGGCTGCCGATCGCTGAACTGAGGGATAAGGTGACAGAACCGGACATGATCCCGGTGTATGAGAAACTGATCCGGCTGGGGCTTTCTGCCGTTCAGATGTAGCAAGTTTTCTTGTAAAAAGAAGGAAAATATGCTATCATAACAAGCGGGTTATGGCAGATTTTATAGAAATGAGATGAAGAAACAAGCAGTACATGAGCCGTAAAGCTGTACGGGAAAACCTGTTTCTTCTGTATCGTATGTGATGAAGGAAAAAGTTCAGAGAGATGTATGACAATATTAATTTGGATAATATAGATTTAAGCATAGCACCACCCGCTGAAGAGCCTGCCCGGCAATACTATTTTATGGCAAAATGCCGGGAAGTGATCAGGGATATCAGACAGGAGATGGGGCGTGATCTGACCGCCTGCACCCAGACCTTCGGCTGTCAGATGAATGCCCGGGATTCCGAAAAACTTTCCGGTATCCTGAAAAGTGTCGGTTTTATAGAAACCGATTCCGAGGAGGCGGATTTTGTGATCTACAATACCTGCACGGTGCGGGATAACGCAAACCAGCGTGTTTTCGGCAGGCTGGGGGTTTTGAACGGCTATAAAAAGAAAAATCCTTGGATGAAGGTAGCGCTCTGCGGCTGTATGATGCAGGAGGATCTTGTGATCCGGAAGCTGCGGAAAAGTTATGGCTTTGTGGATCTGGTTTTCGGTACCCATAATCTGTATAAATTTGCGGAGTTGTTGTATCGTTGCTATACGGAAAAGGGTATGCTGGTGGATATCTGGGAGGATACGGATAAGATCGTGGAAGATCTGCCGGTGGAGAGGAAATATCCCTTTAAATCCGGTGTGAATATCATGTTCGGCTGCAATAATTTCTGCAGCTATTGTATCGTGCCCTATGTGCGGGGGCGGGAGCGCTCGAGAGCGCCCGAGGAGATCCTGCGGGAGATCAGAAATCTTGCGGCGGACGGTGTGAAAGAGGTCATGCTGCTGGGGCAGAATGTGAATTCTTACGGGAAAGAGCCGAAAAATACAGGGTTTATGAGTTTTCCGGAATTGCTGCAGGAAGTGGAAAAAATTGACGGGATCGAGCGGATCCGTTTTATGACTTCTCATCCGAAAGATCTGTCCGATGAACTGATACAGGTCATGAAAGCGTCTAAAAAGATCTGCCGGCATCTGCACCTTCCCCTGCAGTCCGGTTCCACAAGGATTCTGGAGAAGATGAACCGGCGTTATACAAAGGAATCTTATCTTGCGCTGGCAGAGAAGATACGGCGCGAGATTCCCGACATTTCTCTGACAACGGATATCATTGTCGGTTTTCCGGGGGAGACAGGGGAAGATGCGGAAGAAACGATAGATGTGATCAGGAAAGTGCAGTTTGATAATGCCTTTACCTTTGTGTATTCCAAACGGACGGGCACGCCTGCGGCGGCGATGGAGCAAGTGCCGGAGCAGGAAGTGCGGGAAAATTTCGACAAGGTGCTCGCCTGTGTGCAGGAGACGGCGCGGGAGCGTGTGAAACGGTTTGAGGGCAGGATATTGCCTGTTCTGGTGGAAGAGGTGAATGAACAGGATGCTTCTTTAATGACGGGGAGATTATCGAACAATACAGTGGTGCATTTTCCGGGGGATGCGTCCCTGATCGGGCAGATCGTGGATGTGAGGCTGGAGAGATGTGAGGGGTTTTATTATATCGGGACGAGAGTTTTACAATAGGTGATATTGATTGTTTGAAGGCTGGAGATATAAAAGCAGCGCTTTTGCTCTGCAATATTCGGAGCGGATTGTCACACAGGAGGAGACATGGCTGAAAATGCTAAGGAACTGACGGAGAAAGAACTGGCGGAGCTGACGCCGATGATGCAACACTATCTGCAGACAAAGGATCAGTATCCGGGCTGCATTTTGTTTTATAGATTAGGCGATTTTTATGAGATGTTTTTCGAGGATGCGCTGATCGTATCCCGGGAGCTGGAGATCACGCTGACGGGAAAGAGCTGCGGGCTGGAGGAGAGGGCGCCGATGTGCGGCGTGCCCTATCATGCGGTGGATAATTACCTGAACAGGCTGATCGAAAAGGGATACAAGGTGGCGATCTGTGAACAGGTGGAAGATCCGAAGCTGGCGAAGGGAATGGTAAAGCGGGAGGTGACGCGGATCGTCACGCCCGGTACAAACCTGAATATCCAGTCATTGGAGGAATCCCGCAATAATTTTCTGATGAGTATCGCCTATTTTCCCGGCAGGATCGGCGTTTCGGTTGCCGATATTTCTACCGGGGATTATTATTTGACGGAACTGGAGGATAACAGTAAGCTTCTGGATGAGATCAGCAAATACGCGCCGTCGGAGATTATCTGCAATGATGCCTTTTTAGT
This sequence comes from uncultured bacterium, assembly GCA_947647735.1. GTDB lineage: Bacteria > Bacillota > Clostridia > Lachnospirales > Lachnospiraceae > 1XD8-76. Next base: position 131,841 of record CANSLJ010000004.1, on the reverse strand, counting down.
TTCCGGGCTTTCCATAGAAGATATGAGAAACCGCCTGAGGATCGCTGTGAATGCGCTGGAAGCCCATTATTTTGATGAGGACGGGGCGAAAAAACTGCTGAAGAAGCATTTTAAGGTGGCAGGGCTGACAGGACTCGGCATCGAGGATTTTCCGGTGGGAATCCTGGCGGCGGGGGCGCTGCTCAAGTATCTGTATGAGACGCAGAAGTCTTCCATGAGCAATATCACTCATATTTATCCGTACCTGACCAGTAAATTTATGCTGCTGGATTCCGCCACAAGAAGGAATCTGGAACTGGCGGAGACGCTCAGGGAAAAACAAAAGCGGGGTTCTCTTTTATGGGTGCTGGATAAGACAAAGACCGCTATGGGAGCAAGGACGCTGCGAAGTTATATCGAACAACCGCTGATCGACAGGGAGCAGATCGAGGAGAGGCTGGATGCGGTGGAGGAGCTGACGAAGGACGCGATCAGCAGGGATGAGATCCGGGAATATTTAAATCCCGTCTACGATCTGGAGAGGCTTCTCGGAAAGATCAGCTATCAGTCCGCCAATCCGCGGGATCTGATCGCGTTTCGGAATTCTCTGGCAATGATGAAGCCGATACGGACGGTACTCACTGCTTTTGGCGGCACACTGCTTTCACAGGTCCGGGAGGACATCGATCCGCTGGAGGATTTGTTTTCCCTGATCAATGCGGCGATAGAGGAAGATCCGCCGATCCTGGTGCGGGAGGGCGGCATTATCAAAGACGGATTTGATGAGACTATTGACTCTCTGCGGAAGGCGAAAACGGAGGGAAAGAACTGGCTGGCGGCGCTGGAGGAGGAAGACAGAAACCGCACCGGCATTAAAAATCTGAAGATCAAATATAATAAAGTGTTCGGCTATTATTTTGAGGTGACGAACTCCTTTAAAAATATGGTGCCGGAGGACTATGTGCGCAAACAGACACTTGCCAATGCGGAGCGGTACACAACGCCCCGTCTGAAGGAACTGGAAGATACGATCCTGAATGCGGAGGATAAGCTTTCCACGCTGGAGTATGATCTGTTCTGTAAAATACGGGACACCATCGGCGGAGAGATCGAGCGGATCCAGAGAACGGCGAAAGCGGTGGCGAGGCTGGATGTGTTTGCATCCCTTTCTCTGGTGGCGGAGCGCTATCATTATGTGCGCCCCCAGATCAATGAAAAGGGGTTGATCCATATCAAGGACGGGCGGCATCCGGTGGTGGAACAGGTGATGGGAAATGATATGTTTGTCACAAACGACACCTATCTGGACAATGACAAGCGCCTGATCGCCGTGATCACCGGTCCGAATATGGCGGGGAAATCCACTTACATGCGGCAGACTGCGCTGATCGTGCTGATGGCGCAGCTTGGCAGTTTCGTGCCGGCAAAGTCTGCGAAGATCGGACTTGTGGACAGGATCTTTACAAGAGTGGGGGCTTCCGATGATCTGGCAAGCGGGCAGAGCACCTTTATGGTGGAGATGAACGAGGTGGCAAATATTCTCCGGAATGCCACGAAAAACAGTCTGCTCATCTTAGATGAGATCGGCAGGGGGACATCCACCTTTGACGGGTTATCGATCGCCTGGGCGGTGATCGAGCATATCAGCAACCGAAAGCTCCTCGGCGCAAAAACCCTTTTTGCCACGCATTATCACGAGCTGACGGAGCTGGAGGGAAAGATCAGCAATGTCAACAATTACTGTATCGCCGTGAAGGAGAAGGGGGACGATATCGTGTTCCTGCGGAAGATCATTCAGGGCGGGGCGGATAAGAGTTACGGTATACAGGTGGCAAAGCTGGCGGGGGTGCCGGATATGGTGATCGACCGCGCCAAGGAGATCGTGGCACAGCTCAGCGAGAATGATATCACTGAAAAGGTGCAGAGTATTGCCGTGGACACCAAAACGGATAATAAGAAAGTACCGGCTTATGACGAGGTGGATCTGCAACAGTTGTCGCTCTTTGATACCGTGAAGGATGAGGATGTGCTGCGGGAACTGATGGAGGCGGATGTGATGAATATGACGCCGGTGGATGCGATGAATACGCTGTATCGGTTGCAGAGTAAGTTGAAAAATAGGTGGCGGTGATAATAATCGTTGATACCGGACGCCGTTAGAGAAATATAATTCTCCGTCGCCACGCTCCCGCTTCGTAAAAAACGCAGCGGTACTAGGCTCGTGAACTACCTCGCCAAGTGCCGGCGTTTTTTAAGAGGCTCCTTGAGAATTATATTTCTCTAACGGCTGGCTGTGGTTTGACAATAATTTGGGATTTTCATAACAGGAGATTGAAAATATGGCTGACACAGAGAGCAACATGGAAGAACAGGGCACGCAGACACTGGTTGTCGAGGAAAAAGACCTTGAACTGATGCGAAAGAAATACCAGTATGAAGTGAACCTTTATAAACCGCGGGGCGCCGTGGAATCGGAAGAAAAAGAACGGTTCCGCCATCTGGTCAAAGTTACCGGTTTTATTACATTTCATTTAGATCCCAAATACTGGAATGAGTGGACGAATGAGTGTATCAGGAACAAAGACTGGCCAGCAGTATGCCGGATAACTAACCAGCGTTTTAAAAGCGCGGCGCTGCCGAACATTTACGGGGGATATCACCATGAATCCAGCACTTGGCTTGTCCTGGAAGGTGTGGCATGTGGAAACACAGCACATATTTCACGAATACTGCCGCCGGAGCTTGCAGTGGTCAAAAATTGCCTCTGTCCGTTTGCGCCGGCTGCATCCCGTCTGATGATCGGACTTTGGTATCAAAATAAAGAAGTGCTTGCGGAAGGCGTTTCTATGGGGGAGAATTTCCTGACACAGAAGAAACCCGCACTTTTGGAAAAGGCAATGATTGCGTTTTTAATGGATTTACAAACACAGGATATGGCAAAAGCCTCACAGGATTTGCTCTCAGTTTGTAAAAGCTACCGAAAATTTCATCGTTTTCCATTCGGTATAAGACCTTTTGGCGTCTATGCACATGGTCTGTACAGTTTCGCGCAGCTTGTTCTGCCGAAGGAGAAGTTTGCACAATTACAGATGCCGGAGCATGATGTGTTTCTGCCTGAATATGCCAAGTGGCTGCTTGAGAACCCCAATCCCGATTTGTCCCTATGTTATCATTATCCTGACGATATGAAATGGGTCAATGAAATTATGGAAGCACCTTGTGCGCAACTGTTTATTCATCAATTTAATTTAGACAATCCCAATATAAAGCCAAAGGAGCGGGAAGATTGGAGTGCGGATGGAGTGAAATGGGTGAATCATTTTGCTGATGAACTTTGGGACGCAGGAGTGGGGCGTGAGTGAAAATAGAACAAAACTGACATGTTTCGTTCTGATAAACGCAGATTGATAAATATAAATGGAGGTATTACAGATGAAGTATGATTATGATGTTTTAATAATTGGTGCGGGACCGGGGGGAATTTTCTCCGCTTATGAACTGTTACAGAAAAAGCCCGAGTGGAAGATTGCGGTGCTGGAAGCCGGAAATTCTCTGGATAAGCGGAAATGTCCGATCGACGGGGATAAGGTGAAGAGCTGTATCGGGTGTAAGACCTGTGCTATTATGAATGGTTTCGGCGGTGCCGGGGCTTTTTCGGATGGAAAGTATAATATTACAAATGAATTCGGCGGGACACTGCATGAATATATCGGGAAACAGAAGGCGACGGAGCTGATGGAGTATGTGGACGGTATCAATGTGTCTTACGGGGGATATAAGACAAAATTGTATTCTACGACGAATACCCAGTTCAAGAGGCTTTGTCTGCAGAATAATCTGCATCTTCTGGATGCGTCCGTGCGCCATCTGGGCACGGATATCAATTTTGAGGTGCTGGGGAATCTGTATGAGGAGCTGAAAGATAAGGTCGAGTTTCATTTTATGACGCCGGTGCGGAGCATTAAACTTTTGGACGGCGGTTATGAGGCGGTGACGGATGAGACGTCCTACTCTGCTGACAAGTGTATTATTTCCGTGGGGAGAAGCGGCAGTAAGTGGATGGAAAAGGTCTGTGGCGAGTTGAATATCCCGACGCTGTCCAACCGTGTGGATATCGGCGTGAGAGTGGAACTGCCGGCGGAGATCTTCCAGCCGATCACGGATGAATTATATGAGAGCAAGATCGTTTATAAGACGGAGAAATATCAGGATAAGGTGCGGACTTTCTGTATGAACCCGAAGGGAGCTGTGGTAAATGAAAATACCAACGGTATCGTTACGGTAAACGGGCACAGCTACGAAGATCCGGCATTGCAGACCGAAAATACGAATTTCGCCCTGCTGGTATCCAAGCATTTTACGGAGCCTTTCAAGGACAGCAACGGTTATGGAGAGAGTATTGCGAGGCTTTCCAATATGCTGGGCGGCGGTGTGATCGTACAGCGTTTCGGAGATCTGATCAGAGGACACAGGAGCACGGAAAAACGGCTGTCCAAGTCGTTTCTCACGCCGACGCTTGCGGCGACGCCCGGGGATCTGAGCCTTGTAATGCCGAAGAGAATACTGGACGGGATCATCGAGATGATCTATGCGCTGGATAAGATCGCACCGGGCACTGCAAATGATGACACGCTGCTCTACGGCGTGGAGGTAAAGTTTTATAATATGGAAGTGGAGCTGGATGAGCATCTGGAAACACTGCACAAGGGGCTGTTTGTGATCGGGGACGGAAGCGGCGTGACCCATTCGCTGTCCCATGCTTCGGCGAGCGGGGTTTATGTGGCGCGGTATTTGGCGGAGAATGCATAAAGCTGTATTCAGCGGAGTGTCTGCCTGTATAAAAAAGGATCATCAGCACGGACATGGAATGATATTTTTTTCATAGAGGAATAAAGAGAAAATGAAAAGCGGAAACAATATCAGAAATAGAATGATGCTTCTGTTGTTATTGTTTTGTTTGGTACTGGCTGGCTGTGCGGCCGGCATGAAAAATGGAAAAGATACGGAAGATGCAGGACCGGCTGCGGGTTCTGATGGATCGGAGCGGACTGCCGGTCTAGAGGAAACATCGGAGGGAGAGCTGTCCGCTGATGCTGCGAAGGAGGAAGAAAGTGCAGACGAATCCGGCAGCGCGGAGGAGGAACACCATCTGATTCCCATGGAGTGCCAATGGCAGGAAGGAGATGTACCTTATGACCACAGTGATACAATCTACCATAAAACCTATTATGATGATTTTGTGAGAGGCTTGATCAGACATATAGAATATCCCGATATAAATCTAAAGGATGAGCTGGAGGATTATTTTCAGTATGAGGATGATTTTGAAAAGTGGGATAATCTTGTGGAGATGTTTTTTGATGACAGGACGATAGAAATGCCGGAGGAGGAACTGAAAACGCTGTTCTATCAGCACGGATATGCGCTTACCTTTCAAAGTGACAGGACGAAGGATCTGCATATAAGGTTTGTGGAGATAACGGAAATGGACGGATTATCTTTGTACCCGGCGCGGATCATGCTGCAGACGTGGGATGAGGATCATATTTATTTACAGAATATTACCAGTCCTATTCCGAGGAAGGTCATGAGTTTCTTTGTGGTTGAAGACAAGGAGCCGTACCGTTTGGTTGTGCATTCATCGGGACTTTCCAGAGATTATGTGTGCGAGGAGGAGCTCAGCTTCTGGGAATACCGGGGGACTTATTGGGAACTGGCACCGATGAATCTGGAAATAGATACCAGCCATGCGCATATTTTTGGGAGTGATCCAGACGGGGATGATTTGTTTGAGGCTTCCTATTACAGGGATGGGATTGCGTTTCGTCCAAGCAGACAGTTTGAAGGCGTAAATTATTATACATTCAGGCTGGGAAAAATGGAGGAAACCGCGGAAAACAGGATTTTCAGGCTGATGGCAGTCGAGGATGGTGGTGAGGAAGGACCTAGTGTATGGTCAAGCGCTTATATACAATTTGAAATAAAGCCGGACATTGAGTATAGGACAGAATCAAAAGAGTTTCAACTGAGTGATGATAAGTATGCGGCTCATATATATTATCCGCAGTTATCAGGAATGGAGGATACAGAAAAAGAGGCAAGGCTCAATGCATTGATCGAGAAGGATGTCATGAAGATATTGGAACGTGATAATCCGGATGATGAATGGCGTTTTTATGCAATTTTAAATTATGAGATAAAGTATATGGATAACCGGATCATCAGCATATTATATACAGGGGCAGACGGGCCTATGCTTCCGGCAAGGGGGAATCCTGATGCGGCGATGGTCACTACTATTGATATAGAAACAGAAAAAATACTTACGTTAGATGATGTGGTTGACGATTACGATGTCTTAAACGATATGTTATTGGCAGATAAATTTGAAAATACAACCGCGTGGGACGGAGAAGCGGGACAGTATACGGTCAGCTGGGAATATGAAGACTATAAGGGGACAACGTTAATGGAGGATCTTCATGGGGATGATGAGGATATCGAATGGTATATAGATGCCAGACATTTTGTCATAGTTATTCTCGATGGACTTCCGGACTATAATGAGTATGCTGTCAGTCTGCGGAATGCGTCTGCTTTTCTGAAAACAGACTTTTGGAAGAAGGTTTATTATTCGTAAAAAGTATAGAATATATACAGCAGTGAAGTGATAAGAGGGAGAACTATGGCATCCATTCACATTTTAAGTCACGAAACAATCGATAAGATCGCTGCCGGGGAGGTGGTGGAGCGTCCCTCCAGCATCGTAAAAGAGTTGGTGGAAAATGCCATCGATGCCGGAGCGTCGGCGGTTACTGTGGAGATCAAGGACGGCGGCATCAGCTTTATCCGGGTCAGCGACAACGGATGCGGCATCGAAAAATCGGAGATCCGCAAGGCTTTCCTGCGTCATGCCACATCAAAAATACAGGATGCTGATGATCTGATGAGGCTTCATTCGCTGGGCTTCCGCGGGGAGGCGCTGAGCAGTATTTCTGCGGTTTCCCAGACAGAGATGATCACAAAGACAAAGGACGAGCTGACCGGCGTGCGCATCTCTTTAGAGGGACCGGTGGAAACGGACTTTGAGGAGATCGGTGCGCCGGACGGTACAACGATCATCATCCGCAACCTGTTTTTCAACGTGCCCGCAAGACGAAAATTTTTAAAGCAGCCGCCGACGGAGGGTGGCTATGTGGCTGACCTGATGGAGCATCTTGCGCTGGCAAATCCACAGGTTTCCTTTCAGTTTATCCAGAATAATCAGGTGAAGTTTTCCACGTCGGGAAACGGAAACTTAAAACAGGCAGTATATAAATTATATGGAAAAGACATGGCGGATGCCCTGATAGAGATTGACAGGCCGGGAGATGGAATCCGTCTTTTCGGCTATCTTGGAAAGCCCTCCATCAACCGTTCCAATAGAAATTATGAGCTTTATTTCCTGAACGGCCGTTTTATCAAGAGCAATCTGGTTTCCAAAGCCATAGAAGAGGGATACAAGTCCTATCTGATGCAGCACAAATATCCGTTTTGCGTGCTGATGATGGAGGTGGAACCTTCCAGAGTGGATGTGAATGTACACCCGGCAAAGATGGAAGTAAGGTTTACGGAGGAGATGCGTGTTTATGCGTTTTTGGCGGAATCTGTAAAAGCAGTGCTGGATGCCCATGAGATGATCCCGGAGATCGCGCTGACGGAGCCGGAAAAGGAAGAGAAGAAAGAAAAGGCATTGGAGCCTTTCCAGAAAATGCGGCAGGAGATCAGAACGGAAAGTATAAAAGGTATCCTGCCGGTTATGCCTGAAGAAAAAGAAGAGCTGGAAATCACATCAAAGGATTTAAAGCGGAAGGTTACATCAAAAGACTTTTTTGTGGATTTCGAGGACGAGGAAGATACGGAAGAGGCCGAAAATACAGGAATCTCAAAAGAGGGAAGTTATGAAGAGCATGTTGACAGAGGGAAGAGATTTTTATCAGAAAATGCCATAGAAAAGAGTATCAACGAAATGGAATCCCCCGAGGAACCGGAAAAAGATTTACGTTTTATAGAATTTCAAAAAGCAGATTCCGGCAAAGTTTCAGAGGAGAATGCAGCATATTATATAAAAGGGGAAAATCCTGTTATCAGTCAGGTAGAACAACTGAATTTGTTTGAAGAAAAGATCATTTCGGAAACTTCCCGGAAAAAGTTCCGGATACTGGGACAGGCTTTTGATACATACTGGCTTGTGGTATTCGAGGATAAACTGTTGATGATCGACCAGCATGCTGCCCACGAAAAGGTGAAATATGAGCGGATCATGAAGGCTGTCCGTGAAAGTGAAGTATTGTCTCAGAATCTCTATCCGCCGCTCGTACTTTCCCTGTCCGGCAGGGAACAGGAGATCCTCGCCCGTTATCAGGATGCCTTCACAAAACTGGGCTTTGAACTGGAATATTTCGGCGGGAACGAGATCACGGTTCGGAGTGCGCCGGTGGAACTGTTCGGCAGTACGATAAAAGATATGTTTCTGGAAGTGCTGGATGAGCTTTCCACGACCGGAGCTGGAAGGGCAAAAAGTGTTGAAGAACGGATCGCGACAATGGCATGTAAAGCGGCGGTGAAAGGCAATATGGGTATGAGCGTGCCGGAGATGGAAACCTTGCTGGATGAGCTTTTAACGCTGGATAATCCATATTTCTGTCCTCATGGGAGGCCGACGATCATTTCCTTTACGAAGCAGGAACTGGAGAAGAAATTTAAGCGGATCGTCTCATAATGAATAATTTATAGAAATAAAAGTGAATAACAGAGTATACTGCTTAAAAGAAATATTGATATTGGGCAAGGTGAAAAAATATCTTAAACATGAATTTTCAAAATCAAATATATGATACGGAAAAACTTCATAAACTTCGCCCGTTGGTCGTTCTGACCGGTCCCACCGCCGTCGGAAAAACGGCGGTTTCCGTTGCTTTTGCGAAAGCGATACGGGGTGAGATCATTTCGGCGGATTCCATGCAGGTGTATCGGGGCATGGATATCGGTTCCGCAAAGATCCGTAAGGACGAGATGGATGGCGTCCCTCATCATTTATTGGATATTTTGGAGCCGGAGGAGATCTTTAATGTAATGCTGTTCCAACAGCTGGCAAAAAAGGCGATCGAGGAGATTTACGACAGGGGGCATATTCCAATCCTGACCGGTGGAACAGGGTTTTACATTCAATCCGTACTGTATGATATTTCATTTACGGAAGAAACTGACACGAGTGTCAGAGAACAGCTGGAACAGGAAGCAATCCAGAAGGGTGTAGAATACCTGCATGCGGAACTGGCAAAAGTCGATCCGGTGACAGCGGAAAATATCCATGCAAACAATGTAAAGCGGATCATACGCGCACTGGAATTTTATAAGCTGAACGGTTATCCTTTGTCACAGCACAATGAAACCGAGCGGCAAAAAGAATCTCCCTATTTATTCCGTTATTATGTTTTAAATGAGCCGAGGGACGTTCTCTACGGAAGGATTGAGAAACGGGTTGACCAGATGCTGGCGGACGGGCTTGTGAGCGAAGTGGAGGCTTTAAAAGAAAAAGGCTGTACCAGAGATATGGTCTCGATGCAGGGGCTTGGTTATAAAGAGATATTGGACTATCTTGCCGGTATCTGCACGCTGGAGGAAGCAGTGGAGACAATCAAAAAAGAAACCCGGCATTTTGCGAAGCGCCAGCTCACATGGTTTCGGCGGGAGAAGGAAGTGAGCTGGGTGGAGAAAAATGATTTTGCAAATACGGAGGCGCTTCTGGCATTTTTGATTGCTGATTTTAAAAAACATATTGAGACTAAGTTGATCGAAAAATGAATTATCGTCAAAACACAGGAGAATAAGGTGATATGCCAAATACATTAAAAACAGATCGGCTGATCCTGCGTCCCTGGCAGGAAACCGACGCCGGGGATCTGTATGAATATGCCAAAAGCCCGGAAGTGGGGCCGGTTGCGGGCTGGCCACCGCATACCAGCGTGGAAAACAGCAGGGAGATCATAGGTACTGTCTTTGCGGAGGATAACGTATACGCTGTCTGCCTGAAAGAGGACAACAGGGCGATAGGATGCGCCGCCATTACGATCGGTGAAAAAAGTAATTTAAACCTTCCGGAGACAGAGGGAGAGATCGGCTACTGGATCGGTGTTCCTTTCTGGGGGCAGGGGCTGATCCCAGAGGCGGTCAGGGAGCTGATCCGTTACGGATTCGAGGAATTGAACTTGAAAAAACTCTGGTGCGGATACTTTGAGGGAAACAATAAATCCAGACGAGTGCAGGAGAAATGCGGTTTTCGGTATCATCATACCAACAGGGACATGCACTGGGAACTGATGGATGATATCCGGACGGAACATGTGACCTGTCTGACAAAGGAGGACTGGCAATCCGGCATCTTAGAGGGAACAGTGTCAACAAAGCCATAACATGTACTTGACGTTCACAGGGGTTTGATCTATTATATAGATACACGATATATCGATAATCTATATAATAGAAAGGAGTATGATTGGAATTTCAGCGCTGATCTTTCAATCCGTAATTTATCATGAAACAAAGAAATAAGAGATATCTTTTTATCATTGTCATCACCCTGATCCTGATGATCAGCGGCTTTTTCTTCTGGTTTTTCGGCGGTGCCATTATGAAACCTGTCACGGGACAGATTTCGGATGAGGCTTACATAGCAGGGGAGCGGAAGTTTTACAGGCGCGAAAAATATACTGGTATCTGGAAGCGGGGAACTTTGACGGAGCTTCCTGACACGGATGTCAACATGGGCTTTGACGTGCGTGCCTATGATCTTTCCGGTTTTGATCTGCGGGAGGAATCCGATCTGCTGCGTCAGGTGACTTTTGATTCGGCCGTCCGATGGCCGGAAAAACTGCCGGAAGGATTTGACCCGGATGAGATTATGGAAATCGGGAAAAATCCAGGCCTGGGCATCCGCGCTCTGCACGATGCGGGCATCACAGGAGAGGGCATCAGCATCGCCATCGTGGATCAGGCGCTGAACCCGGATCATCAGGAGTACGCAGACAATCTGATGAGCTATGAACTGCTTCACTGCAGCGACAGTATGGCTCAGATGCACGGCAGTGCGGTGACCAGCATCGCCGTCGGGAAAACGGTCGGTGTGGCACCGGATGCGAAGGTTTACTATATCGCCTCCACCTTCGGCACCTACAGCGCAGGCGGTATGAGGATGAATCTGAACTATATGGCGGACAGCATCGACCGGATTCTCGAGATCAACACATACCTGCCGGAGGAAAACAAGATACGCGTGATCTCTATTTCACGAGGCTTCAGTTCCGAAAAAGGAGCCGATGAAGTCCGCGCAGCCATCGAACGGGCAAAGGATGCAGGCGTGTTTGTGATCACAACTTCCATGGAAGACAACTATGGCTTTTCCCTGCTGGGGCTTGGAAAAGAACTGACCACAGACCCCGACGATACCGCATCCTATGACCCCGGCAGTTTCTGGAGCAGTTATTTTTATGACGGAGAAATGGGCAGACCTGCCGATACGCTGCTGGTGCCGATGGACGCCAGAACCTATGCCTCCTGGTATACCACAGACGGCTATGAATTTTCATCCTCCGGGGGCTTAAGCTGGTCAGTTCCGTGGCTCGCCGGAATGTATGCACTCTGCCTGCAGGAGGACAATGGCCTGGCGCCGGAGGAATTTATTCAGAAAGCCTTCGAAACCGGAACCATACAGACGATAGAATATCAGGGTGAGCAGTACGAGCTGGGTACGATCATAGATCCTGCGGCGTTGATTGACGCGTTGGAATAAGTATAGTAAAGAAAAGATTATGATAACAAAGGAATTTGGAAATTGTTTATTAACAAAAATCATGACGGTACTGTTTTTGACAGTACCGGTCATGGGAACCTTTCTATATATTATGCCCGGATATATTCAGGCAAAGGAGACCGGCGGACAGCAGGATACTGCTTTTGCGTCCGGTGTGGACTGGACAATTGACGATGATGGTACGCTGGTGATTGTTTCAGATAAAGGCATGGAGGATTGGACCAGCAGCAGGGGCAGTTATAAATCTTATGTGATGAAAGCAGTTATCGAAAATGACGTGACAATAATAGAAAACTGTGCATTTGAAGACTGCCGTAATATGGAAATGTGCCTTTATATACTGCAATGAGTTGACACAAGTGACTATGGAAGGAAGCATTCCCCCGAAATGTGCGGATATTCCTTTTCACGGATGCGTCGGGATAACGGCTGTTTATGTGCCGGACGGTGCAGCAGATCGTTATAAAGAAGCCTGGAGGGGAAAAGCACGTTATATTGTGGAACATACGCATGATTACATCTATATGATGGATCGAACTGCGGACAGCATGACCATCCGACTGGAATGCAGATGCGGCGACAGGATCAATGCCGGTATCCCCGCCGGGGACGGCACAACAATAACAGAATCGGCTGATCATGATCTGAGCCTGATTCAAACAGAGAATAGTGCACAAAAAGACAGGGGCAGTACTCCGCCTAAAAGTTATGCAGTGCACATGATGATATATGTATTGAGTGCGTGTCTTTTGGTAAAATGGAAGCTGTTGAATAAAGAGAAATCTATGTAACAGTTCAGCAAAGAAAGAACTGCTGCAAATCTATAGAGAATGAGGAAACATATGGAACAATATTACAAAACACTAGGAATCTCTTCCGATGTTTACCGTTTCTGTCAGAATATCTGGAAATCTCTGTCAGATCGTTTTGAGAAGATCGATGCGGTATCGGAAGCAAATCAGTTAAAGGTTTTAAAGGCCATGCAGAAAAATCAGGTGTCAGAAGCCTGCATGCTGGGCACCACCGGTTATGGCTACAATGATCTCGGCCGTGATACGTTAGAAAAAGTATACGCAGACATTTTCCATACGGAGGATGCGCTGGTGCGCCCGCAGATCACCTGCGGCACCCATGCGCTGGCGCTGGCGTTGATGAGCAATCTTCGTCCCGGGGATGAACTGCTCTCACCGGTGGGAAAGCCCTATGATACGCTGGAGGAGGTGATCGGTATCCGGCCCTCGAAGGGCTCTCTGGCAGAGTACGGCGTTACTTACGCGCAGGTTGATCTGCTGCCGGACGGTGGTTTTGACTATGAAGGGATCAAAAATGCGATCAACGAAAGGACAAGGCTGGTCACGATCCAGCGTTCCAAAGGTTATGCCACAAGGCCCACGCTTTCCGTGGAGAGGATCGGAGAACTGATCGCTTTTGTGAAAAATATAAAACCAGATGTACTCTGTATGGTGGATAACTGTTACGGAGAATTTGTGGAGACCATAGAGCCCACTGATGTGGGGGCGGATATGGCGGTCGGTTCCCTGATCAAAAATCCCGGAGGGGGGCTTGCGCCGATCGGCGGTTATATCGCGGGAAAGAAAGAATGCGTGGAAAATGCCGCATTCCGTCTTACCAGTCCAGGGCTCGGCAAGGAAGTGGGCGCTTCTCTGGGCATTTTAAAGGACTTTTATGAGGGCCTGTTCCTTGCGCCGAATGTCACGGCAAATGCTTTAAAAGGTGCGATCTTTGCTGCGAATGTGTATGAAAAGCTGGGATTTCCCGTGGTGCCTGACGGAAAAGAAGAGCGGTATGATATCATTCAGGCAGTCAGCTTCGGGAAACCGGAAGGACTCATTGCTTTCTGCGAGGGCATTCAGGCGGCGTCCCCGGTGGATTCCCATGTGCGGCCGGAGCCCTGGGACATGCCCGGATATGACTCCCAGGTCATCATGGCGGCGGGGGCTTTTGTGTCCGGTTCCTCCATCGAACTGTCTGCGGACGGCCCTTTGAAGGAGCCTTATGCGGCTTATTTTCAGGGGGGGATCACATGGCAGCATGCGAAGTTCGGGATCATGAGATCCCTGCAGTCTCTTGTCGATAAAGGGGTGATTTTATCGGGACTTTAGAGTTTGTGGGGACAAATTTTGTCTAAAAAAGTAGGGGTTTTTATGTACAGGGGAGGGAAAATGTGGTAGTATGTTGTAAGTGTTGAAATGCCGGACGCCGGGACGTGATAATATCCCTTCATGCCACGCTTTCGCTCCGGGCTAAACGCAGCGGACGCTAAGCTCGTGAGGGACCTCGCTAAGCGCCGGCGTTTAGCAGGGGCATTCAGGGATATTATCATGTCCCGGCTGGGTATAGGATGGCAGATATTGTAAATACTATAAAGGAATTACCAAATTGGGGAAGCCTGTATTAAAAACGGGGAAATAAAATTAATTAATATGCTTTCTGCCCGGAGAGGGGAAGGGAAGTGTATGCATTCAAATGATATGCTGCCGTATGAAGTGGTGAAGGCGTACGGGGCGGAGGAGTTGAACGATGATGAGCTGCTGGCGGTTTTCATCCGGACGGGGACGAAGGATGAGAATGCGGTGGCGGTGGCGAGACGGGTTCTGGACAGTTTTCCGGATAAGAATCTGTTAGGGCTCTGCCATGTTTCGTGGAAAGAGTTGATGAAGATCCCGGGGATCGGGGAAGTGAAGGCGGTCAAGTTGAAATGCCTTGCAGAACTGGCGATGCGGATCTCGATAACGGAAGCCAAAAAGGGAATGAAATATGACCGCCCGGAGACGGTATGGCGCTACTATAAGGAAAGCCTGCGGCATCAGGAACAGGAACGGGTGGTTTTGATCATGATGGATCAGAAACTGCAGCTGATCAAGGATATGGTGCTTTCCTTCGGGACAGTCAAGGAATCTCTGGTTTCGCCGAGAGAGATATTTATACAGGCATTAAAAGAAAAAGCCGTGCAGATCATGCTGGTGCACAATCATCCCAGCGGAGATCCGGCTCCGAGCAGAGCGGATCTCGAAATCACCGAACGGATCAGGCTTCTTGGAGCAATGATAGATATTCCACTGGTGGATCATATCATTATCGGGGATAAAACATATTGCAGTCTGCGGGAGGCAGGGTATTTCGCCGCCTGACGGTTCTGCGCTAAGTGAAAGGAGTACACAGTTTTGGCAAACAACATTTTTGGCATCGATTTGGGGACAAACAATATCAAGATTTATAACAGGGGCGATGATTCTGTTATGGTGGAGAAGAATATGATCGCCATCGAGAATAAGAAGAACCTGTTCGCCTACGGGGATTCCGCCTATGAGATGTATGAGAAGGCGCCGGGAAATATTCAGATCTCCTATCCTCTGTGTAATGGCGTGATCGCCGATATCCATAATATGGAAACGCTGGTACGGTACTTTATCACCGATCTGTCCAAAGGGACGATCAAGCCTGCCGATTTTTATATTGCGGTGCCCACGGATGTGACGGAGGTGGAAAAGAGAGCCTTCTATGATCTGATCCGTGATGCAGGCGTCAAAGCGAAACGCATCATGATCGTGGAGAAGGCTGTCGCGGACGGGCTGGGACTGGATATCGATGTGAAAAATTCCCAGGGTGTGCTGGTGGTCAATGTGGGATATGATACCACCGAAGTTTCCATCCTCTCCCTCGGCGGTATCGTGCTGAGCCGGCTGATCAAGGTGGGCGGACTGAAATTTGACGACGCCATCCGGGCGGCGGTGCGGAAGGAATTCAGCCTTCTGATCGGCGGAAAGACCGCTGAAAATGTGAAGTTCGCGCTGGCGGATCTGGAGAAGGAAGGAAAGGGCGCTCAGGTGTTCGGCAGGGATATCGTGACCGGGCTCCCCGTGGAGAGGGAGATTCCCACCAGTCTTGTGGATACCTGCCTGACCGAGAACTTTAATATGATCATTGACAATGTAAAAGTGATCCTTGAAAGGACGCCGCCCGAACTTGCGGCGGATATCTACAGGCACGGTATTTATCTGACCGGCGGAGCCTCCCAGGTAAATCATCTGGCAGAGCTGATCAGCCTCGGGACGGGCCTGAAGGTCAATGTGGCGGCGGAGCCGATGAACAGTGTTGTTCTTGGGCTTGCAAAGATCATCAAGGATGACAACTATAAATCCGTAGCATATTCTATTGAAGGAATGAGCAGATGAGTCCAGTAATAAAGCAAAAAGGAGAAAAATTTACATTACCGGGTAAATATCTCCTTTTTATTTTAACAATCCTCTGTACAGGGCTGATGGTCCTTACATTCACAACTTCAGCGCTGAGCACGCCCCTGTCCTATGTGGGAGGCTTTCTTGTGGTACCTTTTGAGAAGGGGATCTCCAGGGTGGGCAGCTATTTAAATGAGCGGACGGAAATGCTGCAGGAGATCCAGCATCTGATCGAGGAAAACGAGTCCTTAAAACAGCAGGTGGCGGATCTCACAAACGAGAATATCTCCCTGCAGCAGGACCGTTTTGAACTGACGAACCTGCGCCAGCTCTACCAGCTGGATGCGGAGTATGCCGATTATGAAAAGATTGGTGCAAGGGTGATCTCCAAGGACAGCGGGAACTGGTATCATTCCTTTGTGATCGACAAGGGAACGGATGATGGGCTTGCGGAAAATATGAATGTGATCGCGGGCGCCGGACTGGTGGGGCGGATAACCTCCGTGGGAAAGAACTGGGCGAAGGTGACGACCATCATCAGCGATAATGTCAGCGTCAGCGGCACGGTGCTTTCCACTTCCGACAATATGGTCATCACCGGAAATCTTGAAACCTATGCGGACGGGCTGATCGAATTCAGTAAACTGATCGATGAAAAAGATCAGGTGGTGGAGGGGGACAAGCTTGTCACCTCCAATATCAGTGACCATTATCTTCCGGGGATTCTGATCGGTTACATATCCAGTCTGGATACCGATTCCAATAACCTGACAAAGTCCGGCTATGTGACGCCGGCTGTGGATTTTTCCCATCTGGAGGAAGTGCTGGTCATTTTGGAACAAAAACAGACGATCGAGGAATAGATGCGAAAAAAAATATTATCCGTATTATTTTTGTTTATTATGTTTTTCTGCTTTTTACTGCAGTGTACGATGTTTAAAAAGCTGAGTTTCGGCGGTATCAGCCCGAATCTGCTGATCATTACCACAACATCCGTGGGATTTATGCGGGGCGAAAAGCAGGGGCTTACGGCAGGATTTATCAGCGGGCTGTTTATCGATATCTTTTATGGCGATGTGATAGGGCTCTATGCCCTGATCTACATGTATATCGGTTATCTGAACGGAAAGTTCAGCAGGATATTCTATCCGGAGGATATCAAGCTTCCTCTGGCGCTGATCGCTCTGAGTGATCTGTCCTACGGCATGGTCTGCTATATTGTATTGTTTTTGCTGAGGGGCAGGCTGAATTTCCCTTATTTTTTCCTGCGCATTATCCTGCCGGAAGCGGTTTATACGATTGTGATGAGCATTATTCTTTATCCTGTTCTGCTGTATTGCTATAAGAAGCTGAATGTGGATGAAAACAGGAGCGAAACAGACTTTGTTTGACAGAATAAAAGAT
The DNA here is from genome assembly GCA_947647735.1 of uncultured bacterium. Taxonomy (GTDB): domain Bacteria; phylum Bacillota; class Clostridia; order Lachnospirales; family Lachnospiraceae; genus 1XD8-76. The sequence continues at coordinate 114,408 of CANSLJ010000004.1, read as the reverse complement.
AAAATACTGAATATGGTACTTTCCCGGGAATTTTTACTGATCCTTGCGATCTTTGTCTGCGGCGGGATCCTGGTCCACCGGCTCTTTACGCTGCAGATCGTAAACGGGGCCTCCTATCTGGAAAATTTCCAGCTTACGATCAGAAAAGAGCGTTCCATTCCGGCTGCCCGGGGCAATATCTACGACAGAAACGGCAGGCTTCTCGCCTATAACGAGCTGGCTTATTCGGTGACGATAGAGGACGTCTACGAATCCGGCAGGCTGAAAAACCGTGATATCAATGAGACGATCTACAAGGTCATCCGCATGATAGAGGAGAGCGGCGATGAGGTGATCAGCGATTTTGATATCTATCTGGATTCCTCCGGCAACTACCAGTACAATGTGAGTGACAATACGCTGCTGCGTTTTCTGGCGGATGTATACGGTGAGCCCAACATCAATGACCTGGAGTATAAGGAGCGCACGGCATCGCCGGACGATGTGATCGCCTATCTGTGCAGCTCGGACAAGTACGGCGTGGGCACTTATGCGGAGAACGAGGACGGTGTGATAGAGCTTACGCCCTGTGAAGGCTATACAAAGGATGAGATCCTGAAGATCCTGACGATCCGTTTTGCGCTCTCCTCCAACAGCTATCAGAAGTACATCGCCACTACGATCGCCACCGATGTGAACGAGAAGACTGTGGCGGTGGTCAGCGAGAACATACAGTATCTGGACGGTGTCAGTATCGCGGAGGATACCATCCGCAAATATGTGAACAGTGTGTATTTCAGCCATATCATCGGCTATACCGGAAAGATCCCTTCAGAGCGGCTTTCGGAATATACGGAACGGGATGCATCCTATTCTCTGAACGATCAGGTGGGCGTCGCCGGTATCGAGGCTTCCATGGAGGATGTACTGCGGGGGAAAAAGGGTTCGGAAGTCATCTATGTGGATAATTTCGGAAAGGTCATTGAATCTACGGACTACGTTGAATCTGTGGCGGGAAATGATATCTACCTGACGCTGGATACGGAGCTGCAATCCGCCGCCTATAATATCTTAGAGCAGAAGATCGCGGGTATCTTAGTCTCCCGCATCGATAATATCAAAGAGTATGTGCCTGCCGAAAATGCCGGCAGTTCGAAGATCAGGATCGCCATCTATGACGTGTATAATGCGCTGATAGAAAACAGCATTATCGATGTCTCCCATTTTTCCGAAAAGGGGGCAAGGGAGACGGAGGCGGCTGTCTATGAGAAATATAAGCAGCAGCAGGCAAATGTGTTGAACCGGCTCCGGGACGAGATGCTTGTGACAAAGACGTCCTATGATCAGCTTTCCACGGAATATCAGGTGTATATGCTGTATATCGTCTCTCTGCTGGGGGACAACAATATCCTTTTGAAAAATGAGATAGATGAGACGGACGAGATCTATCAGGCGTGGAGGACCGATGAGAATATTCCGCTGGAGCAGTATCTGCGCCACTGTATCGCCATGCGCTGGATCGATGTGACAAAACTGGAGCTGGAGAACGACTATGCGGACTCTGAGGAGATCTATAGAACACTGGTGGACTATGTCCTGAAAAAACTGGAGACGGATACCACCTTTGAAAAGCGGGTTTACCGCTATATGATCAAAAACGATGTGGTGAGCGGCAGGGAGATCTGCCAGATCCTCTGTGAGCAGAAGATCGTGGAGGTGGATTCCGATGTGGAGGACAGGCTCTTTGGCGGCGGGATCACGGCATATCAGTTTATGCTGGATCGGATCACGGATCTGGATATCACCCCGGCGCAGCTCGCTTTAGAGCCCTGTTCCGGTTCCATGGTGGTGACGGACGTCAACACCGGCGACACGCTGGCCCTTGTCTCCTATCCCGGGTATGACACAAACCGGCTTGCCAATTCCATCGATGCGGAATATTATGCAAAGCTCATGAGTGACGAGGCGCGCCCCATGTACAGCAGGGCGACACAGGAGAGAACGGCGCCGGGTTCCACCTACAAGATGGTCTCGGCAACGGCGGGGCTGATGGAAGGCGTTATCACCACCACGACTTCCCTGGGCTGCAAGGGGCCTTTCGATAAGATCAGCCCGCCTCCGCGCTGTCATATTTATCCGGGGGCGCACGGCATGCTGAATGTCAGCGGCGCGATACAGAGGTCCTGCAACAACTTCTTCTATGAGGTGGGTTACAGGCTGGGTTCCATCGGGGATTCCTACAACAGTGAGCGCGGTACCGACATGCTGGCAAAATATGCGGATATGTACGGGCTTTCCGAAACTTCCGGGCTGGAACTGGAGGAATCCGATCCGAAGCTGTCCACGGAGGACGCGGTGCGTTCCGCCATCGGGCAGGGCAACAACAACTATACAACGGCACAGCTTGCGCGCTATGTGACGGCGGTTGCCAACAGCGGCACATGCTACGATCTGACGCTGATCGATAAGATCACGGATAAGAACGGATCGCTTTTGGATGATCGCAGCGCGGCGGTGCGCAATAAGATAGAAATGGACCAGAGCTACTGGAACGCGATCCATGCGGGGATGCGGGGCGTTGTGGAAAACATGTCCTACTATGCTGATGTGGGCGTCAATGTGGCTGGAAAGACAGGAACGGCGGAGCAGTCGGAGCGGCATCCGAACCATGCCCTGTTTGTCAGCTATGCCCCCTATGAGAATCCGGAAATCTCCGTGACGGTGCGTATTGCAAACGGTTATTCATCTTCCTACGCCGCACAGACGGCAAAGGATTTTTATGTATATTACTATAAGCTGGACGATGAGGAGAATATCCTGACCGGACAGGCGGCGGACAATATCGGAAATACCGCCATTCAGAGCGACTGACCCATCCGGAGCGTTTTCTGGGGGCAGTCCGGGACAGAAAAGAGGGAGATACAAATGAGGGAGCGTTCTTTTACATTAAAGAGTTACCAGAAGGGACTGGCGCTTCATATCAGGCCGGAGGCGGAGATGGAGGCTCTGTTAAAGGAACTGGGAGAAAAATTTCAGAGTTCCAGACAGTTTTTCGGGAATGTGCAGGTGGGGCTGGCGCTTTCCGGAAAGGAACTGACGGCGGTGGAGGAGGATGCGATCCTTGATGTGATCGAGGAGAATTCCGACCTGCAGATCGTCTGTCTGATCGGGGAGGATGAGAGGATTCAGTATCTGCTGGATGAAGCTTTTGAGGAGACGGCGCCTTCGGAGGAGGAGAGCGGGGCGGCGGACGGCCAGTTCTACCGGGGGACGCTGAAAAAGGGGCAGAGCCTGGAAACCGAACATTCGGTCATTATACTGGGGGATGTGAATCCCGGAGCCAGAGTGTTTTCCCGCAAGGATATCATCGTGCTGGGAGCGCTTCTGGGAGAAGCCCATGCGGGAGTAGGCGGCGAGGAGGAGGAAGGGCACTTTGTCTGTGCACTGGAGTTTTCGCCGGAAAAATTAAAGATAGGCTCCTGTAAATACAAAAAGAAACCGGAAAAACGTTTGTGGCCGGATTCTTATAAAAAATTACCAAAGATGGCAGCCCTGCAGGGGGGCGAGATCATCGTAAAACCTGTCACAAAAGAATTACTGGGCCGGATCACTGTCAACAACGATGACCGATCAGGTCAATTAAATTGACCAAACGAGTCACGAAGTTTGGCAAAAGGGCTCAGGGGACGACAAAAATCACGAAAGGGATCTGTCTTAAAAAGACGGAAAGTTCACTGCAGAAGCAGTGAGTTACAGAAAGTGAGGTAGCGTATATGAGTGAAGTAATTGTCGTCACGTCAGGGAAAGGCGGTGTTGGAAAGACCACAACATGCGCAAACGTAGGAACAGGTCTTGCAAAACTGGGAAAGAAGGTTCTGCTCATCGATACGGATATCGGACTTCGGAATCTGGATGTCGTTATGGGGCTGGAAAACCGGATCGTCTATAATCTGGTGGATGTGGCGGAGGGAAAGTGCCGCGCCAAACAGGCGATGATCAAGGACAAGCGCCATCCGGGCCTGTGTCTTTTGCCTTCCGCCCAGACAAGGGATAAATCGGCGGTGAAGCCGGAGCAGATGGTGAAGCTGATCGAGCAGTTGAAAAACCAGTTTGATTATATCATACTGGATTGTCCGGCGGGCATCGAGCAGGGATTTAAGAATGCCATCGCCGGGGCGAACCGGGCGCTGGTCGTCACAACGCCGGAAGTTTCAGCCATCAGGGATGCCGACCGGATCATCGGGCTGCTGGAGGCGAACTGCTTTGAGAAGATAGACCTTGTGATCAACAGGCTCCGCTATGATCTGGTAAAGCGCGGGGATATGATGTCCTCCGCCGATGTAGTTGATATCCTATCCATTCCTCTGATCGGCATTGTGCCGGATGATGAAAGTGTGGTGATCTCCACCAATCAGGGAGAACCCGTTGTAGGGAACTCCACGATGGCGGGAGAGGCTTACCGGAATATCTGTCACCGGGTGATCGGGGAGGAAGTGCCTTTTATCGAATTTGAAAAGGGATTTTCCTTCTGGACCAAAGTGACCGGCATATTCCGGAAAAATTGAAAAGGGGGGAATCTGATATGAAGCTGCATCGTTTTTTTCAGAAAAAAAGTTCCGGCAATATTGCAAGGGACAGGCTGAAGATCTTGCTCATTTCCGACAGGGTGAACTGTTCCCCGGAGATGATGAACATGATCAAAAATGATATCGCCGGTGTGATATCCCGTTACATGAAGATAGATGAGGAGAGCATGGAAGTGCAGATCACCAAGAAAAACAACAAGGGAGCGGCAAGGAAATCTCCGTTTCTGTATGTGAACATTCCGATCCTGGATCTGTCCTCCGCTCCTCACAATAAAATATAAGATCAGAAAGCTACATAAGAAAATGCAGGAAATGCATTGATATGACAGAGGTAGTATAATGTATAAACAGCACGGTATCCGTGGATTTATAAAGGATTATGATTTTAAACTGATATTTTTAGTGCTTGCCCTGACTGTGCTTGGCATTTTTGCGATCGGAAGTGCCAAGCAGGAGGTGCAGGGGCGGCAGGTTCTGGGGATGGCGCTCAGTATTTTTGTGATGGTGGTGGTATCTTTTGTGGACTATCATTTTGTGCTGAAGCTCTATCAGCTTATCTATGCGGTAAACCTTGTCCTGCTGGGACTGGTGCTCAGCCCGCTGGGATATAATGCCGGAGGAGCCCAGAGATGGCTGAAAATCGGAGGAATTCGTTTCCAACCTTCAGAATTAGCTAAAATTTTGTTGATTTTATTCTTCGCACAGTTTATTATGTTAAATAGGGAGAGATTAAACAATTTTGGTATCATTCTGCTTTCTCTTCTGCTGATCGCCGTTCCGATGGTGCTTGTCGTAAAGGAAGACTTATCCACCACGATCATGATCGCCATATTGTACTGCATTATGATGTATCTCGGAGGATTAAGCTATAAGCTGATCCTGGCGGTTCTTGCCATTACGGTTCCGGTGTCGGTCATCTTTCTGACGATCGTGATCCAGCCGGACCAGGAGATCCTGAAGGAGTATCAGCAGAAACGTATTCTTGCCTGGCTCTATCCGGAAGAATACAAGGATACAGAGGCGTACCAGCAGAATAACTCCATGATGGCGATCGGTTCCGGGCAGCTTCTCGGAAAAGGCTATAATACGAATGAGATCAGTTCCGTAAAGAACGGAAATTTTATCTCGGAGGCTCAGACCGATTTCATCTTTGCCGTGGTCGGTGAGGAATGGGGTTTTTTAGGAAGTTGTCTGATCATCATCCTTGAGTTCCTGATTGCGCTGGAATGTGCTTTGATCGGATGGAAAGCCCGGGATATGGCGGGACATGTGATCGCCGGCGGAATAGCCGGCCTGGTCTGTTTTCAAAGTTTTATCAATATGGGGGTTGCAACCGGGCTGGTTCCGAATACAGGACTTCCGCTGCCCTTTGTCAGTTACGGACTAACTTCCCTTGTCAGTATGTATCTGGGGATAGGGTTTGTCCTTAATGTAAAATGGGTGAGCCGCAGGGCAAGGAACGACTGAAATGTAGCCAATTGACAGAAAAAATTACAGCATTAAAGAAGAGGTGAGAAGGAATCATGAATATTGCATTGATTGCGCACGATGCAAAAAAGAAGCTGATGCAGAATTTCTGCATTGCTTACAGGGGTATTTTAAGCAAAAACGATCTGTTTGCCACGGGAACCACGGGCAGGCTGATCGAGGAGGTTACAAACCTGAATGTACACAAATATCTTGCCGGCCATCTCGGTGGAGAGCAGCAGATGGGCGCGGATATTGAACACAATCAGATCGATCTGGTGATCTTTCTGCGGGACCCGCTGACGTCCAAGTCCCACGAGCCGGATGTGAACAATGTTGTCAAGCTGTGCGATACGCACAATATCCCGCTTGCCACAAATTTAGCATCGGCAGAACTTTTAGTGAAAGCATTGGACAGAGGAGATTTAGAGTGGCGTGAAATGTACAAGTAAAGGGCTTTGCTTCGGAAACTTGAAAGCCCGCAGGATTTTGACAGCAGCCTGCATTTGTTTCTGCTCCCTTGCCCTGACCGGCTGTGGAAAGAGCAGTTATGCGATGCCTTATGACACATATTCTGCAAACAGCAGCTTTACTGTTTTAAGCGCCGATCAGGCAGGGCGGGCAGGAACATTTGCGGCGGATCTATGTATTGCCAACGAAAATTATAACGAAAGTGCGGTGGATATGTCTGAAGCGGAGGCGGCAGGCCTGTTTTCTCTCGGAGATAAACAGACGCTTTATTCCAAGAATATCCATGAACAGCTCTACCCGGCTTCCCTCACCAAGATCATGACGGCCCTTGTGGCGTTGAAGAACGGGAACAGGGAGGATATGCTGACGGCTTCCGCCAATGTGAAGATCACGGAATCCGGCGCACAGCTCTGCGGCCTGAAGGAAGGGGATAAGATGACGCTGGATCAGGCTCTTCGTATCCTGCTCATCTATTCGGCAAATGATGTGGCGATCATGATCGCGGAGCAGTACGGCGGGACGACGGAGCATTTCTGTGAGATGATGAATGAGGAAGCGAGAGCCATCGGCGCCACGAACTGTAATTTTGTCAATCCCAACGGACTGACGGACGAAGAGCATTATGTTACGGCTTATGATATGTATCTGATCTTTAATGAAGCATGTAAGTATGAGCTTTTTAAGGAGATCATCGGCATGTCTTCCTATACGACGGTCTATTATGATGCAGGCGGCGGTGAGATCAGTTTTGATAAACCGTCCACCAACTGGTATTATAACGGAGAAGCCACCCCGCCCGCGGGGATTACCGTTTTAGGCGGGAAGACCGGCACCACAAATGCCGCAAGAAACTGTCTGGTACTCTTATCCAGCGATACTTCCGGGAAGTCCTACATTTCCATTGTGATGAAATCGCCGGAGAGAGGGATCATGTATACGGAGATGACAGACCTTTTGGGAGTGATCCAAAAATAAATGCAATACTTATTGTTTTTTTAAATAAAATATCTTATAATAAAAACAGAATTCAGGCCAGGCTGTCCTGAACGGTAAAATGAACCGCCGGATACAGATGACAGCAGCTGAAACTACTTACATCAGGAGGTTTTTTGAATGATTCAGTTAATCGTAGGAAGAAAAGGAAAAGGGAAAACAAAACAGTTGCTGGATAAGGTAAATACCGAGATCAAGACAGTGTCCGGTAACATCGCTTATCTTGACAAGAGCACAAAGCATATGTTTGAACTTAATAATAAAGTGCGCCTGATCGATGTATCCGAGTATATGATCTCCGACGCTGACGAATTTATCGGCTTTATCTGCGGCATCATCTCTCAGGATCACGATCTGGAGCAGATGTATTTTGACAGCTTCTTAAAGATTTCCTGCCTGGAAGGGCTTGACATCGAGCCGGCTGTTAAAAAGCTGGAAGCAGTCAGCGAGAAGTTTGGCGTGCAGCTTATTTTAAGCGTTTCTCTGGATGAGCATGAATTACCCGAATCCTTGAAATCCAACGTACTGGTGGCATTATAATATAGCGAACGAAGTTCGCATTGCGAGATTTGCTTCGCAAACTCGGACTCACTTTATACAAATGAGATAGTTACATAGGCCTCGGAGAAGATATCCGAGGTCTTTTCATAGCAGTTTACTGTTTGTATGTAATCACTACGCAGACCGGATGAAGATCAATTTCTTAAGGAGCCCCTTAAAAAGCGTCGGCACTTAGCGAGGTCTTTTCGAGCTTAGTGTCCGTTACGCTTTTTACGGAGCGGAAGCGCGGCGACGAAAAAATTGATTTTCATCCGGTCGGACGGCTTGAATCCCGTAAATTATAATCGTTTTTTATGGAGGACGTATCTTGGCGCAGGAAAATAACTCCAACATCAAAAAATATCATAGACCGCTGAATATCAATATCGGCATGATCATTTTTGGCGTGATGTTTATCTATATCATCATCTGTATCATTATGTATATGCAGACGGAGCATCTGAGAGGATATGAGGTGAAAACGGGTTCCCTGACCGTGAATAATGTCTACCGGGGCATTGCCCTGCGGGAGGAGACGATCTATGAGTCCATCGATGCCGGGTATGTCTATTATTTTGCGCCGGAGGGAACCCATGTGGCGTGCGGGGATCTGGTATATGCCGTTGATTCCTCGGGGAAACTGGCGGAACTTATGAATGAGACAACGGATGAAAAGAATCTGACAAACAGCGATTACAACAGTTTAAAGACAAAGATCGTAAATTACCGGAGTAACTTTCAGGAGACAGATTTTTCCACGGTCTATGACTTTAAATATGATCTTCAGAGCGAGGTGGCGAAACTCAGCAATCAGACAGTGCTCAGCGCTATGGATGAGATGGCCGGCGCCGCAGGTATCAGCAGGTGCTATGCAGACCGGGCGGGAGCGGTCGTTTTTTCCAGCGATGGCTATGAAGAACTGACACCGCAGGGTATCACGCTGGAAAGCTTTAATGAAGAAAATTACAACAGGAATCAGTATCTGGCGGCAAACCGCTTCGGAAAAAACGATGCGGTCTATAAGCTTGTCACAAATGAGGACTGGGAGATCGTGATCCAGGTGGACAGCGAGGAGCGGGTGCAGGAACTTCAGGAGGCGGAATATGTCAAGGTAAAGTTCATGGAAGACCAGTATGAGACCTGGGGGAAGGTGACGGTCTACGGAAGGGATGAGGAAGAAGGCATCACCTTTGTAGGGCTCAGCTTTACCACATCCATGATCAACTACATAACAGATCGTTTTCTGGATGTGGAGCTGATCCTGGAGGAGGATACCGGCCTGAAGATTCCCAATTCGGCGATCGCCCAGCGGAATTTCTTCCTGATCGATGAAGATTATATCGTGGAACATGGAAACGATAAAAAGCAGGGGGTTATGCGGCAGACTTTCACGGAGGATAACGAGATCACATCGGAGTTTGTGGAGACGCCCATCTACAATGTGGATGAGAAGGAGGGCATCTACTATGTGGATGAGAGCGTGCTGAAAGTGGGGGATGTGCTCTATAAGGAGGATTCCACGGAGACTTACACAGTGAGCATGCAGGCTTCTCTGACAGGGGTTTATAATATCAATAAAGGGTATGCGGACTTTAAGAGGATCATCGTGTTGTATGATAATGATGAGTATTCGATCGTGGAGTCCAATACAACGTACGGGCTGAGGCCTTACGATTACATCGCCCTGGATGCGTCCACGGTGGTGGCGGACCAGTTTGTGCATGAAAAAGGGGTGGACAATTTCCCGGAGTAAGAGGTAATAACGGACGCTGTCAGGCAGTATTGTTATGGAGGATAAATAAATGATCAGAGAGAACTTGGACAATGTACAGAAAAATATCAGCACAGCGGCCCTGGCGGTCGGAAGAGATCCGGAGGAAGTCACGCTGATCGCAGTGAGTAAGACAAAGCCGGTTTCCATGGTGGAGGAGGCTTATGCCTGCGGCTGCAGGGATTTCGGGGAGAACAAGGTGCAGGAGCTCTGTGATAAGTACGAGGTACTGCCGAAGGATATCCGCTGGCATCTGATCGGGCACCTGCAGCGCAACAAGGTAAAGTATGTGGTGGATAAGGCATATCTGATCCACAGCGTGGATTCCCTGAGGCTGGCACAGGAGATCCAGAAAGAGGCGGAAAAGAAGCAGGTAGATGTCAATATTTTGATAGAAGTAAATATGGCACAGGAGGAGAGCAAGTTCGGCGTTCATGCGGACGAGGCGGAAGATCTGGTGCGGGAAGTCGCAAAATTGCCCAATGTTCACATTCAGGGACTCATGACGATAGCGCCTGTTGTCGAAAAACCGGAGGATAACGCGATTCACTTTTCCAACTTAAGACAATTATCTGTTGACATAAAAGGGAAAAACATTGATAATGTTAATATGAATGTTCTCTCGATGGGCATGACCGGTGATTATGAACAGGCGGTAAAAGACGGCGCTGTTTATGTGAGGGTGGGCACCGGCATTTTCGGGGAACGATAAGGAGAGAGTGAATAGATGGGAGTAATGGACAAGTTTTTGAATTATATGAAGCTGAACGATGAGGATGACGGCGGTTATTATGATGATGACTACTACGATGACGATGATGACATCGAACCGGCTCCCCGGAGAAGCAAACCGACACTGGTGAAAGATCCTGATCCGGAACCGGAGGAAGAGCGGCCTGTCAAAAAGACGGTGCCGAAGATAACCCCTATGAAACAGTCAAGAAAGGTCAGTGCAGGCGGTATGGAAGTTTGTGTGATAAAACCTACTTCAGTGGAAGACGGGCGGGAAATTACGGAAACCCTGCTGGCAAACAGAACGGTGGTTTTAAATCTGGAAGGGCTGGATATGGAGATCGCCCAGAGGATCATCGATTTTACAAGCGGTTCCTGTTTCGCGATCAGCGGTAATCTGCAGAAGATTTCCCATTATATTTTCATCATCACACCGCCCAGTGTGGATATTTCGGGAGATTTTCAGGAGATTCTTGGATCATCGCTGGATATGCCGATCTGACGGATGAATACATAAGAAACTGGAAAAGAACAAGGAGAGCATCCTGCAAGATGCCGGAAATGAAAGTTCTGGCCTGCAGGATGTTTTTGCGGAAGCGAATATCTGTGGAATTGGAATAGGAGGATCATTATGTCTGAAGCAACAAAAGATACGGAATACGGGCGGCTTTCTGTCTCTTACCAGAAGAAGCCCTGTTATGATATTGTGTTTGAACATTCCTTTGAAAAGCTGCCTGAAGAGCTGCAGAAGTTATTTCCGGAGGAGAACGGGGAAAACCTGCTGAAAAAAAGAAATATCTGTGTGATCACTGACAGGAATGTGGACGCGCTTTTCGGTGCGGAGGTCAAAGAGCTTCTGCAGGGAATCTGCAGGGAACTTTCATTTTTTGTGTTTTCAGCCGGGGAAGAGCATAAAACGCTGGAAACCGTATCTGATATATATCGTTTCCTGATCGAGAAGAAGATCACGCGAAAGGATATGCTGATTGCACTTGGCGGCGGCGTGGTCGGCGATATTACCGGCTTTGCGGCGTCTTCCTATCTTCGCGGGATCGATTTTGTACAGATACCGACTACATTGTTATCTCAGGTGGACAGTTCCATCGGCGGTAAAACGGGTGTGGATTTTGAGCAGTATAAAAATATGGTAGGGGCTTTCCATATGCCGAGGCTTGTTTATACGAATGTTTCTGTGCTGAAGGAACTTGATGAGAGACAGTTTGCTTCGGGGTTTGCGGAAGTGATGAAGCATGGCCTGATCAAAGACCGGAAATATTATGAATGGCTTCTGGAACATATTTATGAGATTGATGACAGAGAAGCAGACGTTCTGCAGGAGATGGTCTATAGAAGCTGTGTGATCAAAAAGAAAGTGGTGGAAAAAGATCCTCTGGAACAGGGAGAGCGGGCGCTTCTGAACTTTGGGCACACCATCGGACACGGTATAGAGAAAGCCAGTGATTTCACGCTCCTGCACGGAGAATGCGTGGCGCTCGGGTGTATTGCGGCGGCGAATATTTCCTGTAAACACGGATTGATCGGGGAGGATGAGTATCTGGAGATCCGGGATATGTTTGTACCGTTTCATCTGCCGATCACCCTGCGGGAAATTAAGTTTACAGCGCAGGAAGTGGTTGAAAACACAAAATCCGATAAAAAGAATGCTTCCGGGACACTGCGTTTTATCCTGCTTAACAGGCTTGGGAAGGCATTTATTGATGAAACGGTAACAGAGAAGGAGCTGCTTGAGGCGGTGGAGGATTTGATCATTCATGAAGAAGCGTAAAACGATATTACTTGTCATTGACCTTGCCGCGATGGTGCTTTTGACCTATTTGGATCAGTTTACCAAAAATCTGGCGGTTCTCTATTTAAAGGGTAAACCGGATATTTCGATCTTAAAGGATATCCTTGTTCTGCAGTATCTGGAAAATAAGGGAGCAGCGTTTGGTATGCTGCAGAATCAGAAGATATTTTTTATCTTTATCGAGATATTGATCCTGTTTGTGATCGGTTTCGTGCTTGTTAAAATGCCGGGGCACAAAAAATATAATCTGATGCATGTGACACTGGTGTTGGTTGCCAGCGGAGCGATCGGTAATATGATCGACCGGATGGCGCAGGATTATGTGGTGGATTTTATCTATTTTGTCCTGATCGATTTTCCGATCTTTAATGTGGCGGACGTTTATGTGACCTGTGCGACCGTGTTGTTTGTGATCGCTGTGTTGTTTTATTATAAGGAAGAGGATTTTTCTTTCCTCAGCGTGAAACAGAAAACACAGAGAATGCCTAATTATATGGAAAATAAGAAAACGAAGAATAAGAAGAAAAAGTAAGTTATGGACGAATTTAAATTTGAGGTGACAGAAAGCAGCGGCGGGGAGCGGATCGATAAATTTATCACAAACTGTATCGATTCGCTTACCCGCTCGTATATTCAGAAGATGATCGCGGAAGGGCACTGTTTTGTAAATGGAAAGGCGGTGAAGGCGAGCTACAGGGTAAAAGAGGAGGATGAGGTTTCTTTTTCCCTGCCGGAGAGCGTAGAGCCTGACATTGCGGCAGAGAATATCCCGCTGGATATTTTGTATGAGGATGAGGACGTACTGATCGTCAACAAGCCGAAAGGCATGGTCGTACATCCGGCTCCCGGACATTACAGCGGCACGCTGGTCAATGCGGTGATGTTTCACTGCAAAGGAAGCCTTTCGGGGATAAACGGCGTGATGCGCCCGGGGATCGTACACCGTATCGATAAGGATACATCGGGTTCCCTGATCATCTGTAAGAACGATCTGGCACATGGCAGTATAGCCGCTCAGCTAAAGGAGCATTCTGTCAACCGCATTTATCATGCAATACTTTATGGCGTCTTAAAAGAGGACGAAATGACTGTTGATGCTTCCATCGGCAGAGATCCGAAAGACAGGTTGAAGATGGCTGTGGTTCCCGGCGGGAAGAGAGCGGTAACACATATTAAAGTATTGAAGCGCTTTCAGAAATTTACTTATGTCGCCTGCCGTTTAGAGACCGGCAGAACGCATCAGATCAGAGTGCATATGGCTCATATTGGATATCCTATTTTGGGGGATGAGGTGTATGCGCCGGGCAGGAGGAGCCCCGTAAAATGCGGGGGGCAGGTCCTTCACGCAAAGGTCATCGGTTTTATCCATCCGGGGAGCGGAGAATATATAGAATTTGACGCGCCATTGCCCGATGATTTCAGACATTTTCTTGCGGTTCTTACATGAATTCTGCATATTTATTCAATGAAAAAGCGCATAAAAGGGATTTTTATGAAAAAATGCAATTCTTTTGCATTTTTTTATTGAATTTTTCGATTTAGTGTGCTAAATTAATTACAGTGTTTTTTTAGAAAGTTTATAATTATTTAATATCATAGACAGTACAACGGGGTAAAAACAAAGATGCATTCGGCTGATTATTTAAATAGATTGCTCCTTCGATATTCAGGTACCTTCGATATTTATCAGCCTTATACGATTTTTGGCAGAGAATATCCGGCGTACGGGTATTTTTTTTCCCACGTGGAGAAATACCTGCTTACACGAAAAGCCAATATGTGGTCCGCGGACAGCTATGAACATATCCTGTTTGCAGACCCGGAAGAACTGACGGTGGCTCATTTGGAGGAATACAGACGTGCCGTCACGGAATATATTGAACCAACCCTTGTTTTAAAGGGAGAAAAGCTTCCGGATCCGAATCATATGTATTCTTATATCACGATAGCGGTGATAACGGAAAAGACGTTGTCTCCCGAGGTGAAAAAAGCAGTCCGGAAATTTAAATTTGAAAAAAGTTATATGCACAATATCCGGGGCTATTCTCAGGGAAGGATCGCTGTGGCGTCCATGGAAGATGAGAACGTCACCTTAAACGGGGCGGGCAGGACGCTGAAGAAACTCTACAAAAGTGTATTCGCGGATGTAAAAGCAGGAAAGCCCGGTTATCTTGAAACACTGGAAAAGCAGGGGAGAGAAAGCTTTAAACAGCAAAGCCCCGAATGACACAGCTTATGTTGGCGCCTGAAACGGCGTTTTATATAAGGCTCTATTAACACTAAAGAGGAGTAAATGCTCCCCAAATAAAAATTATAGGAGGGATTAGTGTGAGCGCATTATTATTAATCGTACTTGCCATCGTAATTTTCGTAGTAGCATATCTTACATACGGCCGTTACCTGGCAAAAACCTGGGGGATCGATCCCAGCAGAACGACACCTGCCCATGAAATGGAAGACGGTGTTGACTATGTTCCGGCGAAGACTGCTGTCCTTATGGGACACCATTTTTCATCCATCGCCGGCGCAGGCCCTATCAACGGACCTATTCAGGCAGCATTTTTCGGCTGGGTACCCTGTTTCCTCTGGATTGTGATCGGTGGTATTTTCTTCGGCGCAGTTCAGGATTTCAGTTCCATTTTTGTATCTATTCGTCATAAAGGCATGTCCCTTGGCGAAGTAATCGAGGAGAACATCGGCAAAAAGGCAAGGGTACTGTTTACCGTATTTGCATGGCTGGTATTGCTCTTAGTTATCGCGGCATTTGCAGATATCGTGGCAAACTCCTTTATCGGCGCAAGCTACGGCGGTTCCGCAAGCAACGGCTCTGTTGCAACGGCTTCTCTGCTGTTCATCCCGCTTGCTATCGCATTCGGTTTTCTGGTATACAGAAAGAATGCTCCGATGGTAGTTGCTACCGTGCTTGGCGTTATACTCCTCGCGGTATGCGTGGCTCTTGGCCTTGTATTCCCGCTGGATATGTCCAAGAACTTCTGGATCGCATTTGTATTTGTTTATATCATGGTTGCTTCCGTAACTCCGGTGTGGATCCTTCTGCAGCCCAGAGATTACCTGAGCTCTTTCCTGCTTTATTTCATGATGGCGGCGGCTGTGATCGGTATTGTCGGTGCAACGATCATCAATCCTGCATCCACAACATTCCAGACACCTGCATTCACAGGCTTTTCAGTGGGCGGAAGCTATCTGTTCCCTGTGCTGTTCATTACCATTGCCTGCGGCGCTATCTCCGGTTTCCATTCACTGATCGGTTCCGGTACAACGTCCAAACAGCTTGATAACGAGAAAGATGCTCTGCTGGTAGGTTACGGCTCCATGCTGATCGAGTGTGTACTGGCTGTTATCTCTCTGATCGCGATCGGTACGCTTTCCGCTAACGGCACACAGGCTGCTGTTCAGGAAATGCTCGGTTTAGAGGCGATCTCCCCGACCGTTATCTTCGGTACGGCGATTGCAAACTTCTTTGAGGTAATGGGCTTCTCCGCAAGCGCAGTAGCAGCAACGAAGACGATCATCATGCTGGCTGTTTCCTGTTTCTGTCTGACATCTCTGGATACAGGTACAAGGCTTGGCAGATTCATGTTCCAGGAGCTGTTCGCAACAAGCAAGAGCGGCGAAAAAAACATTCTGTCCAACATGTATGTGGCAACAGTGATCACTGCGATCTGCGGTTTCATTCTTTGTCTGGCAGGTTATCAGAAGGTATGGCCGCTGTTCGGTGCTGCAAACCAGCTCGTAGCTGTTCCCGCATTCCTTGCGGCAGCTACCTATTTAAAGAAGATCGGCAAAAAGAATTCCATGCTGTACTTCCCGATCATCTTCATGTCCGCTGCAACACTCTGTTCACTGGTATTATCCTTCAAGAATAATATCGTGTCCATCATGGGCGGTGCAGAAGGTACTGCATTATTTACATGTGTACTACAGGATATCATTATCGTACCTCTTGTCATTCTGGCTATCATCCTTATTGTGGAGGGTGCGCAGGTACTGACAGGGAAAAAGAAAGTAAGCTAAAAATTTCAGGCATATACTTTTAAAGGAAAAAGCAACATGACATATAGCTGTCATGTTGCTTTTTTTATAATGAAATTCAGGATAGCAGTATCTTAAAGAATATGGATGCTGTTATGATAAAAAATACAGAAAGGAGGACTTAATCATGATTGAATCAAGATGCGGTATCTTATGCAGTGAATGTTCTTATCGGGAACAAATGGGCTGTAAAGGCTGTGTAATGATCGAAAAACCGTTTTGGGGTGAGAGCTGCCCTGTTAAAGTCAGTTGTGAGGCAAAAAAACTGGAACACTGCGGGCAATGTAAGACATTTCCCTGTGATCTTCTAAAACAGTTTGCCTATGATGAAAAACAGGGAGACAACGGAAAGAGAATAGAGCAGTGCAGGAGGTGGATGAAAGATAAGAGCTAAAAGATAAGGATTCTTCTGTCCTGCTCAGTCGGCTGCTTCTAAAAGACTTATTATAACAGTTGTTTTTTTATGAAAATAAGAGTATACTTTAAAACAACAAAACAAACAATAAGAGGAGGTGAAGACGATTGAGACAGAAACTTCAGAAGTTTATGGCGGGTGTCGGTATGGCGTTTGCCATGTTCCTGGGATGCGGCATGGCGGTCAATGCGGCAACTTATGCGGATATCTTTGATGCGGCATACTATGCTGAAAAATATCCCGATGTGGTGGAGGCTTACGGAACTGATCCGAATGTTTTATATGCCCACTATGTAAACTGCGGCATCAATGAGGGGCGCAATGCCGGTAAGCTTTTCGATGTGAAGAAGTACCGGGAAAACAATCATGATCTGGAAGGGCTCTACGGCGACAACTGGGCTGCCTATGTGAACCAGTATCTGACGGAAGGCCTGCAGGAGGGGCGTGTAGGTTATGGAGAGGAATTTGATGCGGCTTCCTATGCGAACAGATATTCCGATCTGAAAAATGTTTACGGTTATAATCTGAAAGCGCTGTACAATCATTATGTGACGCGCGGCAAGAAAGAGGGCAGGAACGCTTCCTATGAATCCACAGAGGAAGAAAAGACTGCAAATGACGCAAAACCGGTGTTGAACGGCCATCTGGTGACGCGAAAGGCAAACCGGTTGTTCACGTATACAAATGAAGAGAGAAGAGCCTGGGGGCTTCGGAATCTCACATGGGATAATTCGCTGGCACAGCTTGCGCAGACTCGTGTGATGGAACTGCCGCTGCGATTCGATCATGTACGCCCTAACGGAGACAGTATCTATGAATACCGTGTGGACGCGGAGAATATCTCCATGTGGTATGACGATCCGGAAGACGTACATAATGTCTTTATGGAATACTGGACGGATGCCAACAATATTATCGATCCGGATCTTCGCAGGGTCGGTATCGCCTGCTATGAGGTGGGCGGTGTATATTACTGGTGTGAATTATTCAAGGAATAAGCCTGTATTATACAGAATATACAAAAAATCATCATTTTTTGGAAGAACTGCTGTAAAATTTTATTGTGGCAGTTCTTTTTTTGTGCTATAGTTATAATATAGATGTTTGAAGGAGGTAACTTGAATGAATGCGGCAGGCGGCATAGCAATGTTGATAGGATATCTGGTGGGATCACTGGTGATCGGTGCGCTTTTAGGGCTTATTCCCTTCTTTCTGGGACGAAGAAGAGGGGCGGACGGATTGGGAACTGCAGGACTGATCTGTTGTATCATAAGCAATCTGTTTGGCCTTGGAATAGTTGCCGCCATTATTTTTGTGATCATTATCCTGATAAAGGGCTGATCAAACCGGTGGTCGAGAATCCTGCAGGAATGCTTTTGGTGATTCTTAAAATATATTAGATTGGAGGACATTATATGAATACTATTGTGACAATTGGAAGGCAGTACGGTTCCGGCGGACGGGAGATTGGAGAAAAACTGGCTAAGCGGCTGAACATCCCGTTTTATGACAAGGAGCTGCTCAGCAGGGCGGCGAAGGAGAGCGGTTTCTGTGAGGAGATGATCGCAAACCATGACGAGCGCCCCACCAATTCTTTCTTATACAATCTGGTGATGGACACCTATTCCTTCGGCTACAATTCTTCTTCCTTTGTGGATATGCCGATCAGTCATAAGATCTTTCTGGCACAGTTTGATACGATCAAAAAGATCGCGGATGAGGGCGCCTGCGTTATCGTGGGGAGATGCGCCGATTACGCCCTTGCCGAATATCCGAACTGCGTTCATGTTTTCATTCATGCGGATGAGGAACACAAGATCAAACGTATCATGGAACGGCGCAATATGACCGAGGCAAAGGCAAAGGACGCTATCAACAAGCAGGATAAACAGCGCCAGAGCTATTATAACTATTATTCTTCCAAGAAATGGGGACGCTCCGATACCTACGACCTTTCCATCAATTCCGGCAGGCTCGGCATAGACGGGACTGTGAATCTGCTGGCGCAGTATGTGGAGGATGTGGAGAGATCCAGAGGATAAAATCCGCCATTCTTTGCGTATAAGGATGCTTTGCGTATAAGGATGCAGAAAGGATTTGATGGAAAATGCTGGCTGGCTGGGTAGGAGATTCCACAAAATATAATATTCGCCTTGGAACAAAAATACTTCCACGTTTTTTAATGTTCATTTTGATTGGCGAATTTTTTAAATTACAGATGGTAAGTATTGCCATTGCCCTGAAAGCGCTGATATGCATTCTGGCGGGAATAAAATGGATACGGTACATCAGAAAGGAGAATAAAGCGAAGTATTTCAAATATTCCTTCTGGTGTATCGGCATCTACTGGGCGGTCATCTTCCTGTCAATACTTGTGAAAGGCGAACTGGGAACAGAGTTCTTTCTTTCAACCTTTGCGGTTATGCTTTTTGCCATGATTCTGATGTTCCGGAAAGGGAACAAATATTTGAAGATAATCAATCAGTATTATCCTGATGTTATGAAAAAATATAACGCTTCAAGGGACACCATAATGGGTATGGAATGCCCCGGGGACATAGAGACACTGGAAACAACGCTGCGACAGTTAAAGGAAACCGCACCTTCTGTTGTGGTGGAGGCCATTATGGAAAGGGAAACCTCTGAACGGACTTTGTTCTTTCATCTGGAGATGGTGTATATTGTGATGATTATTTTATTTGGCACGCCATATTTAACGTGACTATCATAAATTTGGTGAAAGAGAGTAGTTTGGGAACATCTAGAACTATTCGCAAAACCATAGTTTAACGAATAGTTAGTGCGCTTTTTGCAGAATGCTGATCAATTTATGACTGGGCGCACTAACTAGTTCGTTAAACTATGGGGATTGGTGATAACTGGCTGGATATCCTTGAGATTTAAGCATAAAATCTGATATTTATATCAAATACCAAAATAATGATTTGAATAAATATCAGATTTCATATTTCATAATATAATAATATAGAAAACGATATCGATAGGTTAAAATGAATATCAGAAAAGTTCTGCCGAATCCAGCATGACCGTAAAAGGTCCATCGTTTGTAAAAGATACCTTCATTTCTGCGCCGAATTCACCGGTCTGAACGTTTACGCCGGCTTCTTTACATTTATCTATGATATAGAGATATAATTCATTGGCATGTTCAGGCGCGCCGGATCTGATAAAGGACGGTCTGTTTCCTTTTTTACAGTCGGCATAAAGGGTAAACTGCGAGATCAAAAGCAGGCTGCCGCCGACCTGATCAAGGCTTAAATTTGTCTTTCCGTTTTCATCCTTAAAGATCCGAAGCCCCAGCATCTTTTTGATCATTTTATCTGCGATTTCTTTTGTATCAGCATCTTCCACACCGATCAGCACCATATAACCGAAAGGGATCTCACCGATCACTTTACTATCTACCGATACGGAGGCATTGGATGCTATCTGTATTAAGAATTTCATGGCTGAGTGCTCTCCTTCTCTTCTTTCTCTTGTGAATTATTTAACAAAGCTGCTTTATTCATTTGAATATACTCTTTTTCCGCATTAATGTAATCCAGTTTCTCATAGTCCTGCGTATTGAGGGAAAGAGATTTTTTCGCAAGGAATTTATTGACCATATAGCTGATGCCGGCATATAATACTGCGAACAACGGCACTCCTACTACCATTCCTACTATACCCCACAGGCCGCCGAAGAAGGTGATGGAGAAAATAACCCAGAAACCGGAAAGCCCGGTGGACTCGCCTAAGATCTTCGGACCGATCACATTGCCGTCGAGCTGCTGCAGCGCAAGGACAAAGAGAATAAAGGGAATGCATTTTCCCGGATTGATCATCAGAACAAGAAGCGCGCTGGGGATGGCGCCGATATAGGGGCCGAAGAACGGAATAATGTTCGTTACACCCACGATAACGCTGATCAGTATCGGATAAGGGATATTGAGAATACTTGTTCCAAAAAAGCACAGAACGCCGATGATCGCCGAATCTAGGATCTTTCCGCCTAAAAAGCCGATGAATGTTTTGTTGGTAAAACGGCAGGCGCTGATCACCTGATTAGCGACAGGACGGTCAAAAAGCGCATAGCATATTTTCTTCGCCTGACTTGCAAACTTCTCTTTTCCGGACAGGATATAAAGAGAGATGATCAGGCCGATGATCAGATTATAAAGTGACTTCAGCATGCCGATCACGCCCTTGGAGGCGGACAGGATAAAGGTATTGATGGTAGGCATCACGCTGTTGTCGAGGAAGTTATCGAGGTCCTTGGAGTAGGTGGAAAGAAGCCCCTCGATATAAGCTTCCACTTCCGGATTGTCCGCAAGGAGCTTTTCTGTCAGTTTGATCAGATTATTTATATAGGTAGGAAACGTATTGATGATATTCTGGATGCTCAACGCCAGCTCCGGAATAACAATGGCAAAAAAGGAATAGACAACAATTCCGATAAACAAAAAAGTAAGCAGCAGAGAACCTGCGCGGAGCCGTTTTCTGGCTTTCGCTTTTTCCATATCCAGACGCAGTTTCCTGCACAGCGGAAGCAGGAGCCTTTCTTCTATCCAGTTCATGACCGGCGTGGCGATAAAGGCGATAACCAGTCCGTCGATGACCGGCATGGTAACCCGGAAGATCACGTTCAGCCCTGCGCCGATAGACTGTCCCTTAAAGATCAGACAGACAAAGCAGATCGCCAGGATCAGTACGATCAGTGCGGTGAGTCCCCATTTCATATACTTGTTTGTAAACTTTTTCATATGGTTGTCCTTTTTTTTTTCTGTGTATCGTGCTATTATCAAATATGGAGATGCAGGTTCGGGAATGCTTTGCATTTCTCTGAACGTATAATAACATTATAATCAGTACGGTCGGGACTTGCAACCGAAATTCATAAAAGAAAGCTGAAATTTCATATATGAAACTACAACAACTTTACAGTTATACAAGAAAAGCTATAGACGATTACCATATGATATCGGAGGGGGACAAGATCGCTGTCGGTATATCCGGCGGCAAGGATTCCCTTGCCATGCTCTATGCCCTGAGCGGCCTTAAGCGCTTTTATCCGGCTTCTTTTGAGCTGACTGCGGTAACAGTCGACCTCGGGTTTGAAAACCTGAATCTGGACCGGATAGCGGCTTTGTGTGCTGAACTTGAAGTCCCCTATCATATCGTAAAGACGGATATCGGCAAGATCATTTTCGAGGACAGAAAGGAGTCCTCCCCCTGCTCTTTGTGCGCTAAAATGAGAAAAGGGGCATTAAATCAGGCGATGAAGGAGCTGGGATGCGAAAAGATCGCCTATGCCCATCACAAAGATGATGTGGTGGAGACCATGCTGCTCTCTCTGATCTATGAAGGAAGGTTCCATTGTTTTGCACCGGTGACCTATCTGGACCGGATGGATATGACTGTGATCAGGCCCCTGATCTATGTGCAGGAGGCGGATGTGATCGGTTTCGTGAATAAATATGATGTCCCTGTGGTGAAAAGTCCCTGCCCTGCGGACGGATATACCAAAAGGGAATATGTGCATCTCCTTCTGCAGCAGCTTAACAGGGAGAATCCCGGCGTAAAGGAAAGGATGTTTCACGCAGTACAGGATGCCGTACCTGCCTGGAAAATATGTCAGCAAGGATGACCTGTAAGAATGATATAGTATATTGTACGGTAATGATATGGATAAATGATCTGAGGGAAACATGAAATACTACGAAGAACAGGACAAAAAGAATATAGAAAGGATACGGGAGATCCTGGCGGGACTGCCCTCTTTCTGTAAATCCTTTTTTTATGATATGGCGGACTACACTTCCACCCGCACAAGGCTTGCATACGCCTATGACCTGAAAGTCTTTTTTGAGTTTCTACATAAAAATAACGCATACTGCCGTAAAATGGAGATGACCGAAATACCGATCTCGATACTGGAGCGTGTGACAAAAGATGATATTCTGGAATATCTGGATTATATGACGCTCTATGACAAGGATGGGCGCGTTATCATGAACAAAGAGCGGGGAAAGGCAAGGAAGATCGCTTCCCTGCGGAGTTTTTACAATTATTTTTACCGTGCCGAGAAGATAGAAAAAAATCCAGCGGCGCTGATCCCCGTTCCGAAACAGCATGAAAAAGAGATCATCCGGTTGGAGCCCCAGGAGGTGGCTATCCTGTTGGAGCAGGTGGAAAAAGGCGAAAAACTGACCAAATCCCAGTTAAAGTACCATAAGATCAACAAAGTACGGGACATCGCCATCCTGACGCTTCTGCTGGGCACTGGCATCCGTGTATCCGAATGCGTAGGCCTGAACATAAACGATGTGGATCTGGACAACGGAGCCCTCGTTGTACACCGCAAGGGCGGCTACGATGCAACCATCTACTTCGGCTTTGAAGTGGAAACCGCCCTGCGCGACTACATGGACCAGCGCGAAAACATGATCCCGCTGACCGGCCATGAGGATGCTTTCTTCATTTCCATGCAGAACAAACGAATGGGCGTCCGCAGTGTGGAGAACATGGTAAAAAAATACACCCAGAACGTTACCACCCTCAAAAAGATCACCCCCCACAAACTCCGCAGCACCTACGGCACCTCCCTCTACAAGGAAACCGGCGATATCTACCTGGTAGCCAGCGTCCTCGGCCACAGCGACGTCAACACAACAAGAAAGCACTACGCCGCCATCAGCGACGAGGAGCGCATGAAGATAACCAATGCCGTCAAACTCCGCAGCGATACCGATGCTTAATCTCAACACAGGCATAATTCAAAAATCTATCATTAAAAATGAGCACATTGAAAAGCTTTGAGCAACCAGCACACATAAAAAATATCCCTGCAGCAACCCTGCTAAACGCCGGCACTTGGCGAGGTATTTTCGAGCCTAGTACCGCTGCGTTTAGCCCGGAGCGAAAGCGAGTTGCGTAAGGGATATTTTTTATGTGTGCGTCCTCATTTTTCAATAACTCAAAGCCTGCTTATCTCCTCCTGATCCACCAGTTTGATCCCGTGTTCAGTCAGCACTTCCGTCGCTCTCTCATTATCATTCACCCTCAGGATCATATAAGCCACATCCTTTTTCCGCGTCGTAAACGCGTAGGAATATTCCAGATTGATATCGCTTTCCCCGAGTACCGTCAAGGTATGCAGAAGGCTTCCCGGCTTATCGGGAATCTCCACCGCCAGCACCTTTGTCACAGAGCAGATATACCCCGCCTCTTTCATGGTACACACGGTATTGTAAACATCATCCACAATGATGCGGAGAATACCGAAATCCGGTGTTTCTGCGATGCACATTGCTCTCATGTCAATATTGTTTTCCGAAAGTACTCTGGTGAACTCGGCAAGCCCCCCTGGCCTGTTCTCCAAAAATACCGAAATCTGTTGTACAGTCATATTGTTTTCCCCCTTATTGATATAAATTCCGCTTATCGATGATACGGACAGCCTTCCCCTCGCTTCTCGTGATGGACTTAGGCGCAACAAGCCTTACCTTCGCATAAATACCGAGCATGGACTTCAGTGCATCCACCAGCTCCTTCTCCTTCTTGCTTACTTCGCTGACGGAATCGGAGAACATTTCCGGCGTCATTTCAACCTGCACTTCCAGTGTATCGCTGTTGTTGACACGGTCAACGATGATCTGATAGTTTGCGGCATAGCCTTTATTCAAAAGTACGGTCTCGATCTGGGACGGGAATACGTTGACACCCTTGATGATCAGCATGTCATCACTTCTGCCCATGGGCTTGGTCATCTTGACATGGGTTCTGCCGCAGGAACATTTCTCTCTGGTCAGCACGCAGATGTCACGGGTACGGTAACGAAGCAGCGGGAAAGCCTCCTTTGTGATGCTTGTAAATACAAGTTCACCCTTTTCGCCTTCCGGCAGCACTTCTCCGGTCTTGGGATTGATGATCTCCGCGATAAAGTGGTCCTCGTTGATATGCATGCCGGTCTGTTCGCTGCACTCGAAGGATACGCCGGGACCGGAAATTTCTGTAAGTCCGTAAATGTCATAGGCTTTAATGCCGAGAGATTTTTCGATATCGCGGCGCATCTCTTCCGTCCATGCCTCCGCACCGAAAATACCCGCCTTCAGTTTGATCTTGTCCTTTAACCCCTTTTCATTGATGGTCTCGCCAAGGTATGCCGCGTAGGAAGGCGTACAGCACAGGATCGTGGAGCCGAGATCACACATAAACTGGATCTGCCGGTCCGTATTGCCGGAGGACATGGGCAGCGTCAGAGAGCCTACCTTATGGGAACCGCCGTTTAAGCCGGGACCGCCTGTAAAGAGGCCGTAGCCGTAGCTGACATGCACCACATCCTCCTTCGTGCCGCCCGCCGCCATGATCGCTCTGGCACAGCATTCATCCCAGAGGTCGATATCGTGCTGGGTGTAGAACGCCACCACACGCCTGCCGGTGGTGCCGCTGGTGGACTGGATACGGACACAGTCTTCCAACGGGACTGCCACGAGTCCATAGGGATATGCTTCGCGCAGATCGTCCTTTGTCAGGAAAGGCAGTTTATGTAAGTCGTCCACGGAACGGACATCTTCCGGCGTTACGCCTGCCTCCTCCATTTTTTTTCTGTAGTAAGGCACATTGTCATAAACATGCTTTACCTGTTTCACAAGTCTTTCGTTCTGCAGTTCCAGGATCTCTTCTCTGGAAGCGCATTCAATCTCCGGTTGATAATAATGCTCCATAGTCTTTGGTTTCCTCTCTGTGATTTATGATACTAAAAACATATTTATTTCGGGGAAAGATATTTCTTCTGGGCATCCATGGATATTTTACCGTAGATGATGATCACCACCAGAAAAACACAGCACATGCCCACGCTGAAATAAGAAATATTCCAGTATACATCATTCATATAATCCAGTGCGCCGCTGATCATGACAAGCACACCCATAATAATGGATTTCATATACATGTACTCAATATAGCCTTTTGGATCTTTTGCTTTTTTCGGATCATATCCCTTTCCGATGAGTGCAGAGCTGGTGATCTCGCCGGTGCGTTTCATCTGCACTGCGGCATAGATCAGATAAGCGCCGCAAAAAATAATAATGATATCCATAAATCCGAATGTACTGCTCATATTCTCTCAAACCTTTCTTCTCTTCTGAAAATCTCTGAAAACAATATCCTTACAGAGGATGCTTTCTTTCATGATCTGTAAAGTATCTATCCGGTCTTTCCCCTGCTTTATTCCATAATATGAAGGTATTTCTTCACCATATCCGCCATCTCCTCTTTTTCACAGACTGTATCATGCAGTACGGGCGCTGTGCGTATACATTCTATGGCTTCCGGTATCTTCACCCCGGAAAGACCGGAAAGCTTATCCGCCAGTTCGAAATCTTCCAGCTCTCCATATTTCGGATCGATGGCGCTCATCACGCTTCTCGTGAACTTATAGGGGCTCGCTGTGGATGCGATGATGGTCTTTGTCTCATCCTTTGTCTGTTCCTTGTATTTCCGGTAAACGCAGGCGGCTACGGCGGTATGGGTATCGATCACATAGCCGCATTTTTCGTAGAGAGACGCGATCGTTTCCGCAGTTTCCGCTTCGCTGGCATACTCCCCGTAAAAATCCTGCAATTTTTCCTTCATTTCTGTCGAGATTTCATATTTTCCTGACGAAGAAAGCTGCATCATCAGTTCCTTGTTCTTCTCCGCGTCGCTTCCGGCGATCAGATAGATCAGGCGCTCTAAGTTACTGGAGATCAGAATATCCATGGAGGGGGAGCTGGTCAGGACAAAGTCCCTGTTCCGGTCGTAGGTGCCTGTCCGGAAGAAATCAAAGAGCACTTTATTTTCATTGGATGCACAGATCAGTTTCGCGATCGGCAGCCCCATGTTCTTTGCGAAATAAGCCGCGAGAATATTGCCGAAGTTTCCGGTGGGAACTACCACGTTCATCGGCTCGCCGTCAGAGAGCTTTCCCTCTTTCAACAACTGTGCATAGGCATATACATAATATACCACCTGCGGGACAAGCCTTCCGATGTTGATGGAATTTGCGGAGGAGAACTGATAGCCGTGATCCGCCATCAATTTTCCAAATTCCTTATCGCCGAATATCTTCTTGACACCGCTCTGGGCATCGTCAAAATTGCCGTGGATGCCGACTACAAAAGTATTGTCTCCCTTCTGGGTGACCATCTGTTTTTCCTGGATCGGGCTGACGCCGTTTTTTGGATAAAAGACGATGATCTTTGTCCCTTTTACATCGGCAAAGCCGGCAAGCGCCGCTTTTCCCGTATCGCCGGATGTGGCTGTCAGGATCACGATATCGTTTTTGATCTGATTTTTTTTTGCTGCTGTGATCATCAGATGAGGCAGTATGGAAAGCGCCATGTCTTTAAAAGCGATGGTCGCGCCGTGGAACAGTTCCAGATAATATGCTCCGTCCGCATAGGCAAGGGGAGCGATCGCTTCCGTATCAAATTTTGCATCGTAGGCATTTTTGATACAGTTTCTCAGTTCTTCCTCCGTATAATCGGAAAGAAAAGGCTGCATCACTTCATAAGCGACATCCTGATAGGACATTTCCGAAAGTTCTTTTAAACTTTTCGAAAGTGCCGGGATATGGTCGGGAAAGAAAAGCCCGCCATCCTCCGCCAGTCCTTTTAAAATAGCTTCTGAAGCGGATACAGGGTCACCGCCGCCTCTTGTACTGAAATATTTTACCATCTGTATTCCTCCTGTATATACCTCTTCCCTGACATAGTAGTATGATCTTTTCACATTTTTAAAGTATAGCATATCTTATGTCTTTCCGTAAACCGATTTATGAAAAAAATTCATGTCTTCCGTAGGAAAACAGAGGGGTGCATTTCCTGTCAAACCAGCTCATGTACTCCGCATTTGCGGCATATCTGTTGACAAAATAAAGTGCGCCCTGAGATTCATCGGCACCCCTTAATACCTTCTCCACAGCTTCCCGCGTCTGGTCGGAAACCTTCACGCGGTAGTATCTGCCGTTTGCCACCGGGGAAAACTGGCAGAGTCCTCCGGATTTCTGAAAGACCACGCCTTTGACCGTATCGGGAAAGCGGCTGCTCTTCACCCGGTTCAGCACCACATTGGCGACCAACATGCGCCCCTTTTCATCCTCATTGCCCGCCTCCGCTTCAACGATCCGGCAGAGGATCTCCACGCTCTCGTCATCCAGATACACGGCATTTTCATTGACGAGGACATTGTAATTCACACATCTCTCCGGGGAGGAGATATTTTGCAGTATTTCCCGGAAACGGCTGACTTCCTGTATATCTTCCGTTTTCAGTTCCGCCTGCATTTCCTCCAGTGTCATCTCAAAAACTTCACTGTTCAGTGTCCGGTTCATCTCCATTTCGTTGACATTGACTGCGCACATGCCCGTGATCAGCATGGACAGGCAGAGGATCAACGCACAATTTTTATACATGATAAATAACCTCCGTATTGCAATATGTACTACGATATATTTTATGCGGAGGTTGTCCCGGACATGTCTGTAATTTTTCGCAGAAATACACAGGCGGAGATATGCAGCCGGAGGCGATCGTTCTGTCCGATGATCAGAGATGCATTAATTGTACTTAAAAATATACAATTCTGTGGCTTTTTGAGAGGAAATATGTTAGGATATTACAATATCAGTTTTGCGGGAGACCATTGTATGAAAAAAATATCATTGAGATCGATCGTCATGAAACAAAAAGAACGCTTTCTGGACATACTTCATATGCTGAACGGCATACATTTTCTGTTCCTGACGATAGCAGGTATCGTCAACGCTTTCGGCGTTATCATGTTTCTTGCGCCGGTGAAGCTTTTTGACAGCGGGATATCGGGTACGGCTATGCTTGTTTCCCAGCAGACACCTGCATGGTGCAGTCTGTCGCTGATCCTGATCCTGCTCAATATTCCGATCTTTCTGTTCGGGTTGAAGAAGGAGGGGCCGGCATTTACGATCTATTCGATCTATGCGGTTTTAGTGTATTCTGTGACGGCGTGGATCATTACGGATATCCTGCCCGTAGATGTGACGATCGCTTCTCCTCTTGCGGAGACGGATCTGTTTTTGTGCGCTATCTTCGGTGGGATCATCTCCGGGTGCGGCAGCGGGCTCACGGTAAGATCCGGCGGCGCTATCGACGGCATAGATGTCCTCGGGGTGATGTTTGCAAAACGTCTTGGGCTGAGCCTTGGCAGTTTCGTGATGATCTACAACGTGTTTCTCTATATCATATGCGGGATCGTCCTGGACAGCTGGGTGCTGCCGCTCTACTCCATTGTGACCTATGCCGCCGCGTCGAAGACCGTGGATTTCTTTGTGGAAGGCTTCGACCGTTCCAAAGCGGCGTTTATCATCACGACCCGTCAGGCGGATGTCTGCAAAGCGCTTTCCGAGACCTTTGAAAACGGTATGACCATCATCGATGCAAAGGGTTATTATTCCAATTCGGAAAAAACACTGATCTATTTTGTGGTGAACCGTTTTCAGGTCGGAAAGATGAAAAATCTGGTACATAAGATCGATCCGAAGGCTTATATCGCGATCAATGAAGTGGCGGATATTTTCCCTGCCAATCTGGAACAGAGCCGGCAGGGAAAATAAGTGAAAAAATATCAGATATTTTCAGAACAATATTTCAACAGACTGTCTATCCATTTACTGCATGCCAGATAGGTATCCCAGCTTCCTACAGTCTTCATATCATTCATGACCGCTTTCGCACAGGAAAGATAATCCATTTTATCGAAATAACTGCCGGCTCCCGCCTTATCTCTTGCCGCCACTGCATGCAGGTAGTCGCTGGGGGAAGTATGCCCGGTTTCCACATTCAAAACCATGAGCTCATTGTAACTGCAGTGATTTGGATCGATCTTACCCGCGTCTACTTCCTGTTCAAAAGGATTCCCGGAGGCGTCAAGCCCCCTGATCAGATAAACCGGATTCTCTTTGGAATAGTTTTCCGCCCGGTAGATATTGACAGATTCCCCGGTCTGCGGGCTTGCGTAGGACATCAGTGCATCGGAGCAAAGAAGGACATCCTGATCTCCGGCGCGGACGCATTTCATAACAGTGTTTTTATAATCTTTTTCCGAAGCCTGATCTGTTTTTATATTTTGAGATGTCTGAACAGACGGTGTCATACCGCTGATCGTTATGCCTGATACTGCCATTTATGCACGCTCCTTTCCGCTCTCGAGTTTTTCTATGAACGCCTGATAAAAGGCTTTTTCCTGCATGCGGCTCCTCTGTACTTCCATGCTTCTCGGATGATCGGCAGTGAGCGGATTTTCCAGATCATAGAGAGCCTGCTTTGCGGCAGCGATCGCGGAAGATACACTGCTGCCGAGAATGTCATTGTCATCTGCGCCGCCGTTCAACCAGCTTTTTTTCACACGCTGTATCATCATCTGGGAAATATGTGTCATCATGCCGCCCCCACCGATGCCGAGCCCGTTTGCGCCGGTTTGCCTTGCGGCTTCCATCCATGCCTTTTTTACTTCTTCTGGTGCTTTGGAGCCGACGGAGGCGAAGGCCTGTTCGGCATAGTACTCTGCCGTTTTGGGAGTTGTATTATTTTCCGTTTTTTCCTGCACTGTCTGCATAAATTCATTTGATTTCGCGGCATTGTTTCCGGTATTTCTTTTCATTTCATATCCGGATGAAATATTTGCCGTACCGATTCCGTTTATGCTCATTATAAAATCTCCTTATGTTTCAAATTGTTTTATCTGATCTCATATATTTGAATATCCTGTTCCTATTCTGGTTTCTCTTCCGTTTTTGTCAGAACCTTTTCATAATCAATACCCAGATCATCAAAGGCTTTCTGCCAGAAGGAGAATTTATGCATTAGGGTATATTTTTCTCCCCCGTTTCGGAGCCACTCGAAGACTTGCTGATAGGTGTCGTTCCCAAAACGGATGCTCCAGTTGTTTCTGACATCAGTGTCATCATTGTAGGAAGCGCCGTCATAGTGCAGGGAGATGATCCCGTTTTTGGTGCGCATCGCCATTCCTACGATCTCGAAGGAAGCCCATATGTATGCCTTCTCCTTGCTTTCGATCAGATTCGGATATTTATTGAAGTAGGTTTCCGCCAGTTCTTCATATTTTGCGCGGTCTGCGTCACTCTGTAAAAGCACTCTTCCGCCCCGCCCTTCATCGCCGTCCTTCATAATATACTGTATGCCCGTACCGGCATGGGTTTTCAGGGTGTAGCCCTGCAGCGGCTCTGTTTTCAGCGTATCGACACCCACCGCATGCTTCAGATCGTCTTTCAGTTCAGGATCGAGAACCAGAACATCATACCACATAGTTCCGTTTTCGGATATCAGAAATTCCTTACCGGAAGCATCATCCCGCCTGCATTTGATATCGGAATAGAAAAAGACGCCGAGGCGTTCTCCCTGCCCGTTATAGATGGTAAAGCACTCATTTTCATTATCCGGTTCGATTCGATAGTTTGCGGATTCGTATGCGGTATACGGGCGCTTTTCGCCGGTCGTTGCTGTGGTACTTCCTTCCGCTTCCGTCAAGTGCTCCAGCACCCTTTCATAAAAAACTTTCTCATCTGCTCGGAAACTCCGGTCCTTTTCGGGAATTTCGCCGAGGGGATCATTTATTCTGTCAAGAATGTTTCGTACTGCGGCGATATTGCTCCCTGCATCCGCCCCGAAGATATCATCATTTCCGCCTGTCGCGAAATCCTGTTCCATGGCAAGCTGGGACAGTGTGCTGGAAAAACCTTCCGGGAACGGGTTGATCCCTGTCTCTTCCATTGCTTTCTGCCATGCCGCCCGCATCCTCTCCGATGTATGTTCCAGATAGTAGTTGCTGATGTAATTGATCTGTTTTCTTGTCCGTTCATCTGCATAGGTGAAGGTTCTGTTGTTTGCCTGCTGTTGTTCATAAACCGCTTTTGCACTTCTGTTTGATGCTGACTCCCAACAGCCGGCTGCATTTTTATGGTATTTCATGCCGTTCAAGGTGAAATCCCGACTGTTGTCAAGTCCCATATAAGACAATACGCCGGAAACATTTCCTGTCCATTTCTGATATTCTTCCCGGCTGAAAGCTGCAGCCTGCTGTGTGCCTCCCGCATTCCGCAAAAGGACAGCGAGGGAGTCGGCAAACCCCTGTGCTCTTTTGTAGGCTTCCACATCATAGGGATCATAATTTTTTCCGTGATGACATTCCACGCCTCTTTCTGTCACGGTCAGGATATAACCGTCATTTACTGCGATCTGTGTTCCCGCCGCGATCGATATGGTATTGGAAGCTCTGTTTACTGTGTTCCTGTCCGCCAGGTTAATGGGGGTTGTAAGCGCTTTTACCATATCTTCCACAGGATTCAGCAGGTGCTGCATACAGCCGAAAGCATCCCTGTCTTTTATCTCCGCATTTTTTCTGTTGGATGTCAGGGTTCTGGTATTGGGGTTCACATACCAGGAACCCTGACCTGCTCCATGGTTTGATATTTCCATATAGATCTGTTCCTTTCGTATCTGGTCAGACAGATAAGATGATAAATCCTAACTGTCTGATATGGTCTAGCTGTGGTCTGCTGTCAGATAGTTTCCGACCGCATCCCGCATCCTGGCATTCCAGTATGCTTCATTAAAATACTCTTTTGTTCCGCCGAGATTCTGAAACATATAAGACAGCACATCGTAGGAGAGCGAGGAGGTATCTATACTCAATTCTCTGCCGTCTTTCGACTTTATCACCGCACCGTTGTCAGCAATATAGACGGTTGTATTGTTGTCCAGATGCCGGATCACTCCGGTGATCTCTGCCATTTTCTTCAGGAAAGGCTCTCCGGTCTCGGCACACAGTTTTTTCAGTTTTTCCACATCTTCCCCCGCCATATACGGATGCTTTCCGTCTGCGACATAGAAAGAGATACCAGTTTCCGGATCCGTATATTTTTTATCCGTATTTTTCCGCTCTTCCAGAGGAATCCCGTTGTAGAAGACTGTCATATTCTGCCCATCCGTTCTTTCATTGGATGTTTCCGATCTTTCAACCGTCCTCTGATACTGTACAGATGCTTTCTCTTCCCCGGATATCCTGTTCTGTCCGGATACGCCGCTGCTTTCCATCGCGTTGTCAGTCCCCAGAAAATCATAGAATTTTTTATATTCCATATATCCCATCAGATTTCCCGCATCGTACTGCATCTGCATAAACTCTTTCAGTTTTCCCATCCAGTTCGTTTTCTCAAACAGATCATCATATCGTCTGTCACCCATATCATAAGGATTTCCGCTGGACCCCATAAAAGCTGACTGGGCGCCGGGACATTTCCCGCTGCTCTCCAGATAGCTGGCATAGGCAAACATATCAATATAATCACTGTTCTCTGGATCCACTTTGGAGACATCCACCATCCGTTCCATCACCTCGCCGTCCTTATCCCACACCTTTACTTTATATACGGGATTTTCAGGATCAAAATCCTTCGGAATATACGCCGAGATAGAATAATCGGTACCACAGGCTGCGCCAACCGTTTTTTCCCCGTCTTCGTTATCAAAATAATGCAGCACAAATGATCCGCCTGCCATTTCCGATTTCTGGACGGTTTCCGTACAGTTTGTATGATTTCTGCTGGCAGTTGTCTGTCCTGTTCTTGTATATCCATATCCTGTGGCGGAATATGCAGATATCCCGACTCCATATATGCTCATATATTATGTCCTCCTGCGATAAGTGTGCGCCGGATACAAAAGACGGCGCACACTCACCATTTTCTGTTCATCTTTTTAGATATATATAATTTTTATATTTACAGTTTCCCGCCATTCACATGACTGCTGAACAAATCCATCACACTCTCATAAGTGCTGGCTGCAATCGTCATATGTCCCGATGCTGCAAAAGCGGTTTCCTTATCGCCCATCATGCCGTTTGTCAGAAAATATTTCAATCTTGCACTGCCTGCCATCTGTTCCTGCAGCATTGCTTCCTCCATGGCACTCCGGTTGAGGGCCTTCTGCTCCCTCGCCCTTTTTTCCTGCTCTTCCAGAAGCTCTTTCAGCCTTTTCTGACGTTTTACCCACCAGGATTCCTCATCCGAAGAGCCGGTTTTCTTACTGCTCCCGCTGCTCATCGGCACAGACTGCCCGATATGCTGCTCGATGGAATCTCCGAACTTTTCCGTACAGACGCTTGGAGAATACCCGGGCCAGGAGGCAAAGGGAAAATAGACCGATCTGTTTTCTGATGTATAGCCGAGCACCCAGGCTTCATACTCCGGGTCATTCTTCATCTGTTCCCACCCCTTCTCCGAGATGGACCAGAACTCTACATCCCCCCGGTGAGAAGCATCAAAAGGAATACTGTCCATCAGGGCGGTAAAAAACCGCTTATACTCCTCCATCGTCATATCTTCTCTGGATACATCCGTCACGCCGTTTTTCTCCAGCACTTTTTTTCCGGCTTTCACCTGCGCGTTCACATGGCTGGCGTCCTCCGGATGTTTCTTTTTATATGCGTCCACTGCGCTTTCCGTAACCCTGCCGGTTTTTGCAGCAGATCCGTTTTTTGTGGCAGCTTCAGACTTTGTCACAGTTTCAGAAAAACTGTCTTTTGAGGAAGCTGAACCTGCCTGACTTGCTATATATTTTGCGGTATATCCCGCATAACCTGTATATCCGACACTTCCGATACTCATAATAGATCACCTCCCATATAAGCAAACGCTGATAACCAGTCGGTTCCTCTGTCAGTCAGAACCGTTTGCTCTCCGAAAAGGTCCGAGCGAAAACTGTTTCTCATCAGCTTCTGTCTATAATAATCTTCAAGTTCCTGCGCCCGCCGTGCGGCAGCTTCCTCGCTTTGGATAAAATACATCTGACGGCGTTTTGCCTTTGCCTCATCTTCCGCTTTGATCCGCGCCTCGATCCTGGCTCTCTCTTCCGGTTTCAGATCTCCGGTAACATAGTGTGTTACTGTTCCGTCCGGGTGGATCACGATCCCGCTGGAATGTATCTCATGTCCCATAGCGGAAATCTCTGCCTGTAACCGGGGAAGACCATCGAAATATTCCTGTATCTTTTCCTCATAGTAAGACGCCTTCTCCGGATCCTTCGCCATCTGCTCCAGAATATTCGGCGCGATCACCACATTTCCCGTACCTGCTGTTCCCATGCCCAGATTATCCATGCTCTTCTGGTCTTTACCGACGCTTTTTACAGATACATCGCCGAATCTTTCTCTCAGATATTCCGTGTACTGTTTCGCTTCTGGCGATGATACGGTGCCGGAAGTATCTTTGGATGAAAGAACGCTGCCGAAATCCGCTTTTTTCTGTGCCTTCTGGTACTGGGCTTTTCTGAGCTGGTGCAGGATCTGTTGGGTATTGCTGTCCGCTAAAAATGATAGGTCCATGCTCATATCAATTTCCTCCTTTACCTGTAATGCTTCATACTTCTAAAATGTTTTTTTATATGCTGAAACGGAAACCGCCTTTTCGGTCATGCTGCGCTGATCATATTCCTCGTTCACCTCCTGTTCCATCAGTCTTCGTTTTAAGGCACTCTCCTCATTCAGACGGGCATATGCCTCACGCCGTTTCCGTTTTGCCGCCTGTTCTGCTTCAAACTGACGCTGTTCTTCCGCTGTCGGGCCGATGATCTTTCCTCCTGTGGCACCGAAGACACAACTCTGTTTGACTTCCCCTTCTTCGTCAAGGATAAGACAGTAACTTATTTCCCACGGTTTCGCTACGATTTCCTGCGCTCTCGGTCCCAGAGCCAGCACAGCCGCTCTGTTCCGTATGTCATAATCCGACTTCCATTTTGCGACCTTGTCATATATTTTTTGGGCGTATTCAGGATCGGCATCCATCTTCTCCTGCAGTTTTTCCGGGATCACGATACTTATTTTCATGGGACCGACCGCTTGCATCCTCCTTTGTGAAACAGGATCCGACATCTTCGGGTTTTGCCCTGACGGCCTCCAATGATTCAGTTCGTCAACCGTTGTGCTGTTGTCAAAATATTTGTCAAACGGGAAATCATTTCTCTCCCACAAATGCTGGGGCACATTTCCGCCTCCGACCTTTGTGATCACCTGATAATCCGGAAATACATCGGAAAAACCGTTGACGCTTTGCTTCTCCTTTGCCGTCGCAAGAGCCGCAAAGTTTACGCCCTCACCCGAGCCTGAGACCGCTTTTTTTCGGTGCTGCCCCGTCAGGTAGTAGTCCCCTGATCTGCCCATCACTCCTAACTCCATCTGCATTCCTCCTTTCTTGCCGCTTCAAAATTTACCTGTACCTCTTCTTCACTCCGCATTTTTCTCCCGGCTCCCACGGTATTACTGTCGGCAGTCCGCCCGCTGTTTTTCAGCATGACTGACAAAGTAAATACCGGGAAAGCAGCCCCATCTCCCAGACTGCCCAAACGATCTTCCACAGAATAATCCACCCCGCCGTCATACTTTTCCGCCGTCTTTTTGATGTTGGCAAAGCCAACGCCGTGCATCTGTTTATCCTCTTTCAGTGTTGCAGGAAACTCTGACTGACTGCTCTTTTTCAGCATTCCGTCAAAGCTGTTCTCGATTTCCAGAAAGAAAAATCTGCCCCGCTGGAACGAGGATAACCGAATGAAGGGCTCTGCCTGCGGATGTTCCTGTACAAGCCGTCTGCAGGCTTCTATCGCGTTGTCCAGTGCGTTCCCCAATATGACGCCTATGTCATAACTTTGGATGGCAAGTTCCTCTGGAAACAGCAGATCATCCGCATCGAAATCAAACCATTCAGGATTTTTCTTCTCAGAACTGCCGCCCTTTGCAAAACAGCGCTTTATCTCATGATATTTCATATTCAGGAGCGCATCCGCCACCGCATTCCCCGTCCGGAACCGAAATTCCAGTTTGTCAAAGCTCTGATTCAGTTCCGCCAGATAATCGGCAAGTTCCGGATTCCCTGCGCCATCTCCCGCCGACGCGAGTCGCATCAGCACCGCCAGCGTATTTTTCATATCATGTTTCAAGCTCCGCACACCTGCGTAGAGCCGCTCGATCTCTCCCACATGTTCCTGCATACTGCTGATCTGCTGTTCTAAAATAATGCGGTTATTCTGCTCTCTGCCCCGCAGGATCATATCCTGAAACAGTTTCACACTGTAGAGAATGGACAACAGCGCGAGCAGCAAAATGGCAGGGATCAGGACGCGCAGGGCGGGATATCTGTCATACAGGAGGGCGGGCATGCCGTTTTCCACCGTAACCATGATGATACGCAGAAGGACACAGAGCAGAAATCCCATCAGTCCCGGCGTAAGGATAAAAAGGAGCTCTGTCCTGCGCATCTCATACTCCTTTTCCCGAAAGTCACAGACCACTTTTTTCAGGGAAAAAAACAATATCAGCACCCATAGCGCGCAACAGAAAATCTGCAGGAGCGCCGCCGTAAACCGGAGGATCTGCTCAAAATAGGCCGCATCGATATAACCGCGGGTGAAAAGGTCCGTTTCCACCTCCAGCACCAGCGTACTCAGACTCATCACCATATAACCGATGAAGAAACTGATCTCGCCAAGTGCCAGAAAGGTGGTGAATAAGAAAACCGTGATGGTCTTTGCCGCCCTGTAAAAACAGAAGATAAAAGCCGGAAACAGCAGACAGTACAGGATCAGCCGATAAAAACTTCCGGCATTCTGCAAGTCGGAAGACACCAGATGAGCCAGCGCTGTTTTAAAGGTACAATAACCGGCGGAGACTGCAAGGATATTTTTCCTTTTGTCAGATATCCTGCTCTCCAGAAAACTGCCAAAGAAGTACTGCAGGCAGTATCCCTGTATGAAAAATGTTATGATCTCACAGACAACCGCCGTGCGCTCAGCCATAAGAAACGCCTCCGCTCTTCAGATAACGCATATATGCTTTTACAAACTCTGGATATTTTTCTTTTGTCAGATATACCTTTTCTCCGTTTGTCAGAAGAATGCTTTCATGATCATATTCCGCCACATACGCCAGATTCACAAGATATCCCCTGTGACAGCGGTAAAAATTCCCGCCAAGTTCCATCTCCAGGCCGTTTAAGGACGCATACATCTCAAAAGTCTCTTTTATGGTATGTAGTTCTGCCTTTTTTCCTCTGCTTTCCACATATAAGATATGGTTTTTCTGTACAGGAGCGGTGCGGTTTCTGGTCTTGACAAGCAAAAAACCTGTCTCCTCTTTCTTCTGTTTTTCCGCTTCTGAAACGGCACGATGCAGCACTTCCCCGAATTTTTTCTTTTCCAGCGGCTTTAAAAGATAATGAAAGGCAGATACATCAAATGCCTGAAAAACATGATCCTTTGTTCCGCTCACAAAGACCAGCACTGTGTTTTCCGCCTTCTGCCGGAGCATCCGTGCGGTATCGATGCCGTCTCTTCCTTCCATCTGTATATCCAGAAATACAATATCATACTGTTTTCCCGCAAGGAGTAGCTCGTCCCCGGATGCATAAGTCTCAATTTGGCAGCAAGGCTCCTGTTCCCTGATCAGGTTTTCTATCTCTTCCCGGATGATCTGTTCATCATCCACGATTGCTATCTCGATCAAATGTCATACCTCAAAATGTTGAAATTATTTTGCTACTTATTTTATCGGCATAATCTGTATATTTTTATGCAAAATGGAATAAAACCATAAAAAATGGGAATGAAAAACAGATATGAGCGGCTGACCCATATCTGTCTTCTCTGTCAATACTCTGTCATTCTTTTACTTCATCTGTTCTGATATGTTTTCTTCAGAAAAAACAATCCTTAAAGATTACCACAGGGCATTTTAGCTGTCTTCCGCAAACGCCTGTTCCACCCGATCGAGGATATACAGCGCAAACCTGTCTTCCGTGTTGTCATCGGAAAAATCTTCCTCCAGATCCTTTCGCTCCTCCGCAAAAGCCTGCCGCACTTCCTCCTGTTCCTCTGCAGTCATGTCATCCCAGCTTTTGTTATCGACATAAGCACAGCCCCCCGTTGTCATGGCGATCATACCAGTCAAAAGAATAACAAGAAGCTGTTTTCCTGTTCTCTTTGTTTGTCTCATCATTCGTTTTCCTCCTAAATGCCAAATCTGGAAAGCAGCCCTAAAGCGGTAATGAGCAGTACGGTAAAAAGCGCTGTCGCCCCGATTATGGCAATGATAGCGATCGCTTTCCTGTACTCGGGGCTTAATTCCCTCTTCTTCCCTTTTTCCGCTGAGGAAACTGTCTCTTCCTTTTTGGTGCCCAGCAGAATATAGTCCGTACTTACCTGATAAATTTCTGCCAGCTTCACGATGTTGTCGATCTCGGGCTTTCCCTGAGCGCTTTCCCACTTTGAGACTGCCTGTCTTGAAAGCCCCAGTATCTCCGCAAGCTGTTCCTGCGAATAGCCTGCGGCTTTGCGCAATTCCTGAAGCCTTTCTGCTATGTCCATGTTTATCACCTCCGAGAACAGGATACTATGATCCGGCGGTTGCACGCCACCAACAACTGTTTCTTTGTTGTCAACTTTTCGTTGCGGATCAGAAAATTTTAGTTGCATGTCTCATTATAGCATAAAAGTAAGGCCTGAGGTTTTAAATCAAATGCATCCTTTGAAATTCATAGTAAACACCATCTTCCTCGACACTTTCGCAGACAATGTCCGCACTGTCTTTCAACTCCCGGCAGGAATTTCCCATTGCCACGGCAAGCCCTGCGGACTGCAGCATCTGCAGATCGTTCATGCTGTCGCCAAAGGCTATCGTATCTTTCATATCCGCCCCGTAATACTCACAGACACGTTCCATGGCCTCACCTTTGTCCATGTCTTTCCGGATGATCTCACCGTTGTAACAGTCGGCATCTTCTGCGTATGGATGCACTACATAATGAAACTCTTTTTCCAGATACGGTTTTGTTTTCTCGATGTCCGCCAGATCCGTGCAAATAAAACCAAGCTTATATGCACCATTCCCGGGATATTCCGTATAAGGTTTTACGCCCGCATCGGAAGCCAGCTCTTTCTTCATCCGGATCAGTTCTGAATTAGAAAGGTCTGCGGCTGCACTGGTGAGGATCTCCTGCAGGCTGCTGTCGATATAAATACCTTCCGGGCTCTCTATCCTGCAGTAAATACCGGATTTATGAAAAATATTCAGACAATCCTGAATGGTTTCTTCCGGGAGCACGCTGTCCCGGATCACTTTTCCATCGATCTCTATATATCTTCCCGCACTTGCAACCACACCGTCGAACCCCGCATTCAGAACATCTTCGCTGACAATGGGCATATTGCGTCCTGTACTTATAAAAATCTTATGGCCGTTTTTTCTTGCCTCCCGGACCGCCCTTATCGCAAGAGACGTCGGTTTTTCCAACGGGACAGTAAATGTCCCGTCGATATCCAAAAAAACAATTTTTCTTTCACCCATCATGCTTCCTCCACCTTCACAAGAGGTTCCATACATTTGATATTTCCTGTCTTTAAACCGATAACGTTCTGATAATCATCTGTATTTGCAATAATCACCGGCGTGGAAATATTATATCCGGCAGCCTGGATCTTCTCTATGTCAAAAGTTAAAAGAAGCTGTCCGGGCTTCACCTTATCCCCCTGCGCCACATGGGTTTCATAGTATTTTCCGCCCAGCTCTACGGTGTTTACTCCCACATGGATCAAAAGCTCTACTCCGTCTTTTGTAGTAATGCCGACAGCATGTTTCGTTTCAAACAAGGTGGATATCTCACCTTCGCAGGGCGCCACAACCTTTCCTTCTGTTGGAACGACTGCCATTCCCTTTCCCAATACTTCTGCCGCAAAAGTATCATCCGGCACTTCTTTCATCGCGATCGCTGTTCCTGTAAGAGGACTGCCGATCACATTTTTTTCCAGTTCTTTGTTAAACCTTTTCATATTGGACATCAGATATGTAAAAACAAATCCTGCCACAATGGAAATTGCCGTGCCGATCAAAAAGTGCAGCATGCTGGATGCGGGAACACAGACAAATCCGACTACTCCTGCTGTTCCGGGAGCTGTATTCAGAACATTCATCAGTGTCACATATCCGCCGCCAAGGGCAGAACCGATCATTGCGCCATAGAACGGATACTTTAACTTCAGATTCACACCAAACATAGCCGGTTCCGTAATGCCCAGCATAGCAGATACCCCGGAAGTAGCCGCGACGCTTTTTAATTTTTTATCTTTCGTCCGGAGCATGGCGCAGATCGTTGCTCCTCCCTGTGCCACATTATTACAGGATGCGATCGCAAGCAGGAAAGAACCGCCCGCTGCAACCATCTGAATATCTACCGGGAGAAGGCTGTGATGCATACCTGTCATTGTAAGAGGCGAATATAAAAATCCCAAAGCCATTCCGCCGACAACGCCTAAAGTGTCATGCATCCACACAAATCCGTTTGTCAGCATATCACCTGCCGTTCTCATGACGCCTCCGACCAGCGTAAATGTGAGAAATCCGGTTATCATAACCGTAAGCAGCGGTGTAAGCAGATTGTCCAGAACCTCCGGAATATGTTTATGCAGTTTTTTCTCCACAAAGGAAAGAATATAGGAAGCTGCCAGTACCGGAAGTACCGTTCCCTGATATCCTACCTTTTCAACCGTAAGTCCTAAAATATTCCACACGGGAATCGTCCCCTCCGTCACTGCGGTACCATAGGAATAGGCATTCAACAGATCGCCCGAAACCATGATCATACCGATGACTGCGCCCAGATACGGATTTCCTCCAAACATTTTTGTGGCGGAAAAGCCGATGAGTATAGGCAGGAATGCATATGCCGCGCTGGCGAACGTGTTGATCATAGCGGCAATATCCGCCAGTGCCGGATATGCCTCTACCAGCGACTGCCCCGGTATAAACAGGCCGTTTGCCGTCAATACATTATTTAATCCCATCATTAAACCACTTGCAACCAGTGCCGGAATAAGCGGCACAAATACATCCGAAAGCGTCTTTACCAGCCTCTGCAGAGGATTCATCTTCTGTGCGGCAGCCTGTTTTACATCACTCTTAGAGGATTCCGCGATGCCGCCTGTTTCAATAAAGCGCTTATATACTTCATTTACCGTACCGCTCCCGATGATGATCTGAAACTGCCCTCCGTTGGCAAACTGCCCTTTGACAAGATCCACTTTCAGAATCCCGTCCACATCCGCTTTTGATTCGTCTTTTAAGACAAGCCTGAGTCTGGTCGCGCAATGTGCCGCGCTGATAATGTTTTCTTTTCCGCCGACCAGCTTTAACAGTTGTTCGGCGGACGCCTGATAGCGTTCTTCCTTTGTCATGATTTCTTTTCCTCCTTTGATCATATTAATTCGCAAATGACTGCTTCATATGGGCGTAATGTTATCTGTTCCAGCCGGATCACCGATTCCTGCCTGTAATTTGACAATATCACTCTGCCCCGTGCAGGATAATGAAAAACTGCCGGCTCCTCGAAGAAATTGCATACGATCAGCCATTTTTTGCCATTCCATTCCCTCCTGTATGCGAAAATATTTTCGTCATCCGGACAAAGCATTTCGAAAGTTCCATGTACCAGTACCGGTTCTTCCTTTCGAAGCCTGATCAGTTCCCGATAATAATAGAAAATGGAATTTTTATCCTCCAATGCTTTTTCAGCATTGATCTCCCTGTAATTCGGATTAACCCTGCACCAGGGAATCCCTTCCGTGAATCCGGCTTCGCGGCTGCTGTTCCACTGCATGGGGGTTCTGGCATTATCTCTTGACTTTGCACAGAGGGATTTCATGATATCCTCCTCCTTATATCCTGACTGTTTCCGCTCACGATACATATTGACAGATTCCACATCAAAAAAATCTTCAATACCTGCAAAAGGATAATTTGTCATTCCGATCTCTTCCCCCTGATAAATATAAGGGGTTCCCTTCATTCCATGCAGTACGGTTGCCAGCATTTTTGCCGATTCTACCCTGTACTCTTTATCATTTCCCCATCTTGAAACGATTCTGGGAAGGTCATGGCTGTTCCAGAAAAGGCTGTTCCATCCCTTTTTTTCAAGCGCCTTCTGCCATTTTGCAAATGCCTCTTTCAGTGCCGTCAGTGCAAAAGGTTTCAGATCCCATTTTTGTCCGCCCTGTATCTGATCAACTGACATCTGTTCAAACTGAAAGATCATGTCCAGTTCATTCCGGTCCGGATCTGAATATAATTTCCCGCTTTCCGTATCTGCTCCCCAGCATTCTCCGACAGTCATCAGATTTTTGCCGCCAAACGTCTCCCTGTTCATCTCCTGAAGATACGCATGAAGTTTCGGGCCGTTTTCTTTGATCTCTTTATCTGGAACCTTTCCGATCACATCGATCACATCCATCCGGAAACCACCGATTCCCAGATCGATCCAATAGTTCATCATGTTCCAGATCTCCCTGCGCACATTTTCATTTTCCCAGTTCAGATCAGGCTGTTTCTTATGGTAAAAATGCAGATAATACTCTCCGGTCTCCTCTGAGTATTCCCACGCATTTCCTCCAAAGCAGGATTCCATTTTATTCGGCGGGTTATCTTTCACACCCTTTTTCCAGATATAATAATCCCGGTATGGATTGTCCTTTGATCTTTTTGCTTCCATGAACCAGAAATGCTCATCGGAAGTATGGTTCACAACCAGATCCATCATGATCTTAATGCCACGATTTTCACATTCATGAATAAGAGCTTTCATGTCATCCATTGTGCCGTATTCTGCTGATATACCATAGTAATCGGATATATCATAGCCGTTATCAGCATTGGGAGAGGGATAAACGGGGCTTAACCAGATCACATCGATCCCCAGTGCCTCCAGATACCACAGTTTTGAACGGATACCGTTGATATCCCCGATCCCGTCTCCATTACTGTCGCAGAAGCTGCGGGGATATATCTGATATACAACACTGCTCTTCCACCATTTTTCTTTCGCCATTTTTCATTGCCTCGCTTGTTTTTTTCTGATGAGTTTAGTATACTGTACAGAAACGCCGATTGCTTGCATAATCTTATCAATAAATAACACAATCTTACGATTTTGGAGTTGCAGATATGATACGTGCCTACCATGAAAACCAAATACACGGAACCTCCATCTTTCCCCTGCAGGTATATTCCCATCATGATAAAGACGGATTTTATTTTGTTTCACAACATTGGCATGAAGAACTGGAATGGGTATATGCAGAATATGGTATTCTCCATTTAACGATTCACGGTAAGTCCTTTACGTTGAATCCGGGAGAATTTTGTTTTATCAATTCAGGAGAACTTCATGAGATCAAGTCCACCGGGGAATCCCTGCACCATGCAGTTGTTTTTAATTCTTCTTTCCTGGATTTTGCATTGTACGATGCATGTCAGCATAATTTCATCCGCCCCGTAACAAACGGAAATCTGATGTTTCCGACTTCCGGCTCCGTCTTTTCGCCGGAGATTCACGGACAGATCATATTTCACATGAAGGAGATTATCAAACTGTATCATACCCTTCCTGCCTGTGCGCTCCTGAGTATCAAGATCCATATACTGCATACGATAGAACTGCTTTTTCAATCGGACAGTTTCTCAAAAAACACACTGTCCTCAAAAGGAAAGGATTCCCTGATCAAACTGAAACAAGTGATAGAATATATACATGAAAATTATGCGGAACCAATATCCCTGCAGGCTCTTGCTGAAATATGCTTTATGAGCCCCAACTATTTCTGCCATTATTTTAAACAGGAAATTGGAAAGACACCGATTACTTTTATAAACGAATACAGAATTGAAAA
This sequence comes from uncultured bacterium, assembly GCA_947647735.1. Classification (GTDB taxonomy): domain Bacteria; phylum Bacillota; class Clostridia; order Lachnospirales; family Lachnospiraceae; genus 1XD8-76. The sequence continues at coordinate 69,794 of CANSLJ010000004.1, read as the reverse complement.
AGCCTGTGAAATATTATCTGAGTCCAAATTACCGGTTTCCGATATTTCACTTTCTGTGGGATTTGATAATTTCAGTTATTTTATACGAAAATTCCGGGAATATAAGGGGGTAACCCCCAGAGAATACCGTTTGTCCTGCTTAAAATGATGTTTGATCCCTTCAACGAACATCTTAACAGGAAAGGGGTTACCCGCCTGTCATCCCATCATCATATTGCGGCACATTACTCCGCCGCCCTGAGCCGCTCCACCAGAGAAGCCTTCTCAATATTCCTGAAACAGAAATACGGGATCAGGAATGCAAATACAAGCAAAACCGGCGTACATGCCGCAAGCGGCAGCAGGGTAAACCGGAAGGTGGTAAAGCCGCCCTCCACCATCGCCCTGACACCGATCCCGACCACAGGAGCGCTCAGCGCATAACTGATCAGCAGCGTGCAGCACGCATAATCCAGTCCCTCATACACCAAAAGCCTGCACAATTGTCTCTTTGTCATCCCGACGCTCTGCATCATGGCGAACTCTTTCCGTCTGGAAACGATGGATGTCACCATAGAGTTCACAAAGTTCAGCACGCCCACCAGCGCGATCACAATGCTGACCACATTCCCCATCACTGCGGAAGCGCGTGTTTCCTTCTCATACTGGGCGGACATGGACGACCGGGAGGTCACGGACAGCCTGACGCCTGTCACATCACAATAGGTATCCAGCATCTCCTGCGCGGCATCGATCTGTGCATCTTCCACGTTAAAAAACAGCTTTCTCGGCGTGTTATCGGGCCAGTTTTCCCGGAAGGACTCCGCCGGCAGGATGAAATCAAGGTAAAACCTGTCATTCACGCCGCCCTCACGGGCGCCCTCTGTGATCGGGTTGATATCATCCACGACTGCCATGATCGTATAAGATCTTCCCTCTATGATCACATCATCTCCCACAGACACCGTGGGCAGTATTCCTCTTTTTTCCTCCTCCACATAGGGGGCGATGGCAAGGGCATATCCGCCCGCCATAAATTCAGTGATATCAATACTGCCTTTCTGCAGATGTTCCTGACGGGTATAAGCATCCAGCACAACACCATCTGCGCCGTAGACAATGCTGCCTGCTTTTTTCTGTTCCATCGCCGTCAGAAGAGCCTGTGGGCCCGTGGAATCATAGGAACCCCAGTAGTCCAGCATGTCATCCGTATAAAAACCCCTCAGATTTGCGATCGTCTGTTCCTCCAGTGTGATCTCCGTATCATGACTGTACAGATAACCGGCATCCTCCAGTCCTTCCATGGAATTGACCATTTCAGTCAACTCTTCGCCCAGCGTATCATCATAAGGATCGTACCCTTTGATATATTCCTCACTGGTAGCCGCATCCACCTGATAGTCCGCGATGGTCAGATCACCCAGATATTTTTCCATATCAAAAGCGGCGTTTTTTGCATAAAAAGCACTCATCAGCGTAAGACCCAGCGTCAGAGAACATACCACCGTGACGGTGCGCTTTTTGTTCCGCCCGAGGTTACTCCATGCCAGTGCGAAAAGCCCTGCGCTGCCGCTTCTCTTTTTCGAGGAACGCCTCATGCCCTGCACGTCATTATAGCGAAGCGCCTCCATCGGCGATACCTTTCCTGCCATTTTCGCCGGGCGCATGCAGGAGATCAGTACGGTGCATACCGCAAACAGGGCGGAGCCGATGAAAATAACAGGACTGACGGATACCGAGGCGGAAGGCGTACCGACCAGTACAGGCACTAAAACCGCTCCCAGCAGATACCCCGGGATCATGCCCGCCGGAATGCCGAAAAGGCAGAGGCGCCCCGCCTGTCCGTAGATCAGTTTTTTGAGCTGTTTTGCCGTCATGCCCAGCGTTTTCAGTTTGCCGTAGAACTGGATATCCGTGGTGACGGAAATCTGAAAAATATTGTAGATGATCAGATATCCCGCCGCAAATGCCAGAAGCATACCCAGATACATGGGCAGGCTCTCCTGCATGCTCATACGGTTCATATCCGGATCGTAAGCCAGATTGACGCTGTATTCCAGTCCGGTCAGCCCGGTATCTTTCAGGATCTGTTCCATATCCTGAAAGATCTGTTTATCGCTGTACAGGGAAACCTGTGCCATGTGGATGCCTGCGATGGCAGAAGGTGACATATCTGTCATGTTTATTTCATCACCGGCTCCCATATCCTCCATCACCGTCTCCGCAAAATTCCTGCTCACCCAGGCAAGGCTTGCATAACTGGATTCATTGCCCTCCCAGAAACCGCACAGCGTAAATTCGGAGACTCTGCTTTCTTCCTCCGTAAAATCCGCGATCCATTCCAATGTGACAGGGGCGCCCAGTTCATGGGGAATGCCCAGCCTGTCAAGGGTAATATGATCCAGCGCGATCTCATCTTTCGCCTTGGGCATCCTCCCTACATCAGGCAGCGCAAAGGAATGCTCCGCATAGCTTTCATCCGCATATCGTATCTCCACCTGACGCCCGTGGAGCGCATCGCCCTGCCCCATTCCGACAACAAGGCTCTCCCCCATTTCCTTTACATCAGGATGCGCCTTGATCTTCTGAACCTGTTCATTCGTGATGCTTTTAAAGGAAGCCTGTGCATCGTAACCGGTCTGCCGGAACGTCATCTCCACGATATTTTTGCTCATGCTCTGACTCAGCACAAAGAGTGTTGTAAACATCAGTGTTGTGAGCGCGATCGCTGTTACTGATACGATACTGCGCCCTTTGTTTTGGGCGGAAAGTCTTTTATTTAATAAAGAGATTGGTTTTGTCTTTTTCATTCTCACACCAGCCTCCCGTCCTCAATGCGGATCACCCTGTCTGCGGAAGCCGCGATCTCCGGGTTATGGGTAATCATCACGATGGTCTGATGGAACTCATTGCTGGTCACCTTCAGAAGCCCTACTACGTCGTCGCTGGTCTTGGAGTCCAGATTGCCGGTGGGCTCATCCGCAAGGATCAGGGATGGTTTGGATGCAAGAGCCCGGGCGATCGCCACACGTTGCTGCTGGCCTCCTGATAGATTGTTCGGCAGCCGCTCCAGCTTGTCATCCAGCCCCAGAAACTGTACGATCTCCATGATAAATTTCCGGTCGGGCTTCTGTCCGTCCAGGGTGATGGGAAAAACAATATTTTCCCAGACGGTGAGCACCGGGATCAGATTATAATTCTGAAAGATAAAACCGATCTGCTTACGCCGGAAAATTGCCGCCTGCTCGCTGTTTAATCGTGACAGTTCCTGCTCTCCGATCCAGACGCTGCCCTCTGTAGGTACATCCAGACCGCCCAGCATATGAAGAAGCGTGGATTTGCCGCTGCCGCTTGTTCCGGTGATGGCGGTAAATTTTCCCCGCTCGATCTCCAGATCCACGCCGTCCAGGGCTTTTACTAATGCTTCGCCGTTTCCGTAATATTTTTTGAGGTTTTTTGTTCTTACGATAGATTCCATGATGTGATCCTCCTTAAGATGATATAGTTCACGTTTAGCCTGACAGGCGGTGAATAATAACTTTGAGATGATCATATCAAGGAAAGGTTACAATAGGAGTACAAGAAAGGTACAGTTTTGTAACCTTTTAGTTGAAGATGGTTTGAAGATAATTTGAAGATAATTTAAAGATGATTTACAGGCTCTTCAAGGAAATGCTCTTATTCTTGTTTTCTTACTTTCGTAACGATCGCGCTTATGAAAAAACCGGTCATTCCACCGATAGCAATCGTTCCAACAAAGAGCAGGATCAATTCGATCATGAAATTTGTATGTACATTGGAAACCAGTTCACAGACTGCATACAAAACAAAACATGAAATAAGGCCGATCATGGTTCGTCTGATGTTGTTCATTTTTATACTGATCAATAATGCGGCGATTACTCCTATCAGCATAAAAATAACACTGTCGGATTCAAACAGTTCCTGGAAAATGGGTAAATAATTCATATAGAATACCTCCGTCAAATTCTAATCTGCAGTTACAATGATAACTCCTTTTTAACAGTAACACAGCTCAGGAGCGGCGTTAATTGATGATCCGCAGCCTCTCCGTAACGCTCTCCCCTGTGACTGTCCTGAGAAAATAAAGCGGGACCGTCAATGCCAGTATGAAAAGTATCGGCAGGGATATCCAGAGGGGCATAAGGGAAAAGTGCCAGGTGATGCACCATGTGTTCGTATGGGCGATCCACCATTTTCCCCAGAGCCATGTACATACCGCTGTTCCCGGCACCAGAAGCAGAAATAATACTGCATAGCAGCATGCGCCTTCCCATAGCAGCATTTTTCGGAGCTGTCTTTTTGTCATGCCGAGGCTCTCATAGACTGCAAATTCCTTTTTCCGCACCAGTGTCCCGGCCGCCAGGGCGTTGGCAAAATTCAGTATGCCGATGAACAGCATCACGCTCCCCACAAACAGCGGAATGATGCACAGGTGAAAGACAGCGTTGCGGAATGTCCACTGATAGTCCTTGTAGGAAAAGACGTCAGCCCCTGTGCCCTCCAGGATCTGCCCGAGAAAATCCTCAAAGGCTTCCTGCTCTTCACGGTCGATATTGATCGCCGCATTCCGGATGCCGTGTTCCGGGAACAGTTCATTGAACGCAGAAAGAGGCATATAGTAAGTGATGTTATACTGCGCCGCTCTGCTGTCTGCGCCGGAGAGCAGGGATGATTCATGAGGAACAGAAGCCATGATCTCAAACTCCCTGCCGCAGATATCTACTTTACTGCCTGCCGACGGTGTACTGTGGATCAGGGGCGAATCCGCCCCTGCTGCGACCACGTATTTTCCGGCAGCAAAGGCGTCCGGATCAAAACTGCCTTCCAGAAAAATCTGCCGTGCCATCGCGTTTTCCAGCATCAATCCGTCCACACCTGTCACAATACCGATATACTCCCCGGTCTCCCGCATTTTTTCATATCCTGCAAGCCAGTCAGGATCATCCGCCATATACTCCTTTCTGACAGTGCCGTATTCGTCCGTTCCCTCAAAAGTATCGATGATCGGTTCCCGCTCTTTGGGCTCCGCATACAGCAAAACTTCCATGGTGCAGGCTTGTCCGATGCCTGTCACAGCCGGATGCGCCGAGAGCGCCTCCATGATCTCCGGCGTGATGCTCCGGCTCCCCGGATTATAACGTTGGACACTGGAGACGGCGGACGCATCAGCGATCCTGTAATCGCAGAGCGCCATCCACTCCAGATATTTTTCCTCATCATAGCTCATCCGCAGAGTCCAGACGCTGCATAAAACGACAAGGGATAACAGCAGGGAAACGGCCGCCAGCAGAGACTGCCTTTTCTGCCGTGAAAGTCCTGTCAATGCGATACGCCGGGTAACTGCAGATCTGCTTTTCCTGCATTTTCTTCTGCTTCGCCCCGCTCCCTCCACATAGCGTACCGCCTCCGCCGGCACGCTCCTTACAGCCCTGCGCATGGGCAGCAGGCAGGCGGCCAGAGTCGTCGCCCCAGTCAGCAGCGCACTGACGAAAAAAGGCCAGAGCTGAAAAAAGGCAAAAGCCGGATTCTGCTCCATTCCCACGACCACATAAGGGGCAGCCGCGGCGCACAATAAAAAGCCCAGTATCCACCCTGGCAGGATGCCGGGCAGGAAGGTCATGGCGGCCCGCTCCGCCGCCAGCACACGGATCTGCCTGGGCGTCATCCCGAGGCTCTTCACCCTTCCGTAAAATCGCATGTTCTGCTGTGCGGATAACTGCACGATATGACAGAGCATCAGCACGCCGCACAACACCACGATCAGATTCATCCGATAAAATTCCATTGCCTCCGCGTTTGCATAATCCTGCCGGGCTTTATTGTACGCCAGATTGGTGGTGTATGAAATGTCCCTGATCCCGAGGTCTGTCAGTATGTCCCCCGCCTGTCTTTCCAGATCTCCCGGCAGATACAGGGTTACGCCGAGCATCAGGGTATCCGGTGATCTGCCGCAGAGCTCTTTCATTGCTTCCTCTGTGATCCAGGCACAGGAATCGGTCTCTCCGGTAAGATTTTTCCACCAGCCGCAGAGCCGGAACGTATGGCTATATTCCACTCCGTCCTCAGACCGCAGCTTTACAGGGACTTCCGCACCGATCTCATGAGGTATCACAAGAGAATTCATAGTGATCTCATCCAGTGCGATCTCGTCCTTTTTCTCGGGCATCCGACCGTAAAGGGGAAAGGAATCCGTTGCCTCTGCCCAGCCTTCCGAAACCTCCGCCAGCTTTACATTCCGGTTTTCCAGCATTTCATCACTGAGTATGCCGGCCGTTGAGAGAGAAACCGCATCTTTCACCGCCGGATGTTTTTCCAGTGCCGCCGCCTGTGTTTTTGTGACATTTTCGTATATAATATGACTGTTTGAGCCATAAACTGTCCGGTAAGAATAAAGGAATCCGTCATAAGTCAGATTCCCCAGACAAAAAGAAAAGGTATACAGCATACATACCAGTGTGACCGCTATGACAAGAAGAAGGTTCTGTCCCTTATGAAATTGAAACTCCCGCCGGACCAGCTTCCGGCAGATTTTGAGATTGTTGTTTTGCAGCATCTACGTTCCTCTTCTATCTCTCTCTGCGCGTGCTCTTTTAAATCAGGCATGAACAGCACCCTCCACGATCCGCCCGTCCTGCAACCGTACTACCCGGTCTGCAAGCTGCGCCAGCTCTAGATTATGAGTGATCATCACAAGCGTCCTATGGAACAGTTCCGTTGTCATTTTTAAAAGACCTGCCACATTCTGTCCGTTTTGGGAATCCAGATTGCCGGTGGGCTCATCCGCAAGGATGATGGAAGGTTTCGCCGCCAGAGCCCTTGCGATCGCCGCCCTCTGCTGGCCGCCGCCGGAAAGCATCTCGGGAAAAGCGTTCAGCTTGTCCTTTAATCCCAACAGTTCCGTGATCTCCCGCAGATACTCCCTATCCGGTGCGGAGCCGTCCAGGTCAAGAGGAAACAGAATATTCTCCTCCACGGTCAGTGTAGGGATCAGATTATAATTCTGGAAGATAAATCCCACTTTTTTCCGGCGGAATACCGCAAGCTGTTCCTCCTTTAAACCGGAGAGGTTCACGCCGTTCACGATCACTTCCCCGCTGTCAGGTACATCCAGTCCGCCCATCATATTCAGAAGCGTGGTCTTACCGCTTCCCGATGTGCCGACGATGGCGGTAAATGTCCCCTGTTTGATATGCAGATCGATGCCGTCAAGGGCCTTCACTGTATTTTCTTTACTGCCATAATATTTTTTTACATTGTGCAATGTAATGATGTCCATATTGTATCCCTTTTCATTAACCCTTTCTGCGTGATACTCTATACCACATCAGCTCAGCAGATAAACCGAAAAAACAGATCCCTCTCCCGGCGCAGAGTTCACGCTGATATACCCTCTCTGCTTTGTGATGATCTCCTGTGCCAGATAAAGTCCCAGACCGACACCTTCTTCCTGCGACGCCTCCTCCCCGCGCCAGAACCGTTTAAACACCTCATGACACTGCTCTTCGGGGATGCCGATGCCGGTATCCGAAATATCCACCCGGGTGTAGAATTGCCAGGGGCGCACACTGATCCTTATACTGCCTCCTGCCGGTGTATATTTCACCCCATTGTCCAGAATATTGCTCAGTGCCTCCGCGGTCCATTTCGGATCATGCTTTGCTATAATCCCGCTCTCACACTCCACCGATAATTGAATATCCTTCTTTTCCGCTTTTGTCCAGATACCGTTTAATGCCTCCGCGATCGTATCATACAGATCAGATCTTTCCACATGAGGCGTAAAAGTCCCCGTCTCCAGCCGCGACATCTTGATCAGAGACTGCATCAGAAAATCCAGCTTATCAATTTGTCCGGCTATCATTCCCTGAAATTCCGTTCTTTTCTCCCCGCTCAGTTCATGGGACTGCAGAATTCCCGAAAACATCTGCAGATTGGCAATCGGCGTTTTGACCTGATGGGAAATATCCGACACCAGCTCCTGTATGACCTGCTTGTCCTTCCTGCTCTGTCTGCGCTCCTCGCTCATCAGATCATAAAACTGCTGGAACTTTCCCTGCACTTTGGAGGCAAGCGTATCCTCATAGTAAAAATATCTTTCCGGTTTCCGGTCCGCGCTCAGATCATCCAGCGTCCCGCACAGTTCATCCGCAAACCGGCAGATCTGCCGTCTCTGATGCAGATTCCACAAAAGGCCAAGGACACATAGCCCGCCGCAGAACAATATCAGCAGATACCGTATCCCCGCCCTCGGCACCCAGATCCACACCGTATAAAGAAAGCCGCTAAACAGGGCGGCTCCGGTAAGGATCATGCATAAACTGATGATCCATTCTCTTTTTTCTCTCATATTCCCTTACCTGATCCACTTTCCCATACATACCATGTCTTTCAGACATGGTACGCTTCGCGATGCACACTCACTTCGCTCGGCGCCGATATAGTTCCATCATACCTAGTTGTTTTCTCATACATACCGTGTCTTTCAGACATGGTACGCTTCACGATGCACACTCGCTCCGCTCGGCGCCGATATAGTTCCATCATGTCTGGTTGTTTTCCCATACATACCCAAGCCCACGCACCGTCTTGATATAAGTATGCTCTTCATCCTCGATCTTCGCTCTCAGCCGGTTCATCGTGACGGTCAGCGTATGATCATCGATAAAATTCCCGTCACAGTCCCAGAGCTTCTCCAGCAGCAGTTTTCTTGTGACCACATTACCCGCATTGGCAGTCAGCACCCGGAGCAGCTTATACTCATTCGGCGTAACAGACAGCTTTTCGCCTCCCCGCAGCGCAGTCAGGGCATCGAAATCGATCTGCAGAAAATCATCCTGCCAGCAGTCTGTATTTCCCTGCTTTTCTGATGCCGTTCCGCCATGACGCAGCGCCACTTCCACCCGCTTCAGCAGGATCGGCATACGGAAGGGCTTCGTGATATAATCCTCCGCGCCCATATCATAGCCGTTTAAAACGTCTTCCTCCAGATCATTCGCCGTCAAAAAAATGACAGGAATGTCATTATTTCTATCCTTTATCTTCTTGCACAAGTCAAAACCGTTTCCATCGGGCAGATTGATATCCAGGATCACAAGAGAAAACTTCTCCTTTTCCATAAGATATTCCGCCTTTTTGCAATTATATGCCGCCTGCGTGGCATATCCTGCCGAATCCAGTTCAAAGCAAAGCCCGGTGCTGAGCATTAAATCATCTTCCACCACCAAAATCCGTTCCATGATCAGTTCTCCAGAAAAGTATATCTGTATGTAGTATAACAGAATATTCTATAAAAAGGAAGATTTGCATAAATGTTTTACATTGTGTTGACATTTGTATTACATATAGTTATACTGTATAAAATAAAGAAATAAAAAAGTGCTGTATAGAAAGCTGTCAAACGATTGATATCCATTTATAACAGTCTGTCATATACTTCAGTACAAGAAAGGAAATATTATGCCAAAAACTGCAAATATCAACTTACGGATCGATCCGGAAACAAAATCCCGGGCAGAAAAATTATTTTCCAGTTTTGGAATTACCATTACGGATGCCATCAATATTTTTCTGCACAAATCAATTATGGAAGGCGGACTTCCCTTTGAAGTAAAACAGCCTCGCTATAACGCAGAGACAGAAGCCGCAATCAAAGAAGCTGGTGCCATTTTAGCAGGACAGCTCGAAGCAAAACGCTATCCTTCTGCAAAAGCCCTTTTTTGCGAACTTGATGCAGAGGAGGAATTGTAATGCTGAAATTAACAACTACCGGACAATTTCGTAAAGACTATAAAAGAATCAAAAAGCGGGGCTATAATATGATGTTGCTGGAAGAGGTTATTGATTTATTATTAAAGGAACAGCCTCTTGCCCAGCATTATCGAGACCATGAACTGCAGGGAAATTACATTGGATTTAGAGAATGTCATATTTTACCGGACTGGCTTCTGATTTATGCAAAAGACAAAGAAAAACTAATTCTAACAGCTTCCAGAACAGGCACACATTCTGATTTGTTCTCTTAAAACATCAATATTCCATGATCAGTTCTCCACAACAACCAAAGTCCCATAAATCGTTCTATGGCCGATAATTCGACAAAATTCTCTTCACCACCGTTCTCTCCCCCTTACCGTTCCCCGGCATCCACGTCAGATCCGTCCGCCAGGGCACTGAGTAAGGACCATTGATATTTGCTTTCAATTTCTTGAAAATAGCTCTGCGCCTCTCGGTATATTGCACCGCATCCTGATTTCCGCATCTCTCCAGCCACGCCTGATATCCGCCCAGATAGCTCTCCGCCATCTCATCCCAGGAACTGAACTGCTGCTGGATCACTTTTCCTGCCGCGCTGAATTCCCGGTCCATCTCCTCCCGGTCTATCATCTTCACCATATACATCATGCCGAGAAGCTGTGTGGCCCGGCACAGATCCCAACCCGCATACATGGTATCCAATCGTCCCGCATGTTTCTCTACCAGTTCATGCACAGTCTGAATGCCGTCCTGCCGGTTTTTGATCTCCCACTGCTCTCCCAACGCCACATTTTTAAAATTGGCGACAGCTTTCCTGTTTCTATGTACGCCCGTGACCAGAGGCCAGCCCTCCAGCATGGAGAAAGAATGCGCCCAGATCGCAAAGGTGGATGCGCACCAGCACTCCATGTCATTTTTCGGCAGCAGCGGATCGCTTTTCCAGAAAAGCGCAGGCGCAAAACGCCCCTTCCGCACTCCGATCACTCTGTACAGAACTATAACAATAATACACAGCCATGCAGAGGCCGCGCTTCCCAGCGTTCTGGTATATGTATCCTCAGACAGCACCGGCACAAAATCACCATACATATCTATATAATGATCCGTCACATGATTTTTATAGATCAAAGCCTCCTCCGGCGCCTCCCACTCTTTCCAGACGCCTGTCGGAAGGCGGTAAATCCCCAGTTCATCCGTCTCCTGAATCGCCTTTTTATTGATATGAGCAAATACCTTCTCCCCGCTGGGAAGGGTAATATAATGATAAAGCTCATCTCCGACGCGGAAATCGTCATAATTAACCACAGCGCCCTTTGTGATTAGCGTGAACGTTTCCATCTGCTCCATATCCGCCACGGACTTGGCCACAGGAACATCCGGCCCGGCCTCCGTTCCTGCCTCTCCTTCCTCCAGCGTCACGTTTTTTTGATAACCGATATACAGGATCGGCCCAAGGCCGAACTCCACAAGCAGTGTCAGGATCCATACGACCGGGATCAATAGAAACATCTGATACATATTGTCCTTAAAACCGTATATGTTTTTGTTTGATATTTTGTATCTTGCCATATTTACTTCATCCTCCATTGTTTTTATTATACCCCCCCACTTCTTAAAATCAAGTATCTCATGACAGACTTTTGAGCTGCCTTCTTTTGCTGTGAAACAGCCGGTTAATATATAATTGTGTTCTTCTCCAAAATGAATTATAATTCCTATATAAAACCTTAAAAATCGAGGGTAAATATTTGAAAGAGAAAATTTTTATGAAAAAATCATGGATGCCCGTCGGTATCATATGCATTGCTTTGAGCCTGACTGCCTGCTCCGCCAGTGCAGAAAATGAAACATCAGCAGAATCTTCCATTCTGTCTGCTGATATAGATGAGTCCGTCTCCAACGAAGCAGAAGAAAACGTTTCCAGCGACGTGGAAGAAGCAATTCCCGCCGAAGCTGAAGAATCGGTTCCTAACGAAACAGCCAAATCAGTTTTCTCTGAATCAGATGAAACATCTTCGCCGGAAAAGGAAGGCCTTCCCTATGGACGTCCAGTCGATTTTGATTCTGACAGCCTTCCCGCTGACATTGCCCATGCTATCGAAAACTACTGTTATAACGGAACATTCCCGGACGGGCAAGAGGGCGGCGCCGTTCCTGACAGGATTTCCTACGCGGTTTACGACATAGATAAAGACGGCAAAGACGAACTGATCTTACAGAACTCCGACACTTTTATGTCAGGCATGACAGAACGGATCTACAGTTGTCAGGACGGCATTTTCAGGGAGGAGCTTTCCGAGTTTCCTGTTTTAACCTATTACGATAACGGCATCATTCAGGCGGAGTGGTCCCATAATCAGGGCTTGTCCGGAGAACGGCTCTGGCCTTATAATTTATACCGGTACCAGCCGGAAACAGACAACTATGAATTGCTGGGTTCTGTGGATGCCTGGGATCGGGAACGGGCAGATTTTGACAACTATCTGGGGGCGTTTCCGGATGAGATTGATATCGATAAAGATGGTTATGTATATTTTCTCCTGTCCGCTGACTGGGAAGGTCAATATAACAGTTCTGCCATCGTGGATGGTCCGGACTATGAAAACTGGCGGAACCAATATCTAAGTGGAGCAAAAACTCTGGATATTCCCTATCAGGAACTGGAAGTCGAAATGATTTACCCTAATGCTCAGGGCTAGAAGCTGAATGAGGATGTCGATAACCCATCCACAGACAGTAAATAGAAATTTGCATTTTCAAAACGGACACCGATATATCCTAATTTTTATAATACAGGAGCTATTCATGAGCCTTCCCGGTGTATACGAAACAACTTTAAAAGACGGCACGCCTTCCTTCCGTGCCTCCATAACTTACCAGAAAAAGCATATCAGCCTCGGCAGTTTTCCGGAAGAAAAAAGCGCTCATGATGCCTATCTTCTGGCTTTTTCCGTGCTTTCCGATCATACGCTGGGCATCCTGGATTATAAACAGTCCTGCCCCCTTTCCTTCGATAAATGGGTGATCCTGGTCAATCTTCGTGACAACGGCATCTACTTTTCCACTCCCATCTACCTGATGAAAACCTATTTTATCTACTATCTGGAACCGGAACTGGAACTGAAATTCGATCTGGAAGATCTGTTTTACTATGCCTCCCACAAGATCATGCGCCGGGGCGGACATCTTTTCGTCGCTGACTACGGCATGCAGGTGACGATCCCCTCCCGCTACGGCATCAAAAACTACGCGGTACAGGGGAAAGATTACCTGTTTATCAACGGCGATCCCTACGATTACCGCTACGAAAACATCAAGATCCTGAACACCTATCACGGCGTTTCTGTCATACGGGAAAAAGATACTGTAAAATACCGCGCAAGGATCCATCTGCGAAGCTACTACCTGATCGGCTATTACGACAATGCCATAGAAGCCGCCGTTGCCTATAACAAAGCGGTGGATGTGCTGAAAGAACGATATCCATTCAAAAATTATGAACTGAATTATATTGCGGAATTGAAAGCCTCGGAATATGCTGAATTGTATGACAAGGTGAAAATTTCAGAGAAAATATATGATATTCATTTTTCTACATGAAAAAGCAGCCAAAATATCCTTCAGCCGCCTTTTCATGTTTATCTGTTTTATCTGTTTTTCACTGCTCTTCCAGCCTATGGAAAATAATACAATTCGGATAATTCACCTGAATCTCCTTCGTATTCATCACGATCAGCCCGTTCTTGAGATCCGTCGTAAAAAACGTCATCGTATTGGATTCATGGTTCAGGGAAACAAGGTGCTTATTATCCGGGAACAGCACAGCATCCTTCGGATAGTCCCCGCTGATCGGCAGACAGAGCAGCTTTTCTAAAAGCCCTGTCTTTCTGTCCACTTTATAGACGGTTGCCGTATTATCCCCCGCATTGGAAGTCACCATATAGCGGAAATCGTCTGAAATGTTCAGTGCGCTCGCCGAAGAATTGGATGCATGATATTCATTCACCGTGGAGATCGTCTGGATCTTCTCAAACTCAGGCAGTCCTTTCTCCTCCTTGTAAGTATATACATCAATATAATTCTTTAACTCATGAACGACATACATAAACTTGCCGTCCTGAGAGAATTTCATATGCCGGGGCGCAGATTCCAGATCGCTTCTGATGATATCCACCAGTTTCAACCTTCCGGTCACATGATCCAACCGATACACATTCACATGATCCATCCCCAGATCAGCTGCACAGAGATATTTGTTGTCACGTGTCATCTTTACACAGCTCACGTGAGGGCGAAAATTCCGTTCCGCAATACTGCCCATGCCCTTACAGAAGATCTCATCCGTGATCGCGCCGATACTGCCATCCTCGTTCAGGCGCAGCGCCGTGATCTTTCCGTCATGATACCCCGCTGTAAACAGGAATTTATCCTCGTAATCCGTGGACAGATAACAGCCGCGCATACCATTGATCGAAGCATGGTTGATATTTGCCAGTGTACCGTCTTTCTTTATGCGGTAAGACTCCACCCCCATATCTGTGATCGAATACAGAAATTTCTTGTTATGTGAGATCGTCACATAGGAGGAATTGGTGATCTCCACCTGATCCTTCTCCGTAAAACGACCGTTTTTCATATCTACATCATAAATCCTGATACCATAGCTCTTCTGGTCGTTTGTCAGAGTCCCCATAGTATAGGTTGACACATAGGCTACATATTTACCCTGCATTGCTGAAAACCCTCCTTATCTGATCCGCTCCGGAAAACCCACCTTTTTCTGTACTTTCCTTAGCGTTTTTGTCGCATAATAATTCGCTTTTTCCGCATTGTTTTTAATGATGGAATCGATATAATCCTTATTTTTGGAAAGATCCGCATAGCGTTCCTGCAAAGGTTTCAGCACACTGACAACCGCTTCGCCCACAGCCGTCTTAAAATCGCCGTAGCCTCTCCCGTCAAATTCCCTTTCGATCTCCTCCGGGCTCTTTCCGGTACATACACTGTAAATGTTGATCAGGTTATAGATGCCCGGTTGTTCCATGCGGTAGCGTACCTGTGCCTCCGAATCCGTCACGGCGCGTTTAAACTTGCGCATGATCGTATCGGGATCATCCATCAGATAAATGCTGGCATTGGGATTTTCATCAGATTTCGACATCTTTTTCTCCGGCGCCTGAAGACTCTTGATGCTCGCCCCTGCTTTGCCCACATAAGGCTCCGGGATCGTAAACACATCGCCGTAGATCGCATTGAAACGCTGCGCGATATCTCTGGTGATCTCAAGATGCTGCAGCTGGTCTTTCCCCACCGGCACCACATCCGCCTGATATAACAGAATATCCGCCGCCATCAGTACCGGATAGGTAAACAGCCCTGCATTGATGTTGTCGGCATGTTTTGCGGCCTTGTCCTTGAACTGTGTCATCCTGTTCAGTTCACCCATATAAGTAAAGCAGTTTAAGATCCAGGAGAGCTCACAGTGCCCCGATACATGGGACTGATAATACAGGCAGTTCTTCTCCGGATCAAGCCCTGCCGCGATATACAGCGTCAGAAGATTTCTCGCCCGTTTTCTCAGTTCCGCCGGCTCCTGCCGTATGGTGATGGAATGCAGATCCACCACGGAATAAAAGCATTCATATTCATCACATAAACTCACCCAGTTTTTCAGCGCCCCCAGATAATTCCCCAGAGTCAGATTTCCCGTAGCCTGCATACCGCTGAAAAGTACCTTTTTACCGTCTATCAATTTTATTTTCCTTCCTTTCCTGTTTTCTGGTAAGCGTCAAAGCCCTTTCTCTGCAGCAGATATTTTGCGTACAGCCTCCCACGCTTTTTCAAAAATATATATTTTATATAATAGAATGTTTTATCTTCCCCTTTTTCCGCCAGCATCCGGAGCAGAAACTCCAGATTTTTCCGCGTGTAGGGATGGAGCGGCGCCGGATCTCTCCCCTGCAGATAATATTCCAGAGGGCTCTTATCCGTGTAGTCCTCCCCCTGATAGGTTTTACAGGCGGCGATCCTGTCCATGATCATCTCCGCGATATATTTATCCGGCATGGGACAGGGCAGCATGCCGCCAGGCCCCGCCTTCAGCGAATAATCGATCCAGTATTCATAGTGATGCCTGTTTCTTCCCTTGTGATGGAGCCAGGCGGATGAAAAACCGATATCTTCCCGCTCCGCATTGTTCGGACTCCTTGTGCCCTGGTAATACTTTGCTCCCACTAAAAATTCCGAGAGGGAATACTTTGACAGATCATGCAGAAGCCCCTGTCGGTATAAACCAACCCTGAAACATCCTTTTCTCACAAGATGCCTGTGATGTGTTATCGTTTTAAAATGTGCCCATGCATGCATGGCCTTCACTTCTCCGTTTCCTGATTTTCTATATTGTTCCCGTATGTCTTTTATCCCCTCGTTTTTTGCATCACCGTATCTGCTCCACATTTATATATCTGTATATTTATGTTCGTTTCTTATACCGTCTCTTTTTCGCCGCCTTCGGCACTTCCTCTGATATATAGATGCGCACGCTTCTTCCGGACAGCGTTACGGACTGGCTTGTGATATCTGAAACAGGGATCTTTTCCCCAGCATCTTCCGCTGTTTCTGTCCCGCCGTCTGTTCTCCCTTCAGGGTTCGCCAAAAGTTCCGGGGCAGATGCACCGACAGGATTTACCGAAAGCGCTGAACCGGGCATACCGGATATTTCACCCGAAACCGCATCCGCCTGCGTATTCCCTTTCTGCTCAGTATCCCGCTCTTCCCCGGTGTCCAGAAGCAGTTTCCACCTTCTGTCCTTAAAAAGCTTCGGCAGCGCAAAATCATGAGGCTCCCAGTGCATATTGTAAGCCATATACAGGCAGTCATCCTCTTTTCCATCCACCACACAGTATTTTCCGCAGAGCATCACACCGATATGACGCGTCTGGTAATCCATACTGGTGCGCCACGCCTCCTGCCCGTGATAGGACAGATCCGGACAACCGCAGGATAAGTAATCCATGAACTTAAGCTGCCCCTTCTGATGCATCACGCCGTGGGCCTTCCGCAGGGCGATCAGCTGCTCCGTAAAATCAAGCAGTTCCTTTTGCGCTTTTTTCAGATTCCATTTCTGCCAGGTTATCTCATTATCCTGACAATAGGGATTATTATTGCCGCCGGAAGATTTTCCCCACTCATCCCCCATAAACAGAAAAGGCGTACCCTGTGCCGTAAACAGCATGATCAGAGCGTTTTTCATCAGCTTCATCCGCAGCGCAAGAATGCTCTTTTTCTTTGTCTCACCCTCCATGCCGCAGTTCCAGCTGAAATTCTCATTTTCTCCGTCCCGGTTGTCCTCTCCGTTTGCCTCATTGTGCTTTTTCTCATAGGAGACAACATCCGCAAGACGGAAACCATCGTAGGACGCGAGAAAGTTGATCTTTCCGTACCCTTCCGGATTATCCCGCTGGCACTGCAAAAATGCTGAGAGCAGGCCGCCGTCGCCCTTTAGGAAACGCCGCAGAGTATTTTGATATTCTTTGCTGGCACTTGCCAGATAACGTTTTTCTTTGATCAGCGCCTTCTTCCCCGCCGGTTTTCTGCCGGTTTCCGGACTCTGAACAGGAACTCTTTTCTTCTTTGCCTGATCTATTTCATCATAAGGAAACCATTCACTCCAGAGTTTGGCATCCGAAAGTTCCGGCTCCAGCGCAATCTCTTTTAAAGGAAGTGAGGCTCCCAGTAATTCAAAGCCGTCAATATGATAATGCTTTACCCAGTATACTAAAATATCCCGCATTCGAACAGCAGGCATATCCGGCTCAAAATAAAACTGCAGGATCACCTCCAGATCGTTTTTATGAAGCTGACGTACCAGCGTTTTCAACTCTGTCACCGCATCATCGCTGTATGCATAAGCATTTTTCGGCGCCAGATAAAATCCCGGCAGATAGCCCCAGTAGTTCAGACGAAGCGGTGTCTTCCCGGCAGGCTCCTGCAACGCGTCGGAAACTGTTCTGGCCTCCCTCTGCCTCATACATTCCTCAAACTCGTAAACCGGTTGCAACACAATACCCGTCACACCCAGTTTTTTCAGATAAGGAATCTTTTTCTGTACGCCCGCAAAGGTTCCGGCTTCTTTTATCCTGGAAGACGGATCTTTTGTAAATCCCCGGACATGCATTCCGTAATAAACGCTGTCCTCATAGGCAGTTCCCGGCCTTTTATCCCCCCGCCAGTCGAACTGGCCGGATACAAAAGCACAGGCTTTCAGCGCATCTTCTTCCCCCGCCTTTGCATGCTCTTCCCCGAACAGCCGATGCCCCACAAGGCGCTTTGCAAGAGGATCTGTAACAGGCATCCCGTCCTCATGAAAAAGGTAGGTGTGATCCTGCACAGGGACGCCGGACAGCATACAACGATAGACACTGCCGGATCTCATCTCTTCGGTGAAGTCAATACGGACCGGTTCCGCATTCTCCCGCCCGTACAGTAAAATACCGTTGCTCTCCCGTCCGTAAAGCTCCGCGCAGATGCTGATACCATGTGCGGTAACACTGACACCCGTGGCATCCGCCGGCCATTTCTTCAATGTATAGTTTTTATTCATATAATTTTCCTATGTTGCGTACTTGTTTTAAGTCTACGGAATCAGTATAACATAATTATTTCCATCTGTGGAGTTTTTTCATAAAATGTTGTTGGATTTTGTGAGAGGTTCTATTTTAAGAGTATAACCGAGCGGGATCAAAACTTTAAGCAAGCTGTCAATCCGCGGAAAATGAGCCGACGTTTCCATTCTGGCTAAAACAGGTTGCTTCATATTACACATTTTTGCCAGTTGTGCCTGAGATAAGCCCTTTTCCTCCCTTATGTTGACCATCGTTTTAATCAGATCCTTCTCCAGAGCAATGATCGCTTCATCCTCCGCATTAATATTTAATTCTTTCCGTACACTTTTCCATGTTGTAGACATATCACTACCCACCATACCTTTCCTGATAATCTTTCAGATTTCTGACCGCCTGTTTTATCTCCTTTTTCGGTGTCTTTCTGGTTTTCTTTTTGAAATGATGCAAAAGTATAAAGGTATTATTTTTGTAATAGGCGTATAATATGCGGTTATCTAATGGCCTGAGTTCCCAGATCTCACCATCCAGATGTTTTGTGACCGGCGTTCCGATCCTTGTACCGTATTCTTCCAGAGAATCAATATATGCAACTATTTTACAAAAATGTATTTTTGCATCTTTATTACCAGTGTCAGATTTCGATTTTAAATCCAGCAAATATTTTTCTATTTCTTTGTTACCATGTTTATCTTCGTAAAATATAACCTGATACAAAATAATGATCTCCTTATGACTATAACATATACTTTTTTTCGTTTCAATAGCAAATTTGCTATCATTTGATATTAAAAAATAGAGCAAGAGTTATAGAACACCACATATGTTTTTAATGATAGGGATTGCAGAAATGATCAACAGACTGTAAAATAAAAACATCTCTGTATAGAAAGCGAGGATCTCCCATGAAAAACGAAAAACAAAAAACAATAACCGAACCCGATAAAAACATGGCACAGGAAGAGATGACTGTAGATCTGGAGCTGGATGAGGGAACCGTCACCTGCTCCGTCGTAACGATCTTCTCTGTAGGCGAAAAGGATTATATCGCCCTGCTTCCCCTGGATAAAGACAATGATAATGCGGATGGTTCCGTCTGGATCTACGGCTATTCAGAAAATCCGGACGATCCTAACGAGGAGCCGGAACTTCGCTATATTGAAGATGATGAAGAATATGAACAGGCAGCCGATGCGTTTGATGAATTTTTAGATAAATGTGAGTTTGATGAAATGCTGTAAAAACACGACGTGCAGTGATGCGGGGTGACAGACAGCAGTAGAAATTCTATAAGGTTTTCTGGATTGTTGATTCTTCCTGTATCTCTTTCAGGAATCTGGATGGCGGCATGGCCTTTGCTGTGCCACTTTCTTTGTCCGGATCTTTTAAACCGGATATGTAAAACAGCGTCAGCTCTTTTTTCGCCCTTGTCATGCCCACGTAGAACATCCGGCGTTCTTCCTCCACTTCCTCCGCTGTCTTCGCCTTCCTGTGCGGAGTGATCCCTTCATTGCAGTTTACGATAAACACTTTATCATATTCCAATCCTTTGGAACCATGCATGGTCATCAGGGCTACGCCGGATTCCATACTTTTTTCTTCGGTTTTATTCCCCGCACCGGAAACTTTTGCCTTGCCGGTCATTTTTCCGCCGAAAGCTGTTGTGCTCAGGGAAGCGCTGCGCCTGTCAACGGAACCACCCTCATTCCTGCACACATCCATCATCTCCTTCCATTCCCTCAGCGTTCTGCACCCTTTGGCGGAGTTCTGTATCAGATCTGCCGTCTCCAGTATATTCCCCGGCTCATCCCTGCTGCTCTGTGCCGTTCCCGCGCCATACTTTTCCAGCAGATAACTGTCATATCCTATCACTTTTCTGATATAGTTGATCGCCAGAAAGACAGGCATGGTCCGTATTCTGTCCAGATCCTGCCGGAGCCTTATCACCGTTTCCTGCATTGCCGGCCTTCCCCTATAAAATTGCATTAAATGCCCGAAATCCGCTGTTTCATTCACGGCTTCCCTGCTGATATACCGAAGAGGACGATTCATAAACTGAAAAAACTGGCTTCTGCTCCTGTCTTTTAAAGGCGTGCCTGAAAATTCCAGATATGCCAGCAGGTCATTTACCATTTCGTGGTCAAAAATACTCTTTACCTTCTCCTTCAAGCAGCAGGGAATTCCCGCCTGTCTGAGTTTCTCCGCAAGAATTGGAAAACTGCCGGAAGTCCTGCTGATCACCGCGCATTCCGAGAGCTTTCCCGTCTTCTTTTCCTGCAGCAGATACCGGATCAGAGCACTTTCCTGACTGTCTGCCGTTTCATAGCCCTCCATGCGGACAGGCAGCCCTATTTCCTGTGCCGCCCTGCTGTCCTTCGAAAAGCGGTTTTGATTGTGGGCGATCAGCCTTTTTGCCGATGTAACAATCTGAGGCGTACTCCGGTAGTTTACCTGCAGCGGAACGATCTCCGCATCCGGATAATCCTTCGGAAAATTTCTCATGATATCCGGTCTTGCGCCCCGGAACCCATAGATGGACTGATCATCGTCCCCCACGATAAACAGATTATTTTCCGGCTTTGCAAGCAGACGGACAAGATGATACTGCAGGGGCGCGATATCCTGAAATTCATCCACCAGCAGATACCGGTATCTTGCCTGATATCGCTTTAAAATGTCCGGCCTTTCCCGAAACAACGCTTCGCATTTCAGCGCCATATCATCAAAATCAACCTTCCCCAGGATATCCTGCGCCTCTGTAAAGTCCCGGTAAATGTTATAAAACAATGCAGGCGGAATATTTTGCGGTGTAAATTCTATATTACTGTTTGATATATGGGAAACTTGTGCACCGTACTGACTGTTGTTTTGTTTGAATGGTTCCAGACGGTTTTTATACTGCCCGATCTCTGAAAGGATCTCTTCCAGCATATCCGTATGCGTGCTGATATCGTATTTATTTCTCCGGATAATGTCACGAAGCAGTTTTCTCTTTTCCGCTTCGGATAAGATACTGCCTGTGCGGCAGACAGAAGTTTCTTTTAAGATGGAATAGAAAACGGCATGGAATGTGCCGAAAGTCACCGGTGGATGTGTCCCCTCACAGAGTGAGAGAAAACGCTGCTGCATTTCTCCCGCAGCGGCTCTTGTGAATGTGATCACAAGGATCTCCGACGGATCTACATGATGCGTATGGATCAGATGTGCGATTCTTCTCGTCAGCACAAAGGTTTTCCCAGAGCCCGGTCCCGCGAGTACCATCATGGGACCGGCTCCGTGTTGAATTGCCTTTTGCTGCTCTGGATTTCCCATTAAGCCCGTTTCAGAAGCTCGATCCCCGTTCTGATCCGGGATAAAGATTCTTCCTTTCCAAGGATTTCCATGATCTCCGTAGCGCCCGCCGGCGTCATCTGCTTACCGGAAACCGCCGTGCGGACAGGCCAGAGCACATAGCCGTTTTTACAGCCCTTTTCCGCCACAAAATCACAGAGCATCTGATACAGCGCATCATTGCTGTAATCTTCCTGTTTTTCCAGGACAGGAAGGAGTTCCTCCAAAACTGCAAGGGAAGACTCGGTCGTTGTCTTCATCTTCTTATGGGTATACATCGCCGAATCATATTCGGGCAGCGTCTCAAAAAAGTCGACCAGCGCCGGAATATCCGGGAAAACTTCGATCCTTGTCTTTACCATTTCCGCGATCTTTTTCAGATCAAGAGGCTTTTTGATGGTATCCTCCAGATAAGGCAGTGCCTTTTCATAAAAACTGTCAAAATCCATCTGTTTGATATACTCGCCGTTCATCCATTTCAGCTTTGTATAATCAAATACCGCCGGAGACTTGGACATATGGTGATAATCAAAAGCCTCTGTCAGCTCCTGCAAGGTAAATATCTCTCTATTATCGGAAGGGCTCCACCCGAGAAGCGCCACAAAGTTCACCACCGCCTCAGTCAGAAATCCCTGATCGATCAGATCCTCATAGGAGGAATGCCCGCAGCGCTTGGAAAGCTTGTTGTGCTCCTCATCCGTGATCAGCGGACAGTGCACATACACGGGCACTTCCCAGCCGAACGCCTCATAGAGCCTGTTATATTTCGGCGAAGAGGAAAGGTATTCATTTCCCCGCACTACATGGGTGATCCCCATCAGATGGTCATCCACCACATTGGCGAAATTGTAAGTAGGATAGCCGTCGGACTTGATCAGGATCATATCGTCCAGTTCCGCATTGTTCACCGCGATATCCCCGTAGATATCATCATGGAAAACCGTCTCGCCCTCCATGGGATTGTTCTGCCGTATCACATAGGGAACACCCGCCGCAAGCTTTTCCTCCACTTCCTCTTTGCTCAGGGAGAGACAATGCTTGTCATAGACATTGATCTCCTTTCCCGCAACCGTCCTTGTCAGCCCTGCAAGCCGCTCCTTATCACAGAAACAATAATAGGCTTCCCCTTTTTCGATCAGTTTTTTCGCATATTCCAGATAGATCCCGCTCTTTTGCCGCTCACTCTGAACATAGGGGCCTACGCCGCCATCCTTGTCCGGCCCCTCGTCGTGAACAAGCCCTGTCTTCTGGAGTGTTCTGTAGATAATGTCCACAGCACCCTCCACCAGCCTCTCCTGATCCGTATCCTCGATACGGAGGATAAAATCTCCGCCCTCATGCTTGGCGATCAGATACGCATAAAGCGCTGTTCTTAAATTCCCCACATGCATCCGCCCTGTGGGGCTCGGTGCAAATCTTGTTCTTACTTTCATTGTCGCAATGCTCCTTTATCTGTTTTTATAAGTATTTTCCCAAAGTCATTCCCGTTTTGACTATTATTTTTTCAGCTTTTTATTTTAGCACATTATAAATCCTGTAACAAGAATTTTTAACACGATTAACCATAATATAATATCCGGTAATCAGTGCCATTCATCTCCTAATTTAACTACCAAATACTCCAGATCCACTTCAACGTCTTTCAAATACTGTATATAGCCCTCATCCGGATAACTAGGCATCCCATCTACTCGTTCCGCAAAGTATTCCTCAAAATAAGTATGATAGTCTGATACTTGATCCTCTGAAAAATTACATTCTACCGGATACCCCAGATTTCTCATAGAACACAATATACGATATCGAAATGGCATTGTCACAGTTATATCGCGTTGGAAAAAGGACACTCCAACATCCAGCCCTGTATGACATGTCATATTATATGGAATATCAGGATATCCCACAAAAAGAATTTCATCAAAAGAATCCTCCAATCCACAAGTATCTTTTGCTTCTTTTATATCCCAATACAGTTTCTTCGATATTTCAGTATCATATTGAAAAACCCAATCATATGTGTAATATAAACGATTACAATAATTTAGATGCGATATTGTATCCTTATACAAAGTTGCTGCAAAAAACAGAATAATCCCTTGCACAAAAATTTTTTGCACTTTCGTCTTGAATATAGCCCTGTCTGGAAATATCAAAACAATCAAGTACAGAATGCATCCCTGACTAAGCGGCATAACAAGCTGCATTCGAGGCATAATTCCTCCACCATAAAAAAATACAAACACATACGGAGAAAGGATCAGAAAAAATTCTGCCAACAAAATTATAACATTACTACGCCTTTTAATTTTTCTATTCTGTATCATCCTACATACAGTAAGAACAATTAGCAGTATGGAAAATATATCATAAAATCCGGTATAGAAAGGCGGATTATTTTTCAACGAATACCGTATTGCTTTGAAACATTGATGTAAGCCTTCCACAAGTCCTATTTTTGTCCAAAGAATCTGTCCTTTCAAATACCCGCTTCCACTCATGAAAAAAAGCTGAGCTATCGTCAAATAAACAGTAAGGCCAATTATAAAAATCCCTGCATGAAAGCCAATCCACTGAATCTGCTGTTTCAATGTTAACTCTTTTTTTATGGTAGTAATCAAAAAAACCGCCACTGTCCCTGTAATATAAACCACAGCCAATATTTGATAGCACGCAAGAACAGTCTGCGTTAACATCACTGAAAATAAAATATAATACCACTTATGTTTTAAATCCGTTCTTGCGTTTTCCGCCAGAAAAATACTGTATGCGGTCATGATACATGCCAATAGTATCTGAGCGCTTTGATTCAAAAAATAAACCTGCTCTACCCAAAATGGTGACACTATAAAAGAAATGCTCAATACAAGCAATGACAATCCAGCATTGGTTTCCGTACCCCCCCGAATTGATAAAACAAAAAACCAAAAGAAACTGGCGCCAATATCATTAAAGAGAAAGCCAAAACCTGCGCATGATATAAATTAAACCAGTCCAGATCCAGTAGTTTTGCAAGCCATATCAACCCTTGTCTGCCAATTTGATCAAAATTATGTTCCCCATTCATGATACTATCTGTATCTATACCAAAGCTTTGTGAAAATAATATAGCACCGTGTGCCATAAAAGTAATCATTATGATGGCCGCAATAATCCATCTTACCTTACCTAAATACTCTTTTATCTGTCTCATTTGTATTCCCTCCTATTGTTAGCTTCTTCATTTGTCATATAGTTTTAAAGAATAGTTTTTCAGAAAACAACTACAAGAAATTTTTCCCATTGTACTATATATAGCTATTTTTGACAAGATTCGAAGCTCCGGAGAATTATCAAGAAAATGCATAAATCCTCTCATTCTACACATCATAAAAGAAACCGTAAACACATTTTTTAAAAATAGAAACTGTAAATAACGGGAGGATAATCAAAACGTGAGCAATAAGAAACAACAACATAAAAAGAACAGTAAAAAACAGGATACCGGAAAAATTCAGGAGGAACAGCGCATGAGTGATGATAAAAATAAAAACCAAAAAGAAGACGCCCGCGAGGAGATCAAGGAGAGCGGCCAGCTTGTCCTGGATAAAAACAAGAAGAAAAACCACATTCAGCTGATCACGATCATCGGTGAAGTGGAAGGCCACGATAACCTTGGAAGCAATTCCAAGACCACAAAATATGAGCATATCCTGCCAAAGCTGGCGGCGGCGGAGGACGATGAAAACATTGACGGACTGCTCTTTCTCCTGCACACGATGGGCGGAGATGTGGAAGCCGGGCTCGCCATCGCGGAACTGATCGCATCGATCAGCAAACCCACCGTCTCCCTTGTGCTGGGCGGTTCCCATTCCATCGGGATCCCCATCGCAGTCAGCACGGATTATTCCTTCATCGTACCCACCGGCACGATGGTCGTACACCCGGTGCGGATGAATGGCACCGTGATCGGCGCCCAGCAGACCTTTGACTATTTCAAACAGATGCAGGCACGCATCAGCTGGTTTGTCTCCCATCATTCCGGCATCACCGAGGAACGGTTTGAAGAACTGATGATGGAGACCAAGATGCTGACCAAGGATGTGGGTACCATTTTAGAAGGCGCTGAAACCGTCGAGGAAGGTATCATTGACGAAGTAGGCGGCCTCAAGGAGGCTATGGCAGAACTGCAAAGGCGGATAGCCAGACGCAGATCAAACAACTGAAAAACATCAGTCAGAACAGGCGTCTGCACATTCCATAAGCGGTCATATCCTGACCCCAAAATTACCAGTCAAAGTCATCCTGATCCGTTACATCGAGATCAAATTTCATCTCCGTTTCCTTTACCTGATAACCGAAATCCACCTGAGGACGGATCTTCCGTTTCGGTACGGGAAGCGGATTGTGCAACGGTTCGCCGGGGGCAGGTTTTTCCTGCTCCTTTTTATTTTCGGAAGACGTTTTAACCGGAATTTCCGAGTCTTTTGATATCCGTTCTGACTGTTTTACAGAAGACTTCTTTTTCTCACTCTGCACATTTTTCTTCGCTTTTTTTCCTGTCTTCATCTTGAGATCGCCAGTTTTCTCCTCTTCTCCTATCTCCACTTCTTCGCTCGTCCCGGACTCTTTTTCATCCCCGTTATCTTCTTTTGTCACAGCCTCTTCCATCATCTCTTCCTCCGCTGTCCTGACAACGCCATACACCCCGGCGCCCGCCAGAATGCTCCACGCAAACGTAACAACCATCTGCATATCCAGACAGAAAACCGAAATCCCCGCCAGTCCGTACACCAGAAACAGATTCACGATAAAGGCTCTGCACTGCCCCTTTTTCCACAGGAAAAATGCGGGTATGATAAAGAAGGAAAGGGAAACGAGCAGCACCGAACCGCTGAGTGTAATATCCGGCAAAAACAAAAGAAACCGCGAAAGTTCCGCCTCAAGCGCTACTTCTGAAAAATAAAGGGAAACAAATTCCTGTAAATATGCAAGGACAGAAATATCCTCCAGCGCGCAGACCGCAGCAACGGACAACAGAAAGCCGCATATACCTCCCGCCAAAGAAACAATACCAGAAATCGCCGCCTGTTTCGTTTTTTCCCTACCCGTGGAAAACAGAACAGCCAGAAAAAGGTATAAAGAGATTCCGTAAATATCAAGATAAGCCAAAAATCCAATGTAAATCCCTGTCAGGAAAACAGGGAGATATTGAACAGGCGATACGATCCCCTGCCGTCTGAACTTCTTGTATAATGCCCCGGCCAAAGAAAATCCCAGCAGATACAGCGCCAGATGAAACAATTCCGGTGTCAGGGAAAAAACATATTTTATCGAAACCGGCAGAAAGCCAAATAACGCCATGGAAACCGCCGCCGGCAGCGTACCGGCAAAAGCCTGCATCCCGATATATAGAAACAGCAAACAACCAAAGAACAGGACGATCTGCAGCACAACCCCCGCAAAAGGCGTATTGCCGAACACCAGAAACATGATATGCAGCAGCCAAGTATATAGCCAGGATGCCCCATGTACCGCAAAAGGAACGCTCTTCCCGCCGGAAACCAGAGCCTGTCTGTAAAAACGATCATCTGCCAGCGTGAGCGGCGTATGATATACAAGATAAAGCACAAGATAGACGACCACACCGACCAGTACCGCCACCGGCAGTACAACGGAAAGCACCGCCTCCGCTTTTTTCCTGTCCCTGACATGCCTGCCGATCTCCGCAGCGATCGTATGAAGTGCAAAAAACACTGCCGCAGTGAGCAGAAGATAAACGCATACCGCGCCGATGATACCGTAGAGCGGCAGCCCCAGCATCTCTGTGATGCCTGCCCTTTCCAGAGCAAAGACTATACAAAGACAGCAAAGAGGGGCAAACGCCGCCCAGATTATATAGCTGAATATACTTTTTTTCAGATTCATATACTTCCTCAGACAGCTCTTAAAACCGCCGCCTGCTTTATCTTTCTTCTTTTTCGTTTAAAAAGGTTTCGATATTATATCTCGGCCTCTGTTTTACCTCGATATAGATCTTACCGATATACTGCCCGATCAGCCCGATGCTCACAAGCTGCACACCGCCCAAAAACCAGATGGACAGGATAAGCGATGTCCATCCCGCTGTCACATGCCCAGTAAAATAACTCCACAGGGCATAGACCGCCGCCAGAAAAGACAGACAGATAATGATAACGCCAAAGGCGGTGATCAGGCTTATGGGTTTCACACTGAAAGAACTGATGCCGTTAAAAGCGAGCGCCAGCATTTTTTTCAGCGGATACTTGGACTCGCCCGCCACCCGCTCTTTTCTCTCATAATACACACAGTCCGTCTGATAGCCGATCAGCGGCATCATCCCCCGAAGGAACAGATTGGACTCCTTATACCGGGAGAACTGCTCCACAGCCCGCTTCGACATCAGCCGGAAATCCGCATGGTTGTAAACCGTCTTTACCCCCATGATCGCCATCATCTTATAAAATCCCTGTGCCGTAAAACGCTTAAAGAATGAATCTGAGGATCTGTCATTGCGGACACCGTACACGATATCGTTTCCGGCATGGAACTTATCGATCATCTCCTCGATCACACTCACGTCATCCTGCAGATCCGCATCGATGGAAACCGTCACATCACTGTGGTCCTTCGCTGTGATCAGCCCCGCGGTCAGCGCAAACTGATGTCCCACATTACCGGCAAGCTTCAGGCCCTTCACATTTTCATGCAGCCTGTGTTCCTCCTCGATGAGCTCCCAGGTCTTATCCTTACTGCCATCATCCACAAAGAGCACAAAACTGTCCTCAGCGATCTTCTGCTTTTTTATCAAATCCTGCAGCACTCCCCGCAGCGCCTCCGAAGAGATCTTCATCACCGCTTCCTCGTTATAACAGGGTACTACCAGCGCAAGTCTGTCCATTCTACTATCCTTTCCATATATAACAGCATTGCCTTTTATTCAAACTTCTGCTTTCTGTTTATATAACCGGCTTTATCTGCTCCATTATAGATCACACCGCCTCTATCGCCTGCTTCAGATCCGCGATGATATCCTCCGCATTTTCAATCCCCACGGAAAGTCTGATCAGATCTGGTGCCACGCCTGCCTCCACGAGCTGGGCATCCGTCATCTGCCTGTGGGTATGGCTTGCGGGATGCAGCATACAGGTTTTGGAATCCGCCACATGGGTTGCGATCACGGCAAGCTTTAACCGATCCATCATCTCTCCCGCGGCAGCCCTGCCGCCCTTCAATCCGAAAGCGATCACGCCACAGGTGCCGTCCGGCATATATTTCTGCGCCAGATCATAATATTTATTTCCCGGCAGCCCCGGATAATTCACCCATGCCACCTTTTCATGACTCTCTAAGAACTGCGCGATCCTCAGCGCGTTGCCGCAATGTTTTTCCATGCGGAGCGCCAGCGTCTCCAGCCCCAGATTCAGTAAAAACGCATTCATTGGCGCCTGAATGGAACCGAGATCCCGCATCAGCTGAGAGGTCGCCTTGGTGATATACGCGCCCTTCCCGAATTTTTCCGTATAGACGATACCGTGATAGGATTCGTCCGGCGTGCAGAGCCCCGGATATCTGTCCGGATACGCCGCCCAGTCAAAATTGCCGGAATCCACGATACAGCCGCCCACTGTTGCGCCATGCCCGTCCATATACTTTGTGGTGGAATGAGTCACGATATCCGCTCCCCACTGAAAAGGATTACAGTGGATCGGCGTCGCGAACGTATTATCCACGATCAGGGGACAGTGATGTTCATGGGCAAGATGTGCAAACTTTTCCAGATCCAGCACCACCAGCGCCGGATTTGCGATGGTCTCCGCAAACACACACTTCGTATTATCCTGAAAAGCCTTTTCCAGTTCCTCCCTCGGCGCATCGGGATCCACCACCGTACAGGATATCCCCATTTTTTTCATCGTACAGGTGAGCAGGTTAAACGTACCGCCATAGACGGTGGAGGACATCACCACATGATCCCCCGCCTCACAGATATTGAACACCGCATAATAATTCGCCGCCTGCCCGGAGCTTGTCAGCATAGCCGCATAACCGCCCTCCAACTCGCAAATCTTCTGCGCTGCCATATCGTTGGTGGGATTCTGCAGCCTTGTATAAAAATAACCGGAATCCTCCAGATCAAAAAGCCGTCCCATCTGCTCGGAACTGTCATACTTGAAAGTCGTGCTCTGGATGATCGGCATCAGCCTCGGTTCCCCGTTCCCGGGTTTCCAGCCGGACTGCACGCAAATAGTATCTTTTTTATATTGACTCATATTTCTGCTCCCGTTTCCTGTTCTTTTTTACAGGACCGTCCTTTCCACACGCCGAACGATCACTTCTTCCGCCCCGGCATATACTCTTCCCTGAGCTTCTCCATCATATGACAGTAGGTATCCTTACATGCCTCCTGCTGTCCTGCCCTGATATAGGCAACACAGGGCGCAAGATAAGTATTCCAGAGCCAGATATATTTCGCCTGTGCCTCGGCATCCTTTGCGATCCGCTTCACCAGCGTTGGCGCGATATCATAATATTCCTCAATCAGAGCCTGTCCCTCCTTCGTACCGGAGAGATAGCCGTCCCTGAAATCCTTGATCAGCCGCAGTTCCTCACAGTCCTCACCCCTGTTCAGGTTCTGACAGACCGCCGTCGTCACATAGCAGAGTTTCCGCTTAAAGCCCTGTGTGATGGAATCGTAATCGGAAGCAATGATGTTGCTGTCCTTAAAGCTGCTTCCCCACTCCTTACAGATCGCCTCCGCCAGATCATCCGCCTTCTTTCCCCGGATCTCCTTGATGGAAGGCAGCACATAGACAGCCATAAACATATTTTTATCCATCTGCACGGAGAACTTTTCGTTCTTTTTCTTCACCTGTTCCAGTTCCGCCTCCTGCGCACGGATAAAACCGCCCGCTATCTGGTGATAGATACCGGAGAGGCTCTCCTGATCATCCGGCGCGTTGTCCAGCACCAGCTTGATTGCGGTATAAAAGGCATAATTTTCCTCTTTATACCGCTCAAACAGCCCGTGATAGGAATCCTTTTTAAAAGCCCTCACTTTCTCCGAATACCCTCTGCACGCCGCCTCCGCGTGTTCCAGTACAAAATTCAGATTCTCATAGCACTTGCCTGCATCCTTTGCATCCTGAAGCGCAGATACCTCCCCTGCCGCCCCAAGAGCCGACAGATCGATCTTTTTACCGCAGAACATGCAGAGGATAGATTCCCTGCCTGCCGGCGCCTGCATCTCTTCCTTACAGTGAGGACACTTGATCAAAATGGTTTCCATTCTTTATCCTTTCTTTCCGGCGATTCGCAGGAATTTAACGTCCAGCCGCAAAACAGCCGGCAAAGCCGTCTGCCGCTGCTGCGCAGCTTTCTTTTGCAGCAGTTCGTTAAATTCCTTCTTCCAGACACAGTACAGCCAACATTCGATTTTCCAGACAATCCTGCAAAACCGAACATTGTCTGTGCTGTGCCTGCGAATCGCAATATTTTATTCGTTCCAGTTGTGATACACTGCCTGCACATCGTCGTCTTCGTCCAGCAGATCCAGCGTTCTCTGCAGATTCTTCAGCGCTGTCTCATCCGTCAGATCCACATAATTCTGGGGGATCATCGTCACCTCGGCGGAAACCATCGGGATCCCCGCCTCCTCCAGAGCTTGCCTTACCGTCTCGCAGTCATCCGGCGCTGTCAGCACTTCGTAGCTGTCATCCTCCTCGTTGAAATCCTCGGCGCCTGCATCCAGAGCCAGCATCATGATCTCATCCGCGTCCGTATCGCACTCTTCCTTGTCAATGATGATCTGCCCTCTCTTGTCAAACATATAGGATACACAGCCCTGAGTGCCCACGTTGCCTTGCCCTTTGGTGAAAGCATTCCTGACATTGGCAGCGGTACGGTTTTTGTTGTCCGTCAGCGCATCCACAATGATCGCAATACCGTTCGGCCCATAACCCTCGTAGGTTACATACTCATAGTTGACATTGCCATCCTCGCCTGCCGCTTTCTTGATGCCGCGCTCGATCGTATCGTTGGGCATATTATTTGCCTTCGCCTTCGCAACCACCTGTGCCAGCTTAAAGTTGTTGGCGGGATCCGGTCCCCCCTCTTTTACCGCAACGGCGATCTCACGGCCGATGATCGTAAAGATCTTTCCCTTTGCCGCATCATTTTTCTCTTTCTTATGCTTGATATTTGCAAATTTTGAATGTCCTGACATCTGTGTCATCTCCTTTATTTATGTAAATTATAATATTCTTTTTATTTCTTGCTCCGGTCAGCTTTCCGCTGAATTATCCTTCTTCTTTTTCTGAGCTGTCTCCATCTCCTGTTTTTCAACAAGCACCTTTTCGATCCGCCTGTTTTCCACCTTCAGGATCTGGAACCTGTATGCGCCGACCATAATGGAAAACTCTTCGTTCTCCTCGGGGATCCGATCCATTTTTGAGATCAGGAAACCGTTCAGCGTATCAAACTCATCCTCCTCAAAATCAATGCCGAACCGCTCCTCCAGCTCCCTCAGCTCCGACATCCCGTCGATCACATACTCATCCTGCCCTTTTTTCTGGATATGGCTCTCTTCCTCATCATATTCGTCCAGAATATTTCCGACGATCTCCTCCAGGATGTCCTCCATCGTCACAAGGCCGGCGGTCTGTCCGTACTCGTCGATGACGATCGCCATCTGCACCTTTTTCTGCTGCATCTCACGAAACAGCGTATCGATCTTTTTCTTTTCCGTGACAAAGACAGCCTTCCTGAGCAGATCCGGAATATCCTTCACCGCCATCTTCCGGTTTGCCGCGATCCGGTTCATCCGGAATGCATCCTTTAAAAATAAGATGCCGATAATGTGGTCAATGTTTTCGTCGTAGACAGGAAATCTGCTGTTTGTACCATCCAGCATCTGATCCAGCGCCTCCTTTAAGGTCGCACCGGCCTCCACCGCGCTGATCTGGGAACGGTGCGTCATGATGTCTCCGGCTTCTTTATCGTTCAAGGCAAAGATATTGGAGATCATCTCCGCCTCGTCATCCTCGATCGCTCCCTGCTCCTGGCCTTCACTGACCATGGTCAGAATATCTTCCTCCACTTCCTCCGGCTTACCATGCCGTCTGTTTTCCAATCCTTTTTTTACGGATTTTACGATGGCCCCCAGCCCGAAATTATCAGGGTTTCCATCTGCCATTTTCTCATCTCCTTATACTTGTTGATTTACTGTCAAAATA
Organism: uncultured bacterium; assembly: GCA_947647735.1. GTDB lineage: Bacteria > Bacillota > Clostridia > Lachnospirales > Lachnospiraceae > 1XD8-76. The sequence goes on along the minus strand of CANSLJ010000004.1, from coordinate 36,856 downwards.
TACTATTGTATTTCAAACAGTACAATATCGCCAGATATTATACCATTTATCCCTGATACAGTCAAGAAAAAAGCCCTCGGGCGACAGGTAAGCCATGCCGCCCGAGAGCCGGTATATCAGTCCGGATACATTTTCAAATACTGCTCCAAATGTTCAGAGACACTTTTCTCTGTTGTGTTTTGCCTTTACATACCTGAATAATGCTACTACAGAAAAACTGCAGCAAAGCAAAAATGCCAAAATACATACTGTAAGTAAAAAAGCATTCTCTTTATATATTACCCTTATAGCTTTTTTATAAGAAAGATACTCCTTATTATTACATTCCAGCTGGTAAATAACCGGGTATTTCCTTTCATCATCATCCCATATCACAAAATGTAATTCATCCCCCTTTTTAACTTCATCGAAAAAATCCCGTTTATTAAAAGCATCTGAATAATAATACATAGGACCATATATACTATATCTTTCCCCATTCATTAAAACAATCACTATCTCTCGATGTCCATAATATATATTCTCAAAATAACCGGTTTTCTCAACTCTTATTTTGTTTTGAGGTGCTTCTTTTATCGTATGGTTTGCTTGCTTAAACAGCAGCAATAGAACCACTACCATGAGGAAGATCCAACCTTCTAATTGATCTTTCGTACCTGTCTCTCTTAAATAAAATTGCTTGATCTTCTTTTTTCTTGTATCAAACCAATTATTTTTCATTTTTTTCTCTTTCCCCCGCTTCCTCATATAAAAGATATTCTAATATATGCCTTAAATATATTTTGATATATTATAACACGATTTTTATTGAAGAAAATATATTGGCCGTTAATTGTCGAATGTTGACCGCGAATTGTTATTGCAGTTATTTTTTCTGCAGTTCATTGCATAATAAGATTAGAATTGATTTAGAATTTTTTCTTTAACAACAGGCACTGTTTGAGCCTTTAGAGTTTCTTCCTCATTCTTCGGCACATCCTTCTATCCACCTGTTTTCCTGCCGCGTTTTGAGATTTCTCATCTGCGTTTTGAATAGGTTTTATTGTCAAAACTGCTTTCATACCAATTGTTGCCGGAGTTTATGTATGTCTTTCAGGGTTATACTTTTGATAGGCTTTTTCTCTTGCTATTTCCCTTTCCCTCTCAGTTACCATATCTGCAAAATCAAATTTTCCATCTCTTATTGAAAAATTATCATGAAACAGTTTTTCTTTAGCAACAAGTTCATATAAATTCATACACCACCGATATTTTTTATCAACCGCTAAAGATTTAAGAGAATTTCTTCTTCCCTCAGCTATCCAAACACTTCTTTTATACTCTAACTTCATCCATGATAATATTTTCATAACTACTACATTGAGCTCAGTACTACTTAAATGGATATCTGTTGTTATTAATATTTTTTTATCTTTATTTTTTAAATATTCTAATAATTCATCGGTTACACTCATACTATTCTCCTGTCATCTATTATAATTACTCCATATATGAACCAGCAATTCATGTAAACATACTAAACTCTATTCGAAAAATATCTTTCTGGGACTCATTCTTAATTTCAAAATATGTATCCCGCCCTGCCGGTAAGACCACTTCCGGACAGGACGGGATTCTCAGAAATTCAGCCGACAGCGGAACCTCTCGTCAGTTCAAGACTGATCGCCAGTGCGCGGTTTACCTGATGCATCATCTTGTCATCCAGATGACATACCCTGTCTTTTAGCCGCATTTTATCTATCGTTCTCAATTGTTCCAGCAGGATCACTGAATTTTTCTCCATCTGGTACTGATCTGCCTGCAGTTCTATGTGTGTAGGCAGCTTTGCTTTGTTCTGTCTTGACGTAATTGCCGCGCAGATGACCGTGGGACTGTGTTTATTTCCCGTGTCATTCTGCACGATAAGTACCGGTCTTACGCCGCCCTGTTCGGAACCTACCACGGGCCTTAAGTCGGCATAGTAAATATCTCCGCGTTTCATAGAAACTCACCTCTTATATTTTTCCTGCAAATTCTTTTTGCAGGTGATATTTACAGTATTTCCCGCGGATTTTATTTCATACATAAAAATATCATTTATTCAGATTTTATTTTTCGCTGTCTCCAATATACACTCTCGGAATCCTGCTCCCCAGATCGCACGCCAGCTCATAATTGAACCTGCCGGAAATATCCCCTAACTCCTCCATCGTGATCCGTTCTACCCCGTCTGCACCGATCAGCGTCACCGGATCCCCCTCCGACGCCTCCGGAATCTCTGTCACATCCACCATAAACTGATCCATGCAGACTCTGCCGAGGACAGGAGCCCTCTTTCCCCGGATCAGCACATCCCCCTTACCGGAAAGTCCTCTGGGGTAGCCGTCCCCGTAACCCACCGGGATCGTGGCGATCCGCCTTGTTCTGTCGGCTACATAAGTGCCGCCGTAACTGACAGCCGTTCCCGCCGGTATTTCCTTCACATAGACAATATGACTGTACACACTGAGCATTGGACGAAGCTGCACCTGATCCCGCCTGATCTCCTCCGAAGGCCATAAACCGTACATCGCGATGCCCGCCCGAACCAGATCAAGCTGTGTCTTGGGCAGTTCCAGAATGGCGGCGCTGTTGGCGCAGTGTTTTATGGGTATCTGCAAAGAAAGTTCTTTTTCCAGACGCTCCGTAAAAGCTGTAAACCGTTCAAACTGTTCCAGCGCACTGGACTTATCCACCTCGTCCGCCCTCGCAAAATGGGTAAATATCCCCTCAACCTCCAGCCCCGGCAATTCCCTCACCTGTTTCACAAAATCCAGTCCCGCATCATCCGGATAGATTCCAATCCTGGACATGCCGGTATCTACTTTGATATGGATCTTCAGTACCTTTTCCTGCCGGAGCGCTTCTTCTGACAACGCCTCTGCCATATCCATACGGAACACCGCAGGGCGTATATCCGCCTCCACCAGTTCTTTATAGCAATCGGGAAAGGTATAGCCCAGAATCAGGATCGGCTTGTACAGTCCGTTTCTGCGAAGCTGCAGCGCCTCCTCCACGGTCGCGACAGCGTAACCGAAAACAAACTTTAGTCCATCCAGCTTTTTCGCGATCTGCACTGCCCCGTGCCCGTAGCCGTTTGCCTTGATGACCGCCAGCATCTTCGTCTCCGAACGGAGATTTTTCCTCATATTTTCCATATTCTCCACAACCGCGTCCAGATCAACTACGGCGCATACCCTTTTATGTTTAACCGGTATATTATTCATATCCTGTTTCTTCCTCTCAAACTCAAAGCAAAAAATTTATATCATCAGCAATTCCGGCAGTGCATCCAGAATATCCCCTGCCTTCATCGAAACTTCCCCATATTTCTTCGCCGCCCTGTCGCCGGAGAGCCCATGCAGAAAAACAGCGTTGTATGCCGCCTGAAAATAAACTTCCTTTTCCGGATATCCCTCTTCTTTATCCGTGTTCTGCCTGACAGCCGTAAGCGCTGCAAACGCCCCGGTCATCCCCGCCAACACGTCCCCGGAGCCCGCCGTAGCCATACCGCTGTTTCCGGTCTGATTGATATAGTAATGAAAATCTCCTGCTTTTCCCGTATAACCGACCACCGTAGCAGCATCCTTACTGATCAGGATCACCCCCGTCTGCCGACAATAAGATTCCAGCCTTTCCATACGTTCCGCCTGCAGCTCCTTCATGCCGCAGTGCAGAAGCCTTGTAAACTCCGCCATATGGGGCGTCATGATCACAATGCCGCCGGAAGCTGTATATTCTGTTATCTGTCCGGAAAGCCTTTCCGAAGCCGCCACGAGATTTAAGCCGTCCGCATCCAGCACAAGAGGCTTACGCGCCCTCTCATCTGACAGGAGTGTCAGAATATTTTCCATACTCTTTTCCGCCAGTCCATCATGCCCGATGCCCGGCCCGATCACCACCGCATCGCACCACTTTAACAGCGCTTCCCAATCCGTATTTTCATCCAGCACCCGATACATCGTCTCCGGCAGCCGGGTAATGACGATCTCCCTGTTTTCCGGTGCGGAAACCATCTGAAGCATACCGGCGCCGCTCCGAAGAACCGCCTCCCCGGCGAGCAGAGCCGCTCCCGGCGCACCCACGCTCCCGGCAAAAAGCAGCACTTTTCCAAAACTCCCCTTGTGCCCGTCCGCCTTCCGGCGCAGAAACGCCTTGGCCATATCCGTATCTTCTCTGGCGATCGTTACACCTCCGGGATATATGCCCCGAAAACTTTCCTCTGTAATACCGATATCCGCAATCTTCCTCTCCCCGCACAGATTCCGCCCGGGATAGAGCAGCATCCCTCTTTTCACAAAACCGAATGTCACCGTGAGATCCGCCCGGAAGGCGCATCCCAGCACGCTCCCGTCCTGCGCCGATACGCCGGAAGGAATATCCAGCGCCGCCTTTTTCCCCGATAACCCATTCAGCCATGCAATCTTTTCCTGATAAATTCCGGTGATCGGACGCGATAAACCGATACCGAACAGAGCATCCACCACAAGATCATACTTTTCCGTATACGAACCGCATTTTATTCTCCACTCATCATCCGATACAATCTGCAGAGATTTTTTATCACACATCATGCTCTGAATATCGTCACGTAAATCATATTCGCCAATATACTTCCTTAATATATCTATCTGCACCTTCAAAGCAGGAGAATATTTCTCCTCCTTCCCACCGACAAGCACTGTTACCGAATGTCCCATCAGAAAAAAAAGACGCGCCAGCGCCGCGCCGTCGCCGCCGTTATTCCCGTTCCCGGCCGCCACCAGGATCCGTGCTCTCCCCTGAAACATTTCAGGCCATCTCTGTACGATAAGATCCCTTGCGCACAATGCAGCCCGCTCCATCAGTACAAGCTGTGGCACGCCGAAATATTGTATTGTATTTTCATCCGCACGCTGCATCTCCGCCGCATCTACGATATAATCCATCTTTTTCCACCTGACTTATTTCCATGAACAGCATTTGATTCCATACAATTTCTTCCACATCAAAACCAGCTCGTTCCCTGTTATCCGATTTCACCGAATCCTTTCAGGCTTACAATCCCCACACGCTGAAATCAAAGCCGTTCACAAGCTCTCTGAGCTCCTCCAGTTCCCTCCGATACGTCTCCACTGTCACTTCCTTCTTCCCGCTCGCAAAACACTCCGTCATATACAGGTTAACCTCCCTGTCATAATGGGTATAATCGATATACCGGTCCAGATCAGTGATCAGTTCAGGATCATTCTGAAAGAAAAACACCCTCACATTATCACAGGCAAATAAGGACTGCATGATCGTATCATACTCCGCCAGCCGGGCGTCCACATCATTATCCTGCAGGCAGTCATACCAGAATAATATGCTGTAGGGCGGGAAAAATACATAAAACTCCGTATCGGGATTTCCCTTGATATGGGGAAGGATATGTTCCTCCATATTGGCGCCTGCCGCCTCCACATAGGCATCCGCCGGAACGACTTCCTCCGACTTTTCCTCCGGCACATAATTACTCAGCACATTTTCCTTGTTATAGTATTCCCCGTAATAGTTCTTCCCATAAATAATATGAAAATCATCCGCCTCATCCTTGCCGATATAGGGCGCTATCACATAATCCAGCAGTACATCCTTATTCCACCAGTATTCCACATCGTTAAAAATATTGTCATCGTAATAAGCTTCCGGCACCGGATAGGCATCGATATCCGTCCCGTTTGCATAAGGCAGAAGATCGATCCCCAGAAATACAGCCTTCGGCATCTCATGATGCTTTTCCACAATGCCGAGGATCCGGTCCTGATCCTTGGCGTGCGCCGCATTGTAAGGCAGTTTCATCGTGTTCAGTCCCAGTATCTCCTCAAACCACTGCGTATTGAACTGCACCACCATGGAAGAACCCAGAATGATACTGTCATACTCCGTGTTTTTCGCAATGCCCGGATTCTGATTCAACTGATTATCCAGCACATAGGGAAACTCCGGCAGAGGCTTATGATACTGAAAAAACGGATCCACATAGATGACCAGCGCCATCATGGCAAGAAGGCATATGCCTGCCACCGCCCCGAAGACCGCGAGCCATCTCTTTTTATCATTTACCTGTTTTCCATCTTTTATTTTCATAAATATTTATCTTCCTGACAAAATGATTGATCAAACTAAATCCGTACGCCCACGTCAAAAGTTAAAATACAGGAACGAGCTGACGCCCGCCAACGAGATCACACAGTATAAAAACAATACCGCTATCGCCATCGCACTCCCTGTCCCAAATCTGCCTCTCTCCACACGCTCCACCGCATTTTTTCCAAAAAACACCAGATACAGAGATAAACCCATAAACAAAACAAAGGGCAGATAGACACTCAAAAACACCGAACTCACCGGAATCACCTGAAACAGATAATCCCACGCGCTCCCCTTAAAAAACACGGCGATCTCCGCCATCGGCAGCCCGAACCCGCCGGAAAAGATCTGCCGGTACATCTCACACATGGTGCCAAGATCCGGCGACCGGAATGACACAAACGCCAGATCCACAAAACAGAACGTCAGAAAGACCATCAGCCATCTCGGCACCTTCTTCCAGAAAGGTTTTCCCAGATAATCTATGATATAGCCGACGCCGTGCATCACCCCCCAGAGCACAAAGGTCCAGCTTGCGCCATGCCAGAGCCCGCTCAGGAAAAACACGATAAAACTGTTCCTGCAGGTCTTTGCTTTTCCCTGCCGGCTTCCGCCCAGAGGAATATAGACATACTTTGTAAAAAAACGTCCCAACGTGATATGCCACCTCTTCCAGAACTCAATGATCCCCGCCGACTGATAGGGCGAATTGAAATTCACAGGCAGCTCGATATGCAACATGCAGCCGATGCCCTTCGCCATATCACAGTACCCGGAAAAATCAAAATAGAGCTGAAAGGTGTACAGCACCGAGATAATGATGGCATTGGTGGAATCCAGCACCGCTATAGCGCCATATCCCCAGTCCACCGCCTGTCCCAGCGTATCCGCAAGGATGACCTTCTTTGCCAATCCCAATGTAAAAAGCATCACGCCCTTTGCAAACAGATCCGTATCCGGCTTTTTCCGCACCGGATCGCGAAACTGCGCCATCATCTCCCCGTGGGTCACGATAGGCCCCGCGATCAGCTGAGGGAAAAACACCACAAACAGCGTGTATTCAATAAACCCGCACTTTCCCGCTTCCCCTCTGTAGGTATCCGCCAGAAAGGAAATCTGCTGAAACGTAAAAAAACTGATCCCCAGCGGCAGTATGATATTTTTGAGCACAAAAGAAGTACCGAAAACCGTGTTGATATTTTCGGTAAAAAAGTCAAAATATTTAAAGTAGCACAAGAGCAGCAGATTAAAAGCCACCCCTGTCACAATATAGGACTTACGCCTGTCCGCACATATCCTGCAATGGAAAAAATAATTCACACCGACGCTGACACCCAAAAGCGCCAGATAGGAAATATTAAAGTAAGCGTAAAACCAGCTGGACATTCCGATCAGGAAAACCTGTGCCGGCTTATATTTTCCGCATCTGTTCAGAACATAATAGCCGATCAGGGCCACAGGCAGAAACAAAAATATAAAGATATATGAATTAAACAGCATTTTCTATCCCAGTTCCGCAGATACTTCCGCAAGCATCCGCTGCTTTATTTTTTATCATTCTATATAGCCGTCCTCTTTCCGTTTCGGACGATACTCCTCCGGATGATAATGCATATCAAAAATATCGATCACATCCCGCCCGAAAATATTGTGCATATAAGTATATAATTCATAAGTGCTGGTTTCCCGCTCCTGCTTGCGGATGATATTTTCCTTCAGCTCCACCCGCATCTTATTGATCCAGTCCTCATAATATTCGATCTCTTTCCTGTTCTCCTCCAGACGCTTGTAGCATAACTCCATCGTTTTCAGCATCAACTGATAGTTAGTCTCCTCTATCTCATCCGGAATATCCCCGTTTTCTTCTTCAAGCTGTTCCAGACGCCCGCTGCACTCCTCCACCAGCCGTCTGTGACGGTCCATCTCCCGCTGGATCGCTTCATCCCTGCCTGTGTCATACCTGTCGGCGAGCTGAATGATCTCATCCATCAGCTTCCGCTTGCATGCCTTTAACTTTTTCTGCTCCGTATTGGCTTTACCCTGTTTTTTCAGAAGATCATTCAACTTCTTTTCCAGCTTTTTGATCTCCGGCGTCTCGTTCGTCTGGGTGAACAGCTTGTGCCAGTTGTTATCCAGCGTTAAGAGCGGCAGTTTCATCTTATCTAAAGCAGGTTTATAAATCTCATCTGTTCTGGACATTGTAATTCCTCTTTCTTGCATTTTTCTTTATATCGAATCATCTTTCTTCAATAAGAAGGACAACTTCATCAGGCTCTCCGAGAGATGCACATTCTCCACCTTGATATGTGCCGGCACGTTCAGGTCGCAGTGCGCGAAATTCCAGATGGCGCGGATCCCACAGTTTACCAGTTTCTCCGCCACCTCCACCGCACAGGTCTTCGGAATGGTCAGCACCGCGATATCGATATCGTTCTCCTTCACAAACTGCTCCATATCCTCCATCGGCTTCACTTCCATCTCCCGGATCTTCTTCCCGTAGAGCGCCGGATCATTGTCAAAGATCCCCTCAAACAGAAATCCCCGCCTCTGAAAGTTCATATAATTCGCCAGCGCCTGCCCAAGATTCCCGGCACCCACGATGATCAGATGATGGGTCTTGTCAAGCCCCAGGATCTTCCCAATCTCATGATACAGATACTCCACATTATACCCGTACCCCTGCTGGCCGAAACCCCCGAACTGATTCAGATCCTGCCTGATCTGGGAAGCCGTCACATGCATGATCTCACTCAGTTCCTTGGACGAGATCCTCGTAACCCCCTCATCCTTCAACTCCCCCAGATACCGAAAATACCTCGGCAGCCTCCCGATCACCGCCTGGGAGATCGCCTTCGACAACTCCTTGTTTTCTTCCATGCCCTTAACCCTTCTTCACCGTAACCGTCTGATAAGGAATCTCAATCCCGTTTTCCAGATACTGTTGTACAAGCGCCAGCCTGATCTCACTGCATGCCTGGAAACTGTCATTCAGATTCTTCGTCCAGACTGTCGTCTTCAGGATCACGCCGTCCGCGGAATATCCCTTCACGAACACCTTGTTCTCCATCGTATTCAGTGTCAGCTCATTCCCTGCGCAGATCCGCTTCATCAGTTCCATTGCCTTCTGGATATCCGAATCATACCCCACCGTGATCTCCATAAAGTTTCCGATGTTCTCCGTGTAATTCGTGTTGGTGATCACCGAAGAATCCATCACGGAATTGGGCACGATGCAACTCTCGTCATTGTACTGATTGATGATCGTATGGCGCATTGTGATATCTGTCACAACACCCTCCGCGATCACACTGTTTCCCTGAGATACCCTGATCTTATCCCCCACATTGTAAGGCTTGGAAAATGCCAGAATAAAACCGCTGATCACATTGGACAGTGCCTGCTGTGCCGCAAAAGTTGCCACAGCGATCACGAGCGATCCGCTCTGCAGAAGCGCTGTGCTCATATCCTTTGTCACTTCAAACTGCTGCGCGAGCATATAGATGGTCATCACAATGATAAAAACATTGATGACGCTCCGGGAAAACCGGAGATGTGCCGCATTGTTTTTTCTCTCCAACCGCCTGAATATCAGATTCACGATCTGAACCAGAACAAAAGTAACACCGACAAAAACAGCGATCATAATGATCTGGCCGATGCTCATTTCCCTCACCTGCCTTCCACACCATAGTATAGCACCATATCCAAAAGTCGGCAAATACTCTTCGCACATTTTATTGACAGTTTTCGCTTTCCTTAGTAAACTATTTACAGTTTGGAGGTATGCAGCAATGATCTTATCCTGTCAGAATATCACAAAAGCCTTCGATGGAAAGACCATCCTGAAACAGGCTAATTTTCATATAGAAGAACACGAAAAAGCAGCCATCATCGGCATAAACGGCGCCGGGAAGACCACGCTCCTCAATATCATCACAGGAAAACTCCAGCCCGACGAGGGCGTTGTCAGCATTTCCAGAGGAAAGACCATAGGCTATCTGGAGCAGAATCCCATTCTGGACAGCGAAAACACGATTTACGACGAACTGATGAGCGTCAAGGATTACCTGCTGAAGATGGAGCAGGATATCCGCCGGATGGAACATGACATGAAGCACAAGGAGGGCGACGCGCTGGAATCCCTCATGAACCAGTATGCCCGTCTCACCACCCGTTTTGAGATGGAGAACGGCTATGCCTACAAGAGCGAACTGACCGGCGTCCTAAAAGGACTTGGCTTCGAGGAGTCAGAATATGACAAACCTGTCAGTACCCTGTCCGGCGGCCAGAAAACAAGAGTGGCGCTGGGAAAACTCCTTCTGCTCTCCCCCGATATCATCCTGCTGGATGAGCCCACAAACCATCTGGATATGAATGCGATCCGCTGGCTTGAGGGGTATCTTGCCGCCTACAAGGGCGCTGTCCTGATCGTTTCCCACGACCGGTACTTTCTGGACCGCATCGCCATGAAGATCATAGAGATAGACGCCGGCGTTGTCATGAGCTTTACCGGCAATTACACCGATTACGCCCATAAAAAAGAACAATACCGCATCAGCCGGATGCATGCTTACTTAAACCAGCAGCGGGAGATCAAACATCAGCAGGAGGTCATCGACAAATTAAGATCCTTCAACCGGGAAAAATCCATCAAACGGGCGGAAAGCCGGGAAAAGATGCTGGAAAAGATAGAGGTTCTGGAAAAACCCACGGAAGTCCGCTCTGATATGCGCATCGCCCTTATTCCCAGTATCACCAGCGGAAAGGATGTGCTGGATATCGAGGAACTCAGCAAAGCTTTCGAGTCGGAAGTCCTGTTTCAGAAAATATCTTTTTCCTTAAAGCGGGGTGAGCACGTAGCGATCATCGGGGACAACGGCACTGGGAAGACCACGCTGTTAAAGCTGATCAACGAACTGCTTCCTGCCGATGAGGGCACGATCCGCCTCGGCACAAACGTACATATCGGTTACTATGATCAGGAACACCATGTACTGCACCCGGAAAAATCCATCTATGATGAGATCTCCGATGAGTACCCGACCCTCACCACAACGGAGATCCGCAATATCCTGGCGGCTTTCCTCTTTACAGGGGATGATGTTTTTAAGCTGATAAAGGAATGCAGCGGCGGAGAAAGAGGACGTATCTCTCTGGCGAAGCTGATGCTCTCCGAGGCAAACTTCCTGATCCTGGATGAGCCTACGAACCATCTGGATATCACCTCAAAGGAGATACTGGAGGACGCGCTGAACGACTATGAGGGAACCGTGCTCTACGTTTCCCATGACCGGTATTTTATCAACCGGACTGCCCACCGCATTCTGGAATTAAGCGGACAGGCACTCACCGGCTATATGGGCAATTACGATTACTATCTGGAAAAAAAGACGGCAGCTGCAGGCACGGCACAGGCAAAAAATGCCGGCTCCTCCGCCAACGCCTCAAATGACACTTCTGTCATTTCCTCTGCCAAGGCGGACTATCAGGCAAAAAAAGCGGCGCAGGCAAAACAGCGCAAGCTGGAAAACGATCTGAAAAAGACAGAAACCCGGATCGCGGAACTGGAAGAAAAAATAGCCGATCTGGATACCCTGATGGCATCCGACGAAGTCTGCCGCAACTCCGCAAAGCTCGGAGAACTTTCCACCGAGCAGGGAAAACTGCAGGAAGAACTGGACGCCCTCTATGAGACATGGGAGGAACTGTCAGAGATGATGTGATCTGATCTATCTCATTTTCAGTATTCACTGTCTCCTGAGAATATACACCCGTTTCAGTTCCGACATCGGTGTCTTTTGAGACGGTACAGCTTACTCACCCACTGCCTCCCGGTACGCACTGCTTCCTGCATCGCCCCAGGACTTTTTGCCGGAGGCAATGATCTCCCGCGTCCCTTTCACCACAGCGTAGGTATCCGCGATCTGTGTCATCGTATCTGTATAATAATAGTAATCACCGCTCTCCTCATCAAAAGGGGAGCGGAATAGAACATAAATTCTGCACGCCTCATTTGGAGAATCCCCGTTATAGACCAACGTATATTGAAAAGTCCCGTCCTCCCCGAGCAGGAAGTACTCTTCCCCTCTGGCATTGCATTCCGCGCTGAAATCTTCCTCAATATCCATCGACCCGCGAATTTCTTCAAAGATCAGGCGCGCCTCCTTCTCGTAGGTGCTCTCCTGCTTATTGCCTTCCTCGTCAAAGGGCGGCTTTACCCTGATCCCGGCTTCCTCTTCTCTTAATCGCTTTGCCTCTTCCTCCGCCTGTCTCTTCTCCCGTTCTGCCGCCTCCTCCTTCAGCCTTCTTTCCCGCTCTTTTTCAACCTCCTGACGCTGTTTTCTGTTATTCAGGATACTTTCATACTGTTCTCCTATGGATTCCACCAGCACTGAAAGATCCTTCTCATATCCGATCTCCGTGCCGTTTCCCCTGTTTACCCTGCCAAAAGAAAGATAAATATACTCATACTCTTTCCCATCCTCCGGCGAGAGACGGATCGTGCCGGAATAATCCTGAAAGATATCATCCTGCATGGCATATGCCATCAATCTCTGTACATCCGAAGCTGCCGCTTCGATATCCTCACTGCCGGAGAAAAACAGACGAATACCGCCATCCTTCCCGGTCTCATAAGATCTGTCAATGTTCAGCTCCCCGCATCCTTCCGTTATATACCAGTCTGTCAGACGATTTACATAATCATCATTCAGATCCCCCGCCCCTGACAGATAAACACCGATCGGAAGTTCCGGACGATCCAAAGGCGCCGGCGTTTCCTCATAATAATAGAGGATGCGTTCACCGTTCTCATCATATAAATAATTATTTTCTCCCACTTCCTTCTTGACAGAAATCTTCTGAAATTCCCGGTGATATTTTTGTTCCAGATATTCTATCTCAAAATCCGCATCCCAGTCTGTCCTCTCCCGGAAAAACAGCGCTTTACTTTTGTAGCTGACATACATCGGATCTCCAAGCCCGCCGTGGTCTACCACAAAATATCCGCCAAACAGCCAATGTTCTTCGTGCACAACAAGCGCCATACAGATAAAGCAAAAAACGCTCCACAACAGAAAAACCACCGCCAGAACTGTCGTGACCAGAACTCTCAGTATTTCCTTTCCCCCTCGCCGCACATGCCATCTGAACCAGACAAAAAACAGCCACACAGGAAGGCCCCAAAACAGCGAACAGTTTCCCAAAAACCACACCCACATCCGGTATTCCAGATCTGTCGCCCGAAGAAGCAATGCGCCTGAAAAATAAAGGAGCATCCAGATAAAATACACAATACTGATCTTCTCAAAAACAGAGCGTTTTTTCTGTTCCATATCTCATTTCCTTTATATCTCTTCCAGCCTCTCACGGATCGCCTTAATAAAATCCTGTGAATTCAGAACAGTCACATCCTCCATGCTGGTGATCAGCGCAAGGTCTTTCGTCATCTTACCGGATTCGATGGTTTCCACCGTCGCCTTTTCCAGTTTGTCTGCAAACGCCATCAATTCCCTGTTCTCATCCAGCTCTCCGCGCTTCCTCAGCGCCCCTGTCCACGCAAAGATCGTTGCCACAGAGTTCGTGGAAGTCTCCTCCCCCGCCAGATGCTTATAATAATGGCGCTGCACCGTACCGTGAGCCGCCTCATATTCATAAACCCCGTCCGGAGAGACCAGCACGGAAGTCATCATGGCAAGAGAACCAAAGGCGGAGGAAACCATATCACTCATCACATCACCGTCATAGTTCTTGCAGGCCCAGATAAAGCCGCCCTTTGACTTCATGACTCTCGCCACTGCGTCGTCGATCAGCGTATAGAAATACTCGATCCCCGCCTTCTCAAAGGCATCCCTGTATTCCTTCTCGTAAATCTCCTGAAAGATATCCTTAAAGGTATGATCATACTTTTTGGAGATCGTATCCTTGGTCGCAAACCAGATATCCTGTTTCATATCCAGCGCATAACCAAGGCAGGCCCTGGCAAAACTTTCTATGGAAGCGTTCGTGTTATGCATTCCCTGCAAAATACCTGCCCCTTTAAACTCATGGATCGTCTCCCTGATCTCGGTCCCGTCTTCCCCGGTAAAGACCAGCTCAGCCTTCCCGGGCCCCGGCGCTTTGATCTCCACATTCTTATATACATCGCCGTAGGCATGTCTCGCCAGCGTGATCGGTTTCTCCCAGTTCTTCACACAGGGCTCGATCCCCTTCACCACGATCGGTGTCCGGAAAACAGTACCGTCGAGCAGCGCACGGATCGTTCCGTTAGGGCTCTTCCACATCTCCTTCAGATGGTATTCCTCCACCCTCGCCGCGTTGGGCGTGATCGTTGCACACTTCACAGCAACCCCGTACTTCTTCGTTGCCATCGCGGAATCCACCGTCACCTGATCATCCGTCTCATTCCTGTGCTCCAGTCCCAGATCATAATACTCCGTCTTCAGATTGATAAAGGGCAATAACAGTTCCTCCTTGATCATCCCCCAGAGAATCCTCGTCATCTCGTCCCCGTCCATCTCAACCAGCGGGGTAGTCATCTTAATCTTGTCCATGCTCCATCTCCTTTAATTTTGTGTTTATAAATTTATTTTATATTTTCAATCCAACCCTAAAATCACTCATCCCGATAAATCCCACTCTTCACCATATTCTCAAACGCCTTCACCATATGGATATTCGCCAGTTCCTCCGCCCTGTCCGCATCCTTGTCCCGGATCGCCTCCATGATCAGCCGGTGCTCATTGTTGGAATCGCTGGCTCTGCTGGTCGCAAGGCTCTTTCTCCGCACCCGCAACACATAATTATGGTAATCCTTCAACAGATGTTCCAGCATTTTGGAATCACAGGCTTCATACAGTATATCATGAAATCTGTTGTCCAGGTCGGCAATCTGCTCCATATGTCCCTTTTTTGTATGAAATTCCGTCAGATAGACATTTTCCTCCATCTCCTCCATCTGTTCCTTTGTGATATGCTCCGTTGCCCATCTGGCACAGAGCCCTTCCAATTTGGAACGGATCATGTAGATATCCTTCACATCCTTTATCGTGATCCCGGTCACAAAAGCGCCCTTGTTCGGAATGATCTGGATCAGCCCCTCCAACTCAAGCTGCCGGAATGCCTCCCTGACAGGCGTTCTCGACACGCCCAGTTCCTCCCCGATCGCAACCTCCTTCAGCTCCTCATGCTCCTTGTACTTTCCGCTTAAAATATCATCTCTGAGCTTATGGAAGACTCTCCCCCGCAGGGAATACTTGTCCGTCACCTCATTTTTTACATCATACTTACCCATTTTTTGCCTCACTTCTTACTTTTCCACTATATCTCCGCGGAACCTATAACACGATCCCGAGCTTCTCACACTCCTGATCGATCACGCGCACCAGCTCCTCATCCGTCAGAACCGTCACACGCCCCTCCGCATACTGCTCATCCACCCAGACCTTCACATTTTTCACAAGCTCACTCGTCTTATCAACCTGCTCATCCTCCCTCAGCTTGTAATATGTATTGATCCAGTGCGCGATCCCCGCAAGCCCGGAAGTATTGGAAACCGCGCAGAGCACCGGCCTGTTCAAAAACTTCTCCGTGTCAAAGATATTGTAAATCTCCTCATTTTTGAGGAGCCCGTCCGCATGGATGCCTGCCCTTGTCACATTAAAATTCTTTCCCACAAAAGGCGTCCTCGGCGGGATCTGATAACCGATCTCCTTCTCATAATACTCCGCCAGCTCCGTGATCACCGTCGTGTCCATACCATCCAGCGTGCCTTTCAACTGAGCATACTCAAAGATCATCGCCTCCAGCGGCGTATTGCCGGTCCTCTCGCCGATGCCGAACAGGGAAGTGTTCACACCGCAGCATCCGTAGAGCCATGCGGTCGTGGAATTGACGACCGCTTTATAAAAGTCATTGTGTCCATGCCATTCGATCAGTTCATGGGGCACACCGGCGTGCTTATGGATTGCATAGATGATGCCCTGTACCGAACGGGGGATCACCGCTCCCGGATAGTTTACGCCATATCCCATCGTATCGCAGGCACGCACCTTGATCGGTATCTGATACTCCTCCATCAGCCTCATCAGCTCCAGACAGAACGGCACCACATACCCGTAGATATCCGCCCTTGTGATATCCTCCAGATGACACCGGGGACTGATGCCCTCCTCCAGACAATCCCGGATCACGTTCAGATAATGTTCCATCGCCTGCTTTCTTGTCATCTTCAGTTTCATAAAAATATGATAATCGGAACAGCTCACCAGAATACCGGTCTCCTTCATCCCGATCTCTTTGACAAGCTTAAAATCCTCCTTCGACGCACGGATCCAGCTTGTCACCTCCGGAAATTCATAACCGCGCTCCATACAGCGATAAACCGCATCCCGGTCCTTCTTGCTGTACAGGAAAAATTCACTGGCGCGGATCAGCCCCTTCGGGCCGCCCAGCCTGTGCAGATAGTCATAGATCGTCACGATCTGCTCCGTTGTGTAAGGCGCCCTCGACTGCTGGCCGTCCCGGAACGTCGTATCCGTGATCCAGATCTCCCCGGGCATGTTATGGGGCACGATCCTGTCATTAAAAGGAATCTTAGGTACTTCGGAATAGGGAAACATATTGCGGAACACGTTTGGCTTTTTCACATCGTCCAGAATATACATGTGCTCCTCGATCTCCAGCAGATGATTGCTCTCGTTCATCGTGATCGGCCTGTTTGTAAAGATATCCCTGTTATAAAAATCTGTCATCTTCATACCTCCTGCCACCTGCATCGCCTCGGGAGTTTCCCGTTTATCTGCAGTTTTATTGTTTTTACTGTATTATTGTATACAATCGTACACTTCCGTGTCAATCATCATTTTCACCAAAAAACAGGAGAAAACAGGCAGATATAATCACTTTTTATTCATAACAGAAAAGAAGTGCAGTTCTTTGATCACTCCATAGACTCCACACTCCTTCAATACACTTATCTTAACAGGGTACAAACTTTCCGTCTCTCATCTCAGCACGGAATAAAACGGTTCATTCTCAGAACCTGCTCCACGGTATCCATCCCGTCCTGCAGTCTGGCAAATTTTCTGTCATTATCAAACTTTATATTTTTCATGGACAGATCCATTTCTTTCAGTTTCCTCGTATTTCTGTCCACCTTCACATTCAGCAGATTCACACTGCCTTTCAATTCTTTCAACTCCTGCTTAATCGGACTTAATTCCCTTTCGAATCTTTCGTCCAGCTTTTCATCTAATTTTCTATCCATCAAATCAGAGATAGCCTGCAGATCATCTTTCGTCAACATAGTATATCCTCCCATTATTTCCTTCTCTATATATTTAATAAGTATACCATATCCGGAGTGTAAAGTCTATGCAATTATCAAGGAACTGCGAATAAAAACAATGAAAAACAGCGAACATCGTTTCCTCGGGATATTCCAATATTCACTAAAATATACCCGTACAAACTCAAAACAAGAGGTTTCTGATTATGATAGAAAAAGAACAGTTTTACCAGATATGACACAATGAACAGAGTCAGAAATCAGCTTGCATTATATAAAACAGAAAATGAAATTCTAGGAAAAAAACAAGAACCTGTGACAGTCGCTGTGCTTGACAGCGGCATTGACAGTAAACATCCTGATCTGGAGGGAAAGGTACTTGCCTTTCAGGATTTTATCGCGGAACGAAAAATACCATACGACGATTACGGTCACGGAACCCATGTCTGCGGATGTATCGCCGGAACCGGAAAAGCCTCCGACGGCATTTACGCCGGCATTGTCCCGGACGCCCGCCTTGTCATCGGAAAGATCCTGGACAAACGCGGAGATGGTAATGTAGAAAAAATGGTCAGCGCCATGCGCTGGATCATGGAAATAAAAGATGACTTTAACATCCGCGTGCTGAACATTTCCATCGGCACTGGAAAAGGATATGAAAAACAGGAATATAACGAGATCAGAGATCTGCTCGATGAGGCATGGTATCAGGGTATTATGATCGTCTGTGCCGCAGGTAACAGCGGACCTGCCGGCGGCAGCATCTCCATGCTCGGTATGAACCGCAATATCATCACTGTGGGATGTCACGAAGGACAGGAAAGTTATCGTTTCGGACGTCCCTGCCAGATCTACTCCGGCAGAGGCGAACTTTCAGACGTCTACAGAAAACCTGATATCGTTGCTCCCGGCACGGAGATCATTTCCTGTAAGGCAGCCCCCTACCGCGGACGAACGATATTTGACAAATATTATTGTAAGAAAAGCGGCACTTCCATGGCAACAGCCATCGTGTCCGGATGCTGTGCGCTCTATTTTAAAGATCATCCGGAAGAATCCAATGAATACTGTAAAAGAAGACTGATACAGACTGCCCATAATCTGGGTGAAGCCTGGAACAAGCAGGGGTATGGGATGGTAAATCCGACGGAGATGTAACTACTCCCCAATCGCCCCGGGAACAACACTCTTTACTCCCACCGGCAATTCCGGATTCTCTTCATTCCCACGGTAAGCAAGCAGAATCCCGTCACCAACGATCAGAAAATCGCCATCATCTGAAACTTCCGAACTTTCCGCTGCCTCTTCTCCGTCCGGTGTCTCTTCCGTCTCCACCCCGCCCGTCATCCAGTTCTCAAGCCATGGGGTATGAGAAAAAGCATTCTCCTCAATCGTTGTCACGCTTGCCGGTATCGTGACATCAGAGAGAGCATCACAATGATAAAACGCGCCATAACCGATAGTGGTCACGCCTTCCGGAATCTCAATACTACCTAAACTGCTTCTGGAAAAAGCAAATTTCTCGATAGTCGCAACTCCCGCCGGAATCTCAAAAGTTCTAAGCGCAGACTCCCTGTAAAAAGCCCATGCATCAATCTTCCCGCTCTCTGTCGCCTGCGTGGTCTTTTCCTCCAGTTTCAAAGACAAGGCGCTCATCTCCTCCGGTGAGTAATCGCCCTGATAAGTAGAAGCGGAACTCCCGTCCAACAGCACAACAGCACTTCCGTTTACGATCGGGACCATACCCAGATTATTTCCGCCGGAAGTCTCTATTTTATAAAGAAGACCTTCCTCAGAAACAGTGCTTTCCCTTGCCTCTACCATCTTTATCCTTTCCGCTATTTCTGATATGATCTTAGCCAGATTACTTACGGAATCCGCCTCCGAATCTTCTGACTCATCTTGAGAAGAATCTGTACTTTCTCTATCAGAACCTACAGCATATCGCTTTGTCTCCTCCCCTGCTGACACATCTTCCTTTGCAGTCGCGCCTATTTCTCCTGCGCCAACCCAAAGCAATGCAAACAGGACAAGCACACTACCGCCAATCAATATTTTTTTCATTATATCCGGCTCCTGTCAGTGTATTTTTATCCAAAACTTAAACAACGGATGCCACGTTTCCCATGTCATCCTTTATCATATCAGGAAAGTCAGATAAATATCCGACTTTCCTGATCAATTATAATCATCTTACGCCAATTCAGGACGTACTTTCTTATCTTTTTTCAGGAACAATACCGCTGAGAGCAGTCCCAATCCGATTGCCAGGAACCACTTCGGATGAATCGCATCACCCGTCTTCGGCGTGATATCATAAGCTCCTTCTGAAAGGTTCGCCGTATCCACATAAACGGTATACGGTGAGAAGTGTGTCGCTGTAAAGGTTACACACGGTACTCCGTTTACAGTTGTAAATCTCGGATTCAACTTATCCAGATTATTGCCGCCTGTCACAGCCGCCACTTTATTATTTCCGCCATATTGACGAAGTTCATCCGGCAGAGGCAATGTAATCGTCACGGAAATTCCCGTTGTGTCTGTTATCTTTGTTGTTCCGGTCTCATCGTACAGTGAGATATCCATCGCAAAGTAGTGGATATTGGAAAGATCGCCGTACTCATTTCTGAGTGCCTCCGCCACTGCCGCTGTCGCCTGACCATCCTCCGTTACTTTTATCACAAAGTTATCGGTAGAACCGTTTACCGTTGCAGACGCCACATTCGTATCAGAAATTCCCGGTCTGCTTACCTGTACGGAACTTCCGCTGTTACTATTGCTGTTACTGCCATTGCTGTTACTACTGCTCACAGAGCCTGTATTGGATGCAGGAGATGATGTTATCGTTCCCTGACCCCTTCTGGAAGTAATTGCGTTACCCGTTTCGCTCTTTACCCTGTAGTTTGCCGTAACTGTCAGGTTTTTAGCCGGCATCTTAAACGTGGTAGCCGACATTGTCTTGCTGGCGAACGTTGTATCGCTTTCCGAAGAAGTCCAGTTATAGAACGAATATCCAGTGTTCGGCTCAAAAGCTGCTATAACTACAGTGGTACCTTCTTCGTAATCACCAGAACCAGAACCGTTTACAACAGTAAGGGTATAGCGTGCTTTTCCGGAATTAGTATCATTCCCGCTATTTGTTCCGCCACTATTATTTGTCCCATTACCGCCATTTGGATTGTTTGGATTATTCGGATTGTTTGGGTTATTGGGGTCATTTGGATCATACGGATCATTACCGCTAGTCGTACCTCCCGGATAATTGTAGTTTGCTGTAAATGTTACATTTCTTGTAATTGGCTCATACAAACTCTGACCATCCGCATTTGACCATCCCGTAAACCTGTAGTTTCCTTTAGTAGAGGTTGGTGTTTGGGGTTGTGGTGAATAATTACCATTTTCCACCGTATAAACTGCTACAACAGAATAATCATCATTTCTAAATTCAACTGTCCAAGGCCCTTCTGTACTTTCAATAAATCTCGCTGTGACAGTTGCATCTCCACCTGCAGGGCTAAACTGTCTGGGCGTCCATTCTACTTTACTGAAATGTTTTCCACCATATATTTCAGGATATTCTGCATAGAACGCTTCTAATTCACCCGGAGTAGGTTCTGCTACATCCTGTCCTAACTTCACTTTACGCGTTAAAATTTCACGCAAATCTTCATCCTGAAAAAGAATTCTACACTCTGGTAAAACCTTATCTTTGGAAATAATCCAACCGATAAGAGGTTCTTTTTCCCGGCCATACTCTTTATTCACCAGATCCACTGCCGTACTATTATCAGCAGTGATCACTTCCACACCCTGTTTTACATGCTTAGGAGCCGTCGTATCGTAAAAACCATACTGCGGAAATCTTGTTTCTTTATATGGTACTGTAAAAATTGTAAGCCCTGTATCTTTAAAGGCATAATTCTCTATTGCAGTACAACTTACAGGAAGTGTAACTGTTGTCAGTTTTTCAGCATTATTAAAACAAAATTCTGGTATGCTTCCAATATCGGAACTTCCAAGCTCCGCCATTCCCAAATATTTACAATCCATAAAGGCTTCTGGATAAACCGTCGTTACACCAATAAATTCATCTGGGCCAACTTTACTGGAACCCATAATATTCCCTCTGGTTTCCAGACATTGTACGATAGAATCTCTAGTAGTACCATCATTAACTGTTCCATAGAGAATACCATCCTCATACAGGAAATGATTTCCACTGGTTGTTCTTCCAGGCTCAACTCCTGTAACCGTTGACGCCTCCCCGGTAAACTGGACAGCAGGTACGCTGGACGGCTCCTCGTTATCATTAGTCTGTAGCTTTTTGTCTGCTGCAAACGGTCTGTTTCCTATGCTGCTCAAAGTATTGGGCAATACAACACTTCTCAATTCTGTGCATTGACCAAATACATAATCACCAATTTCTTCTCCACCTTCTACGCCTGAAGAATGCATAACAACTTCTTTTAACTCTTCGCATCCATAAAAAGTAAAATCATCTAGTTCTTCAACATCTTCCATTGTAATCTTTCGGATCGTACAATTTCTACCTTTTATGTCATTTAATTTTGTCGCATTCTCCGTAAATGTAACATTATCACTAAGCAGATTCTTGACTTCCGTTCCTGTATTATCGTCATCTGCACCGGAAAATAAATTTGATGCAATCGTTTGAATACCGGAAGGCAATGTGATATCAAAAGCCGCTTTGACAACCTTCTCTACATTCGGTGACAAAGTAATTGTTCCTTCTCCCTTTAAATATTTGTCATAAGCAGCAAGAACCTGTGTTGGCGACAACGTAGCCGTAGGATCATTACCGCTAACAACCGGATAATCCTTAAGTGCATCTTCAATCGCCTCTAAATATTCCTTGTGAGCCGCTTTATCCTCATCGCTGGCATCTGCATCCTCATATATTACAGGTACCCACCATACTTCATTTTTTGCTTTATCAGGATTATATTTCACATGAATATATGTAGGATTTCCTGAACAAAAATCAATATAAGTTGGAGTCTGATTACCACTGTGAATCGTATGATTTGGATTCATCGCATATTCAAAAGGAACAGATCCAGCCTTTATTGTTCCATAAAACGTTAATGGTGTTACATCCCCTGTCGCGCCATACTGAGTCCAGAAAGCATTCTCCCCAATTTCCGTAACATTAGTGGGCTCTTCAAAAATAACTTTTTCCAGATTACTGCAGCCCTTAAAAGCATCTGGACCAATCGTTGTAATTGTTTTCGGTATTGTAATAGATTTCAGATTTTTATTTCCGAGTCCTCCATTACTAAACTCACTGCCAACAGAAGTGATTTTATGCGGTCCTACCTGAGATGCTATTACCACCGAGTCAACCTTATCGATCTCTCCACTAATATCAATACCAAGCAGCTGTCCACTTTCACTTACTAAATAAGTATATTTCACATTATTATCTTTATAATTCTCATCCCGAACTATCTTTTCATAATTTTTCGTATCTGCATATTGGAATGCAATTTCATGTGTTGCTGTGATATCATGAATCTTGCTGGTGTTTCCCTGACCAATAAAATAGAACTCTTCTCCGACATCCTTCTTAAACTGATCTACATCATAAGGATATCTGCCACTTGCATCCTCTCCAGAAGATTCAAAAGTTGTGTTTCTATTCTTTACGTCAATCCATTCTAATGCTGTACATTCCTCAAATGCAGAATATCGGAGAGGTACCAACTCATTTCGTTCTGGTAATGTCACATGTTGTAAAGCTGTACACCCCTTAAAAGTTCCGTATCCCATATTTGTCATAGACTCTGGCAAAACAATATCGGTAAGCGAAGTACATCTTTCAAACACATTACGCCCAAAATCAGTCACCAATGAAGGATCTGCAAAATTCACCTGCGATAAACTATAGCAGCCACTAAACGCAGAATCTCCGACTTTTGTCACATGTGTCGGGAATGTAAATCCCGTTAAAGACTGACAATTGAAAAATGTCCTTTCAGCAATCTCTTCAATCCCTGCATTAGAAGGCATATTTACACTTTGCAAATTAGCACAATTCTCAAAAGCCCCTGCACCAATTTCCTCAATTCTTGCATTAAAATTAACCGATCTTAACGACGTACATTTTGAAAAAGTGCGTGGTGCTACTGCATAGAGTTCTGTCGGCAAAGTAATACTATCAATAGAACCTGCATTAGCAAAAAAGCTATCATTAACTTCTGGATCATTATCTTCTTCTCTCGCAAGTTTATATATAGATTTTTCTGTCTTTACTCTCTGTCCAGAAATACAACCAACTGTTATGTCTCTCAGCCATGAGTTACCCGACCCCGTAAGAATATAATAATCTCTCCATTTATTTTTTGTTAAATTATCATAATTTATACCAAAAGTAGCAGCTTCACTCGCATCAAAATTTGTCGGCAGATCATAATACTCATAATTTTCCAATTCATTTCTAAAAGTAACTCTACCCTCACTATAGTCATCGTTCTTTGCTAATGCATATAAATTCACTTTATCAACAAGTTTAGGCGACCAGTCTTCCTGATCTTTCATATAACAAACTTCAGCTTTATAACGATAATACTCTAATGTCCTGCTATATGTATTAGTTGTAGCATCTACAAGCTGAGGATCAGTAAGAATGGGAGCAAGATCTTGATTATGCTCCGTTTCTGTGCCTAATTCTGTTGATGTATGCTGCGGCGTTCCCCATTTATAAGTGCCGTCTTGCTCCCTTGTTCCAGTTTGCACCCATGTCTCTTTCCGCAATGTTTTATAATATAACCAATGTCCATCCGTATTTGCTGCAGCAAATCCTGCTGTAGAACCGATTACATTCGTGTACTGTACATAAGCATCCACAGTTTCCGGTATTTTAATTGCCCCTGTATCTACATCTATTGCCGGTGCTGATACTCCGAGCAAAATAGCCCTTTCACCCTGCCCCGATATCCTCTCACAAGCAAAGCGATATATATCACTCTCTGAAGAATAAATAGGCTCATCTGGATTGTCTAAATAGGGAATCTTACTCTTTTTATAATTCGGATTAGTAGTACCATCGCCATATTTTTCTGTTTCAAATAAAATACTGCCTTCTGTAGGCTTCCCACTATAATCGTCCTTCGTTCCCACAATAAGACCGTCGTCATCATAGGCAACAATTTCATCTCCGTCTGCAGCCACTGCATCCGGCACCGGAATAGCCGCAACTACAATAGCAGAAATCAGCAACATAACAGCCGAAGTCTTCCGAATCCGTCTCCGCATCCTTCTATCCAATTTTTTTCTTCCTTTTCCAAACATAAAAATCCACCTTCTTCTGTCATTTTATGATCTGGGGTAAACGCTTTTCCCCACTGCTATCTATGTACTGCTCTGCATGTCATTCATATGCAGGCATAAAAACCATCTCTTTATCCTATGCAACCTTCACGCCGACTACCACAAACCGCCCTTCCGCGCCCTGAGATCTGTCACAGGTTGAAAGCGTTACCAGTTCATCCCCGTAAACCGGTGTAATCCCTGTATTATACAGGGACATCTCAGCCATCGCCGCCATATTGGAATAAAACTCCTCCTCCGAATTGGCATCAATGAACTGATAATATTTAAACGCGATCTCATCCTCGGCAAGCACCTGCGCCTGAAATGCATAAGCAACCTGAT
The DNA here is from genome assembly GCA_947647735.1 of uncultured bacterium. Lineage (GTDB taxonomy): Bacteria > Bacillota > Clostridia > Lachnospirales > Lachnospiraceae > 1XD8-76. Next base: position 11,766 of record CANSLJ010000004.1, on the reverse strand, counting down.
AAGTCCCCTTTTCATAGATCGTATCAAACTGGAACGTCTGATGCTCCTGATAAAAGGACTCATCGGTATATTTGTCAAGCTCTCCGAACATGGCTCCGGATTTCATATGATGCCCGTATACAATCAGATTTGTGGATCTCTCTACCACATCACAATCTTTATCCATGAAAATACAACCGTTCTTGTCATAATTCTGGCCAAAATCGTGATCCAGATAATATTCGTTATCCACCGTCTGCATAACCGGGTAGTCAATATTTGTATCGGCTATTTTCACCCATCCGATTAGCTTTTTATTCTTATTATACAAAATTTCATATTCGGGAAGAATATCCGGTACTTCCGTCTCGCCTGTCCTGTGTATCACAGGCTCATCCTTCTTGTCAAGCGGCACTTTTTTCCGGCTCTCTTCTTTTAACTGTGCCCAGTTCGCACTCTCCGCCTGCGTCTTATGATTCATATAAGTATACACAGAAAAATAACCGATACAGCCGGTCGCCAGAACCACACAGAGAGCGATCAGTCTCTTTCTCCTCTTCTCCCGCTTCTTAAGTTCCCTGATCACAGCAGCTTTCAGCTTCTCATCTTCTATATCCTGCAGTCTGCCCATCTTTGTCTCCTGTCCATCTCCCTCCTCGGATGCACTCCTGCTAACATATATTATTTTACTATATCTTGCTCGAAATGCAAGTGTTTTTACAACATCTGGGAAACTAATTCTTTCCAACCTCTCATTTCCCCTACATAAATTTTTCCAAAAGGCGAACCCTTTTTCATCCCCCGCATAAGATAAACCATAACAAACAAACGGAGGCAACTATCATGAGTGATTTAACAGCTACAAACTGTGGATGCGGTAACGTAAGCGGAAACGGATGCGGATGCGGTAATTTCATCTGGATCATCCTTCTGCTCTTCCTCTGCGGCGGTAATGGCAATGATGACTGTGGATGCGGCGGCAACGGCTTCGGCTTTGGCGGCGGCAACGGCTGCGAATGCATCATCTGGATCTTATTGCTGTTAAGCTGCTGTGGCGGCAACGGCAACGGTTTCTGCTAAGAACCGGTCAGGGGCAGCTTACGCTGCCTCTGTTTCAGACTATTCCTCCCGCATCCCCTGCGCCAACGAGGGGCAGATCAGGCTTTTTCAGTTATGAAGCATGTTTCCGGCGCATACATAATATAAAAGAACATTTTTAAAAGAACCGGAGCATTGTGTGATTCTATGGAAACAATAAAAAACGAACAAATATATGCCTTTGACAGTTTATATACCACCAACCATATTCAGATGCTGAAGATACTGTTACCCTGTTTAAATCCTCCCCTTCAAAAAAATCTGGCATTGTACATCAAATTTTTAGAGCTTCGTTATACGATCTCGTTTTTGAACACACACCCTTATGTCCTCAGCGGATGCGGTTTCGATAAAAAATACGGGGAACAGGAAATTCCTCTGGAAGACCTGCTCCCCTATCTTACTCCAAGGGAAGCTGAAAATTTCCGTCAGCTCCAAAAGGGGATGGATATGATGAAACAGTTTTCCAATATGCAGAAAAATATGGAGGCACTGAAAGGAATCCTGCCGGAAGGCATGGATCTTGAAACCTTGTTCGGGCAGATGGCTGGAATGAACCCGTACAGCAATGCCGGCGATCAGGAAACGGATAACAGGACTGGTTCTATGTCAGATGGGCCTCATACACAAAATGCCGATCCAGCTGACGCCTCATCTTCCGGGCCCGTAAATGCATCTCCCTTCTCTCAAAAGAAACCGCCGTCTGTAAACGGCATTTTCCAGAATATGATACAAGGCGCATCCGGCGGTGATGTCCTGAAAAACATGATGTCGGACTCCCAGAAGGAACTATACCAGAAATTCAACGAGCGATTTAAAAATTTATAAAAGGAAAGGATCATTATGGCAGAAAAAACCGATAACACGAACAGCTACTTAACCTCCGGAGAATGGATGCGCGATAAATCGCTTTCCCACATCCCTCATTCCAAACTGGAATTCCTCCAGATCATGCTCTTCGAGAGCCGCAAATTAAAACAGGACGAGATGCTCCCCTTTTTTATGTCCGTCATCAAGGTGAGCCGCGAAAAAAATATCACCTTCACCGAAGCGGAAATGGATTCCATCCTCGAGGTCTTAAAGGAACACTCCACCCCGGACGAACTCACACGTATGAACCAGATCATGCAGATGCGAAAAACTATGGGATAATGAAAGACCACAAATAAATTCAGTCACTCCCCTGTTTGTTCAGATACAAAATGCGGCGTAAAGGGGAACGGTCTTTTTTCCGTTCTCCATTCCAAAGTTCTTTGCCGAAAGCTTGATCGCATAATCCGGTTTATAGGTTTCCATATAGACTTTCAGGCTCTTTGCTTTTGTATTATCAGCAGATTTGACCTCAATGGGAATCAGCTTTCCACCGCGCTGAATGACAAAATCAATCTCTGCTCCCCGCTCGGACTCCCAGTAAAAAGTATGATATCCGTTCATGGAAAGCTGCGCATTCACATAGTTTTCAGCCATCCCGCCTTTAAAATCATTCAGCTCCTCCAACATATAAAGAATATCATTTGCCGCTAAATCCTTCTTGGCACAAAGCAGTCCCAGATCCGACACATAAATCTTAAACGCATTAATATCACGATAATTCTCCAAAGGTTTTCTCACCTGTTCGACTTTATACACCCGCGACACAATACCAGAGAGGCAAAGCCATTCGATAGCGTTTTCAAATTCCGAAGCCCGCCCGCCCTTTTTGATAAGCTTATACTGAAAACGGGTATTTTTTTTGGAAAGCTGCACGGTGATATTGTCATAGGCAAGCCTTGTTTTTTTAATCTCATTGAGCGTATTGTACTTGCTCATATCATTCAGATAACTTGCGAGAATGGTATCCTGCGTATGGCGCACAAGAATAAAGTCCCCTGTTTCTGCAAACTGCAAAACACACTCCGGCATGCCTCCTACAATAAGATACTGGCGATATAACCGCATTGCCGTATCGTGCAAGGCAGAAGGCATCGGCATATCCGTCTGAAAACATTTTTTGATCTGCTCTACCAGCGCACCTTCACCCAAAGCAAGCATAAACTCTTCCACATCCATGGGATAAAGCGTTTTCATATCCACTTTACCCACAGGAAACGAAAATTTTGCCCTGTTAACCGCAACGCCAAGCAGACTGCCTGCCACGACAATATGATAGTCTGGAGCATCCTCATAAAAATATTTCAGAGCCGTCAACGCCCGTTCACAGAGCTGCACCTCATCAAATACGATCAGTGTCTTTTCCCTTACGATCGTCTGCCCGGCGATATGCGACAAAATAGGAATCAGATAATCAGGACTGATATCCTCCTCAAACGTCCGATTCAACCGGGGATTTGTTTCAAAATTAAAATACGCCACATTCTCATAATGCGTACGCCCGAACTCCAGAACAGAATAAGTCTTACCAACCTGCCTCGCCCCCTGCAAAATAAGAGGTTTGCGATGCCCGCTCTCTTTCCATTCTTCCAAAAAACGCATGATCTTTCTATACATCGATCAATCCCCTCCCGAAAACATCCCATACCTGCTGACAGTTTACCTTATAAAAGATATTGACCATAGTATAATATATATTCATGTAAAAATCAACGAATTTTTTATATCTTTTTACGCTAAACAACATGAATATTCTTTTCAATCTTTCATTTTTCTACACGAATCCTCAGAATTGAAAGCATATCCTGATACCCATACCCGGAAAAATCAAGCTCAATATCACAACCAACACTCGCCCAACGCAAAACCAACAACGTAAATGATGCCGCCAGACGGTTATATATCCTTTCCATGCCTCTGCAAGACGCCGGTACTTAGCGAGGTATTTTCGAGCTTAGTACCGCTGCGTCGCGCCCGAAGCGCAAGCGTGGCATGGAAAGGATATATAACCGCCTGACGGCATCTCCACCAAAGTCTTATTTACTTCTGCACTATATTAACCAGTCTCCCCGGCACATAAATCTCCTTCACGATCGTCCCGGTGATCCGATCCGCCATCATCTCTTTCGCTCTGGCAATGATCTCCTCCTTCGGATCATCCTTCCCGATATTCATCGTGCCGCGGACTTTTCCGTTGATCTGCACAGCGATCTCTATCGTAGATTCAACCGTCTTCGCCTCCTCAAACTCCGGCCAGCTCTGGTTATAGAGGTGTCCCTCTTCCCCGATCGTCTGCCAAAGTTCCTCCGTCATATGAGGCGCCACAGGATTCAGCAGTGCGAGCAGTGTCTTGTACTCACCCTTTGTGACCGCATTCTTCCGGTAAAACTCATTGATCAGCGCCATCATCGCCGCAATGCCTGTGTTGAACTTCAGGTTTTCGTAATCGCCGCTCACTTTCTTGATGGTCTGGTGCATCTTTGTCTCCAGATCCGCACTGTAACCTTCTTCCTTCGTCATGATATCCTGCAGTTTCCAGACACGCTCCAGAAATCTCCGGCAGCCCTTTACGCCGTCCTCGCTCCATCCTGCGCTCAAGTCAAAAGCGCCGATGAACATTTCATAGGTACGCAGCGTATCCGCACCATAATCCCTGACGATATCATCCGGATTTACCACGTTTCCAAGAGACTTGGACATCTTCACCACCGGATGATCCGCCATCTCACCGAATTTTTCTCTGAGAGCAGCCCTTGCCGCCTCCTCGCTGCCGCATTCTTCCAGCAGTTTCTTCTGCTCCTGCGCGGGCAGATTGGAGAAGCTGTGAGGATTCAGTCCAAGGATCATTCCATGGGACGTACGTTTCTGGTAAGGTTCCGGACAGGGCACCACCTTCTCATCATAGAGGAACTTGTGCCAGAATCTGGAATACAACAGATGCAGTGTGGTATGCTCCATACCGCCGTTGTACCAGTCAACCGGCATCCAGTAATCGAGTGCTTCCTTGCTGGCAAGCGCCCTGTCATTCTTCGGATCTGTGTAACGCAGGAAATACCAGGAGGAACCCGCCCACTGAGGCATGGTATCCGTCTCTCTCTTCGCCGGCCCGCCGCAGCAGGGGCAAGTGGTATTGACCCAATCAGTCATTGCTGACAGAGGCGATTCCCCTGTGTCAGTCGGCATATAACTGTCCACATCCGGCAGCTCTAAAGGCAGTTCGCTCTCCGGAATTGCCACATAACCGCATTTTTCACAGTGCACAACCGGGATCGGCTCACCCCAGTAGCGCTGTCTGGAAAATACCCAGTCACGGAGTTTATAGTTTGTCTTTTCCTTACCGATACCCTTGGATTCCAGATACTGGATCATGCGCTCCTTCGCCGCCGCCACAGGCATACCGTCCAGAAAGTCAGAATTAACCAGAATGCCGCTTTCCACATCCGTATATACTTTTTTCTGAACATCCTCGCCGCCGGCTACCACTTCCACGATCGGGAGATGGAACTTTTTCGCAAAATCCCAGTCCCTCTCATCATGAGCGGGCACCGCCATGATCGCGCCCGTACCGTAGCTCATGAGTACATAATCCGACACAAAGATCGGAATCTCCTTTTGATTGACCGGATTCACCGCAAAAAGTCCGTCAAGCACCACGCCGGTCTTATCCTTTGCCAGTTCAGAACGCTCAAAATCAGACTTCTTCGCCGCCTGCTCTCTGTAGCGCTCCACATCATCCCAGTTTTTGATCTCCGCTTTATATTTATCCAGGATCGGATGCTCCGGAGAAACCACCATATAAGTAGCCCCGAACAATGTATCGCATCTCGTCGTGTAAACCCGCAGTTTGTCTTCTTTTCCAGCAATGGAAAAATCCACTTCCGCCCCCTTGGACTTCCCGATCCAGTTTTTCTGGGACACTGCGATCTTTTCCACATAGTCAACGCCCTCAAGGCCCTCGATCAGCTTCTCCGCATAATCCGTGATCTTCAGCATCCACTGGCTCTTCACCTTCCGGATCACCTCAGCGCCGCAGCGTTCGCACACGCCGTTCACCACTTCCTCATTGGCAAGCCCGACCTTACAGGAGGTACACCAGTTGATCGGCATCTCCGCTTTATAAGCGAGCCCCCTCTTGAAAAGCTGCAAAAAGATCCACTGTGTCCAGTGATAGTATTCCGGATCCGTGGTATTGATCTCCCTGTTCCAGTCAAAAGAATATCCCAGAGAATGGAGCTGCTCCTTGAACCGTTCCACATTGTTCTTTGTGACGATCTTCGGATGGATCTTGTTTGCGATCGCGTAATTCTCCGTAGGCAGTCCAAAGGCATCCCAGCCCATCGGAAACAGCACGTTATACCCCTGCATCCTGCGCTTACGGGACACGATGTCCATCGCCGTATAAGGCCTCGGATGCCCCACATGGAGCCCCTGCCCTGACGGATAAGGAAATTCCACCAGCGCGTAATACTTCGGTTTACTGTAATCCTCCGATGTGGCAAAAGCCTGCTCATCATCCCATATCCTCTGCCATTTTTGTTCCACTTCTCTGTGGTTATAAACTTCAGACATATATAATCCTCCCTGCTGCGATTTTATCCAGCCTGTATTTTTCTAAGAATCCTTCCTAAATATTACCTATACAGCGTCTTTTTGTCAAGTAAGGAAAATAAACTAGAAAACACCCGTGCAGATATGCACAGGTGCTCTCTATTACCCCTTTATCACTGTAACCCCGATTCTTTCATTTTCAGATGGCTTCCTTCATCATTCTCCGCCATCAGCCATCGCTGCCGCTCTCGCCGCAACTTCCTTCTCCTGAATATCGGACGGCGCCTGCTCATAGCGGGCAAACTCATAGGCATATACGCCTCTGCCGCCGGTCATGGAACGAAGATCCGTACAATAGCCATAAAGCCCTGTCATCGGAATATCCGCTTCCACAACAGTCTTTCCGCCGGGAGCCGGATTCATGCCGAGCACGCGTCCTCTTCTCTTGTTCAGATCGCCCATGACATCTCCGGTATAGCTGTCAGGAACCGTTACCTTCAGATTGGCGATAGGCTCCATCAGCACAGGATTTGCATCCATAAAGCCCTTCTTAAACGCCTGGCTCGCCGCTGTCTTAAATGCCATTTCGGAGGAGTCAACCGGATGGTAGGAACCATCATACAGAACCGCCTTCACGCCAACTACCGGATAACCGGCAAGAGGTCCCTTCAATACGGAATCCGCAATACCTTTTTCGACTGCAGGGAAGTAGTTCTTCGGCACGGCACCGCCCACAACCTCCTGATCGAATACATAAGCGGTCTCTAAATCCCCTGAAGGCTCAAAACGCATCTTAACATGCCCGTACTGGCCATGTCCGCCGGACTGCTTTTTATACTTATACTCCACATCAGATTTCTTGCGAATGGTCTCACGGAAGGCAACCTTCGGCTCAGCCATCTCAATCTCAACCTTATATTCATTCTTTAAGCGGCTTGCCACCACATCAAGATGCAGATCGCCCATACCGTAAAGCAGCGTCTGTCTGTTCTCAGAATCATTCACAACTTTCAAAGTCAGGTCTTCGTGCATGATCTTCTGCAGGGACTGGGAAATCTTATCGATATCGCCCTTATTGACAGCATTGTAACGCTTGTATGTATAAGGAACGGAGATTTCCGGCTTGCCGTATTTGATCACATGCTGTTTTGTGGACAGGGAATCGCCTGTTCTTGCAGCGGTCAGCTTGGAGATCGCACCGATATCGCCGGCATGCAGCTCCGGTACTTCGATTGCTTTGTTTCCCTGCATCACGTAGAGCTTGCCCGCCTTCATCTCCACGTCTTTATCCACGTTATAGATCATGTCGTCCGGTTTCAATACACCGGAGTTTACCTTGATCAGTGAGTATTTACCGATAAACGGATCAACGATGGTCTTCCATACCACTGCTGATTTTGCTTTTGAGAAATCATAGTTTGCCTCAAAGATCTCATTTGTCTTCATATCCACGCCGGCACATTTTCTGTTTTCCGGGCTCGGGAAATATTTCAGCACATCGTCAAGCAGCGTATAAACGCCCTGGCACAGCACATTAGATCCCATTGTCACGGGAACAACGCTGCCGTCCATCACGCTGACACGAAGCGCCGCACGGATCTCCGCCTCTGAGAAAGTATCGCCGCCGAAATAGCGTTCCATAAATTCTTCAGATGTCTCCGCCACTGTCTCAAGCAGCGTATCACGACAGATCTGCAGGTTATCCTTGCTGTAATCCGGTACGTCACAGGGAACAACCTCCTTGCCCTGCCATCTGTTACCGGTTTCCGTGATCACATTGATATAGCCGACAAACTTTTCATTCTCCCTGATGGGCAGATGGAACGGCGCGATCTTCTTGCCGTAGCGCTCAGTCAGATCTTCCACCACCTGTCTGAAGGAAGCATTGTCGATATCCATATCATCCACATAGAATATTCTCGGCAGATTGTACTTTTCACAGAGCTCCCACGCCTTTTCCGTACCAACTTCCACGCCCGCCTTACCGGACACAACGATGATCGCAGCGCCTGCAGCGCTCATTGCCTCTTCCACTTCACCCACGAAATCAAAAAATCCCGGGGTATCGAGTATATTGATCTTATAACCTTCCCATTCCACAGGTATCAGCGTTGTATTTGTGGAAATGCCTCTCGCCTGTTCTTCTTTACCGTAATCGCTTATTGTATTCTTATCGGATACCTTGCCCATTCTGGATGTGATCCCGGACAGATATGCCATTGCTTCTGCCAGTGATGTCTTTCCGCAGCCGCCATGCCCCAGTAATACAACGTTTCTAATCTTGTCGGTTGTGTAAACGTTCATGTAAATTCCTCCAATGCTGGTAATTTTACAGGCATTATGCACAGAAAATTCCGACTTTTTCATTTCCCGCAAAACACCCATAGGGATATTTTACTAAAGTTTTTTACATTTTACAAGAGTGATTATTCATTTTTACCAGTTTTTTTGTGGGAAATATGGTGAAATCGGACGCATTCAGCGAATAAATGCCCTGTTCAGGCATGCTCTCGCTTGGAGAAAAACGCAGCGGTACTAGGCTCGAAAATACCTCGCCAAGTGCCGGCGTTTTTCTACAGCCTTCACAGGGCATTTATTCGCTGACTGCTGAATTTTGGCTAAATATGTTCATTAATATTAATACGATAGTTTTATAATATCAGTATTCATTTGACTTTTTTTATTGAAATCTCTATAATTTTTATGGATTATCAGTTTTGTGAAAGAGGTTTCTATGAATTTTACGGATTTTGAAAATATTCATTATGGTTTTATAGGACTTGGATTAATCGGGGGGTCCATTGCAAGGGGGCTTCGGGAGAAATATCCGGGGTGTATGATCACGGCTTATGATGTGGAGCCTTCCTCTGTGGAGGCGGCGAAACGGGATGGCGTGGTGAATATCTGCGCTTATGAGATCGACCGGGTTTTTTCGGCATGCGGTCTTGTTTTTTTGTGTGCGCCGGTTTCCTGTAATGATGAAAATCTGCTGTTATTGCAGAAGGTACTGGACCCGGATGCACTGATTACGGATGTGGGGAGCGTGAAGGGGGATATCCATGCACATATCAAGGCCGCCGGACTGGAAGGTCAGTTTATCGGCGGGCACCCTATGGCGGGGAGCGAACGCACCGGATATCGAAATTCCAAGGCAAAGCTCTTGGAAAATGCTTACTATATTTTGACACCTACAGATAAAACACCTCAGGAAAAAACGGATCTTATGGAAACGCTGGTGCGTTCTCTCGGGGCTATTCCGCTCATCTTAAATGCTCAGGAACACGATTATGTGACCGCCGGTATAAGCCACCTGCCCCATGTGGTCTCCGCTTCTTTGGTCAATCTGGTGAAAAACAAGGACAACGCAGAGGGCATCATGAAACTGATCGCGGCGGGCGGTTTCAAGGATATCACGCGGATCTCCTCCTCCTCTCCCGTCATGTGGGAGCATATCTGCATGACAAACAGGGAGAATATCCTTTCTCTGCTGGACAGTTATATCACATCCCTGCGGGATATCCGGAACAGCATTGAGGCGCGGGATTCCCGGGCTGCCTATGACTTTTTTGATTCCGCCCGGCGCTACAGGGAATCTTTTACGGATGTTTCCGGGGGACCGATCAAAAAGTCCTATGTTTTTTATGTGGACATCCCGGACGAGCCGGGCGCGCTGGCCACTATCGTTACGCTGCTTGCCTTCCAGCAGATCAACCTGAAAAATATCGGTATTACCCATAACCGGGAAGTGGCGGAAGGCTCGCTCCTCATTGAAGTCTGGGAAGAAAAAGAGATTGCCCGGGCGCAGGAAATACTGTCTGCCAAGGGATATGTTGTGCGCGTCAGGAAATGACCGGACTATACCAATGAAAGAAATACCTTAATCCTGCCAGCAAAAATTCAAGACTGATAAATTGAAAGAACATCGAAAGGAATAAATACCATGAAATTTCATTCAGTATCCGGACTCCGGGGCGAGGTCACCGTCCCCGGTGATAAATCCATCTCCCATCGCGCCGTTATGTTCGGCGCACTGGCAAAGGGAAAGACAGAGATCACAGGCTTTTTGCGGGGAGCCGACTGTCTCTCCACGATCTCCTGTTTCAGGCAGCTCGGCATTTCCATTGATGAGACAGCAGACAAGATCCTGGTGGAGGGAAAAGGGCTGCATGGGCTGAGCGCCCCTGCCGATGTATTGGATACAGGCAACAGCGGCACTACAACAAGGCTCATATCAGGCATTCTTGCCGGACAGAAATTTACTTCTGTCTTAAACGGCGACGCCTCCATCCAAAAACGTCCCATGCGGCGCATTATGACACCTTTGTCACAAATGGGAGCTTCCATCTGCAGCTTAAACGGGAACGATTGCGCGCCGCTGGAAATCACCGGAAGCGCTCTGCATGGTATCTCCTACCTGTCTCCGGTTGCCTCAGCTCAGGTAAAGTCTGCTGTTTTACTGGCAGGGCTTTATGCTGATGGAGAGACAAGCGTGACGGAGCCTGCCATCAGCAGAAATCACACGGAACTGATGTTAAAAAGCTTCGGAGCCGATGTGAAAACAGAAGGACTGACTGCCACAGTGCAGCCGGAACCCGCACTTCACGGCATGGATATTCTTGTGCCGGGCGACATCTCTTCCGCCGCCTATTTTATTGCCGCCGGCTGCCTTGTGCCGAATGCGGAGATACTGATCCGCAACGTCGGCATCAATCCCACCAGAGACGGTATCTTAAGGGTTGCCAGAAAAATGGGGGCTGATATCACTTTATTGAATGAAAAAAATACCGGAGAACCGGTTGCGGATCTGCTTGTAAAAAGCAGTTCTCTGCATGGCATTACCATCGGCGGGGATATCATTCCCACTTTAATAGACGAACTGCCTGTTATCGCTGTGATGGCTGCCGCCGCGGAGGGAACTACCGTGATCAGAGATGCCGCTGAACTGAAGGTCAAGGAATCTGACCGAATCGCTGTGATGACGGAGAATCTTTCTGCCATGGGCTGTGATATCACTGCCACAGAGGATGGGATGATCATAAACGGTGGAAAAACGCTGCATGGTGCCGTGATAGACTCTCACTTAGATCACCGCATCGCCATGAGCTTTGCCATAGCTGCCATGATCGCAGAGGGTGATACAGAAATGAAAGATGCTGACTGTGTGAAGATCAGCTATCCCGATTTTTATGATGACCTGAATAAATTGAGTATAAAATAAGTCGCCGCCACCCGTAAAACGGGTGGCTCGGGACGCTGGCTGTAAGCCCTTGC
>CANSLJ010000003.1 GCA_947647735.1 uncultured bacterium | reverse complement strand
TTACCTCCAGGTCCACATGGTCCAGCGCATGCACGCCCGGAAAGGACTTATCGATACCCTTCATCGTTAATATCACTTCACCCACATCATCACCTTACCTTCTTTTTCAAAAATATCGCCCGCTATCATTTAAGTATAAAGCCTGCACTTTTTATTTTAAATAGAATATTTTCTGTAAAAGGGGGAAATTATTCCGCATCGCTTTCCCGGAACGGAAACAGAAGTTTCTGGTTCTCTTCTGTATAAATAGTGTCTTTTGTGATCAGGACGGAGCCCGATTCCACCTCCGCCGGCACCTCCTGGCTTCTCGCCGCCTGATACGCCACGGAGATTCCCAGATACCCCATATTTACCGGCCGCTGTACCACGATCGCATCAAAAACACCGCTCTCCAGAAACTGGATCTCCTCCAGCGAACTGTCAAACCCCACCATTTTGATCTGGCCGCCCAGCCCCATATCCCGGACCGCCCTCGCCGCGCCTGCCGAGGAATCCTCGTTCAGCCCAAATATGACATTTATGTCAGGATTCTCCGTAAGCATCGCCTTCGTCTGTTCATATGATTTATCATAACTGGACTCGCCGTAACGGATATCCACGATCTTGCTTCCATATTCTCCCAGCGCATTCCGCAGCCCCTGCTCCCGCTCCACGGCTGTTGATACTCCCCTGATGTGCTCCACAATGCCGATCACGCTCTCCTCGTTCAGATAAGGCTTCATATAGCTCCCCATCCGGTAACCTGCCTTCAGATTATCCGTCGACACCATACAGCACCCTGCCTCCTCCTCCATCACGGAATCCAGGATCACCAGCTTAATGCCCGCTTCCTCCACCTTTTTCGCGTAAGGCACAGTCTTCGTATAATCGCAGGGAGCCAGCACGATCGCATCCGGCCGCATCTCTATCGCCTCCTCGATCATCCTGTTCTGCACGTCTATCTCCGTCTCAAAAGCGGGGGCCAGCACGGTCAGTTCCACATTCCTCTCCTGTGCCGCCATCTGCGCGCCCTCCACAACATCCGCCCAGAAAACATTGGAGTCATTGACGCCTTTGGGAAGCAGTACGATCCGCACCAGCAGTTCATTATTTCCCTCCGCATTTTCCCTGCCGGAATAGTAAAATACGCTCAGCGCCGCCAGTATCGTTACGGCAACGATCAAAAGAAGAATATATTTGTGATTGTCCTTTTCTTTCATGCCGCCCTATTCCTTTCCAGCCTTCTCTTCACTGCCTTCTCCCCGTCCTCTGAACATGTCCGGCAGGGGCAGATGAATGCTCACCACCGTCCCCTTCCCTTCCTCGCTCTCAAAAGACAGGCCATACTCCCCGCCGTAATACAATCCTATCCGGCGGTGCACATTCAGAACTCCCACGCCGTTTTTCCGGGTGTCCGTCTCCCTCTCGTCGAACACATGGGAAAGCTCCTCTCTCGTCATCCCCACGCCGTTGTCCACGATCCGCAAAAGGATCTGTTCCTCTCCAAATCCGCCCTCTATTCTGACCAGCCCTTTTCCCTCCTTATATTTAATACCGTGGTAAATGGCATTTTCCACAAGGGGCTGTATGATCAGCTTGATGATCTCCATATGCAGGATCGCCGACTCCACATCGATCTCATATTCCAGCTTGTCCACATACCGCATCTTCTGGATCGTCAGATAGCTCCGGGTATACTCGATCTCCTCCGACAGCGTGACCATCTCGTTTCTGTTGCTGATGCTCTTTCTCAGCAGCTTTGCCAGCGAAGATGTCATCAGCACCACATCCCGCTTGTTGCCGCCTTCCGCCATCCAGATAATGGAATCCAGCGTATTATACAGAAAATGCGGGTTGATCTGTGCCTGCAGCGCGTTTAATTCGCTCTTCCGCTTCTCCCGCTGTTCCTCCGTATTCTGCTCGATCAGCTCCCGGATCTTCAGGATCATATTCCGGAAGGAACGGAACAGGTCGGATATCTCATCCCCCGTATCCGGCTCCTCGATCTCCACATCAAAATTACCGTCCTCCACAATCTTCATGGTGCCCCGCAGTTTTCTGAGCGGCTTTGTCACCATGTCCGTCAGGAAAATAGATACGGTCAGCGCCACACCCATCAGCACGATCGCCATCAGATAAAACAGGTTCCGCAGCCGGTTTGTCCTTGACATCATCTCATCCATATAAGTTACGCCCACCATCGTCCAGCCGGTCACCTCCGACCTGGAAATGATATAGAGCTTCTGACCGTCCTCGGAAAAGACAGCATCTTCTCCCTGCAGCATATCCGGCGTAAACTCCTCCTCCATCAGGCCGCTGTAGATCAGCCGCTGCCTCGGATGGTAGATCAGATTCCCCGCATCATCCATGATAAACACATACCCCTTTGTGCCAAGGCTTGTCTTCTCGCACAGGCTGCTGATCGAACCGAAATTCAGGTCCACAAAAAGAACAGCCCCAGTCCCGTTTTCTCCTCCCGGAATCTTTCTGCTGAGGGTGACCACCCAGGGAAACTCATTATAAACGATATTCTGAACATGGGACGAGGTAATGACCTCCTCCCCCGAAAGGGCCCTCTGGTACCATCCCATCTCCTCATATCCCGCATGGGGATTGATCAATGTATCAATATCGTTGATAAGATACCGCCCGTTCTCACTGATAATGCCGATATTGCGGATATCGCTGCCGCTGTCTCTGAGCGTCCGGAAAAGTCCCGATATTTTCTCATCGTACAGCGCCCTGTCCGGCTCCTTTTCCGAAAACATGAAATCCCGCACATCAGAATCCTCCACCACGATCCGGGCAATACTTTCCATGCTTGTAATATAGGAATCAATGCTCTCGTTCATCATCTTGATCAACTGGGATGTATATTCAATTGCCGTATTTCGCACAGCGGTCCTGCTCTGATCGATGGAAATGATCATAAAGCTGATCACCGCCGCCGCCACGATAAAAAGCAGGGATACATTGATCTTTCCCTGCAGGCTTTTGACATAACTGCTGTTTTGTTTTGCCATACTCTCAGTTCCTCAACTGTTTTGCATACTCTGTGGGCGTCATGCCGGTATGTTTTTTAAAGATCGAGCTGAAATAGTGAGGATCGTTGTATCCCACCGCCAGCGCCACCTCATAGCTTTTCATATTGGAAGTCTCCAGAAACCCCTTTGCCTTCTCCATCCGTATCCTTGTCAGCGCCTCCACAAAAGTCTCCCCTGTGGCATTCTTGAAGATCGTGCTGAAATAACTGGTGCTGACACAGAGATAGCTGCATACGCTGCCCAGAGACAGATTTACATTATTGTAGTTCTTTTCCATGTAGTCCAACGCGAGCACCGCCTGCTTCTGGTTGGCGCTCTCCCGCTTCCCTGCGATATCTGCGGAAAGTTTGTTGCAAAACTCCAGAAAGCGCACTTCCACATCGGCGATATGCCCGTACTCTGACAGATGGTTGATAAAATCGGCCTCCTGCGTCTCCCTGCCGATATCCACTTCATTGTCCTCCAGATTGATCAGAATGGTCAATACGATATTATGGATATGCAGAAGCACTTTCTTCCGCTCGCAGCCGGACTCCCGAAACTCCTGAAACATCTCGGATACCATCTCTTTCAGTTCGGAAAGTTTATTTAACTTTATGGAAAGCACAAGCTGGTCCACCCAGAACGAAGTGCGCAGATAGCCGTTTCCCTCTCTGCCCAGAAAATCCTTTTCATAGACAAAGACACGCTCCTCCAGCAAAAATCTGTTCTCCCGCGCCCGGAGCACTCCCGCATAGCTCGCCGCCCAGTTTTCCGGCCCCGACACGGTCTGCCCCACCAGGATACAGACCTTAATCTTCATAAAGCGGTTCATGGCCTCCACAATACTGCCGCAGACACTCTCGATCTCCTTCTGCAGCGCCGCCTCACTGTCCTCCGAAAAGATACAGATACTCCTGTTCTCCGTATTCTGCCAGAAAATAACATGATGGTTTTCCCGCACGATCTCCTCACTGATATTGGCGATGGAAAATTCCAGAAGCTCCTGCGTCGCCTCCGGATACAGTTTCAGAAACGCGGAGGCATCCTCCAGTTCTATCATAGTCACCGCCTGATACGCCTCACTGAACGCCAGCTCGAAATATTCCATGCGGGACGCGATATCGTTCGGCGGATAATTTCCCTCCAGAAGCCTGCTGAGGAAATGGTTGCGCAGGATCGGCATATTTTTCTCAAATTCTTCCTGTATCCTCTCAAGCTGCCCGCGCTTCCTTGCCGATGCATCCAGCTTTTTCCTGATCTTTTCCAGCTCCTCCACCAGTTCTATGGAAGTGATGGGCTTCAGGATGTAATCTGCCACCTCATAGGACATCGCCTGCTTCGCATAATCAAAATCATCATAGCCGCTGATAATGACAACCATGATCTCCGGATGATGTTCATGGACATAGGCTGCAAGCCCGATCCCGTCCAGTACCGGCATACAGATATCCGTCAGGATCAGATCAGGCTTTTCTTCCTCTATCAGAGCGATCGCCGCTTTTCCGTTTTCCGCGGTACCTGCCAGGGAGAAGCCTGCCTCCTCCCAGGGGGTGTTTTTGCTGATGGCGTCGCGGGTTAAGTATTCGTCGTCTACGAGAATTACTTTGTACATATTAGGGGTTTCTCCTTGAGTCCGCCCATGCAGAAAATATTCCGTATTCAGCCACGCTCTCGCTCTGTGAAAAACGCAGCGGACACTAAGCTCGTGAACCACCTCGCTAAGTGCCGGCGTTTTTCAAAGGGCTTCATACGGAATATTTTCTGTATGGGCTGCGTTGTTGGTGAAGAATTTTGTTTACATTATGCCGATTTCCTGCCCTATCCTTGCTGTCCGGTAACTTTCAGGTAGGTCTGGTAAGCCTCCTCCCAAGTGTCTCCGTCCTGCGGCGCGTAGTGCGCGATGGGTTCGGAGGCGGCTATGACGCGGCGGGCTTCGTTAATGTCCCTGATCTCGCCGGTTGCCATGAGCTGGAGGGCGATGTTGCCATATACGGTGGCTTCGATGGGGCCTGCGGATACCTCGCGATGGCAGGCGTTGGCTGTGAGCTGGCAGAGCATGTGGCTCTGGATACCGCCGCCCAGCATGTAGATCACAGGATATTCCTTGCCGGTGCATGCCTTAATCTGGTCGATCGTATTTCTGTATTTCATGGCAAGGCTCTGGTTGATGCAGCGAACGATCTCCCCGTCCGTCTGCGGCACGTACTGGCCTGTCTTTTCGCAGTATTCCCGGATCCTTCTGGGGATGTTGCCGGCGGGGTTGAATTCCGGCGCCGCCGTATCCACAAAACATTTCAGCGGCTCTGCTTCCTCCGCCATCTTTTCCATCTCGCCGAAGCTGTACTCCCTGCCTTCCCTGATCCACTGGCGGCGGCTCTCCTGGATCATCCACAGTCCGATGATGTTTTTCAGGAAGGAGATCCTTCCACCGTAACCGGATTCATTGGTGATATCCAGTCTGGAAGAGGTCTCGTTGATCAGAGGCTTATCCAGCTCCGTACCGAACAGGGACCAGGTGCCGCAGCTCATAAAGATAAAATCTTTTTCCTGGGTGGGCACGCTGACCATCGCGCTCTGGGTGTCATGGCCCGCCACCGCGATGACGTCGATGTCGCCCTCCAGTCCCAGTTCTTCCTTGATGGCATCTGTCACCTTTCCTGCCTTTGTGCCGCAGGGAATGATCTCCGGCAGGATCCTTTCAGGAATGCCGAGGGCATCCAGCACCTCTTTCGACCACTTGCCCGTGTAGGCATCCATCAACTGCGTTGTGGACGCGATGGAAAATTCCGCATGCTTTTCGCTTGTCAGGAAATACCCCAGAAGATCCGGTGTCAACAGGATCTTATCCGTCCTGTCAAACACTTCCGGCCGCTCCCTGACAAGAGAGAGAAGCTGGAACGCCGTATTGAATTCCATAAACTGCAGTCCTGTGATCCCGTAAAACTTTTCTCTGTCGATCAGCTTAAAACTCTCCTCGATCAACCCTACCGTTCTGGCATCCCGATAGTGGATCGGATTTTCAAGGAGACGCCCGTCCTTGTCGATCATGCCGAAATCCACGCCCCACGTATCAATACCGATGCTGTCAAAGCCGCCGGAGAGTTTTGCTTTCACCATCCCCTGTTTCATCTCAAAAAACAGGCGCAGGGTATCCCAGTACATCGTATCCCCGATGATGACCGGATCATTGGAAAACCGGTGCACCTCCTGTAATGTGATCTTTTCTCCATCATATTCCCCGATGATCGCACGCCCCGAAGAAGCGCCGAAATCAAAGGCAAGTACTCGTTTGCTCAATTTTAAATACCTCCTATTCCAGTTCCGCAGATGATTCTGCTGTTTTTACAAAAAATCCCGGCACAGACTATATCTACTGTACCGGGATACATTATTTCGCAGCTTTATTTCACCGTTTTGTACATCGGCCCGTATGTGGAGCATGCTCTGTAGTCAGCACCCTCTTTGTCCATACCGAAAGCACCCCATGCAGCCGGTCTGAAAATGCTGTCTGCCGGCACATTGTGCATAGCTACCGGAATTCTCAGCATAGCGCACATAGTGATCAGATCTGCACCGATATGGCCATAGGAGATCGCACCGTGGTTAGCACCCCAGTTGTTCATCACATCATAAGCGGATTTGAAGGGGCTGCCCTCTTTTCCGTCTGTTCTCGGAGCAAACCATGTGCAGGGCCATGTGTAGTCTGTTCTCTTCCAGAGCGTGTCGGAAACTTCTTCCGGCAGAGCCACAGTCCAGCCTTCTGCGATCTGGAGTACAGGACCGAGGCCTTTCACCAGATTCAGGCGGATCATGGTTGCAGGCATCTCAGCCTTTGTCTCAAATCTGGAGGAGAAGCCGCCGCCGCGGAAATATCCGTTGTCAGCTGCACACCACTCAGTTGCGTCCATGATAGCTTTCTGGTCTTCCTCTGTGATGTTGTACCATTCTTTCATCACCGCGTTGCCGTTCTCATCCTTGCATACGCCGGATGCATCCAGACAGCATGCGCCGGAGTTGATCAGATGGATGAAGCCCTTTGCGTCTTTTGCATGGCCTTCGATGTCATAGCCGGTCACTCTCTTCACGGATGTATCGCTCCAGCAGGTACGAACGTCAGCAAACATCTGCGCCCTGTTGGTGAGGAGCTTCATAAACAGCATGCCCAGTCCGTTCAGTACATCGTTCTCTGTCGCCAGAACGAAAGGCTCTCTTGCGCCGTTCCAGTCGAAGGAGGTATTCAGCATAGCCTCAGGGAAGTCACAGTTCGGCCAGTGGTCTGTCCACTGTCTCTGTCCCTGGAAGCCGCCGCAGATCGCGTTGTGACCCACTGCCTCTTCCTCGCAGCCTTCCGGCAGATTCGGATTGCCCTGATACAGGTCTTCGATGATAACCGCCATCTTTGCGATGAATTCCCAGTCTTTTTCCTTCTTCTCGTCAGAACTCTTCACGAAATCAGGATTCTTATCCCAGCCTTCCTTACAGTTTGCCTTGATCCATGCAAGAGCTTTCTGATAGTCATCTTCATTATAAATATGCTCATCTATTCTTCTGAGGATCTCCACCTCATCGATGGATTCCACACGCATGCCGAGATATTCCTCAATAAAGCCCTGATCGATGATGGAACCCCCGATACCCATCGTAACGGAACCGATCTGGAGATAGGATTTATCTCTCATGGAAGCTGCCGCCACTGCCGCACGTCCGAATCTCAACAGTTTCTCTTCCACGTCAGCCGGAATGGATGTATCGTCCGCTTCCAGTACTTCATGGCCGTAAATACCGAATGCGGGAAGTCCCTTCTGTGCATGAGTAGCCAGTACGGATGCCAGATAAACAGCGCCCGGCCTCTCTGTGCCGTTGAAGCCCCAGACTGCTTTGATGGTCTGCGGGTTCATATCCATTGTCTCGGAGCCGTAGCACCAGCAGGGAGTTACTGTCAGTGTGATAGCAACGCCTTCTTTTCTGAATTTCGCCTCACATGCAGCGGATTCCGCAACACGGCCGATGGTCGTATCAGCGATCACAACCTTAACCGGCTCGCCGTTGGAATATTTCAGGTTCTCCTCAAATAACTTCGCAGCGGACTTCGCCATGTTCATTGTCTGCTCTTCCAGAGATTCCCTCACCTTCAACGCGCCTCTCCTGCCGTCGATCGTAGGCCTGATGCCGATTACCGGATACTCCCCGATGTATCTGTTTTTTGCCATAATACATTTCCCTCCATAATAGATTTTGTGTTGTACATTAACTTATAAACCATATTATACAACACTTTTCAAAAAATGGTAGACA
Source organism: uncultured bacterium (assembly GCA_947647735.1). Taxonomy (GTDB): domain Bacteria; phylum Bacillota; class Clostridia; order Lachnospirales; family Lachnospiraceae; genus 1XD8-76. The sequence continues at coordinate 209,696 of CANSLJ010000003.1, read as the reverse complement.
TATTTATATTATTATATGGACAATTTTTGTGATTTTTCTGGACGGACTCCGCTTATTAGGTTATAATTTCTTATGGATCAGTAATTCATCCACATTTTTTAGCAATTATGTACATTGTTTTATTATTTGATCGTCTGATATGAAAGCCTTCCACGAAGTAAGAAACTACACCACCGACCTCATGGTCTGGCACAAAGAATACAAAAACATCAGTTTCGTCGCCCACTGGCACCGTGAAATAGAACTCCTCTATATAAAGCGGGGCTCTATCCGCATGCAGGTTACAAACCATGCCTTCACAGCCCGGGAGGGCGACCTTGTGATCTGCGACACCGGCGAGATCCACTACAGCAATTCCTACAGCAAAGATTCCATACTGGACTTCATCATCTTTGACACCGGCCTGATCAGCAGCCACTATACCTACCACTGCTTCGCAAAACCCTTCCTGACCGCGGAGGAACTGGAAAGATCAGGTTTAAAAAAGCGCCTTCTGGCGCTGGAGTCTCTCATCGATACGGAACTTACAGAAAAAAACACCTATTATCAGGATATCATCCGTGCCGGCCTGCAGGATTTCTGGTTCAGGCTTCTGCGTGTGATGCCCATCGATCAGGGCGGCATCATGAAAAACCGCCGGATCGCCATGCTGGAGGACTTTCAGAACCTTCTTTCCTACATGGAGGAACATGCGGACGAAAATATCACACTGGAAATGGCAGCCGAAAAAATGCACTTCTCTCCCAGCCATTTTTCCAAGGTATTCAAGCAGCTTACCGGCACCGGTTTTGTCAAATACTTAAACACGATCCGCGTCACACTGGCATCGGAACTTCTTGCCCGCTCCGATACTGCCATGGCGCAGATCGCCTTTTCCTGCGGATTCCAGAATGTACGGAATTTCAATCGTGTCTTTAAGGAGATCACCGGCTGTACTCCCTCTGAATATATGCAGATAGCCGGGAGCGAGCCGATCAACTTTACCTATTACAAATCCAGCTCCCACATCCTGACAAAAGCGGAAAAAGATCCGATGACGATCGTGAAATAAGCCGCGCCATCTATCGCATGCCGTCCTTCAGGGACACATCCGTGCGCCTGACTATGTCTCCGGGCTCTCCCCCCCTTTCTCTGTCTGCAGCAGCTCCTCCTCTATGATCCTCGCCGCGCACGCCACAAATTTCGCACAGGGACGCTTCTTATAATACTCCGGCGTCCTCTCCGAAGGCCTCGCCGATCTATCCCGCCCTAAAATGCCGAGCAGTTCCCGGCACACCAGGGAACCGTTCTCCACCTCAAATTTCGCGGTAAGATCTCTTGTTCTCTGATATACCCTTTCCCTTGCCTTCAGATCCCCCGGGTCCACATCCCCCTCCGCCAGCCCCGCCAGCAGCGCCATCGCCGACACAGTGCCGCATACCTCCCTGAGCCTGCTGATGCCGCCCCCCATAGAGTTTGTCAGATTCATTGCCATCTGCCTGTCAATACCGAACAGATCCGCATAGGTGGAAAATACCGCCTGGGCACAATTGCAGCCGCCCAGAAAGGCCTCCACTGCCCGCTCCTGTCTCGACTCTTTTAATACCATCCGCACTGCTTCTCTTTTGTTGTCATCCATATATCATTCCTCTTTCCGGCCTTGCCGGTCCGCTCTCCTGTTTTCCCGCTTTATTCCTGCATCTGTTTCCTCGCCCGATGCCTCGCCATGATCTCCGCCCGCCTGCGCCTTCTCTCCTGTTCCAACCTGTAACTCCGATATATGATAAAACCGCAGAGCGATATGGCCGCCAGAACCACCACGATGACTATGACAACCAGCACGGGAATTCCCCCGGATTTCCCCTTTTCCGCATCCGCTCTCTCCGACCGGTCTGCGCCGTCTGTCTCGCCCGAGGCCCCCTCATTCTGATCTGTCAGACGATCTACCCGCTCTTCCATTTCCTCCGGCGTCAGGCCTTCTGACGATCCAGCATCTGATGTTCCCCCTTCTCCCCCCGCCTCATCCTCCACAGGCATCATCTCTTCCGCTCTGGCATCGATCAGAGCCTTTACGGAAGGATCATCATAACAGGCAAAGCCATAGTTGAACAGTTCGGCGGTGTCCAGATAGTGCTGCGGCTTCTCCTCCTTCATCACCACACAGACCAGCCGATGCCCGTCCTTTCGGGCAAATGTCACCAGCGTCTGTCTTGATGTCACAGTAAATCCGTTCTTGCCGCCTATCGTATATTCATAAATGTTCTTCTGTCCGCGCTGGCTTCCCGGAAGCATCGCATGATGATGTCTGAGGTCGATCTCATCCTTCTGCGTCGGCGTGGCATCAATATGATAAAACGGCGTCCCCGATATTTCCAGAAGCATCTCATTTTGCGCGAATGCCCTGCCGATCAACGCCATATCGTAAGCACTGGTATAATGGTTCTCGTCGTGCAGTCCGTTGGCGTTCACAAAATTGGAATCCGTCCCGCCCAGCTCCCGCACTTTTGCATTCATCATCGCCGCAAACCCCTCGACGCTGCCGCCCACATGCTCCGCGATCCCGGAGGATACCTCATTGGCGGACTCGAGCAGCGCGGCATAATAGCAGTCCTTCATGGACAACTGCTCCCCCTCATCTATGCCGACGTTGGAAGAACCCCTCTCAATGCCAAAAACCGCTTCATGAGAAAACGTGACTATATCGGTCAATTCACTGTTTTCCGAAGCCACAAGACAGGTCAGCAATTTTGTGATGGAGGCAGGATACATCCTCTCATGAATATTCTTTTCATACAATATGACACCTGTGTCAATATCCATCAGGATAGCGCTTTCCGCCATAACCGCCGGCGCATTTATCTCATCTATCGCCTGGTCCGGTCCTGTGGGAAGCTGCTCCTCCGCCCCCTCTGTCGCATTCACTGACATACTTCGAAAAAGAACTGACAATATTGTCAGTACTATTGCCGCTCTATATTTTTTCTTCTTTATTTTCATATTCTGTTTTCATACTCTGCTTATTTATTGTCTGATCCGCTAACTTTTCTCATTCTCCGGCCTGCCAGCTCTCCGAAGGCGCACAATTCCAGGTTATGCTCCTCCCGTCAGAAACCGCCACGATCGTCCCCTGTTCATCCGTGCGGAAAACCTTAACCCCGGCTTCCCGCAGCCGATTCAGCACCTCCGCATCGGGATGCCCCTTCTCCCCCTGATAGTCGCAGCTGATCACTGCAAATTCCGGGGATACCGCACTCAAAAACTTCTTTTTGCTGGAGCTCTTATCACCATGATGCCCCACCTGATACACATCGGCTTTCAGAGACAATCCCGGCTTCCCGCTGTTTTCCACCATATCCTGTTCCGCGTCCTTTTCCGCATCCCCGGTAAACAGAAAAGTGTTTACCCCGAAATGCAGCAAAAGTACAATAGATGAATCGTTGGACTCCTCATATATCCTCTCCGGCCCCAGGATCGTAAACCACGCTTCCCCTAACTGATATTCCGTCCCCGGCACAGGCATAACAGCCTCAGCCTCTTTTTGGATCAAAGCCTGCTGCAATTCTTCTTCCGTCCTGCTTCCCTTGATATAATCGGACCTGAAAATCTGCCCTATCGGAAATTCTGTTAAAATAACCGGTGCTCCACCGATATGATCTTTGTCCGGATGAGTCAACACCAGATAATCCAGCGCAGATACCCCATGATCCACCATATAATCCCGCAATTTCGCTCCCTGGGTTTCATCACCACAGTCAATCATCATGGCATGTTCGCCACAGATAATCAGTGTTGCGTCCCCATGTCCCACATCCAGAAAATGCACTTCAAGTACCAGATCATCTATCTTTACAATTTCTTCCGAAAAAGATGTTTCATTATCTTTATTGACTTTTTTAGTCAGTCTATTCTGCCAATCAGAAGCCCCTCCACTCTCCATAAAAAATAGAATTAACAGAATCGCCAGAGACGCCCACAACAGGCCACTTCTTTTTTTGTCACCCTTTTTATTATATGAACTATATGATTTCATATTCCAGCCCTATTATATCTGCCAGACGGCACAGCATCTGATCCCAGCACTTTTCCGGGCCTTTGTCCATCGTAAATCCTTGATAGGAAACGCCCCCTGTCAGGGTAATTCCGCCATTTTCATATTTTATTGTACACATCAGATAATTTATAAAACCCGCACTGCCTGCCTGTTCTTCTTTCTTCCATATCTCTTCCGCTCTTTTCGGCATATAAGCAAGCACCAGCTTCATAAAAAGCGGTGTGCGTTTTCCTTTTACCATCTGCACGATCTGAGGACGCACAGCTTCCCACGCCGCAAACTCGCAAATCTCCTGCTGCTCCTGCTCTTCCTTTGTGAAAAAATCCCGCCTGATACGGCCGTCAATATCATAACTGACAAACGTGTCAACCTTCGCCTCCACCAACAAAAAATCCGAAAAAGCTTCTGACATCAGAAACTTCTGCATAAATAATTTTGTATTTTTTATCTTTAAGCAAACCATCGCTTTATTATCCTTTTCACCCTATTGCATACCATCTTAACACAAAAAAGCGGCCCCACGCAACCGCTTTTCTATCTCAGATCAAAATCGGTGTTTTAACCTCTCAGTATACTCATCTTCCTTTAAACTGTCTCCATTTTAAACATTGCAAAGTATCCCTGTGCCGCTTCTAAAGATATATTTAGTCTATTCTGCAATCTCTCTAAAATTTCGCTTTCAGAAAGTTTAAACTCATAACCTGATTCAACGATCTCCTCCGCTCTTCCTTCTGCTCTTCCTTCTATTTTACCCTCTAGCCTTCCCTCTTCCTTCATATCTTCAAATGCTTTACACATATCAAACTCTCCTCTCTCCAATTCTTCCTCTTTTACATTTGGTATTTTCTTTATATTTGTTAAATGTGCTAACAGAGCCTTTGCTTGACTACTTAGTCTTCTATACTTCTCCTTATTTTTCACCATCCTTTCCCCCAACGCTTTCTTATCTCCCGCATACCTCAAAAATTCAAACACAGACTGCAGTTCTGAGTGAAACTGTCCAAAATTATCATGCTCATGATGATCAAACACATTTAACTGATAGTCTGAAATGAACGGTATAATCTCTTCTTCCATCCCATCCATATCCAGCAATTCATAAAGCGTCCTCGCACCATCCCAAGATTTATCCGTTCCATAATAAACAATGATCGTAATGACTGGAATGAGCTTATCTCCTTTCCTCATTCCGGAAATAAATTCATCTGCTGTCACCGTTTCCCCCTTCCGATATTCTTTGCTCTCTCAGCTTCTTCCACTGCCTGTCATAAGCCATACCCTCCGCCAGCATCGCCCGAATTACCATGTGGTAGTCCACCTTCGTCTGATTCTCCACTGCAAATATCGCAAGTAGTGTCCCCCTCCATAACTTCACCTTATCCCTGAGTATTTTCTTACTCACTCCACCCAAAATACTCCTCAGTTCTCCATCCTGCTCACTCAATTCCTGTGGCTTCACAACCGCTCTTCCCTGATACAAAACACCATTCACCAAATCCGCGAAAATCTCCTCATTCTCCAGATAATCGCTCTCATAGACATCTGCTCTGCCCATACTTTTCCTCCCTATGCTATTTTTATTTCATATAAGGGAGTCTTTTGCTATCACGAAAGTGATTGAATGATTTAGAAATCTCAGAAGTTCCCAGATATGTACTTATATACTACCATATGAGATAATGAATCGCAATATACTTTTACGAAAAACCAGCGCCGGAGCAATGCCCCGGCGCCAGCCTTTTCATCATATCGCTATGTTGTTTCTAACTCTTATGCTTCAACCTTAACTTCTTCCTCTTCGTCTTCCAACTCCTTGCGGGACAGTGCTACTACTGCTGTCTGTACAAGCGCGATGATCGCCATCAGGAGTGTATAACGGTCTACGAATGCGGTCGGAAGCGTGATATCTTCTGTCAGGCAGAATGCGATGATAGAGATGATCGCTACCGGCAGGCTGATGATACGCATAATACCTTTTTTCTTTAACTTCTTCTTCTCTTCTTCGTCCTCTTCCTCAGATGAGTTCTTCGTCTTCACAAAATATCCGACCAGAAGCATCAGGGATTCAAAGACTGCCAGATTCATCAGTGCGAAGTTCACCAGTGCCCAGCTAAGGCCCTTGCCTGCTTTCGGCACGCCTTCCTCATCCAGTTCCACCGGTTCCGGTTCAGCCTCACCGTCTGCTTCCTCCCCGCCGGCCAGCGGTACGATCTCATCCAGGAGTTGTGCCACTTCGGGATCTGCTGTCGCCAGCGCTGCCGTAGGTGTGGGCGGTACAGGTGTCACGTTTGTTACCGTCGGTGTGGGCGGTACAGGCGTAGGTGTCACTGTAGGCCCGGGCAGGATCGGTGTGGGCGGTACAGGTGGTGTCGGGTCTGATGTCGGTGTGGGCGTCGGGTCTGGATCATCGTCGTCGTCATCGTCATCGTCGTCATTATTTCCACCGCCACCGGGAGGCGTAGGCTGCGTATTCCGTGAATATGTGATCACAAAATCTGTATTCTTTGTAATCTCATAGGTAACGGTCGGCTCTGCCGGAGCCCAGACTCCGTTTCCATATCCCTCATTTGCAGAAGTACCAGGGATCTGCCCTGCTGTCAGATAGCCTTTTCCGCCGTCCTCCGCTGTTGCGTATTCTTCCTTCCCATTCTCATCCGTTTTTTTCAGGCTTACAATCTCCCTCTTGGAACCGTTTATCGTCCCGTTCACTGCTTCATAGGTTACAATAACCTGATACTTGTCGGGAATCTTATCCGGACCCTCAGGACCGATATTATCCAGCGTGCAGATGATCGTTACTACGATGTCTTTATCTGCTGTTCCCTCTTCGGGATCGCCATCCTCATCTACGCCAAGGACAATATAGTTGTTTCCGTCTTCATCTGTATAAGTTTCCGTCACTTTGTCGCTGACATCATAGGGATCTTTATAATTCACTTTCGGAATATCATCTACTCTCCCCAGTTCTCTGCCGTCTTCATCCACATAAATAACGGTAACTGTTTTCTTTGCCGTTTCAACCAGCTCATAGTTGAGTGTCACTTCATACAGGCCATCTGCCTCTGCCGCAAAGCTGAGTGGTTTCCCGGAATCCGGAACAACATCCGTAATTACTTCGCTGCCTTTTTTCACGGTTACCGACTTGAGTTCATACTCTTTCGCGTCAATCCCTTCCATGCCGTCATAAACCTTGTATGCATCTGCATTTACGGTTACTTTGCCCTCTTTGATTTCTACAGGCGTTGTACCCTTTTCCCGTTTTGATTCTTTCACGGGGTTTTCATCTACTAATTCATAGCTGTAATTGCGAATGATGTTTACATTGGCAGAAGGTTTACCGCAGCGAACCTTAAAGGTTACTTGCTTCTTTTCTGCTTCCCATTTCTGATCATCCTCATTCCATTTCAGCGTCAGTTTGGCAGTTCCTTTAGAGGGATCAACAAGTACATGTGCTTCCTTCATCTCCTCTGTATATTTCTTCACATACTCATCTGCAAGGACAGTCACTTCGCAGGTATATTCATCACCTGATTTGGTGATTTCACCGACTGTCACACTGCCGTCCTGCACATCATATGTCTTATCTTTGTGGAGCGGATCGATCGTTGTATTGACACAATCCACGATAGCCTTTAATTCCAGCTTATCTTTGGAGGGCTTGGGAATATACTGTGCTGTAAACGTATATTTCGCATTTGCCTTAGCCGGAACATTTTTCGTTCCTGCAATTTTGCCAGAACTTAAATCCACATTGTGCGTCCAATCAGGATCTTCTTCTGCTTCCGCTTTCCAGCCGATGCAGTACCAGCCATCGTCAGCAGTTACCTCTGCACCCGAAATATCTATCGTACCTTCTGCAGCGGACTGACCGTTCTCATTCGTGATCAGCAACTCTTCTCTTGCTTTACCGCCTGAAATATTGCCATGAGAACCGGCGTTATAAACAACAGTTGCATAATACTCATCAGGTATTTCCTCGTTCCCGACAGGTGTCTTTACATCAACTTCTTTAAGCCCGTCACCTTCAGAATATAATAATGTTGCCTCATTTATCAGATTGCCATCAACAACATCATCATTCGTATAAGGTTTTGTTACATAAATAACTGCTTCCCCATTATCTGGTATTATATCTTCCACGCTCTCAGGGGTTGCATGCAAATCTTCTACCTTATAGGCCATTCCCGGCGTCCCTTTAACGGTAATCTTATACAGCAGTGTGATCTCCCACATTTCATTTTCAGGAACTATCACTATGCCATCCCTATTGGGGAAGGTGATGCCACTTGTACTTATATTGGCAGCTGTTGCTTCCTGCGGAGTTTTCACCAGCTCTTTGGTAAATTCAGTTATCTCTTCCTTTTCCGGTTCGTTACTCTTCACAAAATAGAGCTTAAGTACAGTGCTGCCATCACTCTTTAAAATAGCGTTCAGCAAATTATCTCCGTTATCTTCATCAAAAATATAACCTTTATAGCTCTTATCTTCTTCTTTAACCGATACGGGTTTTCCCGCTGTTCCTTTGCGGTCCACTGACTTAAGTTCGCTTCCACTATCTTTGTCAAACCATTTTACTTTATAAGCAGCATTTCCGCTTTCACTGTCATCGTTTTCCCATACCGCTGTAAATATCCAATGCTCATCATTATTCGGAGTAATCTTATCACCTGTGAAATACATGCCGCCTTTATTACAACTCCAATGTGAGAATACTTTTCCGGCCGGTCCGGTAATTCCTGCATCTTTCGGAGATAAAACGGTATATTGTACACCACCAGGAACCGTCTCTGTCTTGCTGCCAGAACCACCTGTTCCAGATTTATAAGTTACTGTAGCGCTTCCATTTTCCTTTGGTATCCAATGCGCATACACGGTACCTGTAGGCTTATCCTTTGTCAAGGTTTTCGGCCATGTCACAAGTTCACCGCCATTAGCCTGAGTATACCATCCCAAAAATTCATATCCTTCGCGTTTAGGTTCGATAGAATAGAACTTGTAGCTGTCATCCGTCGTTGTCACTTCAACTGTATACGCAAATTTATTTTCAACTACACCGCCATTGGCGTTATAGGTCAATTTGTATTTATAACTCGGTACGCCAGGTGCTTTGTAATAGAAATAAATTGTACTTTTATTATGAGAGTGATTTTCAATTGTTGCATTTTTATTATTTCCCCTATGCGATTCATACCACTTCCATCCATCATATATTGAATAATTTGAATCTCCTCGCTCATCATGAAGACGTTCAGCAACCTCTTTTGCATGGGCAATTTTAAAGCTACAATTATAACTGTGCCCCATCTTATGGCTACTATTACATTTCAAAATTGCATAACCTGAAGGCCCATTATACTCTTTGTCATCTCGATCTACATAAACAACCTGAACCCTATACTTTGTCTCACTATTTCCTGTAGGATCTTTGGTATCGCCCTCATATCCCCCTGGATCTGTCCCTGGTTTTCCAACATTCCCATCGTCCACAGTCGGCTTATCGCCAATCACCCAGACAGCCTCATCTGCTCTATACGGCACCCCACCAGTTATGTTGTAATGCACTTGCCATTTGCCATTACCCAAATCACTTGCCGTGCCACTATCCGCCCCACTGTATCGTGTTACAGTATAATTTGTATAATTTGTATATCCAGCCTTCTGAATGATATCTGGTACATACATAGAGTGATTATATCCCGAATGCCCTGTACCGTCCTGACAATTAGCAACAACAGTCGTACTGCCTATCCGGTAAATAACACCGTTCTCTTCATATCCCAGATTTACTACTATGCTGAATTGTTCACCAGTTAATAAAGCCAGTGTTTGAATACCTCCATTGAGGTCATTAGCATAAAACACCAGCGCCTCATAAGCCGCATTCACTTCCGTATTTGCCTTATCTTCATCCGACAATCTCTCGTAAATGCTCAGGCAGTTATCAATCACCGCCCTGACTGTCTCTTCATCCTCAGCATACCCCATCTCAGCACACGCTGCCATAAATTCCTCTATCGTAGCGTACTCTGTCGGTGCAGCCTCCTCCTCGGGCAGAACATCCTGAACCTCATCCGCTTCTTCCTGTTCTGCGGGAACCGTATCCGTGTCCCCTTCTCCCGACGTACCTGCATCCGGTGCTTCTGCCGGTGCTACATCCATCACCGAATCTTCCTCACCGTCTGCCGGCTTAACAGCCTCTTCACCGTCTGTCGTCTCCGGTGCATCCGCATCTTTTTCACTCTCCTCAGGAGTTGTAGCCGTACTATCTTCAGTGGAAGACGCATCATCTGCTGTTACTTCCACGTTAACTTCCTCTGCCGGATCATCTGCCGCGGCAAAGGTGGACATTCCTACGGTGCCGATCAGCATACTTACGACCAGTACGCCTGATAAAAGTTTAGCCCAAAACGGTTTTCTTCTCCTCTTTGTCATTTTCTGACATCCTCCTTTCATATCTTTGATTTTCTCAGGCGAGAATCTCATCCAGCATCTGAAGCAGTTCCATTGCACTGTGGAATACCACTTCCTGGTCTTCATTCTGCCAGATCAATCTCCCCTGCCACGTGTGATTTTCCCGAAAGAGTATCTGGATACGGAATACTGCCATACTCTCTCCGTTATCACACTCCGAATGAACCAAGGGCAGCGGGCGGCCTGGACAGTTCTCCAAATCCAACAGATTATCTAACAGTAAGATCATCTGTGAAAGGCTTCGGATTTCTTCCTTCTTTTCCAGCCGCGGATGCTGTAGGCAGCCATCTATGATTCCGTCCTCATAGGACTTTATCGTGACCACCGCTTCCCGACTATTGCAAGGAAACATCTTCCCTTGGAGCATGTTCCCGGGAAACATCTTTCCCGGGGGTACTCTTCCCGAGAGCATTTTCTCTCTAGGCACTTATGCCACCACCTTTTCACTCATTTTCAAGTTCAACTATAACAGGCCGGTGTTAGCGGTCTGTTATTTTTTTTCAAAATATGATCTCATTTTTTTGTGACAGGTTTTTTCATGAAATTTTTATGATTATTTGATGATAATTTGATGATTTTCAGATACTCTTGATATGTTTTTTGATATATTTTCTCTTAAATAAGTGTAGAAAATCCTGTTAAAATATGTTGACTATTTCAGTCATTAGCTGGGAAACGGCGTTTTACGGATAATATATTCATAAACACGGGAGAACGATATAAAATAGCGCTGAACTAATAACTGACTTTCACAGTCAACTATCAATTCAGCGCTATTTCCCTATCACCGAAGCGCCGCAATCTTATAACTAAGCTGCGCCCTCGAGTGCCGATAAGTCTTATGAAAACTGCTGTCAAGGCGGCTGATCACGAGATGCGCGTTTTCCTCATTAGCCCCCGTTAGCATCAGGATATAGGAACCAGCCTCCAGTCTCGCAACGGGATCTCCGACTCTAAGCCCCTCCAGCAGGATGCGCTCCAACCTCCGTGCATCCGTAGATGGTACGACATCTTTTTCCAGACTTACGATCACAAGCGTCGAACTGTGCCCCGAGCGCGCAAGATGCCGCTTCTCCAATGCCACAATATTCTGAAACATCTCAAATGTACAGAAAAATGCCCGCTGTCCCTCCTCGTTCTCCTCACAGACCAAACTGAATATATCGGAAGCCTCCAGTCCCTTTTTCTTCAATCCGACTGCCAGCGCATAGATCTGCTCGATCTGATCGCTGAGAGATACATTGAATTCCTGCTGCATCCTTGTCCGGAACGCATCACACAGCGCCACAGCGTCATCCGCCCGTCCCAACGAGATCAGCGCCCGCATCTGATAAGCGGTGAATTCTTCCACTGTAAAATCGATGCGATATGCCTGCTCGCAGATGCTGATAATCTCCACCCACAATTCTCTCTTTTGCAGCAGCGGCAATACCGCTTTACAGACATCCAAATAGAGCGTTCGATAATATTGCCTTAATACCAACGCCCAATCACTGTCGTTCGCCGGCAGAAAATCCCCCTTATACAGAGATATCGCCTCCAGAAGCAGTTCGAGATATGTATCATCTGTCTTTTTTCTCGCCTCAACACAGAGCTCTTCAAACAACTCCGTATCCAACTCAACACAAATATCCGGTGCCCAAGCATAAAACCCCGGAAACGTTAAAAACAGTTCTTCCTGCTCCGGAAACATATTTTTCAGGAGACTCCGAACTTTAAAGAGCATATTTCTCAATGCATTACCCGGCGCACTGCTGGCATTCTCTGTCCAAAATTTCTCGATCAGTTCCTCCGAAGAGATATGCCGTGCATGATTTACGATCAAATACTGTAAAAAAGATAATGTCTTTTTCCCAGTTTTCATCGCATATCTGCTATATGCCGTATTTTCTTCCTCCTCATCACCATAGGAGAAAGAACCCAGTAACTCAAAACGCAAGACTTTCTTTTCTTCCACGCTGTAGGAATCCATGCAAAGATTTTCCACACTTTTCACTCCTCTCCTCAAAATCTTTGTAAATCCTGCCCCGAAAAAAAATTTCCTGTGAATCTTAAAAAATACCCTCAACAATATCGCAGAATGTCATATTCTGCGACAGAAGGCGGGGCGGCACGGAAGTTTCGAGACAGTGCATTGTCCCTGAATCACTTTCTTCTTTAGGAAAGTTTATTGTAAAGAAAAGTGTTTGCTAAAAAATTAAAATAAAAAGGCTGTAATGGTAAATTCCAGTAAAATCAACCACTACAGCCTTTTATTTTGCAAATTTCAGGTTGCAAAACCCCTGAAAACTCTTTATAATAAAAAGGTAATAACATATGATTTTATGTCGCAGAATATGACATTCTACGGCATTCTTATTTTATATCCGTCTTTAATGCCCGCATAGAATTCATGATCGCTATCACTGCCACACCTACATCGGCAAAAACTGCTTCCCACATATTCGCCATACCAAGTGCCCCCAGAATCAATACCAGCGCTTTAACGCCGAGCGCAAAAACGATATTCTGCTTCACGATCCGCAAAGTCTTTCTTGCGCACCGCACTACTGACGCTATCTTCCTCACATCATCGTCCATCAACACCACATCTGCTGCCTCAATCGCCGCATCAGACCCCATACTTCCCATAGCAATACCGATATCTGCTCTCGAAAGCACCGGTGCATCGTTGATACCATCCCCTGCGAAAGCCAGTTTTTCATTGCCTCTCTGTCTCCCCAGCAATGTTTCCACAATGCTGACTTTATCTCCAGGTAAAAGCTCCGCATGCACTTCATCAATACCTAGTTCTGCGGCCACCGCCTCCGCCGCCTGTTTTCTGTCACCGGTCAGCATAACACACTTCTTCACACCGACCTTTTTCATGCTCCTGATCGCATCTGCGGCCCCTTCTTTTACAACATCAGAAATGACAAGAGCCCCCAAAAATCGGCCTTCATAGGCAGCATATACGATGGTTCCGGCATTTGAAACGGAACTGTATATGATCTCCTTTGACTGCATCAGCTTTTCATTCCCCAAAAGTACTTCACGGCCATCAATCTTGACACAGATGCCATGCCCTGCAATCTCCTCCGCATCGCTCACCCGGTCCATATCCATTTTCCCGCCCTTTTCCTCATAGGCCTCCCGAATGGAAACTGCGATCGGATGATTGGAGTACCCTTCTCCCAAGGCCGCCAGCTCCAACAATTTCTCAGACGCTTCCTCACTGCCTTCTTCCGCAGAAATAATCTCTGTCACCCTGAATTCACCCTTCGTCAAGGTTCCTGTCTTATCAAAGACAATCGTAGTCATTTCAGCTACTGCTTCCAGATAGTTTCCGCCTTTCACCAGAACACCCATCCGGGAAGCCGCGCCGATCCCGCCAAAAAATCCCAGAGGTACCGAGATCACCAATGCGCAGGGACAAGATATGACAAGGAACGTACAGGCCCTCTGAATCCATTCTCCGAATCCTCCTCCCAGAATAAAGGGCGGTACAAACGCTAACAATACAGCGCCGATCGTCACAACCGGCGTATAATATTTTGCAAACTTTGTAATGAATTTTTCTGTCCTTGCCTTTTTGCTGCTGGCATTTTCCACCAGTTCCAGAATTTTCGCCACAGTGGAATCATCAAATTCTTTCGTGGTTCTGATTTTCAATGTGCCGCTTCCATTCACGCAGCCACTGAATATCTCTTTTCCTGATACAATCTTTCTCGGCACGGATTCCCCGGTCAACGCCGCTGTATCGATATAGGATTCCCCTTCTGTCACGATTCCATCCAGTGGAACCCTCTCGCCTGGCTTCACCACAATGATACTGCCGACCTCCACATCATCCGGATCAACCTGTTCTAATCCGCCGCCCCTTTCAATGTTCGCATACTCCGGGCAGATATCCATCATTTCTGAAATGGACTGGCGAGACTTTCCTACCGCATAACTCTGGAATAGTTCTCCCACCTGATAAAACAACATTACCGCTGCCGCTTCAGAATACTCTCTCACGCCAAAAGCTCCAAACGTGGCAAGCATCATCAGAAAGTTCTCATCAAATATCTGGCCGTTCTTGATATTTCTCGCCGCTTTATAGATAATGTCATATCCAATGATCAGATAAGGCACGGCATAGACAGGCAAAAGCAGCCAGCTTCCCGACAGCGCACCAAATACACCAAGATGCTCACAGATCATCAGCACTGCCAGCAAACTAAAAGATATAACGATCCTGTATAACATGTTTTTCTGTTTTTTTGTCATATTCTCTCCTTTTGCTCCGTTTTACCTATCTACACATTTTTCGGTTCACATACCACCTATAAATTTATATTAACCATCCCGGTCAATACTCTGAATTACATCAATATCTTACAATCAGGCTCCACCTTCGCACAGACCGACACTACTTCTTTCATAATCTCATCAAATCTCTCATCATCTGCCTCTATTGTCATCTTCTGCGCCATAAAGCTGACATTTGCGTCATGTACTCCAGATATCTTTTTGATCGCATCCTCCATCTTTGCCGCACAGTTTGCACAATCCAGATCTTCCAGTTTAAATTTTTTCTTCATTTTCTTTTCCTCTTTTCTTTATTTTATATGAATCCCCGGCATCATAATACCGTGGAAACTTCACTCCTCAATATGCTCCCTCCCCTGCGCGATGATCGTCCTTACATGGTCATCCGCCAGCGAATAAAATACAGACTTTCCTTCTCTTCTAGCGCTGACAAGCTTCGCCTGCTTTAGAATCCTAAGCTGGTGGGAAACCGCAGACTGTGTCATATGCAATACCTCTGCCAAGTCACAGACACAGACCTCCGCTTCAAACAGAACAAACAAAATCCGGATTCTTGTAGAATCACCGAATACCTTAAACAGTTCTGCCAGATCATACAGCTCTTCCTCCTCCAGCATCCCCCTATTCACCTTTTCCACCAGATCCTCATGCACATAAAACTGATCACAACAATCCAGACCCTGTTTTTCCATATCTGCAGCCTTTCTCTCCTGTGTTATATTGTAAGTAATATTCGCCTATTATTTCCTGTATTTATTATTTTATATATTAAACATATGAATAACCGTTCATATGTTTAATATACTCCTCCTCGTTCTGATTGTCAATAATCTTCCTTAAATACAACATATAAAAGAACCGCTCCGGTTGATCCGATGCGGTTCCTGTTTTTTAGCTATAATTAACTCTGTTCCCCTAAAACTATCGTTTTTTATGCAACAGATGCCTTCTACTGCTCCACAGGTATTTCTTCCCCTTCAGGCATCTCCTCCATACCTGCATCTTCAGTCCCAAGCACACCACTGACTTTGTCCTTATACTTTACACGATAGATCCGAAGCAGCGATTCATCAATGCGACTCTCTTCCAGTGCACCGCTCTGTACTGACTGCAGAAGTCCCGCATAGGCTTCCTCAAAATTCTCCGGCATATAGATCATATCAACTCCTGCACGTATAGCCTTTTCCGCCGCCTCCGCAGAAGTATAATAGTCAGTGACTGCTGTCTCATTTAAAGCCCCGGTAATGACAACCCCGTCATACCCCAGATTATTTCGAAGCAATCCCACTGCCGCTGTTGACAGACAACAAGGCGTATTATCCCCTGTCACGCCCGGTGCCGACATTGTCCCTACCATAACAAACTCACTGCCCGCTGAAAGAGCCGCCTGATATGCCAAAAATTCTGCTGCCTCCATATCGCTCTGGCTTCGTTGTGTATCAGCCATTCCTTCCGCCGTAGACTTTGTAACACCGCCCAATCCCGGGAAAGTTTTCACACAGGCACTGACGCCCATCTCTGTCAGCCCGCTTATATAGGCAGCCGCCATCTCTCCCACCTGAGCCGGGTCAGAGCCAAAACTTCGGTTTCCGAGAATACTCTCCTCTGATATTTTCACATCCGCTACCGGTGCCAAATTCAAATTAAATCCATATTCTGCAAGATAAGCCCCTATATTGCTGCCAGCCTCATGTGCACCGTCTGTACCGCTCACCGATGCCATATCCGGCACTTCCGTCACAGAAAGTTTGGATGCTACAACGGAGCTTTCTCCGCCTTCCTCCGCCACTGCTAAAAACAATGTCTGATCGATCAAGGCTGTATTGGATAAAAGTTCTTTCAACTGATCAGCGCCCGTAATATTGCTTTCCGTATATACGAGCCCGCCTACTTTATACCTTGTAAGAGCCTCTTTTGTAGTATTCCCCGCTTTTGTTACACTTGGCACTCCTGTGAGTTCCTCCGGTGTCACCATAAATAATGCCGCCACTTTATCTTCCAAAGGCATCTCTGTAATCCTTGCAGTAACAATCTCATCCAGAGGGCTAAGTGCTGGTTCCGCAACCTGATTCTCACTCTCTTCGTTATTTTCCAAATCTATAACCGGTTCCTCCTCTGACTCCTGCAGCGCCTTAAACTGCTCATCCAATTCTTTTTGCTGCTTATTATCCTGAAACTTCTGAACAACTTTTCTTCCACCTATAAAACAGCCACCGATTGCACCTATCACCAGTATGACGATCACCAGATACGCAAGAATCTGATTTCTAACCCTCCTGGCACGCCGGCGCGCTCTTCTGGCTTCCACGCTGTTCCATCTGCTATCATCCTCATCGTCTTCTTCGTCTTCTATTTCTTCGTCGTCTATATCTTCTTCGTCTTCGTCATCCTCTATTTCTTCATCGTCATCTTCATCATCATCGTCGTCCTCATCATCGTCATAGTCTTCATCATCTTCGTCATAGTCTTCATCATCTTCGTAATCTTCATCATCCTCGTAATCTTCATCCATTGCAAAGAAACGTTTCTTCTTATATTCCTTTTCCCGCTTTCCGGCCTTTTTTGCTTTGTCTTTCTTCATAATATCCTCATTTTTCTATATTACTTATTGTTTATGTTCTCTATAAAACCACCGACATCTAGCGATATTATACCGTATTTACCTACAAATATCTACATAAAAAGCCCTCTAAATGAAAAAAGTTTGAGGACGCATAAAAAGAGGGTATCAATCTTTCTCGATCAACACCCTCTTTTAAACTATGCTGTCCAATGGTTCAACCTCCGTTTTCAGACAATCTATATTAAATTTTGGCCTTCTGCATTCTTTCCATTCTCTCTATTTTTGTACCTGTGTACTGTAACGTTTTTTCTCTCTATTATTTCGTTACCTTTTTAGATGTACTTGTCTGCTTCAGTCTGTTTCTGGTTCCTTATTCTTTTTATGGTTAAGGTTTATGTTTTAGGTGGCCCGTACCTCCTTTACTTAGATTTCATGATTTATATATTCATCGGTGTTCACCGCCGTACCATTATTCATTTCTGAATTACCTTCTGATCTCTCATCCGGCTTTATCGTATTCTCCTATCCTTATATCTCGATTTCGATATTCCCCATTTATCTCCCTGGCAACTTGCTTTTCAGGCTTTTCTGTTAAACTATATCACCCATTGGTTCGTACCGCCTTCGTTATATTCTGATTTTGAATTCTTTTTTAATGGTCCATTGGTCTCTACCACCTTATCATGTTTTATTTTATCTCTTTTCTCACTTTACTACTTTCAATCTGGGTTTTGAACTTTACTTGTCCATTGGCCCTTACCTCTTTCATCTTATTTTTTCTTTGGGTTTCTTCTTCTCAGCCCATTGGTCTGTACCTCTTTTAACTTATTTTCTTTTAGGTTTTTCTTTACCTGTCCATTGGCTTTTACCACCTTTGCTTAAATATGATTCAGGTTAAAATTTACCTTCTCATTGGACTGTACCACCTTTTCTTTTTTCTTCTCGCTGTTTGTTTATGTTCTTATTATATCACCTCCTTTTTAATTGTCAATACATTTTTTCAAAAAAATTCAAATTTTTTTATTCTTTTATTTTAAAGCATTTTATTTTAGAATTTTCAGAAAATTCTGACTATTTTTCTGTCATTTTGCATTTGCTTTTTCCTGTGGATCTGCGTTATACTGTCCCTGTGGGTTATACCCCAAATGCAGACATTCCTGCCGGCATATCATCCATCTGATGATCGCCGCCAGCATCATGCAGCAAAAATACAAGCAAAAGGAGAATACTATCATGAACAATCTACAAGCCGCTTTCAGCGCAGCCGTTCCCGGTGTCATCATGAACCTGAAAAAAAGAAATATCGAAGCTTTCTATTATGAAGATTCAAAAGCTATGGTGGAGGATATCCTGACAAAGATCCCCGCGGGCAGCTCCATTACCTGGGGCGGTTCGGAATCTGTTACGGAATGCGGCCTGATGGACGCCATCCGGAACGGCTCCTATACGCTGCTGGACCGCTCCAGTGCCAAAACACCGGAGGAAAGACGCGAATTTTACGGCAAGGCAGTTATGGCGGACGTTTTTCTTATGAGCACCAACGCTATTACATACAACGGGGAACTGATCAACATTGACGGCAACGGAAACCGTCTCGCCTGTCTGATGCAGGGGCCGAAAGAAGTCTTTATCATTGTGGGCATGAATAAGTTTGTCGGTTCCATAGAGGAGGGAATACACCGGATCGAAAATATTGCCGCACCCGCCAACGTACAGCGCCTACAGAAAGATACGCCCTGCCATACACTCGGCAAATGTGCACACTGTTTCTCGGAAAGCAGCATCTGCAGCCATACCGTAATCACCCGCCGATGCAGCCAGCCCGGCAGGATCAAACTTTTCATCGTACCGGAAAATCTCGGTTACTAAACTTTTCTCCCTCTCCTGTCCGGTCTTTTTGCACACCTAAAAGAACCATCCCGCATCACTCGCGGAATGGTTCTCTTTTATTTCATTAAAACTGTTCAGTTTTCAGATCTTTTATGCCTCGCGAAGTTTGAACTGCTTCTGCAGGTTAGTCATTGTCTCAGCCTGAGCGAGCATCTCCTCACTTGTTGCGGAAAGTTCCTCAGCAGCAGCAGAGTTGGACTGAACGATCTCGGAAATCTGGTTGATACCGATCTCCACCTGTCCCATGGATTCTGCCTGTTCGGAAGAAACCTGTGCAAGGCCGGAAACCGTTCCTGCGATCTGGTTTACACCTTCCACTACTTCAGCAATGGAGCCTGCCGCATGGCCTGCAACATTGTTTCCGTCTTCGATCTCCTGCAGGATACCCTCGATCAGACGGCGGGTATCTACCGCAGACTTACCGCTCTGATCAGCCAACTTACCGATCTGATCAGCTACAACTGCAAAGCCCTTGCCCGCTTCGCCTGCTCTTGCAGCTTCGATAGAAGCATTCAGGGACAGCAGGTTGGTCTGGCTTGCAATGTCCTCGATCTCGGAAATGATATTTCCGATCTGCTGGGATGTCTCGTTGATACGTCCCATAACTTCCATAAGTTTTTCCATCTCTCCACGGCTTGCATCCGCTTTCTCGGAGTATTCCTGCGCCTGATCGTAGGACTCTTTTGTCTTTTCTGCCGTGTGGTTTACTGCTTCGGTAATATTTGCGATCGTAGCCTGCAGCTCTTCCACCGCACCGGCCTGATCCGTAGCGCCCTCTGCCAGAGACTGTGCCGCTTCGGCAAGTCCGCTTGCGCCTATGGATACCTGATCGGATACATCGTTTATATTATGTAATGCTTCATTCATCTTGGAGATCGTACGATCCATTCCCTGTGCGATCGCAGTCAGATCACCGATGAACATTTCAGGATACTGGGAGGATACTGTCCAGTCGCCGTCTGCCAGCCCTGTCAACGCCTGACGCAGGTCTTTGATAACACCGCACAGTACACGGCTCATCTCCTGGCCGGATTTCATCATATCGCCAACTTCGTCCGGACGGTCATAAACCGGGAACGGGCTTTCCAGATCACCCTTGGAGAACTTGTCAAATCTCTCCGACAACTCCACCAACGGCTTCGCAATGCCGCTTGCCACAGTAGTTCCAAGCTTGATCGCGATGATCATACCGATGACAACCAGTACAACGATCGCTGCCACAACCGCATATACTGCGATCTCCAACACTTTGCCGAGGGCATTACCAGTGTTGGTCTTGGAATCCATGATCTCTTCCATCAGCTTATACGCTTCCTGATAAGCGGGAGCCATCTCCGCCTGAGCCTTCTCCTGAGCCGCCTGGCTCTGCTCCGCATTGCCGGCGCCTGCCATCTCCTGCACTTCCGCCTCGATCGCAAAATATTTATCTACTGCTGTTTCCATCTGCTGGAAAGCTTTCTGAGCCTCTTCACTTACCAGACCGCTCTCAACCACTGCCATCTCTTCCTCAAAATCAGCTTTGGTTGACTGATAATCCGCATAAATATCACGGATCAGATCCGCATCATCATAACCGATGATCGCGCGGGTATCGCTTCGCAGATTTGCAAAATCCGTCATCATCTTACCCACATCGCCCTGCGCAAAGCCATAGCTTACAAGTGCATCGGAGTACTGACGCCCCACGATAAACGATGCGATAGCGGCAACAAGGCCTGCAACGCTCAGCAAAATGGCCACAATCAGAAAGCTTGTGGTCAGTCTTTTTTGGATTCTCATGTTTTTCATATCCATTTTTGAAACTCCCTCACTTTCGTATCTTTACGATTTTTTTACAATTTATTTAAAGAATATTCTAGAGCAAAAGCACTATGAAGTCAAGTCGTAAGTTTAAAAGAAATATCCTATGTTTGCCATAAAAAACATTATTTGTCAGCGTATGGTCGGGAATCACCCGAAATCAACAGGAATTAAAAATTTTTGTTGACAAAAAAATAGTATGATGGTATTATGATATTCGTTGCAGGCGGAAGTGTCGGAATTGGCAGACGAGCAAGACTAAGGATCTTGTGGTGGTTACACCGTGAGGGTTCAAGTCCCTTCTTCCGCAGTGAAACAGTACAGGAAGCTTGAAGATCAAGCTTCCTTATTTTTTGTCCCGGCGTACACGCCGGTTATATTTTGGCTACATTTTCAGAGGAGGCGTTCCGCTCACCGCCAGAAGCCGCATCCGGCTTTTCCTCCCCCAATTCCCGGCGCAGTTTCTCCTCCAGTCCCTCCAGCATGTAGCGTTTCCCGGCAGGCTGTTTTTCCAGATAATCCGCCTTCAGATTCTGACTATAGTAGTCAATTTCTTTTTTCAATTCCCTCGCCGACAGCAGGCGGCATCCCTGCCCCCGTATGATGATCTGTTCAAGGCCGTCCGAGGTCGCCACCGTGACCTCATATTTCCTGCCGTTTTCATGTGAAAAACGTTCGATATACTGGTCCGCCGTCTCCGCCTCTTTTGTGTAGACCACATGAATATTGTGATGATCCATCATCTCCGTGTCGTGCCCCTTTACCCGGTAGGCGTCGAATACCACGATCACCTCGCACTGCCGCATGCCCTGATAATTACAGAGAATATCCAGAAGCCGTCCCCTCGCCCCGTCAATGTTCACTTCCGACAGCTCCTTCAGCTCGTCCCACGCAAAAATGATATTATAGCCGTCCACCAACAGATATTCCTTCTTCTCCTGCTTCGGTTTTCCTGCTTTCTGCCCTGTATCCCTGCTGTATTCCAGCGTCTTTGCGGAAACGCCCTTTCCCCGGGCATCACTTTTTTTCTTCGCGTTCCACTTCCGCCTTCCGGCGTCCGGACGGCTGTTTGCATGGGAGGCGCCCGCGATGATGGCGTCGACCTCCTCAGTTCCTATACTGAGCCCGCCTGATGTACGCCCGGCATTTCTCTCCTCCTGCCGTCGCGCCGCCTCCTGCCAGAGCGCCTCCTGTTCCTTTCTGCTGCTCTCCACATGCATATAGGAAGGAGCCTCATACCAGGGCACCAAAAACCCGGCGCCGTGGGCGCAGAATACGGAAGAAGACGGGTTATTCAGATCCGCTTCCGGGTCATAGCCTGTCCGCTCCAGCACTTCCTCCGTGTTATGGCAGAGATCATAGCCGCCGGGCAGGCAGCTTAAATGTCCCTGTCCCTTTGTGTAGGCCGTCACTTCCATCTGATAGTCCTGCAGGCAGGCCACCGGAGCCCGTCCCCGCAGAACGGCCGTATCCTCCCTGATCTCCGGCGCTGTTATCCTGCCGTATCTGCGTTCTATATCCGTCATGGCTCTGCCCGCCATCTGTGCCGGCACTTCCAGCACAAACTCATACCAGGGCTCAAGCAGCACAGATTCCGCCCCCATCAGTCCCTGCCGGACCGCCCGGTATGTCGCCTGCCGGAAATCTCCGCCCTCCGTGTGCTTTAAATGTGCCCTCCCGCCGGTCAGCGTGATCCGGATATCCGTTATGACCGATCCGGTCAACACACCCCTGTGTTCTCTCTCCTCCAGATGGGTGAGCACCAGCCTCTGCCAGTTTTTATCCAGAATATCCTCACTGCAGTCCGCGGCTGTCTGAACGCCGCTGCCTCTCTCCCCCGGTTCCAGAAGAAGCTGCACCTCCGCATAGTGGCGCAGGGGTTCAAAATGCCCCACGCCCTCCACCGCTCCCGCGATGGTCTCCTTATAGACAATGTTGCCCGGCCCGAATGTGACAGCCATCTGAAACCGCTCCATGATCATGCTCTGCAACACCTCGAGCTGTACCTGCCCCATCAGCTGTACATGGATCTCCTGCAGCTTTTCTTCCCACAGAATATGGAGCTGGGGCTCCTCCTCCTCAAGCTGCCTCAGTTTCGGCAGCGCCACGGCCGCCTGCATATCCTCCGGCAGATAGACCCGGTAAGTCAGTACCGGTTCCAGCACGGGCTGCAGGGATGTCTTTTCCGCCCCCAGCCCGTCTCCCGGCATCGTATACGACAGGCCTGTCACCGCATAAATACTGCCGGTCTCAGCGGCGTCAACGGTATCATATTTCTCTCCTGAGTAACATCGTATCTGTGTCACCTTCTCCTGCCAGATACCGTTCTCCTCCCCCGGCATCTGCCCTTTCAGCTCCTCCCGGACTTTCAGCTCTCCCCCTGTCACTTTCAAAAAAGTCAATCGGTTTCCCTGCTTATCACGGGAAATCTTATAGACCCTTGCCGCAAATACGCCGTCCTTTGTATAAGACGGCTCCGCTGTATAGTCCTGCAGTCCCCGGAGCAGTTCCTCCACGCCTTCCATCCGAAGGGCGGAGCCGAAAAAACAGGGAAACAATTTTCTCTCCGCGACCAGTCTGACGATCTCGTCATGAGCGATCTTACCCGTCTCCAGAAACCGCTCCAGAAGCGCCTCCTCACAGACCGCTATGTTCTCGTAAAACGCCTCCGTATTTTGACCGGAAAAGTCAACTATCCCTTCCCCCAGCTTCTCCCTGCACTCGGAGAGCAGAGCCTCCTTCATCGTCCCCGGCTGATCCATCTTGTTAAAAAACAGGAAGACGGGGATCTCATACTTTTTTAAAAGCCGCCATAACGTCTTTGTGTGGCCCTGTACGCCGTCGGCGCCGCTGATCAGCAGCACCGCATAGTCCAGCACCTGCAGGGTACGCTCCATCTCCGCCGAAAAATCCACATGCCCCGGCGTATCGAGCAGGGTGATCTCCATATCTTCATAGCGCAGAAGAGCCTGCTTGGAAAATATCGTGATCCCCCGCTTTCTCTCCAGTTCCTCCGTATCCAAAAAGGCATCCCGGTTATCCACCCGCCCCAATTTCCGTATCATGCCGCAGTGATAGAGCAGCCCCTCGGAGAGCGTGGTCTTACCCGCATCCACATGGGCCAAAATGCCTGTTATGAGTTTTTTCATTTCGTCAGATCCTCTAAAGTACCGAAACGGTACCCCATTCCTTCCCATTTTGTTAACAGTTCATCCAGAATCTCACCGTTGGTTTTGGACGTGTTGTGCAGCAGCACAACGGCCCCGGGGTGAACCCTGCCGGTCAGTTTTGCAAAAGCCTCCTCCTTCGATGGCTGCGCATCCACGTTCCAGTCCACATAGGCAAGGCTCCAGAATATTGTTTTATAGCCCAGCTTCTGCGCCATCGCCAGATTGTTCAGATTATATTTCCCCTGGGGCGGCCGATAGAAGCGGTTCAGCTCCTGCCCGGTGATCTCCTGATATTTATCCGCCACCAGCTCCAGTTCCTCGCGGAATTTATCCTCCGAGGCGATCGTATCCATATCGGGATGGTGCCAGGTATGGTTTCCCACCATATGTCCTTCCTCCTGCATCCTTTTTACCAGATCCGGCGCGCTCTCCAGAAAATGTCCCACCACAAAAAACGTGGCTTTCACATCATGCTTTTTCAGCGCGTCCAGAATATTTTCCGTATTGCCGTTTTCATAACCGCAGTCAAAAGTCAGATAGAGTATCTTCTCCCCGTCATCCCCCAGAAACCAGGCATCATATTTTGCCAGTTCCTCCCTGGACAGGCTGCCGGTGGGCTGCATCTCACTGCCGTCCGCCCCGAAACCCAGCCCCCAGCTCCCGGAAGCCGAGGTTTCCACATACTGTTCCCCGCCGTAGGACACAACGGTCACGCCTCTTTGTATCTCGTCTCCATCGTTCTCCCGGTAGCTCACTGCAGCGTCGTTGCCTGACACATCGTTTCCGCTCTCACCGCCCGCATCTTCCCCCGGCAAAAGCTTCTTTCCGAAAAACACGACCAGCACCAGTATCAGTGCCCAGAAAACTGTTTTCAGCAGCTTTTTACTGTTTATCGTACCCTGTTTCTTATCCATAGATTACCCCGCTTACATAAAACATCTCTCTGTATATGATTATGTGAGCAGGGTACGTCCTAAAACCTGTTATTTTACCGAAATCCTGTAGGAAGCCGCAAATTCCTCCGCCGGCTTCAGCGCATTGCCCCACCGCTTCTCCGGCAGTTCCCCTGTAAAGTCCGCGTCATCGCATCTGCCATACCAGGGTTCAATACAGAGAAACGGCGCATTTTTCTGAACCGGCGTCCAGATTCCCACAAGCGGCATGGAAAAGCTTACGCTCAGATATTCTTTTCCATCCGGATCACAGAGCGATACCTCATCCGTCTGTCCTCCCTCCAGGACGATCGTATCCGTCTCAAACAGATCCGGCGTCACCGGCAGATAACCATCCTCCAGCCCGAATTCTATTGTCCCTTCCGTCACAAGGCCGCCTTCCCCGATCACCGCTGAAATGATCTCCTGCAAAGGTTTCCCCTCCTTCATAAAACGAAGCATATACTCGCTCTGGTTTCCCTTTCCCTCGATCGGACAGTTGAACGCCGGATGGCCGCCGATGGAAAAATACAGCATTTTATCACCCGTATTTTTTACGCGCCAGCCCGCAACCAGTTCCTCATCCCTCAGTTCATAGGAAAGTTCCAGCGAAAACCGGAAAGGATACTTTTTCATCGTCTCTTCCGTCTCCGAAAGCCGCATCACAAGCTTACTCTCCGTCTGAGATACGGGCACAAACTCCATATCCCGGGCAAAGCCGTGCTGTCCCATCTCGTAAACCTTTCCCTCGTAACGATACTGTTTCCCCCTGAGACTCCCCACAAAGGGAAACAGGATCGGCGCCGTTCTGCCCCAGTACACCGGATCAGCCTGCCACATATACTCCGTGCCGTTCCTTTTCAGCGAAACAAGCTCCGCCCCCTTTGAGCAGATTTTTGCCTCCAGTTTTTCATTCCTTAAGAAAAATTCCATATTTTTCATCCCCTTTCCTGTATTAATATGTCAAGTATAGCACAAAATTTTTCTTGAGACTATTGCAATAACAGGTTTCTTATGATATCATCATGTAGTAATAAAAACTAGATGATAAAGTTATTTTTAAAAAAAGAAATGGAGAAAGTAAATGCGTTATAAGATTGTTGTGGACAGTTGCTGTGAACTTCCTGATGAATATAAAAATGATTCCCGCTTCGAACGTATTCCGCTGACACTGGAAGTGGGGGACTGTCAGATCCCGGACGACGAAAGCTTTGACCAGCGGGATTTTCTGGATAAAGTGGCTGCCTATCCGAAGTGCCCGAAATCCGCCTGTCCTTCTCCGGAGCGCTACAAAGAGGCTTACAGATGCGATGCGGAACACGTTTACTGCATTACCCTCTCCTCCCACCTGAGCGGCAGCTACAACAGCGCCGTGCTGGGAAAAAATCTTTATGAAGAAGAATTCGGAAAAAAAGATATCTATATATGTGATTCTGAGTCTGCCAGCATCGGCGAAACACAGCTTGCCATGAAGGTCATGGAATGGGAGGAGGAAGGCACAATGTCCTTCGATCAGATCGTCAAAAAACTGGAGGCCTTCCGCGGCGCCATGAGTACCTACTTTGTGCTGGATAATCTGGACACTCTGCGAAAAAACGGCAGGCTCACCGGCGTGAAGGCGCTGATCGCTTCCACCCTCAGCATCAAGCCCGTGATGGGAGCTGACAGAGGTGTCATAATCCAGAAAGGCCAGGCTGTCGGCATAAACAAGGCACTTGCCAAAATGGCTGACACGATCGTCAGCGAAGGGAAAAACCTGAACACAAAGGCGCTCTATATCTCCCACTGCAACTGTCCCTCCAGGGCAAATATGGTGAGGGACCTGCTGCTTGCGCGGGCAACATTTAAGATGGTGAAGATACTCGATACCGCCGGCGTCAGTTCCATGTACGCCAACGAGGGCGGTGTGATCGTTGCGATCTGAGTTTGCGAATCTCGCAATGTGAGCGAAGCTCGTAATGTGAGCAGAGCTCACTATTTTATAGTAAGATAAACTGCACTGGCCCCTTCCAGATAAAAAGGGCGATCAGGATATGTACCGCCAGCATTGCCGGAATGCCGTACAGAAAATACCAGTGTCTTGTCTTATGGCGGAACAGGTGCATGCCGATCATGGAACCCACCGCGCCGCCGAGCGCGGAGATCAGAAGAAGCGTTGCCTCGGGTATCCTCCAGGCGCGCTTTTTTGCTTTCCATTTATCCAGTCCCATAAACAAAAACCCCAGCAGATTTATTGTGATCAGATAATATATGATAACCTGAAATACTGTCATATCAGTTTTCTCCTTCGTAATCTTTAAAGCAGATATTCACATCCACCTGCGCCGGAACACCGGCAACCCTCCCCTTTTCAGAATACTGAAGCATTTTATATTCATAGGGATAATAGATCGGCAGGGTATATCCGGCGAACCATTTATCATACTGTTCCAGTGATGCCAGATCCACCATCAACAGGAAAGATTTCATGTTGCCGTACAGTGCCGGTTGATATCCTGCCTCCCTGATCCGCTCCAGAAACACCTTTGCATTGTTTGTCCGCTCTTCCACCGTCAGGCCGTTGGTCCGGCAGCTTTCCTTCTTAACGTCCTCGATATCCAGATAGACCGGATAAGTCAATTGATATCCCTGCAGCATCTCGATCACAAAGTCGGCTTCCTCTAACGCTTCTGCTTCATTGACCGCCTGCGTAAAGAAATAGACCCCCACAGGAATATTGTTAGCAATCGCTCCTTCTATATTCTGACGGAAAAATTCATCTTCCACAATGCCGCCCTCGCTGTAACCGCGAATGCCTACTCTGATGATTGCATAATCTATCCCGTCATTTTTGACCGCTTCCCAGTCTATCTCACCCTGATACTTTGAGACATCGATCCCTTTTCTGGTCAGTACCTCACCGTCGTTCTGGTAGGACACAAATCCATTTTCCTCAGAGATAAAGTTCTCATCGATATATGTATTCATCGCCAGATCTTCCTGCAACGGCAGAAAATAATACTGGCCAGAATCCAGCATCACCACATGCTCCGGATACAGATCCCGCAGGATCGTCATGGTACCATCTCCATTCTCAAGCCGCCCCCGCAAAATCTGTAAAAGTTCCGAATCCGCATTGTCAATGGCATTAGTGACTGCTGTAGTCACTAGTGAGTCCACCTCCTCCTGGGTATAAATCACCTCATCTGAAATGGCCTCTACCGCCTGATCGTCCTCTTCTTCTCTGGATGTCTCCTCGGCAAAGACTTCCCTTTCCTCACTCTGCTTCTTAAAATAAAAGCACACGCCAATGCTCGTTACAATTGTTGTGAATGTTATAATAACGGAAAGGCTGGTAATGACCGCCAGTACACGAACACGTCTTTGCAGTCTGCTCCTTGAGCCTCTCCGCCTCATTATTTCTCTGTTATCCATAGGTATCCTTACTGCGCTTTCTCTATTAATATACGCTTATTTTTACGATACCATTCCTTTTCTTTTCCCGCAATAGATTTCACAGAATCTTAACTTTTGTATCATTGGAAATTTGTTCCTTTATTTAATATTTGCTTTACTTCTTCATTTTTGGCTGAAAGATCAGACTGGCTAAATAACCGAAAATGAGGGCGGCGCCGGTTCCTACGGCGGCAGCTTTGAAGCCTCCCATGAACAGGCCGATAAAGCCGTTTTCATCCACTGCTTCCCGGACACCTTTCATTAAGTTGTGTCCAAAGCCCATTAAGGGAACTGTGACGCCTGCGCCAGCAAATTCTGCCAGAGGATCGTAAAGTCCGATGAAGCTGAGCACCGCTCCAATACATACTAAAAGCACCATGATCCTCCCTGGCAGCATCTTTGTTCTTTCCAATAATATCTGTGCCAGAGCACAGATTAATCCGCCTACCCAAAATGCATGAAAATAATCCATAATAAACCTCCACATACCTTTGGATTTTAGTATGTGGAGGTTTTCACTTTTTATACTGTTCCGTTTACTTTTCACTTCATAAAAGCAGAAAGCTTCCGCTATCCTATTTTACAGAGTTCCGCTGCGATTTCACGGATTCTCTTTTTTTCACAGTCCAGTATGATATCTGCATACTTTTCATAGAGGGGCACTCTCTCTTCGTACAGATCCTGAAGTGTCTGTCCCTCCCGAAGCGTCACACCCCGTTCATTCAGATTCCCCAGTCGTTCCCTGATCGTTTCACAGGACAGCTTCAGATAAACTACTGTACCGATTTCCCTGAAATGCTCCATTGCGGCAGGTCCGTATATCACGCTGCCTCCTGTGGCTATGATCGTACGCTGTGCCTCAATCGAGGCATTCACTTCCTCCTCTATTTTCCAGAAACCCTCTGTTCCGTATTTTGAGATCAATTCATGCAACAGGGCGTCATATTTTTCCTGAATCAAAAGGTCGCTGTCCACAAAACGACAGCCTCTCTTCTTTGCAAGAACAACTCCCACCGTACTTTTCCCCGCACCAGGCATACCGATGAGAATGATATTATTTTTATCCGCCATTATCGTTTTTCAGGTCTTCACCAAAAATACCTGATCTATCCTTTCCCTATCTTATCCCTTTCTTCCAACCGGGCCAAAAACCGCTTTTCCGTAGAATACCTCTCAGATCACACCGATCACTTCCACTTCACAGAGCACATTTTTCGGCAGTTGCTTCACCGCCACACAGCTTCTTGCCGGCTTCCCGGTAAAGTATTTCTCATAAACAGCATTGAACACCCCAAAGTCAGCCATATCTGCCAAAAAACAGGTAGTCTTTACCACATTTTCATAAGTGATACCTGCTTCTTTCAGAATCTCACCGATATTTTTCATCACAAGTTCTGCCTGTTCCGTAATATCCTCCCCCTCAATCTCCCCTGTTGCAGGATTGATCGGAATCTGCCCGGAAGCAAATAAAAATCCATTCGCAATGATCCCCTGAGAGTATGGTCCGATTGCCGCTGGTGCCTTGTCTGTTGCCACTTTTTTTAACATAGTATGTCCTCCATTCCAGTTCCGCCATGCATCGTATTATTCAATGCATTTGCCTTCTTCTAATACACATCTGCTGATTTTGTCGCTGATCTATTCTTCAAACTCCGCTGTCACATAAAATCCAGCAGAACGCTCCTCCACGCTGATCACAATCCCTTCCCTAGCCGTCATCCGCTCCGAAAACGGAAAATTGCCAGACATCGCAAGGGACGGATCTATCGTATAATAGTAGTTACTGGGAAGTACCCCCTCTGTTACAGTAACCTTATCGCCCTTTTCTAACAGCCCGGAGCGCTCCATCTTAAATTCCATTTTTCTCACTTTGCTGTCCTTCCTTCAGACGTTAAAAATCCCCGCAGCAAAAGGCTACGGGGATATACCTTCCCTCTTTACTGCACAGGAGCAGCCTGAAATCCTAACGCTGCCAGAGTTACCGGATCTGTCGGAATCCCCATGGCTTTCCACATTGCAAGCGTTGCCTGATCTACTATCTGAAGCTGAACCGGTTTAAACGCATCGAAGCATCCATGTCCACCATAAACAAGGCAGTATACGCTGTATGTTCCGAAATAATTCGTCCGGAATGTGACTGTTTTGGGATCCGTATCTAAATCTGTCAAATATGATACTGTTCCGTCTACATTCAGTCTAAGCACTGCATAATCCCTTGCATTATCCCTGAGAGACTTGGGAATCTCCATCACAAAATCCATTTCCTGTACTGTGCTTTCCCTCGGCTTATAAACACCGCCCTCATATAAGAACAGGTTCATTGTGAAGGAAGGGCCCATCTGTGCACCCACCGCATATCTGGCGCTATCCAGTGCACCTTTCGCAAGCTGACCGTATTCTCTGTTGTTCGCAATATAAACATGGGTAGACGCATCCGGATAATAACTGATATTTGCCCCAGTCTCCGCATCAAATACATTCATCGGAGTGATCGGCACCAGCGCTGCTAAATCCGATGCATGAAAATCCGTTACAACAGACGGCCATATAATATCTCCCGCCGTGGTGGTTACCCTGTTCGTATATTCTTCCGGTGTATTTCCGTCAATCCAGGCATTCGGCTCCGCGCAGGCAACTAAAGGTGTGCCCACAGTCACTGCTGCCGCCAGAACAAGCGCCGTCATTTTTTTCCATACTTTCATGGTTGTCCTCCTATTCCAGTGCTTCGAAAATGTTACTACTTTCATCATACGCACGCCCGGAAATTGTGTCAACTCTTTTTTGCCGGAAAAGCGGTGAACACCACAAATTTAAGGAAATTTTAATCTTCTCATAACAGGATTTTCCAGTATATGAAAATTCTGCATCTCCAACCTTCATCCCCTCAAAATCTCTTCAATTTCCTCTGTCTCTATCCATTTTTTCAGATTGCTTATTTTAGTCTCCACATATTTTTTATGCCTGATCCATTTTAAACCGGTAAACTCCGGCAGCAGCGATTCCAAAAAATCTATCCAAGAGGAATAAACAGGCACTACGCTCCCTGAATATCCCCATGATACAGGCGTCAAAGGGATATTCTCAAAATCCTCAAGTACCTCATCATTCTCAAGGAACAGCCTGATATACTCCATCTTTCTATCAGTTTCAAGTTTAGCTATCACTGCAAATAAACAGTACATCTTTATTTTATCATTGGCGTTCTGCCGTATACACCGCCTGATCCACTCATCTTGTTTCCGCTTCCAATCCTCATTGCCGTAAGTCTGCAGCAAAATACTTTCCAGAAAATACGGTACGGAAATTCTCGGAAATTGAACATGCATTATCAGTCGCTCAAACATTCTATCGTAAATATCCATGCAGTCATCCAGTGCCCAAAAACAACTGTTCCGCCTCTGGTTCCTTCTGTATGCCCCATCAGCTTTACTTGTCAAGTACTCTATATACCGCTCTGTCATAGAAGAATGCTCTGAACAGATCGCTGATAAAAACACGCCATGATAGTCATGATTACTATCATGCAACAGCATCAGATCATAAATTTCCTCCAGCAGTTCCAAATGCCCTGCAAATTTCGCGATAAGTTCTTCCGGCTTATTGTATACATGATTAAACAACAGGTCAAAATAAATATGTACCATAAAAGGTGAACTCTTTGCTTTTTCCAAAATAATCCGACATCCCTTTATATAGGCATCTTTCTCTATCGCTTTGTACTTCATCAAAAAATCCACATCCCGCAGAGAAGACGATGTAATCATACGATCCGAATCATCCGCCAGATATTCATAGAGGCACTGCAGGTGTTTTTCGGTGACAAATCCTTCCGGCAACTCATGATAATAGGCATACAGCCATGCATTTTTCTGATCATATTCACTTTCACTGATCAAAAGATACACTTCCGAATCAGGCAGCATGGAAAAAAGGCTTTTTACCAACACGGTCGAATACAGATTCCCTGGCGTATTTTTTTCAATATAATATTTTATTGCCCCAACATACTCTTCTGCATTGCCGGTAAGTGCCTCAAAAGCCATTCCCAATCCATCTGTAACCTCCCATTTTTCATGATCGGATCCATCTATGCCGCAAAGTACGTCAATCATTTGTTTCAGTATTGCCAAGCCGCCCTCTATGACAAGTTCTCCAATCTTCCGGCGTTTTTCATTTTCCCGCACAGTGTAATCCTTCTCTTCCCCATACCCCGGTCCTTTCAGCAGGGAATACAACTGAAAGCTTTTTTCCTGAAAATATTCTTCAAACAATCCTTCACAGGAAATGCCCATTCTGGTGAATACCTGTAATAAGTGATCCGCCAAAAAGCTGTTTGGCAATTCGCCTGGCAAAAAACAGGTTTCCATGATCGCCCTGATATAAGACAGATCATATTCCATAACCGGAATACTAACTTCCTCCACCATACCACCATAAGATTTCAGCACTTTTCTAACCTTTTCTTTGTAGTTCTCTCTCCGACAGAGGCCCATCATTGATTCCCAGACCAGCTTCCGATATTCCCTGACACCATCTGATAATTCCAGTGGGATCTGATATATCCTGATCGTATTTTTCTCACCACCCTCCGCAGGCGAAAAATGCAGCTTCAACAATTCCTCTGCCGCCTCCAAAAAGAGGATGATCACTGGCTCATGTTCCCAGTTATCCGCATATTCCGTTATCTTTTTCAACAAATGTATCTGTGCATAAAACCCATACTCAATGGAATTCTTATTTATGCCAAAATACCGGTTTAGCGCATGATAAAATTTCATATACAGATCCGGGCGTTTCTGATAATAGGCAAAAAACAGATCAAGCGCCGCCGGAAGATCCTCCATATACGCAAAGCCTCCCAAAATCTCGATCACAGCATTATTTATAAACTGATCGTTCTTCCCGCTTTCCGTATCGATCTTTGACGCTTCCATGATCACATCTTTTTCTCGTTCTATTTCCTGTTGCAGGAGCAGAAGCGTTTCCGTAGGATCTACTCTGAAAAATGCCCGGATAAAATCAGAAAAATACGGCGCATCTTCCTTTGCCAGCTTCTCCCACAATATTTTAACTTCTCTCTCGACAAACGCAATAAGCTCTTCATTTCTGAAAATATTCAATAATGTATTGACAGCCCCGATCGTTCTTTCTCTGTGCGCCTGAAAACATACATCGATCACCGCCGACAGACTGAGCAGTTTCTTATCATAAAAAACATATTTCACCAGATAATTTGACAGGCATTGATCAGAAAAGCGAACAGCCTTATCATGATAAATATCAACAATCTCCTTTTCATGAAGTTTACGGATATTTTCAATAAACTGATCTCTATTCAGGCCTCCCTCCTGCAGAATCGGCATAAATACATCCAAATGGTCCAGATGTATTGCCTCTAAAAAAGCAGCTATACCCGCTGTAACACAGGTCATTTTATCTGTAAGCAGATGATCCTTCTCCAAAAAAGAACCATAATAATCATCATAAAGCTGAGACACATCACTGATGGAATCCAGACGGTTTGACTCACAGGCAATCCTTCCAGCAAGGATTGCCAGCCGCGCATTTCCCTGCGCAATTCCGGCAATCCTCTCCTGATATTCAGCATTTAGAATCCCCAAAGTAGTTTCAACTAGCTCTTTGATCTCCTCATTCGTAAACGTATCGATATTGATCACCCTATACAGACTCACCGCACAAATATCATTTATCACCTTCTGCAGTGCATAATCCCGCACTGTGATCAGAATCTTCACATGATACTTTTCCGCCTTCATCGTCACATAATGCAGAACATACTGCAGGCCCGACAACTGGTTAGCATCATCAATAAAGAGAATATAATCTCCCGGCTTATCCACAAAAAATTTTAAGTCCTCATAGATAGGCAGCGCATTACTGTGAATGCAATAAAATTTTGCATGGTGTACCTCTGAATAACACTTTGCGTAATGTAATGCCAGCCGGGTCTTTCCTGCTCCCGATGCGCCGCTGAGCACTACAATATCAACCTCCTGAAAAGCGGCGTCTATCTGATCCATTTCTTCTTTTCGAAATAAAAACTGATAGTCCAGCGGCGCCGCCATCCTGTTAGCATTATAATCTTTCACAAAATCATCGCAGCTCTGAATCTGATCCGTGCTGACCGAAATACCCAGAAAGTCCCGTGCGATGCTATGATGAATAAGATACAGATCTTCGGCAAGCTGATCAATGCCGATCATCGTAAACTTTATCCCTGCCTTTTCACATAACATACGTACTTCATGGTCCTGTGCCGGTGTAATGTTAGAGGACGTATGGCAATAAATGATCTCCGATATTTTGTCATGGGAAATACCTGTCTTAGCCGTATCCATGCACTTTTCAACATCACCCTTTATTTTGGCAGCCAGTCCCTCCTTTTGTGTCGTATACTCCACAAAAATATATTTTCCATCTGATGTATAAAAATAAGTATCCGGCGTACCGCGTGTAGTTTTTCGCGTCCCTGCCTCTCCACCGAGAGAAACGATATTCGAATATCCGCTCTTACACAGATAAGCGTCACAGAGATTTTGAAAAGAGCCTGCATCCAACTGAAGTATCTTCTGTTTTATGCTTTCAATTCCAGCCATGGCATTATTTTCCTCCAACATTTATGCGGCCGCCGGTACTATCAACTATAAATGATCACATCATCCAGCGACACTCTCCAGCACAACCCCGTGGGCGATACCCGGAACCGTCATGCCCTCATTAAAACTTGTCTTCGACAAAAGCGCTCCGGTGGGCACAAACAACACCCTCTTCCAGACGCCCTCCTCCAGCATCTTCAAAATATAAGCGGAGAGCGTTACTGCGCTGCAGCCACAGCCCGAACCGCCGCTTCCCACATCCTGTACGTTGCTGTCATAGATTTCAATACCGCAGTCCATATGCTGGCTTTCGATGTCAATATTCTTCTCCTTCAGCAGATCGATCAGAGCCCTCTGCCCCACAAGCCCCAGATCGCCGGTGATGATCTTGTCATAATCCTCCGGCTTTCTGCCAAAATCCTGCAGATTTGCGGCGATCAGGTCGCAGGCGGCGGGCGCCATGCAACATCCCATGTTCATGGAATCCTTGATGCCGTAATCCACGATCTTTCCGTTTGTCACGCCTGTGATCTTGGCACGGTTCCGCTTGCCGGCCTTGGAGCTCAATAAAAAAGCCGCGCTGCCTGTCACAGTCCAGGTCGCTGAAGGCGGCCTCTGATTCCCGTATGCCAGAGGATACCGGAATTCTTTCTCCGCACTGGCGAAATGACTGGATGTGACACATACGACATCTTCCGCCATCCCCCCCGAGATCACCATTGCACCGAGCCCCAGCGTTTCCCCGCAGGTGGAGCAGGCGCCGTATACACCCATATGGGGAATCCCGAAGGAGGATACCCCGAAGGACGAAGCCGTAGATTGACCAAGCAGGTCACCCGCAAACAGATAGCGGACCTCCTCCGCTTTCATGCCTGCCTTTCCCAGCGCCAGCGTCACCGCCTCCTTCTGCAGCGTACTCTCCGCCTCCTCCCAGGTATTACACCCGAACAGATCATCCTTCCCCACCATATCGATCAGTTCCCCCAGAGGGCCTTCGCTTTCCTTTGTTCCCGCCACACAGGCACTCTGCCTGATATAGACATCTCTCTCCGGCACAAAACTCTGGCTTCCCACCGTGATGCCGTTTCCGTTTGAACCCGTCTTCTTACTCTGCTGTCCCATAAAAACCTCCCTGCACATTTTTTATTTTAAGATGTGCGGAGAGGCCTGTTTTTATTCTTATGAAACTGAGTCTTTTCTGTAGATCCGTATATAACGCCCCTGCTCCACGGAGGTATATCCGAACTCACCCTCCGCATAGCGCATCAGCCAACCCTCCGGATCTGTCATCAATTGACCATACCAGTCATCTACAATAATGACATTCGGCTCCTTCTCCGGAAACTGTTCCCAGTAGTCCAGCAGCCTCTCATCATAGGCGGTAGGGTTTACGATGGAATAATGAGAAACTTCCACGTCCTTAAACAGATACTGGATCGTTCCCAGATTCATCACCTGATCCACCATGATCAGCACCCTGTCCCCGTCCTGTACCATGCCCTGCCAGTCCTCGTAGTCACAATTATAGATATAGGCACACATATAATCCGAGATCGTTCCGATGGCAGGGCCGTGTTTTAAGATGCCGCCGCTCTGCAATACATTGTGATACCCCGTTCCGGAACGCAGCGTGTAGCCCTTTCCGAACACGGCGGTAAATGCCCAGAGCAGCAACACGATGCAGACGCAGGCAGAACCTTTTTCTATTACACCGTCTATCCCTCTCCTCTCTTCCCAGTGCATCACCACAAGCGTCATTCCAAAAAACGCCGCTGTCATGGCATGGGGCAGGGAATCCATCAGCCCGAGATCCGTTAAATACAATACCGCCAGCAAAGCCCCTCCTGCCAGAATGATGTTGTCCAGCAATAAGCTCTTTTGCTGAAAACTTCTGTCTTCCTCATTGCTGTCCTCACGATCCGCTATACTGACTGCTCTCCGGCTTTTATCCCCTGTCCGCTCTTCCCGTTCTCCTCTGTCATCTGCCGCCTTCACATTTCCCCGTATTCCCCGCCTTTTTACCGCCTGAATATAGTACAACACCCCTGAAACGGCAAACACCACCAGATGAATCTGCAGCCCCTCATACCCGGCATTCAGCACCACCCAGTACCACAGCTCCACCAGACAGGAAAGCGCCGTCACCCAGATCAACTGCAGCCTGAAAAACTTTTCTTCGTCTCTCTCAGGCACACCGCCTTCTTTTGCATCTTCCCCTCTTTCACCCTCACCCGTTTCTTTTTCTTTCCCCTTTACGCCAATCTTCACGCCGGCGTTCGCCAAAACAAAAGCCAGCACAAAAATACCCAGACACAGCACAAGCGGCATCAAAATATCCTTCCCCAGCGAGACCAGTTTATCCGCAAAGGACAGAGAATGCGTAATATCGCCGTTTACAATAAAAGAAAGTGTAGTGAACAGCCCCTCCAACGTATTATTCCGCAGGAGCAGCCCCAGATAAACCATACCACAGACGGCGCAGACACCCGTAAAAATCCCTGTATCCACAAGTCTGTTTTTCCCGGAACGACGCCATATGATCCACACCGCAGGCAGATACAGCAACAGACAGGACGGATAGGAAAGTACTTCCAGAACCAATGCAAACGCCGAAAAGACCAAATATTTTCTCTTTTTGATATTCCCGCCGGCAATGACATTCCCCGCAGCTTCGCCGGCATCCGTGTTATCCCCACTGACACCACTGTCATAGTATTGTATCAAAAAAAGCGACAGCAACGTAAGAAACCACACCTGCATGATCCCGAACTCCGGCAGCATGATTTGCTTCGGGATCGTATTAAAGTAGATCAGTCCCAGCAAAAAAGCGCTGTCTCTGCTGACCATCCTGCGTAAAACCCTACTCAGATAAAAACTCACCCCGAGATGGATCAACGTTCCGCAAAGCCGCAGCCAGATCACAACGCCCGTTTCCCCGAAAAATGCCAGATACGGGCGCATCAGCAATACACACAGAAAAGCCGAAGACTGATGAGGCTCCCACATATCCAAAAACAGTTTATCGCCCTTTACATTGCGGTAAGCCATCACAAGCTGATACTCCTCGTCCAGCCCGAATGCAAAAAAAAGCATTTTCACAGCCGCAAAAATGCTTAAGACAACCAGTATGATTTTCCACTTTCCAAAATGATCGCCAATATCTTTTTTGTTGTTCAATGCTTTTCTTTATCCCTTACTTCTTTCACTTCATCCACGATATAAGGCGGCCGCGTCCTTGCCGCATCCAGCGTACGCCAGATATATTCCCCCAGAATTCCCATCATCAGCATCAAGATTCCGGAAGCACAGAGCATCACGCACATCAGAGACGCCCAGCCCGCGATCGGTGTTCCGTTCGTGAATTTCTCCACAAACACGCTGATCAGCAATATCACCGCAAGAATATTGAATACGATCCCCAGTCCGGACATAAAACGCAGCGGGAAATAGGAAAAACTCATAACCGAATCCATCACCAGTTTCACCTTTTTCGACAGCGTCCAGCGGGATTTCCCGATCTCCCGGTCCTGCCGCACAAAATAGATCATATCTGTTTTAAAACCTACCCACATAACCTGCAGCGTCAAAGAAGAATTCTTTTCATCCAGCCGCTCCAGCACCTCGATGACCTTCCTGTCCACCAGATAACAGTCACAGCCGCCGGCAGGCATGTTTTTATTGACCATGCTGCGGATGATCTTATAGTACAGATTGGCAAAAAATACCTTTACAGGGTTTTCCTTCCGCTCCTTCCGGACAGCCAGCACCACCTTGTTTCCACGCTTCCAACTGTCATACATTTCTAAAATCAGCGCGGAATCCTCCTGCAGATCCGCCTGCTTCGTCACGGCGCAGTCGCCGGTGCTGGCAGAAAGGCCCGCAAGGAGCGCTGCATGTTCCCCGAAATTACGGGAGAGCTTCACGCACTTGATATGCTCGTCCCTGTCCCTCAGCCGATTCATCACTTCCCAGGAATCGTCCCCGGAACCGTCGTCCACAAAGACGATCTCGTACTCCTCCAGCTTATCCAGAACCTTTTTCCGCATATCCTCATATAAAAGTTCCAGTGTATCCGCATTATAATAAACCGGTACCACTATCGATAATTTACTCACGCTTACTCCATTTCCTTCATATACTTTAAATATTCCTGATAATCACGGATATATTCCGTTTCGTCATAATGCTCGCTGGCAAGCACGAGCAAAATGGAATCCGCCGAAAAATCATACATATCCTTCCAGATATTATTTTTCAGATACAGCCCCATCCTCGGCCTGTTCAGCTCTATAACGCGGCTCTCTGTCCCGTTGTCCACCTTCACCTTGCTTGTCCCGCAGACATTGATCATCACAAACTCGGACAGCCTGTTTGCATGCTGTCCTCTGACAACTGTGTCATCTGAACCGTAAATATAAAAAATCCGTTTTATCTCAAAAGGAATATCCATATTCCCTTCTACCACCACGAGGTTTCCCCGCTCATCTCCCAAATCTTTCCATTCCAGCAGTCTGATCTGCTCATCCAGTTTACTCATATATCCCTGCTGCCATCGGCAGTCCTTTCCGTTTCCAAAATGCGGAAAAGCCTTTTCCACTCCTCTCCATTATGTATGTCATTGCTTTTTGTGTCAAGTTTTTATTATCACTCTTCGAATCCATCCTCTTTTGCCGTCTCCCCATAAGCACATATCCATTCCGATGTCAGCACTTCCACTCTCTCCTCCCATCTCTCCCGCGACGGAAGGATCAGGGTATCCCCCGCAAAGACAAGATCCGGCTCCTCCATGCCGTTGATATCGGCCAGCAGTTTCCAGTTCCCGGCATCCCCGGTGCGCTCCCCCGCCAGTTCCCAGAGCGAATCCCCTTCTCTCACTGTATAAACTTCCTCTCCACGATCAAACGGATAAAAACTTTCCTCTATCAGATTGATAAATGCCATAGACGGATGAATGTTTGTTTCTCTCCTTGTAAAAACAAATATCCATTTTGCGGAGATATCCCCTTCCTCCCACTGTTTTGACGCACCCTGCAAGGGCATGGCGATCATATTGCCCAGTACATGATCTCCCTCTTTCATATAGTTTTTCCCCGGCATAACACTTTCCATGAATATCCGTTTTCCATCCATATACCGGTCCTGAAAACTGTCATGAAAGGGCAGGCTCATAGAGCTGATCTTCAGGTTATAATAGGGCGTGATCGTGCGATACAGCTCCTCCATAAAATATCTCACACGCCATTCGTCCCGGGTATTGGATTCCTTCGCCTCTCTCAGCGCTTCCTCCACATCCGCACTTTTACAGAGTATCCAGCACTCTTCCTCCTCGTCGATCCCCGGGAAAGTCTCTTCCTCTATCCCGCCGCACACCTGAATATGCAGAGCATAGCAGGCACTCCCCTCCTGAGAGGGCAGACAGACTTCCTGTATCTCCAGAAAATCAGGAAGAAAAAGCGCAAACTCTTCACACAAATAATAATTTTTTCTTCCCGCTGAAACAGCGCTCTCCCTTACTCCAAGAGGTTCCAGCCTGCTGACATCCACCGCTTCCTCCAGGTCAAACTCCCAGTTGTTACTGATATACTCCTCAGTGTAAGTTCCGGCCTCCCATGCCGAAAGCTCCTCCTCCGAAAGTTCCAGAATATTTTCAAAGCGCATCGTTCCCTCAATAGTCCCCTTCAGGGATGCACACTCTATGATGTGATGTTCCGCTGTGGGCGCAAAACCCATATTGGGAACGATCGCCACAGGACGGCTTGTATGGCCGGCACCACTTTCCGTATATCTGGGAACACTTTCCGCAAACTGTACCTTTCCCCTGTTTACGCACCTGTAAATATCTCCCCGGTGCAGGTCGGCACATATTCCTGCCGCCTGTGTATACCATAATGTTCTGGGATCTTTTCTCTGATTTACCGTCACCGTGCCATAGTTTGTACAGCCTGAAAGCGAATAATGCTGATCCGCATCTTCCTCCCTCTGCAATGCACTCTCCTCATCCTCCGGCAGTGCCGCCTCGGAAGGCGTGATAAAATCTTCGTATTGAACCAGCTCCTGCACAGAACTTACCGGGGCCCCTCCGTTTGTCCGATCCTCCACCCGCGCAGTAATCCCCCCTGCGTAAACTTCCGCTGTCACATCCCCGTAATTACTGCAGTTTACGATCGCGCAGTTTTCCGGAACATCATCCTCCCGCACACTGCTGGCGCTGAGCCCGGCTATGCCGCCCGCTCCATAACCGCATATCAGATAATCCTCATCCTTCCATGTCTCGCCCGTCTCCAGAGAAGTAACGTCGGCATGATTACTGCAGTTCTCTATCAGTCCCAGATTGGCTTCCGCGATACCGCCCACATAATCATAACTGACAACTGTGCCATACACATTACAGTTCCGGATCGTCCCGTAGTTATACCGGACGATCCCTCCTGATCCTTCCCCTTGGATCGAAGATACCGTTACTTCCAGCGTCAGATTTTCTATCACGCCCTCCACTTCAAGGATGGAAAACATGGAACACCTTCTGGCAGAAAGTTTCATTTTATGCCCCTGCCCGTCGAAGTGCCCCGCATAGGAATGATCACGCACCGCATATTTACTTCTTTCAACAACAACATCCTCTTCCAGTACGGCATCCAGAGACTCATAGCCCTTATTTACATAAGATAAAAATGCCATCCAGTCTCCTTCATTATAAATATGAAATACGCCTTTCTCATCTACTGTGTCGTATGCGGAAGGCTCCTTCGATAGATTCTCATCCCGTGTCTGATCCGGCATCCACATCATAATGATGTGGATCACGAGAAGCAAAACTACCGGGAACAGCACAGCTCCCAGGATAACTCCCAGAACGATCCATTTCCATATTTTCTGTTGTTTAGATCTCTTCCTCTT
Organism: uncultured bacterium; assembly: GCA_947647735.1. Classification (GTDB taxonomy): domain Bacteria; phylum Bacillota; class Clostridia; order Lachnospirales; family Lachnospiraceae; genus 1XD8-76. Next base: position 167,598 of record CANSLJ010000003.1, on the reverse strand, counting down.
TTTTGATTTACGCGAACTCATTCAGTGCCTCGATCACATAATCCTGCTCCTGCCTTGTCATGCCGGTATACATCGGTATAGAAAGCACCGTGTCCGCATAGTTTTCCGTGATCGGGAAATCTCCCTTTTTATGTCCGAGATAGGCATAGGCTTCCGATAAATGCGGCGGGATCGGATAGTGGATGATCGTCCCGATCTCCTTTTGACTTAAATAGTCAATCAGTTCCTGCCGCCGCTCACACCGGATCACATACTGATGCCAGACGGTTTCCGTATCTTCCCGCTCCGCAGGAAGCGTGATCAGCTCCTGTCTGATATTTTCCCGATACCGACGGGCTATCTCCTGCCGCTCCTTCGTGATCTCATCCATATGAGGCAGGCGCACGTTCAAAAGCCCCGCCTGCAGTTCATCCAGCCGTGAGTTCATCCCCACCACTTTATTGTAATACCGTTTTTCACTGCCGTAATTCCGGTATATCTTCGCTTCCTTCGCCAGCTCCTCGTCATTTGTGACGATGGCCCCCGCATCGCCGAAGGCTCCCAGATTCTTGGACGGATAGAACGAAAAACAGCCTATATCCCCAAAGGTTCCTGTCATTTTCCCCTTATATGTTGCTCCATGAGACTGAGCGCAGTCTTCGATCAGCTTCAGATGATGCTTTTTGCAGATGGCGGTGATCCTGTCCATATCCGCCACATGGCCGTATAAATGCACCACCATGACCGCTTTGGTCCTTTCCGTAATGCACGCCTCTATCTTGTCCGCGTCGATCTGATAATAGGCATCCGGCTCCACAAACACGGGCGTCGCCCCGTTCATCGTGATGCCCATCACACTGGCAATATAGGTATTGCCCTGCACGATCACCTCATCACCGGCGCCGATCCCCAGAAGATGTACGGCTATCTGCAGCGCCTCCAGGCCGTTTGCCAGCCCCACACAATATTTTCCTCCCGTGTAGGCCGCGAAACGCTCCTCAAAAGTTTCGACTTCCTTTCCCAGCACGTACCAGCCGGAGCGCAGAACCTCAAGCGCCTTCGCCTCAAACTCCTGCTGATATTTTAAAAACCCGTAGTCCATACGGTTTGGCATGATCTTCATGGTATTTTCTCCTGTATTTCAAAATGTGCAACTTTTATCAGTTTAGCATAATCGTTAGTATTCTACAAGCACATCGCCATATAAGCCGGAATATACACGATTCCCTCCTTTTTTCGGAAATTCTTTGTATCGATCACATACGCCTGCCCGATCCGCGCCTCAAACTTATCAATAAACCGTTTGAGGGAAGTGATACTGTACTTCTCTGAAGACTTTACCTCAATCGGATATATCCTGTATCGCATCTTGCTCTTATTAGAAATCAAGAAATCAATCTCTATGTCGTTCCTGTGCTTCTCTGTATTGTAATGTGTATAGAAAAAAGGTTTATATCCATTACATACCAACGCCTGCATAACAGCATTTTCAAATATCATCCCTTCATTTACAGAAAGGCGTCCAAGTATTAACTGACGGTACAGATCCTCTGTCTCTATCTCTGCTTCTGTAAACGCATGACTGACCAAAAGCCCTGTATCACCCATGTAGCATTTCAGATATGTCCTGTCCTCATTCATGGAAAGTCCCACATTAGGCTCCCTGCAATTAAAACATTCATTTGCTATCATGGAATTATCCAGCCAGAAAAAGGTATCATTAAATTTTGAAAAAGACGCACCCTGTTCAATATCCGACAGAACCACCCTCTTTTCATGCTGTGACAAAAATGCCGGGATCTGATCAAATATGCTCAAAACCTTTGACTGATATTTAGCTTCAATCTTCATGATATCGTCCCTGTACAAAGCCAGAATATCTCTTTTTTCTTCGTCTGCCTTCTGAAAACTTCTACCGTTTTTCAAATACGCCGCAACACTTTGCGGCATTCCACCCACCACAAGATACTGCCTGTACAAAAGCATGGCGCTGTGATGAAGCTTTTCTGCAAGAGGCACTCCCTCCTCAAAACATTTCCTGATATAATGGACCATCTCCTCCTCTCCCATCGCCAGACAGAATTCTTCAAAATCCATAGGATACATCTGTATTTTCCGCTCTTCCGACGGTATCGTAATATCCTGTACATTTTCTCTTATAGAGACCAGTGAACCTGTCTCTATATAGTCAAACCTTCCGTCTTTTACCAGTCTCTTAATTGACTGTCTCGCTTTGGGAAACTGTTGTATCTCATCAAATATCAGCACAGATTCTCCCGGATACAAAACCGTTCTGTATTCTGTTGACAAAATCATAAAAAATGTATCGAGATCCTGTAAATAATTCAGAAACGCATCCTTTACCACTTCACTGGCATCATTAAAATCGATCACAATATAACTTTTATATTCTTTTTTGGCAAACTCTTCTACGATCGTTGATTTCCCTATACGTCTGGCGCCTTCAATGAACAATGCCTTCGTGCCTTTTGTATCTGTTTTCCAATTTACCAGCCTTTCATATATCTTTCTCTTAAAAATCATTTTATTCCCCCCTTTATAACACCAGCATAGCACCATTTTCTGGAATACGCAAGTTTGTTTTATTCATTTTCCCTGTAATACGCACATTCATTTCTATACTTTTTCCTACAATACGCATTTAAATTTATCCCATTTTTTCCTGCAGTGCGCACTTTTAATCATGCCAATTTTACTTGAAATACAAATTTTCCAGAACATAATTTCTAATCTCAAATATCTGTACTGCTCTTTTCATATCTTCTTTCCTCACACAAAAACAGAGTAACCGCACACCCTCTATGCCCGTTACTCTGTATACCAATAATGTGTATTCAATTTTTGCAATTTCCTACAAAACCCCTGCCATCTTCCCGATCCAATAGATCACCCCCAGCACCCAGCTCGTAAAGATTCCATACAAGATCACCGGTCCTGCGATCGTAAAGATCTTACAGCCGATCCCGTAGACCTGCCCCTCCTTCTGATACTCTATCGCCGTGGACGCAACCGAGTTGGCAAATCCCGTGATCGGCACCAGCGCCCCGGCTCCGCCGAACTTCACCAGCCTCTGATATAAATTAAAGCCTGTCAGGACAGCACTGGTCAGCACCAGCAGCATGGAGCACCAGCTTCCCGCCGTATCCTTGTCCAGCCCGTACTTCTGCTGTGCCGTATTCAATATAGCCTGCCCGATCATACAGATGATGCCGCCCACCAGAAAAGCCTTCGCCATCTGGAGAAACAGATTGTTTTTCGGCGTGACCTCCTTCACATACTCCGCATACTCCTGTTTTTTCTGTTCTTCCTGTTTTTTCTGCTCGTCCATTTTTATCTCTCTCCACTTTTATTTTTATTGTTATTTCCTGCATCTATAGTACTTGTCACTCTTCATCCCTGCCAGAATCGCCCCATGTTTACCTTCAGCAGATTTTCATCCGCTTCCTGCATCCGCATAACTTTTTGCTTCCATACTTACCCGGGAAAAATACCTTCCTCGAAGAAACACCTACCCCGGATAGATTCCCCCCTGCCAGAAATAGTACAGACTCCCCAACAGTTTCCCGATCGCTACTGCCAGCACTGCGATCCCCAATCCGTGCCGGTAGGAAGCCCTCCTTGCAAAAATAGGAATACTGTTCAGCATCTCCGCGATCGCCAGCGCAAGGCACCCCACAAACATCCCCATAAAAACGCCCGCGATCCCGAGAAATATTTCCCCGCCTGCATCCATCACCGCCAAAAAAGAACTGCTTCCCTCGGCTCCTCCTGACGCGAACCGCTCCCGCAGCCATCCCCCCGCATGCTCCATCGCCGGTATCGCACTGAACAGCGTGCCAATGATCGCCCCGCTCATAATACAGCCTTCATACAAAAATATCTTTTTCGCCGTATGCGTCGCTCCCACGAACCTCGGCGTCAGCCCCACCGCCAGAAGCACGGTAAAAACACCCGCCGAAACCAAAAGCCCTGCCGAAACGCCATAGACAGCCAGAAAAATCCAGATCCCGCTATTTTGTATCAACTTCCTTTCCCTCCCTGCTCGCCGTTTTGATCAGCGCCTTCTCCACATCCTCCTCGTAGATGGACATCTCCACCTCGATGGGCGTCGGATCTTTCGTGAGCCTCCTGCCCCCGATATGATTAAAGAAGATGATGATGCCTGCCGCCAGCCCGATACTGTAACTGACCTCCAGCACGGTAAACCCGCTGGACTCCTGCCCCATCACAAGCTCATAATACTTCCCGAAGACATCCACGATCCCGATGTCGTTATGAAACGCCATGATCGTAAAAGACGCCCCGAAAAAACACACAAGGCTCACCAGAAGGATCTTGAAAAACTCTACCGCGCCCTTCTTTTTCTCCACATAAACCCGCTCCACGATCATATCCGGCTCCCCGATGCTCTCCACCTCCGCCCCGGAGACCGTCTCCTTGATCAGCCTGACCACCTCCGTCATGCTGATAAAAAACCGCTTCCTCTCATTCTCCTGAAAGGTATGCAGTTTGATCGCCTTCACCTTAGCCAGAACCGCCTTATCCTCGCAATACAGACTGGCGATATCCTTCAAAAAAACCTCGTCCGCCAGCATCTCCGTATTCCGCTCCGCCTTCACATAAACCGTCACCTGTGCCATACCAAAACTCCTTTTCCCGTTTATTATGTACAGACGGAATTTATTTATACATATTCCTGCCAATTCCTTCTTCACATAAATCTTATCAACACTCAGAGCACCGGAAAAATAAATAACAAAAGGGGCGACTGTAACCACGCCGGAGCCCCGTTGTTATTTATTTTTCCGGTGCTCGTCCTGACTGCCATTAAAGCAGCGCCTTCTCCCTGAGCCTGCGCAATATCTTCTTCTCCAGCCTGCTCACCTGCACCTGACTGATCCCCAGATACCCCGCCACCTGCGTCTGTGTCTTCCCCTGAAAATACCGCAGCCGGATCAGCTCCTTCTCCTCCCCCTCCAGCTCCGCGAGGAGCTGTCCCAACAGCATGTGATTCAACAGCTTTTCCTTCTCATTGCTCCTGCTGGCGATCTGGTCCACCAGATAGATCTCATTGCCGTCGCTCTGATAGATGGACTTATAGATCGACTCCACCTCCGCCCCGGCATCCATCGCCATCACCACCTCCTCTGTTGACAGCCCTGTCATATCCGCCACCTCCTCCAGCGTGGGCTCACGCCCCTTCTCATGCTGAAACTGCTCCCTCGCCCTGGTGATCTTCCAGCCGTTCTCCTTCAGGCTCCTGCTCACCTTCACCATCCCGTCGTCCCGCAGAAACCGCTTGATCTCGCCGGAGATCATCGGCACGGCATAGGTGGAAAACTTCACATCAAAAGCGAGGTCAAACTTGTCTATGGCTTTCATCAGCCCGATACAGCCGATCTGGAACAGGTCCTCCGCATCCACGCCCCGGTTTAAAAACCGCTTCACGATATGATGCACCAGCCCCAGATTTTTCTCGATCAGTACCTCTCTTGCTTCCTTATCTCCTGCATGGGATTTTTCGATCAGCACTGACATCTCTTCCATAGCTACTCCAGTTCCTCCAGCCACGGTATGCTGCCCAGCTTCTTCTCCATCACCACCTTACATCCTCTGCCGGGCGCCGAGAGCACCTCCAGATCATCCATAAACGCTTCCATAAAAGCAAATCCCATGCCGGAGCGTTCATACTCCGGTTTTGTCGTAAAGAGAGGTTCCAACGCCTGATCCACATTGTCGATTCCCCGCCCCTCATCCTCTATCTCCACAGACAGCACATCCCCCTCGATCCGGCAGTACATCTTCACCTTCCCGCTGCTGATCTCCCGGGGGCACTGCATCCTTCCCGGAATGTACCCCTGCACATTGCCGTAGCCATGGATGATCGCATTTGTCACCGCCTCCGAGACGGCGGTCTTCACATCTGCCATCTCCTCCATCGTCGGATTCAGCGGCGCGATAAACGCCGACACCGCCATCCTAGCAAACCCTTCATTGCAGGAAATGGCGTCAAACTCCATCCGAAGCTCATTGTCATACCCTTTCCTGATCTTTTTTTCTTCCTGTTTCATCTGTATTTCCCCCTTCTCCTATTCCATGATTTCCATGATCTTCGACAATCCCGATATGTACAGGATCCTCCGTATCTGCCTGTCCGCATGAATGGCATAGACACGCCCGCCGACACAGGATATCTTTTTGTACCTGCCCATGATGATACCGATGCCGGAGCTGTCCATAAACTTCGTGTCCTCAAAATCAAACACGATCCCCTGGATCGCATCCTGCATCAGGAATGCATCCGCTTTTCTGCTGATGGCACCCGACTGGTGATGGTCGATCTCAGCCGGCATCTTCACCATCAGGTAGTTGTCAATCACCTTAAAATCTGCCTCCATATAAAATTCCCCTTTCATATTACAAAAAAGAGAACGCCCCTCATGAAGCATTCTCTTTTGTATACTATAATTTATTTACTTTTTTATTTCACCGCACACTGCCTGCCGCTCTCAGATGATCCTCCCTGTTCACTGTGCATCTTTTCCGGATACTTCCTACTGTGCGCTGTCTATCTCCTCCAGATAATCCGCACTGCGCCTTGCCCTTTCTGTATCCGGGAAATTATCGATCACAAGCTGATAATAAACCGCCGCATTCTCAAAATCCCCGCTCCGATAGTAGGCATTTGCAAGATTGTAAACCACATCCACGTTTTCAGAATCGTAGATATATGCTTTCTCCAGATTCTGTACGGCGTCTGCATAAACCTCCTGCCGGTAAGATGCCATACCATCATCATAATAGGTCTTCGCCACGCTCGGGCCCACCGCCTCCAGAAGGCTCTTGTAAACCGCCTGAAACGATTCCGATGTATCTGTAAGCACCACATCGTTCTGAATGCTCTCCAGATAGGAAGCAACCTGCTCCACATCCTCGGGATTCTCCAGATAATTATAGACAGCAGTCAGCATATTATCCATCGTCTCAATGGTCCCGTCCGTCCCCACATAGGCTTCCATCTCGGTGCGAAGGTCATTGTTCTCTCTCTGTAGCGTATCCAGCCTCTGCTGCAGTTCATTGGTCGTCGCCGACTCCGCGGAAAGCTGTTCACTGACCGTTTTTAACTGTTCGCTGACACTGTCCCGGACTGCCTGGATCCTCGCCGGCAGGATCAGAAATACCGTCATCGCCACGCCGATCGCCAGTCCGATCAGCAGATAGACAATAGCGGAAAAACTCACGCCCTTTGGCTCCTTCACATCCAGCGGCTGAATGATCGTCTCATTCCCGCTCTGGTAGCGGAACACTTCCTCCGAAGCCTCTTTTTTCTTCTTCTTCGGCGCCTTGCCGTCCTCCGTCTCCTCATGGTGGAGCATCAGGTTCACTTCTTTTAAATACCGCTTTGTGGTGGTATTTCCCGCATCGATCTGCTCACAGCGCAGAAGCTCCCTCTCCGCCCTCTGCCAGTCCTCCGCATCGATATACAAAAGAGCCAGGAGCTGATGCGCCCTGATGTACTTCGGATTCAGGGACAATACTTTCTTGAGCTGTATGATCGCCAGATCCTTGGAATCCTGATGGCAGTACAGAAGCGCCTGATTATACTTTTTTATGGTCTTATTGATGGTGTCAAGCCTTGTGGGATTGCTCTGCACCATATCGATATAGTCGTCCGCAATGTTCTTCTTGGGCTTCAGGTTCTTGCTGATCACCCACTCGCTTAAAGCCGCAACCACTTCGCCGGTTTCAAAATATACAAGCCCTAAAAGGTTTCTTGCCTCCACATTGTTCTTATTAAACTTCAGACTCTGACGGAGGCTCTGAATAGCACCCGTCAGATCCCTGACGCCCGCCTTCTCCAGCCCCTCGTTATAAAAATTGTTGGATATCCTTAAGACCTTTTTATATATGGAAACATCCGCGCCGTAGCCTGTACAGAAATCATGCTCCGACAAAGTGCAGCCGCAATTATAACATATCATCCAATAAACTCCTGTTTATTCTTCCTCTTCCACTACTAAACTTTTAGCTTCCTTAACCACTTTCACCACTAAATCTGACATATCTGTCATATCCTGATTATAGATCGCATCCTCCGCGTCCTCCACTTCCAGGCTCGGATGGAACTTCTTGATTTCTTCCTCAAAATTGATCATTCTGGTCTCCTTTTCACAGCCGGCAAATTTGCCCTGACAAACCTGCTGACGGAGTACTCTTTCTCTCTGCAAGATAACTGATTTCCGCTCTTTTTATCTTCCACTCAGTTCCTTTACCTGACCGATCAGATACAAAGAGCCTGTTATATAAACTTTCATGCCTGCCGCTTTTTTATGCAGGCAGTATTCGAAAGCTTCTTTCAAATCCTCTATTATCGTCACGCTCTTTTTGCCAAACAGCTCCGCCAGTTCCTGCGCTCCCGCCGCCCGCGGGCTGTCTATCTTCGTGACGATGATTTCCTGAAACAATCCCGCATCCGCTATTTTCCGCACCATCTCCCCGCAGGCTTTCTCCGCCAGCGAAGAATACAGCAATATACGCCCTGCCGCAGCGCCGTCCACCCGCACGCTTTTCAGAAACGCCTCCATCCCGTCCGGATTATGAGCACCGTCCAGATAAACCTCCGGCAGGATTTCTTCCATCCTGCCCTCCCAGCGGGCATCCGCCAGCCCCTTTCGCAGGCATTGTTCAGAAACCGTCACCTTTCCCATCTCCCCCAGCACCTCCAGCGCCCTGATACAAAGCGCGGCATTTTCCTGCTGGTAAAGCGCCTTTGTGGAAAGATGAAACGTGCTATATTTATAATACCCAGAGTAATAAGAAAAATCAATGCCTTTCTTATCACAATTTTTCAGGCCAATATCCTCCGCTTTTACCGAAAAAGCCTTAGATTCCGCCCTTTTCACACTTTTTTCTATTCTCTCCGAGACAATTTTATTCTTCGCAAAATAGACAAGCGGTATTCCTTTTTTGACAATTCCCGCTTTTTCCGCCGCGATCTCCTCCAGTGTCTCCCCCAGATACTCCGTATGATCCAGTCCGATCTCCGTAATAATACTGATGCAGGGGGAGTGAAAAGAGTTTGTGGCATCGAGTCTTCCGCCCAGTCCTGTCTCCAGAATAATAAAGTCCGGATGCCTTTTATCAAAATAGAGCATCGCCATAAAATACAGAAACTCAAAATAGCTGGGATGGTAGTCATTTTCCCCCGCATTTTTGCCACAGCTCCCTCTCACCTGTTCAAAAACCGCGACAAAATCCTCCTCCGGGATCAGTTCCCGATCCACCCTGATCCGCTCCCGGATATCCACAAGATGAGGCGAAGTGAACATCCCGACGCTGTACCCCGCCTCCATCAGCACAGACTGCAGATAGGCACAGACGGAGCCCTTTCCGTTCGTGCCTGCCACATGAATCACCTTATTATCTTTGCAGGGACACGAAAGCCTCCCATAAAAAGCCCTCGTATCCTGCATCGTATTTTTTTTCACAAACTTCGGAATATGGTTGATATATTCCTGTGCTTCCAAAAAAGCCTGCGTCATAACTGCGACAGCCTCTCCTGCACCTGCTGCATCATCTGGGTATATTTCTCCAGCTTCGCCTTCTCTTCCGCCACCTTCGCTTCCGGTGCCTTCGCCAGGAACTTCTCATTTTTCAGCATGCCGTTTACTCTGGCAAGCTCGCCCTGCAGTCTCTTTTCCTCCTTCTGAAGGCGCTCTTTCTCCTGTTTTAAGTCCACCAGCTCCGCAAAGGGCATATACAGTACCGCACCCGGGATCACCACAGATACCGCGTCATCCGCAATGCCGCTTCTGTCCTTCTGCACCATCACCTCGGAAGCGTATGCAAGGGAGGCAAAGAACAGCTTTCCTTCCTCAAACGCCGCCTGCACATCCTCCTTCTCCGTCACCACGTAAACCGCCGCTTTCCGGGAAGGCGCAACGTTCATGGAGGTTCTCACATTGCGGATGCCTCTCACCGCCTCCTTGATCGTTTCGATGGCTTTTTCCTCCACGGGGAAGTTCCGCTCCTCCTGATACTCCGGCCATCTGGAGATCATGATCGTCTCCTCCGCAGACTGCAGGGAACAGAATATCTCCTCCGTGATAAACGGCATATAGGGATGCAAAAGCTTTAACGCATCTATCAGCACATTCTGCAGAGTCCAGAGCGCCGCGTTCTGGCTTGCCTCGTCGTCGGAATTATACAGACGGGGCTTCACCATCTCAATGTACCAGTCACAGAACTCATCCCAGATAAAATCATACACCTTCTGTACCGCGATACCCAGCTCAAAGCTGTCCATATTGTCGGTCACTTCTCTGACAAGATGGTTTAATTTGGAGATGATCCACTTGTCCGCAGGCTCAAAACTCTCCGGTTTTGTGATGGCCTTTCCCTTCTCCGTAAACCCGTCCATGTTCATCATAATGAACCGGGAGGCATTCCACACCTTATTGGCAAAATTCCTCGCAGCCTCCACCCTTTCATAGTAGAAGCGCATATCATTCCCCGGCGCGTTGCCGGTGATCAGCATCAGGCGCAGCGCATCCGCGCCGTACTGGTCGATGATCTCCAGCGGATCGATACCGTTGCCCAGAGACTTCGACATCTTCCGTCCCTGGGAATCCCGCACCAAGCCGTGGAACAGCACTGTCTTAAAGGGCCTCTCGCCCATCTGCTCATAACCGGAGAAGATCATACGGATCACCCAGAAGAAAATGATATCATAACCGGTCACCAGCACGTCCGTGGGATAGAAGTATTTCAGATCCTCCGTCATTTCCGGCCATCCCAATGTGGAGAAAGGCCAGAGTGCAGAGGAAAACCAGGTATCCAGCACATCTTCATCCTGTGTGAAATGAGTTTCCCCGCACTTCGGACAAACCTCCGGTGTCTGTCTCGCCACCACCACTTCACCGCACTTGTCACAATAGTAAGCCGGGATCCGGTGCCCCCACCAGAGCTGACGGCTGATGCACCAGTCGCGGATATTGTCTGTCCAGTTAAAATAGATCTTCTCCATTCTCTCCGGGATCAGTTTTACTTCCCCGTTCTTCACCGCTTCCACGGCGGGCTTTATCAGTTCATCCATCTTCACGAACCACTGTTCCTTCACAAGAGGCTCGATGGTCGTACTGCAGCGGTCATGGGTTCCTACGTTGTGGCTGTAATCCTCGATCTTGCCCAGCAGCCCCTCCTGTTTTAATTCCTCCAGAATCTGTTTTCTCGCCTCATAGCGGTCCAGTCCCGCATATTTGCCGCCGTTCTCATTGATGGTGGCATCATCGTTCATGATATTCACGATAGGCAGGTTATGCCGTTTGCCCACCTCAAAGTCATTCGGGTCATGGCCCGGCGTGATCTTCACAACGCCTGTCCCGAATTCCATATCTACATATTCATCTTCCACAACCGGTATCGCCTTGTTCACGATCGGCAGCCACACGTATCTGCCCTTCAGATAAGTGTAGCGCTCATCCTTCGGATTGACCGCAACCGCCGTATCGCCCAGCATGGTCTCCGGACGGGTGGTCGCGAACTCCAGAAATTCCGTTTTGCTGGGCGCTCCGTTCTCATCCACCAGCGGATATTTGATATGCCAGAAATGGCCTTCCTGTTCCTTGTACTCTACCTCCGCATCGGAGATGGAAGTATTGCAGACCGGACACCAGTTGATGATCTTTGCTCCTTTGTAGATCCATCCCTTCTCATGCATCTTGCAGAACACTTCCGTGACAGCCTTGTTACAGCCCTCATCCATCGTGAAACGTTCTCTGTCCCAGTCACAGGAGGAGCCCAGTTTCTTGAGCTGGGAAACGATCCGTCCGCCGTACTCTTTTCTCCAGTCCCAGGCGCGTTCCAGAAACTTTTCCCTGCCGAGATCATGCTTATCAACGCCTTCCTTTTTTAATGCCTCTATGATCTTTACTTCCGTTGAAATGCTCGCATGGTCCGTGCCCGGCTGCCATAACGCATTATAGCCCTGCATCCGTTTATAGCGGATCAGGATATCCTGCATGGTGTTGTCCAATGCATGTCCCATATGAAGCTGTCCTGTAATATTTGGGGGCGGGATCACGATCGTGAAAGGTTTCTTTGACTTGTCCACTTCCGCATGAAAGTATTTCTTTTCCAACCATTTTTGATAAATTCTGTCCTCAATGCCTTTGGGATCGTAGGTTTTTGCCAGCTCTCTCTTTGCTGTGCCGCTCATAACGTTCTCCTCCTTTGGTCCATTTCTATCAATCTTTAAAAGCAAAAGCCCTCTGCCGATCTGCCGGCAAAGGGCGAAGTGCCTTTGTCCTCTTTTCCTAAAGAGAATCATAGTGGATAATGGGGGGCTTTGTCAAGTGTTTTGTCAGTTCCCGAAGAACGGGAAGAAGCCGCCGAAGGGGTTCGTCTGGTCGTAGGGGCTGGTCTGGCCGTACTGGGAACCGGAGGACTGATCCTGGTCCTGTGTCTGTGTATTTTCAATGGTTATGCCGGCTTCCTCGGCTGTACAGAGGGTAACCGAATAGGTTCTGTCCTCGTAGCCGCTGTCGGTTCTGACGGATACGGTGATATCGATGGTCTCCCCTGCTCTGTAGTAGGCGAGGTATTCTTTCAGTTCCTCGATGGTCCGCACGGATTTTCCGTCGATCTCGGTGATGACCATGCCCCGCTCAAGGCCTGCCTTCTCCGCGGGGGAGCCGGCTGTCACGCTGCTGATGTGTGCGCCGATCGGGATGTCGTAGGACTGATTGATCTCTTCCGTCACGTTGGAGCCGCTGATGCCGAGATACCCCCTGTCGGGTTCCTCCACAAGCATCCTTGTCTCACGCTGCATCATATTTTCCATATCCGCCTTGATATCGGAGATGGGGATCGCATAGCCCATGCCTTCCACCTTTGTATCTGCCATCTTTGCGGAGTTGATCCCCACCAGCTCGCCCTTCATATTAAAAAGGGCGCCGCCGCTGTTGCCCGGATTGATTGCCGCATCGGTCTGGATATACTGGTTTGCGTTGCCGACCGTATCCGTCTCGCTGCCCTCGTTGATATTGCGGTTCAGGGCGCTGATGATACCCGTGGTCACAGACTGCCCATAACCCAGCGCATTACCGATCGCCACAACCTGTTCTCCCAGAGCCAGCTCATTGGAATCCCCGATGGCCGCCACTTTTATATTATTCATAACTTCTTCCGTAAGGCTGCTCAAGGGTACTGCGATCACGGCAAGGTCCTTGCTGGAATTGTAGTCTTTCACTTCAGCCTGCACGATCTCGGCGTCCGAAGTGTCCTGGCTTTCCTGATAGCTGAACAGCACATTCAGTTCCTTGTTGCCGGACACCACATGGTAGTTGGTGACGATCAGCAGTTCGTCATCCGTCTTACCGATGATAACACCGGAACCGGAACTCGGGATCTCCTGTGTGTAAGTGGTGCCCCAGAAGCTTCGTATCTCGGATTCCGTGATATTGGTGATCGCCACAACGGAGGGCAGACACATTTCTGATATCTGCTCGATGGACAAACCTGTCGCCGCCGTTGCCGCCGTAGGCGTGATGGCCGCCTGCTCCGTTGTCTGGGGGAGGGCCGCCGGCGCCTGCTGCGGCGCCTCCTCCGACTGTACTTCCTTCTTATTATATTGCTGCATCACAAGTCCGCTGCCGAGGGCTCCCCCCGCGGTTCCCATCATAAGGGATAACACAAGGCAGAGAGGGATGATCCCTTTTCCGCTCTTTTTTTCTTTCTTTTTATGCGCCGGTTCCGGCGGAATATTTCCTGCCGGCTGATTATGATAGTAAATATAGTCGTTGTGTCCCTGATAATTGTTGTTCTCGTTGTTTTGTCCGTATTGGTATTCCATCATCGTCACTCCTTCATCTGCTTATTTTTATGCGATCTGTCCCGCCCGCTCAGCTGATATATTTTCCGGCACGAAACCAGATCACATGAGATTTTTTATAAAAAAGCACCTGAGAGGATCTTCTCCTCATCAGATGCTTCTATCTTAGTCTCCATTTATGTTAAAATTGTGATGCGATTGTGACTATTTTGTGAAAAAATTCACTCTTTTATCCATTCTTCCGCCTCTTTTTTTAATCTGCAGAACATATCATAAAACTCTCCCTTTGTCTCCCGGACAATATCCAGGGCCACTTTCTGATTATAGGCGTGCGCCACATTGTTCCGTGCCGCCAGCGCTTTCAGCCAGAGTTCCTCCTCCTTTATCATCCCTGCCCTGTAAGCTGTTTTCAGGATCAGTTTGGGCGAACCGGTCGCCCCTTCCTCATAACCGTGATTCTCCAGAATCTCCTTCATCATCTTCCAGGACTGTTCAAAGCAGATCTCATAGAGCCCGACCAGACCGGTCAACACCACATTGTCATAGGGCTCGGCGTATCCATAAATGTCCTTCAGATTTTCCAGGGCTGCACAAAAATTTTCATACTTTTTCATAGAAAACCACACCTTCCCTGACAATGGATTCCAACAGTTCATCCTGCACCGCCCCGTCCAGATTTACAACATCAAACTTCAGCAGTGTGGACACTTCCTCCTCCAGATCCAGCGCAAAGGCAGCATAATCGCCTCCCTGTACTGCCAGATCAATATCGCTGGTTCTGCGAAAATCGCCTCTTGCACGGGAACCGAACAAAATAACCCTTTCCATACCATGTCCTTTTGCCAGCTTCCTGATCTCTTCACAAACCTCCGCTCTGATACCGTTTTCTCTCACAGACATATCTTCACTTCTCAAACGCCGCTCTCGCAAACCTGCTGCCCTCCCTGTTTTCCAGCACAAGGCGTTCCGCCTCCTCGGAAGGGTTGGAGATCACCGCTGTCTTTATGATCTCACAGGGCGGATTCGTTTTCACCCGCTCCACGGCTTCCGTCACCGCCGCCACATCACCGCTGACAAATACCGTTGTATGTCCGCCGCATTTCGTATGCCAGGTCTGAAACTCCACCTCCGACGTCTTTAACATCACGTCCACTGCCTGAATCGCATCCGCGCTGCCGAGCACTTCCACAAGGCCAAGGGCTTTAAATACATTCATCTTTCCTTCCTCCCCTATCTGTTGATCGTCATCTTAATCGCCAGTTCGGAATCCTCGGACGGAGACGCGATGATCGTGTGGGAATACACTTCCGAATCCATTTCCTTTGCCGTCTCCAGCGCTGCTTCCATTGCCGCCCGCACATCCGACAAGCTGCCCCGCATCTTCACACAGGCACCGCTCTTTAAACGGTTCCTCTCCACGCCCTGAATCTTCACCGCCGCCGCCTTCGCCGCCGCATCCAACGCTACAAAACAGGATAGATAACTGTCCAGTTCAAACACGCCTATCGCCTGTCTCTCAAACCCCTCCGCCATGCCGGTACCCTTGCCTTTCTTTCATTCATAAGAACAGTATACACTATTTCCTGTTTTGTTGGAACCTTAAATTTTATTTATTTGCTGTATTTATTTTTTTATGGTAAAGTGTATGAAACAGCTTTTATCGTTTCCTGATTATTGTTATAACAGTTTAAGAAGGAGCCCGCTATATGGCAGTCTATTTAAATACAAATTCTGCATATGAAGATTTCCGAATGCTCAGCAGCGATGAGTTTTTTGTGGACAAATCGGATATCATTGAAAAAGTCAGCAGACGGATCAATACAAAAAACCGATATCTGTGCATCACCAAGCCCCGCCGCTTTGGAAAAACATCCGTACTTAACATGCTTGGAGCCTACTATGGAAAGGCATATGACACAAAGCATATCTTTGACAGATTAAAGATCAGCCAAAGAGAAAACTACGCCCTTCATCTGAATCAATATAACGTAGTGACATTATCTTTAAATGATCTGCCCGGCAGAGGGAACAGTTACGAAGATTATATCAATCAATTTAAAGATTTATTATATCATGATATTATCGAAAAATATCCTGATATAAGGGCAGACGACACCGTCTCCCTCTCCAAGCTCTTTGCCGCCACAGGTGATAAGTTTATTTTCATCATCGACGAGTGGGATTATATTTTCAGCCATAATCTGTATCCGGAAGATCAAAACAATTTTCTCGAATTTCTGCGCGACCTGCTGAAAGATAAACCTTATGTTGCTCTTGCCTATATGACAGGGGTTCTTCCCATCCAGAAATACAGCACGGGTTCCGCTCTTAACATGTTTAAAGAGTATACTATGCTCAATGACACCAGTTTCGGCGAATACTTTGGCTTTACAGAGGATGATATAAAGATGCTGTGCGACAGGCAGAACGCTCTGACATTTTCCGAAATTTCCGAATGGTACAACGGATATCTCACGACGGACGGCATAAAAATCTACAATCCCCGTTCCGTTGTGTGCGCTTTAGAAGATGAATACTGTCAAAGCTACTGGACAAAAACCGGTAAAATGGATGAAGTGTTGTTCTTTTTGAAATATAATCTGGCGGAAGTCAGAGATGACGTTGTAAAAATGGTGGGAAACACACCGGTCAAAATAGAAATCAAAAAAGAATATTCTGCCGGCCAGAAAAGCCCGGTTAACCGGAAAGAAATATATTCCGCCATGATCATCTACGGCTTACTCTCCTATCATGATGGAGAGCTGTGCATTCCGAATAAAGAGCTTATGATAGAATTTGAGAATGCTCTGGAGGATGATGAGTTTGGTTATGTGGCGGAACTTGTAAAAAATTCCCATGAAATACTGGATGCCACGTTAAATAAAAATGGGACATCAGTCGCATCATATCTTCATGATATCCATAACAGTGAGCTGCCAGTCTTAAAATACAATGACGAAAACAGTTTATCCTGCGTAGTAACTCTTGCCTATCTGTCGGCCAGAAATAAATATAAGATAGAAAGAGAAGAAAAAAGCGGAAAGGGATTTGCAGACTTTCTGTTCTATCCGCGCCGGAAAAATCTGCCCGGAATCATCATTGAACTGAAAGCCGATGCTCCGCCAGAAGCGGCCATCGAACAGATCCGAAAAAAGAAATACGGAGAGAAATTAAAAAAAGAACATATCGAACGTATTCTTGCCGTAGGAATAAGCTACAGTACAGAAACCAAAGAGCATATGTGCAGAATTGAAGAAATCTGAGAACCGAATACAAGATCTGGTTCTCAGATTTTTTCTTAAATACCCAATTTATGCCACATTCGCCGCCGGAACAAGACAGCACTGCATAATCGTCATACAGATTACTATAATCCATGTCGTAATCATGCCAACCCAGACATTTCCTGTTTTCCTGTGGATAAATGCACTAACACCGGATGCTGTTGACATCATAAACGGGAACGTCCACCCAAAGGAAATCGAATCCCAATACTTCTGATTGAACGGCGTTGCTCCGGTACCAATAATGCGGACCCCAACAAACTGTATCACTACTAAAGCAGTAAGCAGCCCAGCCGACAACAGGATATTCACCAGTACCGCCCTGACAGTATCTTTTGTTTCATTTCCTGTGGATTTCAGCCGTCTGGTTGTAGCAACATTCACATTGATCATAAAATAAACCGGTATCATCAGCAACAAATAACGTATCGTATAAATAAGTCTTTGCGGTGTCATACGAACAAGCTGTCCCGGCATGGAGCAGAACTGATAATCAAGTCCTGTTGTTCCCATAACAATATCCAGCCATAAATAACAGACCGTTGTAACTGCTATGGCAATTCCAAATGCCGTTGCAATCCGCTTTCCGTCAAACATTTTCTCGTTTTTATTGCCGAATCCAAAATCCGCCGCCGTCAATTTTGTTTCACGGCTCTTTTTATAATAACGTATCACTAACAGTAAAATTCCAACCAGCGAATTTGCAACCAGCCAGAAAAAGATCTGGTTTACCCAAAGTGAGCCGAAGAAATTGGTAGGAAATTTCGTTGCCCACATCGTTACCGGCGGAAACAGCGCTAACGGAATTAAAAGATCCGTAATCAGATGTGTACTCCATTTCTTTCCTGATTTTCCCTGCGACGGTGCTAACGGTATATTCACTATATCGTAAACAAGCGGCAGGCTTGTGAACAGATATGTAAGCGCCGGTATAAACAGCAAAAATGAAAGGAACGCGATCGCTGAACAGATCAAATACGTCCAGAATATCATATTACTATTATCAATCGGATTTGGTGCCGGACTGGATAATTCTATAAAATCCAGAATCGGTGTGATCACATCCTTTGTGTACAGCATCCCCTGATGGGAAAGTCCCGGCACTTCTACATATTGAAAAGCATTATTTTCTGCAATATCCCCATAGAGAACGCCATTTTCCATTGCATCGCCTAAACCGCTCAATTCTGTAATCATGGCACGGGCATTTGCTGTGCCGCCCATAACCGCCATTTCATATAAATCTGCACCCGCTTCAATAATGCAATAGTTAGTTTCTCTGGGAAACGGATTACCAGTTACAGAATAGAAAAATGCACCGCCCACACCTACAATAGACCTCAATTTAGGTTTAAATTCAGATTCCCGCAGTTCAATTACCTGCAGCGATAAATTAGCCATCGAATGCCCGGTCACAGAAATCTCTGAAACCATATCCATCGCTTCCAGATATTCAACCGGGCCAACCGCCAGATTATCTGTTGAACTATCCGCATGCACTTTTGTTTCCAATGTTCCCGCCAGATCTGCATTTAACACAATGTAACCTCTTCTGGCTTCCTCGATCGCCCAGTTTATCATATTGTAGCTGGAATTGTTACGTCCATGATAGTTAATGATCGCAGGTGCCGGATTCTGCGCACTCACTCCCTTCGGTACGAACATTACTCCTGACTGTTCCGCACCGCCCTCACTGATAAAAGTGACTCTGCTGATAGAAATATTTCCCCAGTCAGACGCAATGCCCCACTGTAGAATCGTAAACGCCACCATCACCGCAAAAATGACCGCTGTAACTATTGCTGCTTTTTTCAACCGTTTCCCGTCATAATTTATGTTACTCATATTTTCCTCCTTTTAGAAAAGTTTTTATCACCCGGAAGGCCTGTTCTACAGTATCTTCCATATTTGCTCTGGCATTCTCCGCGTCCATTGCATCTTCCAGACTGGTAACGCCCCGAAGTATCGGAAAAAATGCATCAATGCCTTTTTCATTACATAAAACTGCCTCTCTCGTCACGCAGCCTGAAAATGCAAGTACCGGCTTTCCGTACTCTTTTGCAATTTCCGCCACGCCGATGGGAGCTTTCCCCATAACCGTCTGCCCATCGAGCCTGCCTTCCCCTGTGATGACAATATCCGCATCTTTTACATAATTTCGCAGCCTGGTCTCTTCCAGTACCAGTTTGATCCCCGATTCCAGAGATGCATTCAAAAATGTCACCAGCGCGAAACCAAGCCCCCCTGCCGCACCTGCTCCTGCCTGGTCAGCTCTGGCATTCGGATATTTTTTCCCGGCAAGTCCGGCGTAATCCGCCAACCATTTATCCATTTGAATGATCATCGATGGATCTGCCCCTTTTTGCGGACCGTAAATGGCACTGCATCCCTGTTTTCCGCACAACGGGTTTGTCACATCGCATATCACTCTGAAATCACATTCCTTTAAAGCAGGAATCATATGTTCCTCTCCAATAATTGTCAGCTCTTCCAGACCAAGTGCCCCGAATCTTACAGGAATGCCATTTTCGTTCAACAGGCTAAATCCAAGCGCCTGCAGCATACCAATGCCGCCGTCATTGGTCGCACTGCCTCCTATTCCCAACAAAAAGTGCCTGCAGCCTTTCCCTATGGCATCCGCGATCACCTCGCCCACCCCATAGGATGTGGTATACAGTGGATTGCGATCCTTTTCGGCTACCAACGTTATGCCCGCCGCCCCGGACATTTCTATGATCGCTGTTTTGGTACTCCTGACAATGCCATACTGACATCTCACCGGTACACCGGTCGGGCCTGTCACTGTCACATCACAGAGCTCGCCTCCGCATCCCAAAGTCAGAGCTTCCACAGTGCCTTCCCCGCCATCAGCAAGAGGCCTGACTGAAACATCTGCATCCGGAAATACTCTTTTGATTCCTTTTGCCGCGCTGTCTCCCGCCTCCATGGAAGTCATGCTGCCCTTAAAGGAATCTATCGCAATAACTACTCTCACGCCGTCTCCTCCTTTCCATTTTATTATGTATTACTGCCTTTCTCACCTCATTATATCAGTTTTCATTTATAATAATATGTTATACATACTGTATTTTCATTGATTTTTAATCATTTATATGGTATCTTTAACATATATTGAAATCAACAGGAGGTGCCATATGGGGATCATCAGCCAGACAACAGCCCAGCAGATCGTAGATACCGTAAAAGATGTCAGCGGAAAAAATATCAACTTCATCAATGAGAAAGGATCCATCATTGCCAGTACCGACCCCAACCGTATCGGCACTTTCCATGAGATAGGCTATAAAGCTGTTACCACCGGATGTACGCTGGAAGTTTCTGATGATGATTCTTTCTTCGGAACCAAAAAAGGAATCAACATCCCTGTCATGCATAACGGAAATATCGTTGCCGCCATTGGCATTTCCGGAAATGTTGAGGAAGTCAGAAAATACGCTTATCTGGCCCAGAAGATCACCTCCATTCTTTTGAAAGAACGCGACCTCGACTCCCTTGGCAATCAGAAAAAGAACCGGCAGAACTATATCATCCGCTCTCTTATCCATCAGGAGCCCATAAACCATCAGTACTTTCTCGACACCTTGCAGGAAAATAAAATTACTGAATCCACTCTGTGTCGTATCGTCCTGATCCAGTTGAATTCAAAATACAATCCAAACAATCTGTTTATGATCCAGAATTCTATCACACAGGCATTTGAACAGATGGAATCTTCCTTTTATACTTATAACTATCCCAATGAATATATTTTAATAGCGGATGCCGAAGTACTGCATTGCCATATGCATTTTTTAAAACGCCTTGTTGCCGCTTATCAAAATATTCTGACGATCGGTATCGGAAATAAAGTGAAAATAGAAAACATATACACTTCTTATCATTGCGCCATGCTGTCGATTCATGCCGCAAGAAAAAATCAGGCTCTGATGTTCTATGACGATTTGGATTATGATCTGCTGTTAGGCAGTGTTTCAGATACTCTAAAAAAACAGTATTTAGACAAAACGATTAAAAATCTTTCAGAAGCAGATATCATCGTTCTGAAAACTTATTATGAAACAGATATGTCCCTGCAAAAAACCTGTGAGCAGTTATATATACACAAAAATTCCCTGCAATATAAACTGAATCGTATTTATGAAAAATGTGGTTACAATCCCCGCAGCTTCCATGATGCTATCGTTTTATATAGCGCCATCCGACTGTCCGCTGAAGAATGATAGAACAAACAAAACAATGTTACTTCCCGCAAAACGAGGGCATCTGCAATAGTATCATTCCACTTCGATAACACCCCGTCAGATACCCTCATTTTTCATTCTTCGCTCAATACAAAATTTTCTTTTTTACCGCTCCATCTTCCAGAACGCCGCGCTGTAAGGAGGCATCTCGCTCCCGCCGCCAAAATCATGGAGCTCCCCGGTCAGCAGATCCACCGCCTGGCCGCAGCCCGCGTCAAAATGTGCCGTATAGCTTTCCCCGTCCGCATTGATCGCCACGAGCACCCTCTCGTTCTCCGACTTTCTCTCGAAAATGCACTGCTTGTTGGTCAGCACAACGGAACGGAACGCGCCGTAGTTGAGAGCCTCCGAATTTTTCTTTGCCTCAGCCATCTTTGCTATCTTATCCGTCAGTTCATTCCACTGGGGCTTATCAAAACAGGCCCTGAGCGCCGGATCGCCCTCGCTCTTGTGCGCCTTTGCGCCCCATTCGCTTCCGTAATAGACACAGGGAATCCCCGGCATACCGAACATCAGCGCATAGATCAGGGGCAGATGCTTCTCGTTCGCGAGAATGCTCGCCACCCTCGTCACATCGTGGTTATCCACAAAGGACAGCATATGCTTTCCTTTATATAAAGTCCAGTTTTCCGGTCCGAACTGCCGCAGCAGGGAATGATTGATCTCAAACATATTCATGCTGTTGAAGCTGGAGTGCAGCCCCTTGTAACATTCATAGTTGGTCGCGGAATGCAGCATCCCGTCGTTTACCATCTGATTGTAGTCTCCATGAAGCATCTCGCCGAGCAGATAGAAGTCCTGCTTTTTCTGATCACAGAAACTTCTGAGCCGCCTTACAAAATTATGGTCAAGACAGTAAGCCACATCCAGCCTCAGCCCGTCAATATCAAACTCATCGATCCAACAGTTTACCGCGTCAAAGATATGCTGGATCACCTCCTCATTCTGAAGGTTCAGTTTCACAAGATCATAGTTGCCTTCCCAGCCCTCATACCAGAGCCCATCATTATAATTGGAATTTCCCTCCAGACTGATATGGAACCAGTGCAGATAGGGGGAACGCTCCCGGTTTCTCACCACATCCTGAAATGCCCAGAATCCCCGTCCCACATGATTGAACACGCCGTCCAGCACAACTTTAATGCCCGCCTCGTGCAGCTTTGTGCAGACTTCCCTGAAATCCTCATTGGTGCCAAGGCGCTTGTCGATCATCTTATAATCTCTGGTATTGTAGCCGTGGGTATCAGACTCAAATACCGGCGAAAAATAGATCGCGTTTGCCCCCACTTCTTTGATATGGGGAATCCACTCCTCCACCTTTTTGATCCGGTCTGTCAAAACCCCGTCGTTCTCAAACGGTGCTCCACAGAATCCCAACGGGTATATCTGATAAAATACACTCTCAAAATACCATTTTTTATTTTCCATAATACTCGTATAATCCAATCATATTAGAAAGTGATTGGATTTTTCCTTTCTCCCAGATTCTACTGGGTAATTCACCTCTTTTCTTTGCGGCGTTCCATTTATTTGAAGCGGATCTGATTTAACGCCTGAATGATAAATAAAATTCCCTTCTCAAATCCAGAAAGACATTTCCTTAATAATTCATATATTTATATTCATCACTTCTGCCGCCGCTCCTCACCGCCTTGAACAGTATACCACATTTTTCCGGTTGATTCTATCCAAATCTTTTTCAATTTTACCCGCACTGTTTTCCTCCTGCACTGTCTTCTTCCTGCGCTTTTCATTCTCCATTCTATAATATTACAGATCAACTGGTTGTGGATAGCTGCCCTTCTCTTTCGCCGAATTGTTTATTCCATCATCATTTATATAATTTATATATTATTTTATGTGAAAAGAACGACTGTTTTTTATACAGAATCAATTTCCTCTGCCCTTCTCCGCCTCTTGTGTTTACATAATTCTTATCCACATTAAATTGACTGTTTCGGTACTGTTTTCCTTTTCCCAAAAAAGTAATCCACATTTTTCCCTCTGATTTTATGGAATCCCTGTCATTTTTTCCACGGAATGACCACTTTTCCACATATTTATCCACATATACACATCTGTCAACTCTATTTTAGAAAAAAATCACCCATGTCATATTCCAAAAATCAAGTATTTCTTTAGATAAATTTTTGTTCTTCTTTCAGATTTTACAGACATAAAATCTCTTTTTTCATACAATTTCAGCACTTTTTTCACCCTGCTCTGGCGTTGTTTTAAGATGTATGCTACAATATGTTGTGTCTTCATTATATTGACTGCTTCAGTCTGTCATGTGATGTTTATATAGTAAAATTGATTTTTTATATTTTATTAAAAGAAGCCGAAAAGAAAGGATGGTATCCCATGTTGTTAATAGGTTCTCATGTAGGAATGAGCGGAAAAGAAATGTTTGCAGGCTCCGTAAAAGAAGCGCTGTCCTATCAGGCAGACACCTTTATGGTCTATACAGGCGCGCCCCAGAACACAAGAAGGAAAGAATTATCAGAACTGAAGATACCGGAGGCACACGCACTTATGAAAGAAGCAGGCATCGAACAGTTTATCGTACATGCCCCTTACATCATCAACCTTGCCAACACGATCAATCCTTCCACATTCGAACTGGCAGTGGAATTTCTGGAAAAAGAGATCACACGGAGCGCCGGTATGGGCAGCCATGTTCTGGTACTGCATCCGGGCTCTCATGTAGGGGAAGGTACCAAAGCCGGCATCCAAAAGATCACAGAAGGACTGAATCAGATCCTGACCGCCGACACCCCGGTATACATAGCGCTGGAAACTATGGCGGGGAAGGGTTCTGAGATAGGAAGTAATTTTGAGGAACTCGCTGAGATCTATGATAAGACTGTGCACTCGGAGAAACTCAGAGTCTGCATGGACACCTGCCATATGCACGATGCAGGTTATGATGTGATACATGATTTTGATGGTATTTTAACTGCCTTTGATAAACTGCTGGGCATCCCGCAGATTGCCTGCATCCATCTCAACGACAGTAAAAATCCTCAGGGAGCCCGCAAAGACAGGCATGCAAATCTGGGGGACGGCTGTATCGGGTTTGACGCCCTTGCCCGCGTGGCACATCACCCAGCCCTCGCCGCTATCCCGAAGATTCTGGAGACTCCCTATATTCCATCACCGGAAAATCCGGATAAGAAAGTGCCGCCCTACAAGGAGGAGATCGAACGGCTGCGCCACTTCTCCCAGAATTCCCTGACATGAAAACCCGCATGATTGCAGGTCGTCACCTGATAATCCGCCCACTCCCGTGGAAACATGCGCTGATAGGAGCGCTGCAGGAACCGCTCGTCCAGAAGCGCCACAATGCCCACATCCTCCACCGTGCGGATGACTCTGCCTGCCGCCTGCAGCACTTTATTCATGCCCGGATACTGGTAGGCATAATCAAAGCCGTTTTCCGACTGCCCGTCAAAATACCGGCGGATGATCTCCCGCTCATTGCAGACCTGGGGAAGTCCTGTGCCCACAATGATCGCACCGATCAGCCTGTCCTGCTTTAAGTCAATGCCCTCGCTGAAAATGCCGCCGAGCACACAGAAACCGAGCAGGGAACGATCGTCTCTTATATTATCTTCCCCGTCCTGAGAGAACATCCGCAAAAACTCCTCCCGCTCCTTCTCCCCCATGCGCTCTTCCTGTAAAATGCATATCTCTCTTTCCTCCTCATAAAAAGCTTCCTGATATACTTCATACACCTGTTTTAAGAAGGCATGGGACGGGAAAAAGATCAGATAATTTCCCCTCTTCTGCGCTGTGATCTCCTTAATATAGGAAGCCGCCCGGAAATATTCCCCGGGCCCCCGTCTGGTATATTTACTTGTGATATCAGAGCCGATAAAAAGCCCGCGTTTTTCAGGCGAAAAAACGGAGGACGCATAGACCTCATAATCCTCCTTTCCTCCGCCCAGCAGATTTTTATAATACTGAATCGGAAGAAAAGTTGCGGAAAACAGGATGCTGCTCCTCGCCCGCATCATGCACTCCTCCAGATTTCCGGAAGGATCCACACAGAAGAGTTTCAACAGAAAACTGCCGTCACTCTGCATCTCACTATATATGACATATTTGTCATTTAGCTTGTCATAAATCAGCAGAAAGTGCGAGATTTCAAAGTAAAACTCCAACACAGCCTTCCTGACAGGACTGTCATCATATTCTTCCAGAAACCGCTCCATCTGCGCCGCCAGTTTATTTACCGCCAGAATAAAAGAATCAATACTTTCCAGGATCTGATAGTTCTCACATTCCTTTTTATAGATAAGAAGCTGTCTGTTGCAGCGCTCCAGTAGGGATGCCATCTTTTTATCGTACCCTTTGACCACCTTCTTCAGTTCCAGAAAGTCCTCTTTCTTCAGGACGGCGCTGTACATCTCGCGCCCTCTGTCCACCAGATTATGCGCCTCATCCACCAAAAAGATATAGTCCCGCCTGACACCCTCCGCAAAAAATCTTCTCAAATAGACATGGGGATCAAACACATAATTGTAGTCGCAGATCACTCCGTCCGCAAACAAACTCATATCCAGACACATTTCAAAGGGACAGACCTGATGCTTCTTTGCATAAGCCTCTATCAGCTCCCTTGTAAAGCTGACTTCATGGGTCAACATATCGTAAACCGCATCGTTGATCCTGTCAAAATGCCCCTTTGCATAGGGACAGGCGACCGGATTGCATTCCGCCTCCTCCAGAAAGCAGATCTTGTCTCTCGCTGTCAGGATCACAGTCTTAAATAACAGGCCGCGCCCCCGCAAAATGGAAAAAGCCTCCTCCGCCACCGTGCGTGTGATGGTTTTTGCGGTCAGATAGAACAACTTTTCCGCCATCTGCTCCCCGATCGCTTTTACCGACGGAAATACGGTGGACAGGGTTTTCCCCACGCCTGTGGGCGCCTCGATGAACAGTTTCTTTTTATGGTAGAGGGTCTGATAGACATAGGTGACCAGCTCTCTCTGCCCCTCCCGGTAGGAGAACGGAAAATCCGTCTCCCGGATGGAGCGCTGGCGTTTTTCCTTCCAGTCCACCTCGTAGTCCGCCCATTTCTGATAGGACTGCATCAGTCCCTCAAACCATTTTTCCAGATCCTGAAAACGGTAGTCCTGAAAAAAATACTGCAGCTCCTCCGTTTCCATATTGCAGTAGGTCATGCGTACCCGGATATAGGGCAGGTCATTTTGTTTTGCGTAAATATAGGCATAGCACTTTGCCTGTGCAAGATGCACGGAAACCGGGGCTTTCATCCTGCTGACATCCGCGTAAGTTCCTTTGATCTCATCTATGACAACCGTGTCACCTATTGTGTCAGGATAGTCTTTCTGCAAAATCGCCGCTTCGATCAGGGGCTGATCCGGCTCTCTGAACTGAACCGGCACTTCCTTCAGGATCCGTTTTGCCAGCTGTCCGTCGATAATGCCGTCCGCCCTGCCCTCCACGATAATATCATACTTTGGTGTATGATAAGTATATTTCAAAGTTACTTCAGCATGGTAATCAGCCCCCATGCGCCGCTGCAGCATGCGGTGGATCCTGCCGCCCTCCTGCATCGCGGATTCCGGGGCGGATGCTCTTCTGTTGTCGATATCGCCGCTGCGGAGAATAAATTCTACCAGATTGCGGACGGAGGTGATCACTTCCATAGGGGTTCCTCTTCGAAAAGCCGGATGCACTCTATCCGGATCAAAACTACTGCAGCCGAAATCCTTACGCTTCCCGGCCTTCATAGGCCACCACGATCTCCTTCTTTGTAAGGGATTGCGTCCTGCTGTTCATCACTGCATCCACCAGCCGTTCCAGAGCTTCCCTGTTGCCGCTGATGATCTCCACAGCTTTCTCTGACTGCTCTGACAGGATCCGGCCGACCAGAGCCCTTGCCTTTTCATTGTTATAAAATTCTTCTTTCGGGACGACGGCAAGCCCGAACTCCTCCTCGTACATTCCCAGGCTGCATACCATCCCCGCAGCCAGCTGCGTCGCCTTTTTCAGGTCAGAGCTCGCCCCGGAGGACAGTCCATACCCGCACACGGTTTCCGCCGCCCTTCCCCCGAGAGATATGCGGATCATCTTCAACGTGGATTCTTTTGTGCCGTCTCCGGCAGAACCGTTCGCCACATAGCCGCCGTAACTGCCCCTTGCCACAATACTCATATAGTTCGGAATCATATTGTGAGCCAGACTGATCAGGGCATGGCCGGCCTCATGGTATGCGACGCGCCTCATCTCCTCCAGCGGTACGCCGCCTCTCGCCTCCCCCATCGACATCTCATCGAAGGTTTCGTACAGCCGGATATGATCGACCGGAATGCCGCTTCGGACGGCTTCCCGCAGCGCCGCCTCCATGATGTTCTCAAGCCTCGCAAACGATATCCCTGCAAAATGGGTCACGAGCCCTTCCATCTCGGCGGGCGGGATCCGGAACCTGTCGCCGTGTTTTTCCAGCAGCCGTCCCAGCATCCATCTGATTCCCTCCCTGTCCGGCAGGGGAATCATAAATACCCTGTCAAAACGCCTTGCCAGGGCGCCGTCGATCGCCTGCCCAAGATTGGTCGCCGCCATCAGAAATACAGGGCTGCCATCATTTTTCCGGAACCCGTCCATCTCCGTCAGCAGCGCATTCAGCACGGAATTATCGGCGCCGGCCTGGCGGCTTGCGCCGATCGTGTCCACCTCGTCAATGAAGAGCACCGCCGGGGCGTACTTCCTTGCGGTCTTAAAGACGCGGCGCACCTCGTCAGGACCTTTTTGTTTGAGCAGATCCGCATGGACCTCCAGAAAACTCACGCCGGATTCCGTTGCCACCGCTCTCGCAAGGGACGTCTTGCCTGTTCCCGGCACACCCGCCAGCAGCACGCCCCTCGGCGCTCTGATCCCGGTCTGGCTGAAGTTCCTGGGAGTCTTCAGGTAATCAATAAAAAACTTCAGTTCCTTTTTTATCCCATCGGGCACATAGATGTCGTCCCAGTGGGTATCCGGCTTCATGTCCGCCGACAGCAGAAGGTCTTTGTCCTCCGCTTCCACAGCCGTCTCCAGCCTGAAATTGCAAAAGACGATGCGTCCGATCTTCTGCGGCATATCCAGCTCCTGTTTCAGGTCATAGGAGATCTTCTGGTGCCGCAGGAAAAGTGTCTCCACCGCCTGCTGACAGCAGACATCCACATATGCGGCCGGGAGCTCTGCGCCAAGTGCCTCCCGCCTTATGAACCCCTTCGCGCCGCGGCGGCAGAGCTCTCCTCTTTCACTTCTGGAGTAGGCATATCCGCCGCCGCACAGGATATACACCGGGATACTGTCCTTATATTTCTCCCTTATGCGGGAGAACACCCTGCCGCCTTCCGTCCGGCAGTCCACAATGCTCAGGTTCCCATCCTTCTGCTCCATGCCGTACTCATAGTCGATCACTGTCAGGATCACATCCTCCTCCCAGAGGATCTTCATAAACTCTTCCGGATCCGTCGTCTTTCGGAGCCGGATATTATTTTCATCGAAACCCTCGAAGGATATCTCATCCATCTCCCCAAAGACCGCGACAGTGCAGTCCTTCTCCCCGGAATAAAGCCCGAGGATCTCACCCGCCGCGCCGGAGAAATCCTGTTCCCATACGATCCTGCGGATGCTTTCCTGCTCGTTCAGTCCCATCTTCTCATCTGCCAGAGTCAGGAGGGAGAGCAACGCTCTGTCAATGAGCCTTCCGACCAGCACGGAAGCGTTTCTGGCATCCAGATTTCCTCCCATTGAGTACAGGGCGGTTCTTGCAAGGATATCCTGTCCGCTGCTCATATCATACCCGTATTTTTTCCGCAGCATTGTCGTCTGTCTGCCCAGATCCTTCTTTATGATCTCCAGAATGGCCCCCGCCCGCAGATGGTTGAACATAAGGACTGTATGGGAGGACATTCTGGATATGATCTCCGGCGGGAAAAAAGGACTTGTTGTATCCGGTTTCCTGTCCTTCTTCAGAGCGTCCACGATGACAGCACCCGGCAGCAGAGCCAGATTCTCATTTTCGGCGTCCTGATACAGCTGCTTTCCGGCGTTGGTGGTCAGGATGATGATCGTGTTTCTGAAATCCACGTTCTTGTTATAGAACTTATCGATGCAGCTGCCCTCGTCCAGAATCTGGAGAAAGAGCAGGATCACCTGCGCATGAGCCTTCTCAATCTCGTCAAACAACAGTACACATCTGGGATTCTCATGGACAAAGGATGTCAGCACCCCCGCTTTTGATTCTTTCCATGTCTTTTCAAATCCGACAAGTCCCGACGCATCATTCTGGCCTGAGTAAGCGGACATATCGAAACGCTTATAGGGAATCTTCAATGTGTCCGCCATGATCTCCGCCACAAAAGTTTTCCCGACGCCAGGCGGCCCCGCAAACAGGTACGCCTGTCTGGGCCCTCTCTTTTTATCGTCCATGTCCGCCTTCAATTCCTTATGGAACCAGGCGTTCCGAAGCTGCTCGATCACCTCATCCTGCCCGACAACCTTCTCATATAATTCCTGAGCGATGGCGTCCGCCTGCGTTTTTATATACTGTACCGACGCCGCGCCTTCTTCCGCTCCGGTTTCTCCTTCCAGATCCGGGTTCAGGAAGGCCCCGGATACCTCCAGAAGTTCCTGACGGTAAACCGGATTCCCCGTCAGTTCCCGGTACAATCCCGTGACCGTATGGCTGCCCTGCCTGATAAAGCGCTTCAGCGCCAGATAGGAATTCTCGGGGGCGCTCAGAGAGATATGGTAGTCATCCCCGGCCTTTTTCGCTTTTACTTTGGCACGGTAGATGAGCTCCGACAGATGCTCCTTATCCATTCCATTTTCTTCAAACAGTTTTTTCAGCCGGATATAATCTTTCGACTTATGCCAGATATCCAGCATGGAAACCATCGGCTCGTCGTCCTCGTCATTCCACTCGCCCGGCAGCTCGCCATCCCAGCCGTTCGCCATCCCATTCTCCCAGAGAGCAGGAAATTTGTGCCCATCCAGAACCAGATAGACCAGCGCCGTATAGACGGAGGTACAACAGTAACGGAGCGGCCGTTTTATCAGTCCGTCGTTGATAAAAGAGCGGGGATCGGAAGCGCATTCCATCAGGATGCCGATCCAGGGGGAATTGCCATAGGCGTCCTCCGTCCGCCCTGTCTGCCGGAAAAATTCCCTGCCGGATTCCATCTCCTCCTGCAACTCCTTTTTCTCGACCTCGCGGGGATCCTCCCCCTCCGGGATGTCCACCAGATATCCCTCCGCCAGTTTCCACGCGCTGGCAAGGCTCCATTCCACGGTCTCATCTTCCTGTTCCCGCTCAGTCATATAGGTGAAGCCGCGGTACTGCGCGCCGCGAAATCCCCGGACCTGACATTCCGCTTCCTTCCATGTATCGTAGATTCCCGGCCTGCGCCCTTTCCTCACCGCGTAAATCTTTTTCTTCATCCTCTTTCCTCCGACAGTATTTCATGTTTATAAATACATATTCCCGCATTTCCTGACATGCAGGGTCCGATACCGCTTATTTATACTTTATGCTTTCCTCAACCGCCATCTCGTCACAGCGGTTGTTATAGGGGTTGCTGGCATGTCCCTCCACCCAGTGCGGTTTGACCCTGTGCTTCCCGCACAGTTCCAGCAGCCGGTCCCACAGATCAGGATTGAGCGCGGGCTTTCCGTCGCTTTTCACCCAGCCCCGTGCTTTCCATCCCTCGGCTCTGCCCTCCCTCAGGCTGTCGATAACGTATTTGGAGTCACTGTACAGCTCCACGGTGCATGGCTCCTCAAGAGCCTCCAGAGCCCTGATGACTCCTGTCAGCTCCATGCGATTGTTGGTGGTATCGGATTCACCGCCTGCCAATGTCTCCTCGCGTTCTCCGTCCAGAATGATTGCCGCCCAACCGCCCGGCCCGGGATTCCCGGAGCATGCGCCGTCTGTATAGATAAGAATCGTCTTCATAAAAACCTCCTTCTTCTGTCACGATATTCAGTCTCACAACATCTTCATTCTACTCTCCCCAAAATGACCGTGTCAATATTTTTCGAGGGATTATAAGCGACCTTGCAACAAGTGCAAAGTTCCTGTGCATACCGGTTCATTTTGTGTTATAATGCTTTATGTGATTTTTTCCGTAAAAATGTCCAGGCGACGGCCGCACGTTTCGCGAGCGTCTTTATGTTGATAAATCAGTATTTTATAAGGAGATAACTGCTATGGCTTTATTTGACCGTTTCAAAAAACAAGGCAAAACCGCAGAGGGCAATTCTGAAACTGCCGCTGCATTCCATCCGGATCTGGTTGATTTCCACCCCTATGACACCGGTCTGGCTCCACAGGTGTTATCGCTGGTTCAAGAGTACCAGAACCGTGTCCCTGAACAAAAGGCTTGCGGGAGAGACGAATTTATCGCTCTGCTGGCAGGTATCAGCGCTCTTCGGAGGACGCCCGGGATTCCCGGTCCTGATCGGATCTCTTTTACCACATTGCCCCGATGTGCCTCCCCTGAGGATGAGACCGCCTGCCGGGCACACTTGGAACAGGTATTCGGCATTACAGATAAGAGATCCCTGCTTGATTTCTGTCAGCAGGAAATCCTGTGCAACCGCCAGTATCTGGACTTTGTGGCTTTCTGGGAAGGGCGTCCTCCTTTCGCGCTGGATGAACTGAATGAGCAGGCGCTTGCATTTTTCAAGACAGCCCGGGATTTCTCTGCCCAGTTCTATCCCATCGTAGGACACCGTGGGTATCTGGCATGGGATATCAGCGAGTGCATGGGGCACCTGCGCAGCGGCTATGCCTGCGGCCTGCTAAATCGGGACGAATTTGACGGTCTGACAGAATACTGGCTGGATCAGGCGCGGGTTTTTAAAAACTGGGGGGAATTTGCCGCCAGTTTGCTATGCGGCGAGTTATACTGGGATTTCCGCCACGACACAAAGCTGCCTGAGTTGAACGAGGGCCTGAATCTGTACCGGAAGCTGGTATCTATTCTTCTGGATAGTGATTCTGCGTGGGGAAGCGGTATGTGGTATGTGCCGCCTCGTGATTAAAAAAGCCATTTCCAACATAAATATATAGAAAACACATTACATTATTAAATAAGGAAGGAAAACATTATGAGCAAAACTTTTATACCGGAAAACTATCAATCCGCCTTAAACCTTCATGACACGCAGGTTGCGATCAAGCTGGTGAAAGACTGTTTTCAGAGCCTGTTGACAGAGAGGCTGCATCTGCAGAGGGTATCAGCTCCGCTGTTTGTCACGCCGGAGTCCGGTTTGAACGATAACTTAAACGGCATCGAGCGCCCGGTTGACTTTACAGTAAAAGAGCAGGATGAAAGGAAAGCGGAGGTTGTTCAATCTCTCGCAAAATGGAAGCGGTTTGCACTGAAAAAGTATGGTTTCCATTACGGTGAAGGCCTTTACACAGATATGAACGCGATCCGCCGGGATGAAGAGACCGACAACATCCATTCTATTTTTGTGGATCAGTGGGACTGGGAGCGGATCATCGCCAAAGATGAGCGTAACCTCGATACCCTGAAAACCGTGGTGCGGGACGTGTACCGGGTGCTCTGCAAGACCGAAAAATATATGGCGATCCAGTACGATTACATAACAGAGATCCTGCCCAGCGAAATTTTCTTCCTGACAACTCAGGAATTGGAGGATATGTATCCGGATGCCACACCGAAGGAGAGAGAATATTATATCACAAAGGAAAAGGGCGCTGTCTGCCTGATGCAGATCGGCGATAAGCTTGCCTCCGGTGAACGCCACGACGGCAGGGCCCCGGACTATGACGACTGGGCGCTGAATGCGGATATCATCGTTTATTATCCTGTGCTGGATATCGCTCTGGAGCTGTCCTCCATGGGTATCCGTGTGGATGAGGATTCCTTAAAGGCACAGCTCGCCAAAGCAGGCTGCGAGGAACGCGCCGAACTTCCCTTCCAGAAAGCCATTCTGGAAAAAGAGCTTCCTTATACGATAGGCGGCGGCATCGGCCAGTCCCGTATCTGTATGTTCTTTCTGCGGAAAGCCCATATCGGGGAGGTGCAGAGTTCGATTTGGACGGAGGAGACGGTGAAGTTGATGGAGGAGCGCGGGGTGAAGCTGCTGTAGGAGACAGAGCCCTTATAAATAACTATCGTTATTTTTTAATTGCTTTTAAAATTTTACTATTCATACTACTATTATTGTAAAACGCCGGGGATTCAACTCTTCCCCGGCGTAACTTCTGCTCTACTGGACTGATATTACCATTCCACCCAAAGACGGTTCTACAGCCATTATCCTATCATTTTCCATTTTATCTCTTTCATTTCATTCTCCAATGTACTTTTTAATCATTTGTCTGTTCATATCACTTACCATTTCACAATGGTTCCCTTTGCCAGATTACAATTCTATCTATAATAAGTATCTTTGATGACATACCAACTTAATTCAGCTTGTCATTAAAAATTTTCTGTAAAAATCACATCGACTACATTCAAGTATGTGATATTGCATATCCCGGTTAAGTCATGACCATAATATGGTGTAAAACCAAATTCTTAGATATATTCTCTATACTCTTATGGAAACATTATTTCTAGAATTTTTTCTGCATCCTGAATTTTATAAAAATCAACTCCGTTCAAAAATGCACCCCTAGGTTGTTCCCTTTATACAGAAATAATGTTCATTATTCAACTATGCTCTTGTTCATCTTTAGAACACTTTTCCAAATCTCCTGTTTTTGCTTGTTCCACACGGTATTTGAAATATCTTTCCCTTGTTCAGCATAGTGCAAAACGCTATGATTTTCAGATGAGTGATGTTCATCCCAAGATAAAATCGCCAATGGTGAATCCGCTCTTTGTCCTATGTGGTGCAGTTCAAAAGGTTTTCCTGTTGCATCAATAGGTGCAAGATTTGCATCAACCCTTTGTACATTTGTTCTTCCATCAGCATCGATAAGCGTCCAGTCAATTTGTCTTAAAAATACGAATTCGCCATTAGAGAGTTTAGTTGGAGTCAGGCTAGCATCCCTATAAATATTATATTCTTCTATTGAATGAATACTCTTTATTGCATCCAATGACCATTTGGAGTCTTTCTGAATTATTGCAGCTTCATTCATCTTTAGTCCACTCTCGGTAGCCCTTTTAAGAAAAAATGCTTCACTTGTACCACCAAGAACAGCACCACTAATCGCGCCCCATTTGAACCCTTCACTTCCAGCAAGAGAGGCTGCTTCGACAGCCTCATTAAAGTCCCCCGTTTGAATACCCCGGACAATACCAGCGGAAATGCCACCGAACACTATGGAGGAAATTGCCATAGTTTCTGCTGTCGTTGCAGAGACAGCAAAGATCATACTTACGGCTGGCGCACCGATCCCTGCCGAAACAACAGAAACTGTAACACAGACAAGAATGACACCTGTACCTATGGCAACATTTTTTAATATGGTTTCAGTGGTGACATCTTCTATTTCTTGAAGTTCCTGAACAGTGGTCTTCCCTTTTTCATCTAAGGTAAAAATATACCTTGTGCCTTGGAATAACGAATCCAGCTCATCTAGGGTATATCCAAAGTAGATGTTAGATTGCGAATTATAAGCAACTTCCTCAAGGTATTCTTTCGATATGTAGACAGCATTTACATCCTCAACAAAATATTCCTCACTATTGAGAGAGGTAATGGTCTCCGTATAAATCAAATCTTCTATGTACGCCAGTAAAAACGCATCATCCAAGGAATTATAATGCGTCTCCCCATTTTCCCACATAGCCGTTTCAATCGCTTCGAAAGAAGGTGTGGGAGGAACGATTTCAGACTCACTAACAGCATTTGGTACTTGATGCTGTGACTGTGAGCAACCAGTAAGAATCATTGTCACACACACAAAGATAGCAATTATACGTTTCATTGATTTTCACCTCTTTTGTTCTCATTTCCACCATTAGAGACAGGTGTTTTTCGCTTTTTTAGAAAGATAAGTGCAATTATTCCAAAAGCAATAATGCAAACACCTACAATGATAATTATAAAATTAGGTACTGTACCTATATCATCTTCAACTTGCTGCATTTGTGGTTCATTTGTAGGCAACTGTTCTGGCGCAGGCACAAGAGTTCCTTCGACTTCACCGGGCTGTTCGACAGACTGAGTATTACTAGGTAACCGAATACTTCCATCGTCGGAAATTGTCGCACCTTGCTCAAGCAGCGAATTGATTTCAGGAATAGAAAGTCCTGTTGTCATATAAGCCCGAAGAACACTGTTCGTTCCCACATAAATTTTCTTAACTGTAAGTTGATTCGTGTATTCATTTTGGACTGTAATCGTATAGATACCCTCATCTGTATATTTTGCACCATCTTTAGCAGGGCCATTAGAACGTATGTCCTCAACAAGCCCGTCTGCGCTGTCTTTCAAAACCTCCCGTTTGATATTGACTTTCAAGTAACGAGACTTTGCCAAGTCAAGCCGAAAACCATTTTCAGTCATTGAGCTGTTTGTCAGTTCGCTGCCAGTAACAACATCAAAAGGATATACCATGCAGTTTCCATTCCTGACTGAGAACTTGAAGAAAATGCGGTAATGTCCGATTTTGTCAATCAACTCGTCACTGGTAATCTCATAGTCGAGTGCGACTTCATAATCGCCCTCCTCAAAAAGCTGAACTTTAGTATCAATCCCAACTGTTGCATTTGCTTCCAAGTAGTTTGTATAAATTGTAGGTTCCATGGAAACATTGTTATGATCAGTATAGCGGATAATTAGAGCTCCACGACCAAAGTTCATTTTAGATGTTTCAAAATATTGGTCATAGCCTTCCGTGTCAGCCGTAATAGATAACTTTTCATTTCCTCTCAGTACGTTAATATTTTCATTCAGCTTGAACCACAGAGTAACTTTATCCCCAACATTTTTAAGGAACACCATATCGCCGTTACTATTTGTGACCTTATCGGTATAGCCACTCACAAAGAAACGTCCAAGTTCCCAACCATAATGAGCATCCTTTTTGTCAATCGTTGTACTGCCGAAGTAACCATCAAAATTTTCAACACGAACCTTTGAACCAAGATTATAGGTTTGATCAGGGTCAATGGCATCCTCTTCACCACAGTCTGTGAACGCATAAAACTCATAGACCTCAGCATATTTTTTATAATCGTATTTGTCTGGAATAATTGATCTGGACTTGGTTCTAATACGAAGTTCATAAGCAACAACTACCCGATAGAAGCAACCATTTATAAGTTGAACTTCAGAAGTAGAATAGATAGAACTTGTTCGAACAGGCGTATCGCCGAAAGCATTCGTAATGGTATTGACATCTACCCAAGTTTTCCGATCTTTAGATGTCTGGATAATAATTGCCCCCTTCATAATATTTGAACTGATTGTCATGTCTGCTACTTTTTTACTCTTATCTTCAATGAGATGCCAAGAGTCAACATCTGCATTGAGTATGGCATCACCATGATCGTAGAAAAGTGTCAAATTTCCGTCAGATACCTCATAAGAAGGTATACCATCACGCACACTTACATTAGCAATGTTGCCATTAATAGAAAAAGCCCCATATGTGTCACAATCTTCAGACGAAGTAAACGTATCATCTTCCTGAAATTCATAATGACTATCCCCATCAAACTCATACACATTCCCGGCAACCTCAACTCTCCCACTTGTTGCCAAGGTCATAAGTGGGAATAAACCAAAGAACATTAGTATCACGCAAAAGAAGGCAGATATATGTATTACAAAACACGGCAAAGTTTGGCTCTTTATCATAGTCGCACTAACCTCCGACTTAATGCTTTTTCAAATTATATGGATGGGAAGTCATTGATACCTTACCTATGCATATAAAGTTTCATAATTTACTATATCACATAAAACGACATATCTCCATAAAATCATTATAGCACTACATCTTCAAATTCCCTATTATACTCCTTCTACATTTTTGATAAACTATAACTCTTTTACCATATTGACTACACTTTGCAATTATATCTTATCACCTCTTCTCTCTAATTTTCATACAAATATTCCAAATATGAATCTACTAATTTAATATAACAAATATTATTACATATCCTTTCGCTTAAACTTTTGCTAATACACAATAAAATATGTTACTCTTTTATCCAAATTCGTCCCCTCAACGGTCGCTTCGCAATTACAATTTTTAACCACTCCATTTCCGGTATCAACATCGCAAAGTGCCTTTAAATTCCACGTATTGTCATCTTTCTGCTCTGCTAAAAGTTTTCCGCTCATGTAATGTAAATCAAAAGTTGAATACTGACTCTCACCATATTCTTCTACTGCTTTCCATGCATCATATTCATCAAGTACTTCTGCATCGCTGTCATAAATAGGCTTTTTCTGACTGCTCTCTTTTTCGCTTTCCTCATCAGATGTCTTTTTATCAGAATCTTTTTCCTCTTCTACAACCTTATTTTCCGGATCATCTTCATAAGGCATGTGGTATGTAATTACAACTTCAACATCATTCAAAAATATGTCGCCACGTTTATAATCATTCGCTCCGCCAATCATCACATTACTTATAGATTCTTTTTCGGTAATTCCCCAAATGATATCGTACACTGGCTTTGTCCTAATATTAACAAATCCCAGTTCTACTAATTCCTGCTTTATTGTTTTGTAATTCTTACCTCGATAATTAGACTCTGTACACAGAACTTTCACTTCATTATCTGCAAGTTCCACTTCTCTATCCAAGTACACGATTTTTACATCTATATCATCGCCATAACAATATATCTTATATTCAACAGCAATTTTACTTGTGACATCCAAAACTGTTTCGCCTTTTACAGAAGATGCATTCCTTTTAGCAAACTTAATCGTATGTTCTCCTGCTTTAAGTCTTAGTGTTCCTTCCCAATCTTCTCCATGCTCTAATATGCTCTGTTCACTATCATCAACTAAAAGAGTAACATCATATTTGTTAAAAAATAGGTTACCTATAAAATCTATTTTTAATTCTATATCATATTTTTCATATGGATAATGACAAATAACTTTGACTTCTGCATCAAAAGGATAAACGTCTGAACTTGCTAATAGCATATCGTCATTTATCTTTATCTCATTTTGATATGCCTCTTCTATCTCGTCCGGATCTAAATCGTATACCTCCTCTACTTGAATATTTATGAACCCGACATTTGTAAACGCATCTACTATCTCCACAGAACCCATACCAGATACTTGATCAAGCGTAACTGGTAATGACAGTTTTTGTACAATATGATATGTAACAACTACTTTTGCGTCTTTAGAAAATGCAGTATCTATTGAAAACTCCGTATTTCCTTCAATTGAAACCTCGCTAACTGTTCCATCCTGCGTTTCCCCATATGATGTCAGATCAGCAATTTCGATTGTCTTAATATCGCTAAATCCCAATTGCTTTAATTCGTCAATTACTTTTATATAATTATCGCCTATATATTCTTCAACTCCTTTTTTCATCTTTATATCACCACATCCCATTAAAAGGGTCATTAAAAACAACAGCAAAATTATTGTGACAACTCTTTTCATTTTCGCTAAACACACTAGTTTCATAAAGCCCTCCTAAAATTAGTAAAATTCATTTTTATTATACCAAAAATTGCACCATTATGCAATTTATTTTGTGCAAATACTATTAAAATATTGCACGGAGGTATATCACTATGAAAAATGAAGAAAGTATTGATCGAATTCTTCAAATAAATAATATTGATATAGGTAAAAATATTGCGAAACTACGCAAGGCCATGAACATCAAACAAATAGATATGGTCGCAAAACTCCAAACAAACGGCATAGATATTTCTATTTATTCCTATAACAGGATAGAAAAAGGTACGCAAAATCCGACTGTATTATTTTTGTATGCCTGCTGCCATATCCTTCATTGTGATATGAACCGGCTTTTTGATTTTAAACCATCGGAGACAAATTAAAACTGCCATGTCCCACCCCTTTCCTCCCGGAAAATACAATTTCCATTATTTGGGTGAGAAGTGTTTTTTGCCGCTGACCATCAGGTATTAAAGTTTTTCTATCATCTCATATGTTTTTTCAATCAGTATTTCGATATTCTCTCTCTGCACTTTCAGCTTTTCAGCCTGCCTCTCCAGTGCGGTCTTCAGAATATCATCCGGCGCGTCGATCATTCCTCCGATTTCTTTCAGTGTAAATCCCATTTGCTGAAACAGTTTTATCTGCCTGATCCTCTCCTGCGAGCATTCATCATAGAGCAGATAACCTCTCTCATTTTTTCCGGACACCGAAAGCAATCCCGCTTTCTCATATCCCTGTATGGCACGCCTTGATACCCCAAGCGCATTGCATACTTCTCTCAGCAACATCTCCATATTCGCTTTTCTCCTTTTCAGCCTAAAATTGCACGTTACGTGCTGTCAACAGTTTTTTAATAGTCTGATTAGAGCAACAAAAAACACTTCCTGTGAAGGAAATGTTTTTTGCGCGAATCTATAATTTACTATTTTGCAGTCCCCTAATACTTACATCAAAACCCCTTAATAATATGACTATTATATTAAACATCTATATTTATATATCTCAATTAACCACACTCTCTTACACTACCGAACATTTATAAAAAATACGCCAACTATATCCCCATAATTGGCGCATTTCCTCATAAATATTGTCATGAATAGATTTTCTTAAAGAACATAAAGAATATATATTTCAGAAGTTTCTTTGTAAAAACAGTATATCAGGAGCCGGATATTTTATCGGCGTATCAGAAGTCAATGCTTCAAGACGTACCAATCTATGACAGCCTGTTCTTTTATAACCCATTTTCACCATACGCACAATAGGCCAAACACATTCCACCCACAAATCATCACTCTAAAGCACTGCTTTTTCCACCTCTTCTATTGTAGGAATCGAAGGCACTGCTCCTGCCTTTGATACCGCGATAGCGGATGCCTTTGCCGCTATGCAGAGTGCCTTCCTCACACCTTCTCCACGCATAAAGGAAGCCATAAAGTATCCCGTAAACGTATCCCCTGCCGCCGTGGTATCTACTGTCTGTACCTTAAAGATATTCTGAAATATTTTTTCTTTTCCATCATAATAAACCGCTCCTGCTTTTCCCAACGTAAGTACGAAAGCCGCCCCCGGAAACTTTTCCGCAAGATGCTCCAATATCGCATCCTCATCTGCATCTCCCGCCATCTGCTGTCCCTCAATCTCATTTAATAAAAATAAAGATATTTTTTGCAGATCACATCTTAACAACTTTTCATTACAGGGAGATGGATTCAATACGATCTTCATCCCTTTTGCATAGGCCTTATCGATTATGTAATCCAGCAGATTTATTTCATTCTGCAAAAGCAGATAATCGCCGGCCTCAAAATCATTCAATACCCGATCAACATCCTCTCTGCTCTGCATCTGATTTGTACCACCGTAAAGAATGATACTGTTCTGCCCTTCTTTATCCACCTGTATGACCGTATGCCCACCTTTTACCGGCAGTTTTTTCACGTGGGAAATATCCACTCCGTTATCTCTGCAGGCTTTCAGCAGCATATCTCCGTCTTCACCGACGATCCCCGCATGATATACAGGAACTC
The DNA here is from genome assembly GCA_947647735.1 of uncultured bacterium. Lineage (GTDB taxonomy): Bacteria > Bacillota > Clostridia > Lachnospirales > Lachnospiraceae > 1XD8-76. The sequence goes on along the minus strand of CANSLJ010000003.1, from coordinate 126,557 downwards.
CTGCTCTCGCCATCGCAATAGACTGATTCAGCCCCTTTCCACCGCAAAATGTCTCCAGCTTCAGGGAGGACTGCGTCTCTCCCTCCCTGATCATATGGTCTACCGTATATACATAGTCCATATTCAGTGAACCGTAATTCAACACTCTCATTTTCAGCCTCCCTGAGAATACTGCCTGATTCCGTCTTCAATGATATCCCAGAACTTTTCCACATCGATGTCCACCGCCACTCTGCTGTTCGGCTCTTTTCCAGAATAATGGAAGAAATCACAGTTTGTCCGTCCGTAGCTCTGTTCGCTTCTGATATCAATCTCCGTATACATTTCTTTTATCGTAAGCACCGAAGGATCTATCAGATAGGCGATCGTCACGGGATCATGCAGAGGTCCTCCCTCCCATCCGTACACCTCCTTCTGGCTCTTATTGAAAAATTTCATTAAATCTACAAACAGTCTTGCCGCAGCATTGTCCTGCTTTCCCATCCGTTCCACAATTTCCGGATAACACAAAACCTTTCTTGTCACATCCAGGCCGACCATCGTGATCTTACAGCCGGATGTGAAGACTACATGCGCCGCATCCGCGTCCACTATGATATTAAATTCAGCCGCCGGCGTCACGTTGCCGAGCTGATAGCAGCCCCCCATCAATACAACTTCCTCTATCTTCGAGATGATCTCCGGACACAGCCTCATCGCCATCGCCAGGTTTGTCATCGGCCCCGTTGTAACCACCGTGATATCCCCTTCTGATCCCAGCAGCGTATCAATAATAAACTGCACACCATGCTTCTTTTCTGCCGTTTTTACCAGCGGCTCAAATACCGGGCCGTCCATGCCGCTCTCACCGTGAATATCTCCTGCAACCATCTGTTTCTCTCTGATCATGGGCTGCTTACACCCCTGATAGACCGGCACATCCAGCTTCAGGTACTGACATACATTCAAAGCATTTCTCACCGTTTTTTCAACTGTCTGATTCCCCGCAACCACCGAAATACCAAGCAGTTCAAGCAGTCCGCTTTTTGCCGCAAGCATGATCGCTATCGCGTCATCGTGTCCCGGATCACAGTCCAGAATGATTTTTCTTTTATCCATTATCATATCCTCCGATTTAGTCCAATTCTATTTCTGTCTCGCTCAATAACTCTTCCCTGATTTTCTCGTACTGCTCTTTTTCTATCGTGATATATCTTCCTGACCTGTTTACCAGTCCCCTATCCTGCATCTCCCGCAGAGAACGCCACACGGTACGCACATTGATCCCTGACTGTTTCGCCAGTTCCTCCCGCGTCAGCCGTATCGTCAGCTTTCCATCCACCGCATGCTGCCTGTACCGCATAAGAAACAGATACGCCAGCCTTTCCGTGCCGCTCAAAAACTGAAAATCCCGCTCCTTGCGCGCCTGATCGTTCAGTGTGCGCATCATATCCCGGGTCTGCTCAAGCACCATATCTGTATTCTGCATCAGACAGTCCTTATACAGATTCCGCGGTATGCCAATCAGCCTGCACTTTGTCATTGTGATAAGTGTGGTGATATAATTATCATATCCCATATACAATTCCATCGCCCCGAAGATCTCCATGGGCTCAAACCATGTATAGTCGTATACCAGTTCAAAAATCCGGTCATCCGCCGCCTTCACATTTCCTGTTATCAGCACATAGATCATGCCCGCCGGTTCACCTCTTCTGATAAATGCGGTATTTTTCTGCAGATTATATACCTGCAGTCTGTCCAGCATCCAATATGGTACGTTCGCAAACATTTTCTGCAGTTTGTCCTTCTTTTCTCCTGACAGACTGTTCATCACCTCAAGAAAATCACTCACAGCTTTATCTCCCTTTCCTATCAGGTTCTCGATCCCTTCTCATAGGGCTTCCCGCTGGCCTTCGGCGCCACGCCCCTGCCCACGAAAAGCACCAGCATCACTATCGTCAATATATAGGGAAGCATCGCCAGTATCTGGGACGGTATCACCGACTCTCCTCCTCCGAGTAGGACCGTCAGTGCCTGTGCAAAGCCAAACAGCAGGCATGCGCCGTATGCTCCATGAGGCGTCCATTTTCCGAAGATCACCGCCGCTATCGATATAAAGCCCTGCCCTGCAATGGTGATCGGCGTAAACTGCGAAACAATCCCGAGCGTTACTGACGCTCCGCCGAATCCTGCCAGAACGCCGGAAGCGATCACACATCCAAACCGCAGTCTGTTGACCTTTATTCCAAGCGTATCTGCCGCAGCAGGATGCTCGCCCACCGCCTGAAGATGCAGTCCCCACTTCGTCTTATAAAACAGCAGCCACATTCCTGCCGCCATCAGGAAAGCGATCACAACCGTAACATCCATATTCAGATTTCCAAGAATCCCTTCCGCGGAAATATCTCCAAAAATTTTAGGAATCTTGTCACTGACCGGCTGTGTGGATGTGGCACCCTCAAACAGCAGGCTGCAGATAAACAGCGCCGCACCCGGTCCGATCAGATTCACGGCAATGCCGGAAACTGTCTGGTCACACTGAAATACTATGGATGCCGCCGCATGCAGGACGGCAAGCATGCCTCCCGCCAGACCGGCACACAGAAATCCCAGCCATGCATTTCCCGAAAAGTAACAGACTGCCGCTCCCGCAAAAGCACCTATCGTCATCATTCCTTCAACGCCTATATTAATAACACCCGTTTTTTCTGATATCAGATTACCAAGTCCCGCAAAGACCATCGGTGTCGAATACATCAAAGTGATCGCTATCAATAATGTAACACTATTCAGCATGGCCTTTCCTCCTTCCCCCGTATTTTTCAAGTAGTTTCGGCACTCCCTGTATGATCGCAACGAAAAACACAATTGTTCCGATCGTGATATTGATGATTTCCGTCGGTGCTCCCACTTCATACTGAAGAGCCTGCCCGCCATACAGCAGTCCTCCGAATAAAAGCCCCGAGAAGATACAGCCTATGGGCGAACTTCCGGCAATCAGGGCGACGCCGAGCCCGTTTGTCCCCATTCCCTCAAAAGCGCTGAGTACGGTTACCTTATGCGGAGAATTCCCTGTGATATAGAGCGCCGCGCCGAGTCCTGCAACAGCACCTGCGATCAGCATAACCTCCAATATATTTTTTCTGATATTGATGCCTACCGCTTCCGCCGCATATTTGTTATATCCTACCGCCTGCAGTTCAAATCCTTTTATCGTATTTTTCAACAGAATGGCAAGGACTACCGCGGTCAGAACCGCAATCACAAATCCGATATTGGCATCTGTCTTCAGCAGGATTTCCCCAAAAACGGGAATTTTTTTCAGGACAGCTGCGCCCTCCCCTGTTTTTTTCCATGCTCCCAGAATAAGCGTCCGGCCAGCTTCGCTGACCTGATCCGTCCCGTTGGTATCTCCCTTTCGGAAAGCGGGCAGCATACAGACATAATTGGAAAGATACAGGGCGATCCAGTTCAGCATGATGCCGCTGATCACTTCGTGAATCCCGAATTTTGCTTTCAACAGTCCTATGATCCCGCCGTACGCGGCTCCTGCCGCCATACCTGTTATCAGTATGAGCGGTATCTGCAGGACGGCCGGAAGTTTTACCGTAACACCCACCAGAGTGGAAGCAAGACAGCCAATTATAAACTGTCCCTCTGCTCCGATATTAAACAGTCCCGTTTTAAAGGCAAAAGCAACCGCCAGACCTGTAAAGATCAATGGTGTACTTTTTATAATAACATTAGAAATATATTTTGGTTTGGAAAAAATTCCCTTCCCCAGTGCCGCAATGGAAGCAGCCGGCGGATATCCGGCAATCGCCAGAATAACTCCCGCAGCCATCAATCCAAGCAGAATTGCCGCCAGAATACGGATCACCGGCTTTTTCAATGCATCTGCTATCTTATTCATGCTGTTTTCCTCCTGCCATTATCAATCCCAGCTCATTTTCATCCACCGTTCCCTGCTCATAAACTGCCTGTATCTTCCCGTCATAGATCACAGCAATGGTGTCAGAAACATTCATGATCTCATCCAGTTCAAAGGATACGAGCAGGATTGCCTTTCCTTTATCCCTCTCTCTGATCAATGTTTTATGTACCGACTCGATCGCTCCCACGTCCAGGCCTCTTGTTGGCTGCACCGCCACAAGCAAATCCGGATCATTGCTGACTTCACGGCCGATGATCAATTTCTGCTGATTTCCCCCGGAAAGATTTCCAGCCTGTGTCATGGCACAGTCCGCGGGCCTGACATCACACTCTTCGATCAGTCCGGCGGCAAATTTTTCCATCTCCGCCTTTTTCAGAAATCCCCTGTTGGAAAACGGCTCTTTCCGGTATTTGTTCAGTACCGCATTCTCTATTACACTGAACTCCAGAACCAGCCCTCTTTTATGCCGATCCTCGGGGATAATGCTGATGCCACTTTCCAGAACAGTTTCAGGCACTGTATTCTGAATCTCTCTGCCGTTCATCCGGATCACGCCCGATCTGGCTTTTATAAAACCGCTGAGTGCCTCGATGAACTCCTTCTGGCCGTTTCCGTCGATCCCTGCTATTCCTACAATCTCTCCCCGGCGCACCTGCAGATTGAGTCCTTTCACCGCCTCTATCCCGCGTTCATTGTCCACCACCAGATCTTCTACCTCCAGAACCGCCTCTCCCGGCTCTGCCTTCTCCTTTTCCACCACCAGTTTTACATCATGGCCTACCATCAGAGCCGCAAGCTGGTTTTCATTCACATCTTTCACCTTTACTGTATCAATATATCTTCCTCTGCAGATCACCGTACAGATATCCGATGCCGCCTTGATCTCCTTCAGCTTGTGGGTAATGATGATAATAGATTTCCCGGATTCCACCAGATTTTTCATGATCTTGATCAGCTCCTGAATCTCCTGAGGCGTCAGCACCGCCGTAGGCTCATCCAGTATCAACAGATTAGCACCTCTGTATAACGCTTTTATGATCTCAACCCTCTGCTGCATTCCCACTGTAATGTCGCATATTTTTGCATCCAGATCAATGGAAAGCCCGTATCGCTCCGCAATTTCTTCCACTTCCCTTTTTGCTTTCTTCATATCCAGTATTCCGGTGCGGGATAATTTTTCCTCCCCCAGAATGATATTCTGCAAAACCGTAAAACGCTCGACCAGCATAAAATGCTGATGTACCATACCAATCCCCAGATCGATCGCATCACTCGGAGACTTTATTTTTACCTTTTCCCCGTTCAAATAAATTTCCCCTTCATCGGCCTGATACAGTCCATATAATACATTCATCAAGGTACTCTTTCCTGCGCCGTTTTCTCCCAGCAGAGAATGTATCGTTCCTGCCCTCACATTCAATTCCACATTTTTCAGTGCACAGAAGGTTCCGAATTTTTTTGTAATACCGTGCATCTGCACTGCGTACTCTTTACTGATTGTTTTCATTTCTTCCTCCAGACAAAGGTTTTACATTCCTGCGGATCATTTCAGGCTTTCCAAAAACGCCGTATATTCCTCCTCCGTCGCGGGCGCTGTGATCTCTCCGTTTTTGATCAGTTCCGCTATTTTCATCGCGTCCTCATAAACCGCCGGATCCATGTTGGGATTTTCTTCCGGAATTCCCACGCACTCTTCCGCCATACCGAATGAGAGCGTCTGTCCGCCAAAATCTTCTCCATTCATCACTTTCTCCGAAACAATGCTCATCGCTTTTCCAACTTTTTTGAGCGCGGAAGTCAATACATTTTCCGGTGCAAGATATGCCTGATCCCGGTCCACACCGATCGCATATTTGCCGGCTTCCTTAGCCGCTTCTATCACACCTGTTCCGCTTCCGCCTGCCGCCTGATAAACAATATCACAGCCCTCCGAAAACATCTTGGAAGCGATCGCTTTTCCCTTTGCCGCATCCGAGAAGGATTCCGCATACTGTACATCTATCTGAATCTCCTTCCCCATTTCCTTAGCCGCATAGGAGACCCCTGCCTCATAGCCGTACATAAACTGCCTGATCACCGCATTCTCAATGCCTCCCACAAAACCAACGTGGTCTGTTGTGGTTGTCTTTCCCGCAATATATCCCACAAGAAAAGAAGGCTCTTCTGCTTTGAATACCACGCCTGTCACGTTATCCGGCGTATCTTCATATGAATTATCCACGATCGCATATCTCAAATCCGGATTATTGGCCGCCACTTCCACCAGTGCATCAGCCGTGTCAAATCCTACCGACCAGATAAAATCTGCATCACTGTCTCCCAGCCTCTCCAGATTTGTCACATAATCGGCCGACTGTTTTGATTCCAGATAATTCACTTCCACGCCCGATGCCTTTGAAAATTCCTGCAGTCCCTCCCAGGCAGACTGATTAAAAGACTGATCATTGATGCCTGCCGTGTCCGTGATCATCGCCACCGAAAAACCGCTTTCCTCCTCCGCGGCGGTACCACATCCCGCCATACATGCCAGCATTACTGCTGCCGTTCCAAGTGCTGTCAATTTCTTCAATTTCATATTTCTTCCTCCGTTTTCTGAATTTTGTTTTCTGTACGGGTATTATGAATTATTTTTTATCTCAGAAATATGACAAATGTCAGCCTTGCCGGAAATCCATTTCTTTTCTCTCTTTTTTACAAAAATGACTTTCTAATTTTGTGCAAAACGCGCAAAAACCGTAGATGCTCTTCTGTTCACCTACGGTTTTTACATATCTTTTATTTTGTTCCCTGTTTTAATGTTCCCCGCACTTCTGATACCACGTCAGGTCTTTTGCCGGTATTGTAATATAGCAGTTTTCTCCCTCCCCGGTACGCAGGATGACATTCCTGATTCCGGCCTGAATGATCATCCGCGCACACAGCGGGCAGGGTCCCGCTTTATAGACAGAATTGTCCGCAGGATTCACACCTGCCAGGTACAGATCCGCTCCCAGCGTCTGTTCACGGGAACAGTTCAACAGTGCATTCTGTTCCGCATGTACCGCTCTGCACATTTCATATCCCTGTCCCCGGTGAAGGCCGAGCCTGATCCTAGGACATTCCCCGATATCGCAGCAATTTTCAAGCCCCCTCGGAGATCCATTATATCCCGTGGAGATCACGGCATCATCCTTTACGATCACCGCTCCATACTTTCGTTTCAGGCATGTACTGCGGTAGGCAAACGTCTCCGCCACATTCAGATATGTATCTGTCTGGGATATTCTCCCTTTTCCACTCGGTTTTACCATAATTTCACCACCTTATCCTTCTTCCTCCATCACCTCAAACCTGACACGATACCCCAACTCCTCCACCTCCCCCGCATCTATCAATCCCCCGATGATCCCCTTTGCACTCTCGAACGCCTTATCCAGCAATCCGTTTTCCACAGCCCTTCCTTCCATAGCCTCCTTGCTGACCACACCGAACTCCTTGATATCCTCCATCCTGATCCTGTTAAACCAGCCGTTCTTTTCATCGAGCGTCTCGACGCTCCCCTCCTTTATCTCATGGGAAAGTATCTCCGCTTCCGGCATATACACAATGATCTCTTTTGTCTCCTCATTCATCTCTGCTCTGACTTTGCTGATGTCCACCCCCGCCTTGATAGAACCGTCCCATTTCACGATAAACGATTTCGTTGTAAAGGAAAACGGAATCTCCCTTCCAAACATCTCCGCCGCATCTTCAAATTTTCCGGCATCCGTATATAAATATTCCACAGTCGCAAGCTCGCCGATATCCTGTATCTGAGCATTGATCAAACGAATATCCACCTCTCTGGCGGCTTCCTCATAGACAACGATCGGATCTGAATGTTTTTCCACTTCCTCTTCCAGTTCTTTCACGATGCCCTCATATTTCTCAGCCGCACTTGAATAACCCTTGCGGAATATTGCCATGATCATCACTATCACTGCCGCAACTGCTATGATCGCTATAAAGATTACTCTCTTCCCACTTTTTAATAAGTCCAGTTTATACTTAACATCGTTTTCCATAGCATACAATCCTCTCTATCAGCTGTCAATATTTCAAAAACCAGTTCTCATTTGTATAAAGCTTATTTTACATTGTATGCTCGCAATTCGCTAAAAACGAAAAATTTTCAAATACTCACTCGCCGCAAACAACGGCACATTCACCATCCAGTCCTGCTCCCTGTAATCTGACATGGATGTCCTGACTGCATCTTTCATTCCATACTTTGCCACAAACGCCTTCAAGCTTTTCGCCTGTAGATTTTCCTCCGCTTTCACCTCCATCGGGATCACCCTGCCTTCCGTCTGCACCACAAAGTCAACCTCTCCATTTGAGTTTGATGCACTGTAATAGTAAAGTTCTATTCCTGCAGCCACCAGTTCCTGTGCCACAAACTGTTCTGTTAAAGCCCCCTTAAATTCAGAAAAAATCGCATTTTTTTCAAGCAGGGTAACGGGCGCTATATTTCCCTTTGCCGCCAACAGTCCCACGTCCAGCATATATATCTTAAAAGCAGACATATCCATATAGGAAATCAAAGGCATCCCCGGTTTCTTGATCCGTCTGCTTTTATGGATAAGCCCGCAATCCAAAAGCCATTGTATCGCCAGTTCAAACTCCTTCGCCCTCGCCCCTTCTCTGAGTGCTCCATAGATGAACTTCCTGTTTTCTTTTGCAAGCTGCATCGGAATGGAATCCCATACCATCTGAATCCGCGGAACAGTCTCTCTCGGCGCATGTTTTGAAAAATCATTAGAATAGTACAGTAAAAGCTGCTTCTGGATATCCCTGACCTCCCCCAGATCATCCGTCTCGATATAGGCTCGGACCGCCTCCGGCATCCCGCCCACATAATAGTACTTTCTGAGCAGATCCGTATATTTCCCGGAAAAAGCATTGATCATCTCGTAATCGCCGCTTTCCAGAAGCTTAACAAGTTCTTTTTCCCCTGATGCCAGCAAAAATTCTTTGTAGTTTAGTGGATACAGATTTAAAAAGTCTACTTTCCCCACCGGAAAAGAAGTTCCCTGATGCAGCGCCACTCCCAAAAGAGAACCTGCGGCAACTATCGCATATTCCGGCGCTTCCTCACAAAAATATTTCAATGCCGTCAACGCCTTCGGCACTTCCTGCACTTCATCAAAGATCAAAAGTGTATTTTCTGCCTCAAAAGCCTTTCCGTTCTCTATCTTTAAAGCAGAAATGATCCGTCTGATATCAAAATCAAGTTCAAAAACATTTCTCATGCGCTCATTATTATCAAAACTGATGTATACTGTATTTTCAAAACAACGTTTCCCAAACTCTCTCATAAGCCAGGTTTTTCCAACCTGCCTTGCGCCTCTGATGATCAGCGGTTTTCTGTTCCTTTTATTTTTCCATTTTTGCAGCTGTTCCAATAAAAGTCTTTCCATACTCTTTATTCCTCTTATTCGTTGTTATAACTTCCAGTATTTACAGTATTACATTTTTTAGTTTCACTTTCAATATTTTTTTGCGTACTTTAGTCGCACTTTTAATATATTTTTGCGTATTTTAGTCGCACTTTCAATATACACTACATTTTTCAGTCTCACTTTTCCATCTCTCTACACTTCCTCCTCCATTTTCTCTCCCCACACCAAAAAACGGAGCAATTCTCACCTTGCCCCGCTGCCGGATCTTTCATGTATTCTTTCATATATACTTCAGCTAACCAGCGGCATGATATAATTCATCCACACCATACTAAACGGCATCACGAGTATCATCGCCGGAATCATATCCGCCGTCGGAAACATCTTCACTTTTATCATCCGAAACCCGATCGCTAAGAGAATAATCCCGCCGCAGGCCTTAAAGTCATTGATCATGGCAGGTGTTGTCAGCGGGTAGATAACCCCCGCCAGCAAAAACAGCAGAAAGAAGATAATAAACTGCGGCACGGCGATGACTGCCACCACCATCCCGAGAGAACAGGCAAAAATCAACGCCGTAAACAGATCGAGAATGGACTTTGCGATCAAAATACTGTGATCACCGTTCATCCCGGAGATAACCGAGCCGTAAATTCCGGTTCCGCTGGCACAAAACAACACAACAACCGTTATCAGCATATCCATAAATTCCTTCTCCGGAATCCTGCTGTTATCCGCTTTGATAAACTTTCCGATCCCTCTCTGCATAAGCCCTGCCGCCCTGTTGATCCGATCTCCGAGATGAATCATCAGCCCGAACATCGTCCCGAGGATCACCGCAAAAATAACAGCGGGCATATTTTCCATCAGCACAATAGAACCGATTCCCATCGCCATCGCACAGGCGCCGAAGACCATATTCAGCTTCTCCTTGAAATCATCTGATATTTTTTCTCCGCTAAACGCCCCGATGACGCCGCCGATCACAATGGCGGACGAATTGACTATAACTCCAATTGGCATTTCTGCTTCCTCCTGTTACTTTTCATTTTTCATAGAGAAACCGCTCCGGCAATTCCACCTCAAACGCCTCCGCCAGCCTCCTGAACTCATCCGGCTTGATCGTCTGCCGCTTCGCCGGAGCCATCGACAATACTTTCACCAGTATCTCCGCCGATTTTTCGATCGTATGCATCAGCCCGAACGTATTATGCGCACCCTCGCCCGCACAGAATATCCCGTGATGCGCCCAGATAGCAGCATCATATTTTTCCATCAGTCTGCTAGTCGCCTCCGCGATCTCCCGGCCGCCGGGCACCATCCAGCCCACAACACCGATCCCGTCCGGAAAAACAACCGGGCACTCCGTTGCCATCTCCCACAACTCCCGGGTAAACACCTCATCCTCCAGAGGCAGCACAAAAGTCAGCGCTATGATATTGGCGGGATGCGCATGATAGATCACACGATACCTGTCATTTGTCACACGTTTTTTCACCGCATGATTCATCAGATGGCTCGGCAGTTCGCTTGTGGGCCTGCCGCCCTCCACCAGCCCCCATTTGAGTTGATAATTTTTCCCCTCCGCATCCAGTTCAATGATCGCCAGCGTCGCCTCCGGATCATCCTTGATATCCCGGAAAAACTTCCCGCTCCCCGTCACAAGAAAATACTCTCCCGCCAGCTCCGGCACATCCGCCCCGATCGGCACCCAGGGACCGTCATGGTTAAGCCTTCCCCGGATCATCTCAACCTCCTCCGGCTTGATCCGATAGGAGAGATTGCCCCCGTTCCTCTCATGCCACCCCAGCCTGAAACCATCATCCGCCATCCTGATAAATCCCTGCACAAACGTCATATCCAAAACTTTCATTAAACTTACCTCCTCCTTCCGGGTTCCGCCGCCACCTGAACCATTCAGACAGCCGCATATCCCTTAACATCTCACTTATTATCGCATATTTTTCCATCTCTTACAACAATAACCGCCGGCAATTCCTTTCCTCGTTTCCGCCTGTTTCCCCCTTCCTGTCACTCCAGATTTCCTGTATAATATTATGATCAATAATTATTTCACAACCTGCCATTTTCAGGTTACGTTAAGGTTTTCCCGCTTCTTCTTTAAGCTAAATATGCTATCCTGTAATCGACACAGGAATCAGCATAGAAAACGGAGGACATATACTATGACATGGACAAGAAAAGAATTAAAAATGCAGGCAAAGGAAGCCCTGCAGCGAAATTACTGGCGGATCGTACTGGTATCCTTTCTGGTCTTCTGCTACGGTTTTGCAGGAGGCAGGAGCGGCTTCAGCAACCATAACAGCGCTTCCGACAATCCAACTGCCGAGGTTACCGTAAGCGAGGCTCCTTCTGCCTCCGAAGACACAGGACAGCAGACCGCCTCCATCATCGTCCCGGAGAAGGCGCGCATGGTCGGCATCACGATCTTCATCCTGATCGCCATCGCGATCATCGTATTCCTCTATATACTAGCTCTGCTGCTCGTTCTTCCCTTTGAGGTCGGCATCAGCCGGTTTATGGTAAAGAGCATAGACGATACCGCTCAGGTGAAAGAGATCACCTACGCCTTTGACCATTCCTACAAAAATGTGGTAAAAGCCATGTTCCACTATGATATCCGCGTTTTTTTGTGGTATCTGCTGTTTATCATCCCCGGTATTTACAAACAATACCAGTACCGCATGGTACCCTATATCCTGGCGGAACATCCCGATATGGATTACCGGGATGTACTGAAGAAAAGCTCTGATCTCATGAACGGCAACAAATGGAAAGCTTTCCTGCTCGATCTTTCCTTTATACCGTGGCATATACTGGGCATTATGACCTGCGGCATTGTGGAGATATTCTATGCAGCTCCCTATTGTGAACTTGCCAAAGCCGCCCTCTACCGCAGGCTCACCCTCCCTGAATCCCCGGCTCCGCTGCCTGAAGATACCCGGCTCCTGCTTTCCGGTACACAGCAGATATGATGCAGACATACACAAAGCGAGGTATTCTATGACATATAAAATATTGATAGCGGACGACGAAGCCGAGATCCGCGACCTTCTCCGGTTGTATCTGGAAAAGGACGGTTACGAAGTGTTTGAGGCGGCGGACGGCATCGAAGCCCTCGCCGTCCTGAGACAGGAAAAGATCGATCTGGCGATCCTTGACATTATGATGCCCGGGCCGGACGGCTACCGCGTGCTCCATAATATCCGGGAAAACAGCAATATTCCCGTGATCCTTTTGTCCGCTAGGGCCAGCGACTCCGATAAGATCCTTGGACTGGACCTGGGCGCCGACGACTATATCACCAAACCCTTTGTCCCTCTGGAAGCTGTGGCAAGAGTACACTCCAGCCTCCGCCGCTTTTACGACCTGGGCGGCGGGGACAACAGAAAACCGGAAGTCGGCTTTCTGGAAACAAAAACCCTGAAACTGGACCTGAAAAGCTGCCTTCTGTACCGAAACGGGGAAAAGATCACCCTGACTTCGGTGGAATTTCGGATCATGAAGCTTTTTATGGAAAATCCGGGCAAAGTGTACACAAAGCAGCAGCTCTTCGAGCAGGGATGGGGCGAAACCTACATGCTCTCCGACAACAATGTGATGGTATGCATCTCCAAACTGCGCGCCAAATTAGACGGCGGCGAAAGAGAATATATCCGCACGATCCGCGGACTCGGATACCGTCTGGAAGATGAAGAAAATTAGAGGAAAACTGAAATGGCACAAAAAAGATCACTGAAATGGTTTCTCATACAGAATTTTCTGACCATCCTGTTTTGTATCTATGTCAGCGAAGAGATGCTCAGCATCTTATACAGCCGGGTAATCTTTCCGAGCCTCACCAGTATCTTTGCCCTGCAGCAGATCACCGTCTCCGGCAGCCTTTTTGTATTTATGATACAGGTACTGCTCTACTATCTGATCTCCTTTCTGCCCGCCGGCATTGCGGATTACCTCCAAAATACATTCGCCGGGCTCACCTGGGGCGCCATCCGGTTTGAGGTCACCTCTCCCCTCTACCAGGGAAGGTGGGCCTCCCTGCTCACTGTGATGTTCCTGCTGCTGCTTTTGTTTTTGCTGGGACTGAGCCTTTTGCCCTATGCCGCGGGCGCCCTGTGGTACTACAAAATAGTGACCGGAAAAGTCAATGAACTGCTGGAAGAAGAAAAACAGCGGCAGCTCACCTATGAACGCAAAAGAAATCTCCTGCTGTCGGATATCGCCCATGACATCAAGACGCCGATCACCACGATCTGCGGTTACAGCAAGGCGCTCTCGGAGGGCGTCGCACAGAAGGAAAAGCAAAAAGACTATCTGGACGCCATCTACGGAAAAGCCATGCGGATCGATGAACTGATCTCTCTGCTGTTTGAGTATGTGAAACTGGACAGCGAGGGCTTTGTCCTGCATAAAAAAAGGGAAAATCTGGCGGAGCTCTTGCGTGAAACCGTTGCCGCATATTATACTGACTTTGAGGAAAAACAGATCACGCTCACCGTGGATATCCCGGAGACTTCTGTTCCCTGTGAGATGGACTCCCTGCAGATGGGGCGCGCCGTCACCAACCTGCTCACCAACGCCCTGCGCTATGGAAAGGAAAACGGAAAGGTACTGGTGCGCCTGCAGGACTATGTCCTCACCGTCGCCGACGACGGAAAAGCCATCGATCCCGACTTTGCCGAGCGGATTTTTGAGCCTTTCTCCCGCGGCGACTCGGCACGACGGACAAAAGAAGGGAGCGGACTCGGCCTCAGCATCACCGCCAGGATCATTGAGATGCACGGCGGCAACCTGCTCCTGAACAATACCTTCGGAGAAGGATATACGAAAGCATTTCAGATAAAACTGCCCGCGCAGGAAAATTGAAAGGATGTATAACATTATGACAAAAAAGTGGTGGCATGACAAAGTCGCATATCAGATCTACCCGAAAAGCTTCTGCGATTCCAACGGGGACGGCATCGGTGACATTCCCGGCATTATCTCCAGACTGGACTACCTGCAGGATCTGGGCGTCGATATCATCTGGCTCTCCCCGTGCTACCCGTCTCCTCTGGCGGATCAGGGATACGACATCTCCGACTACTACAATATCGATCCCCGTTTCGGCACAATGGAGGATATGGAGAAGCTGATCGCCGAGGCAAAAAAGCGAAATATGTATATATTGATGGATCTTGTGGTGAATCACTGCTCGGACGAGCACGAATGGTTCCGAAAAGCCTGCGAAGATCCGGAGGGCAGATACGGAAATTACTTTTATTTAAGGGACAAAAAGGAAGATAAACTGCCCACCAACTGGCGCTCCTACTTTGGCGGCCCGGTCTGGGAAGATCTCCCCGGCACCGACAAGCAGTATCTCCATGTGTTCCACAAAAAACAGCCCGACCTGAACTGGGAAAATCCCGAACTCCGCGAGGAAGTCTACAAAAATATCAACTGGTGGTTGGACAAGGGATTAGCCGGTTTCCGCATCGATGCGATCATCAACATCAAAAAGGCCCTGCCATTCCGGGATTATGAACCTGACCGGAAGGACGGGCTCTGCAGTATACACGCCATGCTGAAAGAAGCCAAAGGCATCGGTGCCTTTTTAGGAGAGATGCGCGACCGCACCTTCCGTCAGTATGACGCCTTTTCCGTGGGGGAGGTATTCAATGAGAAGCCGGAGGAAATCCCGGCCTTTATAGGAGATAACGGCTACTTCTCCACCATGTTCGATTTCAATGAAGCCATCTTTGGCCAGAGCGAAAAAGGTTGGTATGACGCAAAACCGGTCACGCCGGAAGACTACAAAAACTGCTGTTTTGAAGCGCAGGCAAAGGTCAGCGATATCGGCTTCCTCTCCAACATCATCGAAAACCACGATGAACCCCGGGGCGTCAGCCGGTATATCCCGGAGGGGGATCTCTGCCCGGAGAGCAAGAAAATGCTTGCCGCCCTGTACTTCCTGCTGCGCGGCATACCCTTTATCTATCAGGGACAGGAACTGGGCATGGAAAACATGCACTTTTCCTCCATCGAAGAAATAGACGATATCTCCACCCTCGATGAATATCAGGTTGCCCTCGACGCCGGCCTCACCCCTGAGGAGGCTTTAAAGGCCGTTGCCGGACACAGCCGTGACAACGCCCGCACCCCGATGCAGTGGTCCGATGCCCCCCACGCCGGCTTTACCACCGGCACGCCCTGGCTTGCAGCCAACCCGAACTATACTTCCATCAACGTCGCAGCTCAGCAGAGCGACCCTGATTCCGTCCTTCATTTTTACAGAGAGCTGATCCGCCTGCGCAAAAACCCGGCATATAAGGAAACCATTGTATACGGCTCCCTCGAACCCGCCTTCCGGGCACAGCATAACCTGATGGCATATTACCGCAAGGGCGATAAAACACTGCTGGTGATCGGAAATTATCAGAAGGAAGAGCAGAGCCTGACGCTCCCCCTTCCTTATAAAAAAGTGCTGCTGAATAACTATGCGGATATAGTGACAGATGATGGCAGAATACTTCTCCACGGTTATCAGGTGCTGGTGCTGGAGATGTGATCAGCAGGTCTGCGGCATCTCCTTAAACAGTTTCCTCTTCACATAAAAATACGCCGCCGTAAGGCTCGCCACCGCCAAAATCCAGCTCACCGGATACACTGTGAGCAGCCACTCAAAGCTCCTGTTCATCGGAAAGATCACAAAAAGCCATACCATCCTTGTCCCGCACACGAAAAACAGACTGAGGAACGCCGGGATAAAGGAATGTCCCCATCCCCTGAGCGCCCCGGAGATCACCTCGATCATCATATTCAGCACCTCAAAGCCCGCCATCAGGGCAATCCGGAACGCCGCCACCCTGATCACCGCCTCATCCGGCGTGAAGATTCCGGCAAGCATGTTCCTAAAGAGAATTGCCATGCCGCTGAAGATCACGGTAAAAATAAACGCCAGCCCCAGGCACCATCTGGTGGCACTGACACATCGTTTTAACTTGCCGGCACCCAGATTCTGTCCGTTAAACGTGATACAGGTCTGCCCGAATCCTGACACAAGATAATACAGGAAGATCTCCACATTCACCCCCACCGTATTCCCTGCCACCACGGTCGGTCCGAGACTGTTGATACCGGACTGCAGAACGATATTGGCAATGTTGAATATCATCCCCTGCACAGCAGCCGGAACGCCCACCAGCAGAACGCTCCTCGCAATGCCGGGGTCGATCCGTAACCCGGAAAGGCGTACCTGAAGCATCCCTTCCTCCTTAACCAGAATGCCAAACAACATCCCCGCACTGACTATATTGGAAACCAGCGTTGCCAGCGCAACACCCTCAACGCTCATCCCGCATGCCATCACAAAAAACAGATTCAGTACAATATTCAGCACCCCCGACAGCAACAGCACATACAACGGCCTTTTCGTGTCGCCTGCCGCCCGGAGTATGGATGCCTCGAAATTATACAGCATGATGAAAATGCTTCCCGCAAAGTATATCCTCAGATATAAAACCGCCATATCCATCACATCTTCCGGCGTACTCACCAGCGCCAGCAAAGGCCTTGTTATCACTTCACCGACCACAAGCACCACCACGCCGCTTATAACCGCTATCGCGATCGAAGTATGTACCGCCTTTTCGATCCGCTCCCTGTGCCCTGCCCCGATCATCCTCGCGATGACCGCATTTGCACCGATGGAGAGCCCTGAAAAGATCGTGATAAACAGCGTCACGATCGGCCCCGCACAGCCCACCGCCGCAAGGGCGTCATTCCCCGCAAGCCGCCCCACGACAGCGATGTCCGCCGTATTAAATAACTGCTGTAATATATTCATCAACACGATCGGCAGTGCAAAAAACAGTATTTTATCCCACAGCTTCCCCTCTGTCAGATCTGCCTCTTTCCTTTTTCCGCCTGCCGGTTTCTCTATCTCTTTCTCCATTTCCGTCTCTCCCGTTCCCTTTTTATCTTCACTTATTTTTCTATTCCTCTTATGCGCTTACCATCATATACCTTTTTCATTACAAAGTCCACTAAAAAAGGCTTCATAACTGCCACATCAGTCACAAAGCCTCTTCATTCCCTCTATCCTTCACATATCAAATACTTTGGATATTTTTCTCTCCATTCTTTCAGATCCATCAGACAAAATTCATCAATTACCGCTCTCTGAATTTCTTTTCTGTCCCTGTACTTGAATGGTAACTGTCCCATCATTTTCATAACAAACCGTTTCTTTAACGCATCATCTATACCCGGCTCACTTTCCATCAGCAAAACATATTGTACTGGTTTTTCCTTCGGATTCTTTTTACATGCCCAGACAAGAAACATTGTTCCGTAAAATTTTTTCACTATCTTTTTCCAAAATTCTTCCCCAGTAATTTTTCTCGTAAATGCTTCCGGATGATTCGCATTTTTAAGCTTTGCGTTCTTATACTCCAGACATATCAGTTTTTCTTCCTCTTCTACCACAAAGTCCACATCTGACAGATAATCAGAATACAGATTAGCTAACCCATGAGGTTCAAATACATCAATGGCATCTGAAAAGTCAAATCTCACATTTTTGTTTTCATCCCATAAAATCTTATTAGTTTTCTCCATTCGTACTCCACCGCCTAATCAAACATGCTTTTTCCCATCGCCTCTTCCAAAAGACTGCTGTCTGCAGCTACAATCTTGTTTCCTGTTAACGCACTTAAATAATGGGCAGACTTGCCGTAAATCTCCATTTCACCTTCATTAAATGTTTTGTATGGCCTATATTCAGATGCCACCTCTGCTGACGCCTTATACAGATTATGATATAATACCTGTTCTTCCTTTTTTCTTCGGATTTCGAAATACTTTGCCAGATTATAACTATGTGTTGCGATAAATATCTGTATACCTGCTTCCTCTAATTCCAGTAAAATATCTACAACAAGCGGAAACAATTCCGGATTCAAATTTGCTTCCGGCTCATCCCATAAAAGTATTGTTCCTTTTTCTAAAAGTCCATTACGGATCAGTTTCCATAACAGCCCCAGCTTACGCAATCCTTCTGCCTCAAGAGAAAAGTCTACTCTTCTGCCATCTTCTTTAACCACATAAAATGTATCGTCCTCCACTACAATAATCCCGCCAATCACACCACTGATCTTTTCCAGAATCTTTTCCATAAAAACCGGCAGTTCTCGCGCTTCCGGCAGCGACGCATTTACAATAATATCTACCTGCGTACCATCAAACGGAAGTTTAAATTTTTTATCCAATGCCAGAAACCCTTTTGTATGGGACAACATCTCTGTTGTCGGGATATATATAGATTGAATATTTAATCCCAACCACTGTTCATAATCAATGATTTCTTTATGAGACAGACTATTTGTAAAAACATGTTCCCCATCAGATACTTCATAATAAGAATAATCCTTTTCTCTTCCATGATTTTTTAATAAATCGGTATCTGACAGATTACTGGAGAAAAAATCCGCAAGTCTCTTTGTTTTTCCAGCATTCGTCTGTGGTATTGACCATTGTGTTGCCGCATAAATCATTTTAAGCAGAGTTGTTTTTCCGACTCCGTTTTCGCCAATCAAAATATTGATCCCATCACAAAATTGCAATGCAAATGTATCACTGATCACATCTCCCTGCTTCGCATCAAATATATTACAATCTTCATTATTTTTTCGCCACTGGCGTTGAAATGCCATTACATTTAGGACTTTAATTGATTTTATTGACATGTCTACACCCCCATAATATTAGCTGTTTATCCACTCCTCTTTCCCACACTGAACACCTTATCAATAATATAAAGTATATCAAAAATACCTTTCTTCTACAACGAAAACCTTTTCCATTCTTTCATATCCTAACCGCATATCCATCCAACACAAGCTTCCAAACTGTCTCATCCTATATTTCTTTTTTCTACTGCACTACCAGATTCGTGTACCCCATCAGACTCAGATCCACTTCCCGCGCGCATTCCCTTCCCTGACGGATCGCCTTCACCACCAGCGACTGCCCGGTATGCATATCCCCTGCGGTAAACACTCTCTCCGCGGAAGTCAGAAATCCGTCCGCGTCCGTCCGCACATTGCTCCGTCCATCCACTTCCACCTGAAAAGCATCCGTCACATACTTCTCGCTTCCCAGAAATCCTGCCGCTATAATCAACACCTCGCAGGGCAGCTCTTTTTCACTCCCGGCAATCTCCTTTATCACCATCCGACCGCTCTTTTCCTCTTTCACAAATCCCACTTTCACAGTCTTTACCGCCCTCAGAGAGCCTTCCTTATCCTTCACAAACTCCTTCACGGTAGTCTCATAAACCCTCGGGTCCTTCCCGAACACCGCAATTGCCTCCTCCTGACCGTAGTCCGTCTTGCAGACCTTCGGCCACTGGGGCCAGGGATTATTCTCCGCCCGCTCATCCGGCGCTTTAGGCATCATCTCGATCTGCGTCACAGACTTACAGCCATGCCGCATACAGGTCCCCACACAGTCATTGCCGGTATCGCCGCCGCCCACGATCACCACGTTCTTTCCCTTCACATCCACATACTTCTTATCCGCAAGATCGCTGTCCAAGAGGCTCTTCGTATTCCTTGTCAGAAAATCCACCGCAAAATAGATCCCCTTCGCATCCCTGCCCGGCGCGCTCAGATCCCTTGGATTCGAGGAGCCGCAGGCGAGCACCACCCTGTCAAACTCCTGCAGCAGATCCTTCGCCTTTTTATCTTTTCCCACATCCACACCGGTCACAAAGGTAATGCCCTCTTCCTCCATCACCTTCACTTTTCGCTCGATGATATGCTTCTCCAGCTTCATATTCGGGATCCCGTACATCAAAAGCCCGCCGACACGATCGGAACGCTCAAACACTGTCACCAAATGTCCCCGTCTGTTCAGCTGATCCGCCGCCGCCAGCCCGGAAGGCCCGGAGCCCACCACAGCCACCTTCTTTCCCGTCCGCACCTTCGGCGGCCTCGCCGCCGCATATCCCTTCTGGTAAGCATTCTCTATGATCGCATACTCATTCTCCCTTGTGGAGACCGCCTCCCCGTCCAGAGAACAGGTACATGCCTTCTCACAGAGCGCCGGGCACACCCTGGATGTAAACTCCGGAAAATTATTGGTCTTATGCAGCCTGTTGTAGGCCTCCTGCCAGTTTCCCGTATAGACCAGCTCATTCCACTCCGGCACAAGATTGTGCAGAGGACACCCGCTCGTCATTCCCGCCAGCGTCATCCCCGACTGACAGAAAGGCACCCCGCAGTCCATACACCGCGCCCCCTGCAGACGCTGCTTCTCCATCGGCAGATGCTCATGAAACTCATCAAAATGCCGTATCCGGCTCTTCGGCTCCTCCGCCTTCGCCGTCTCCCTCTCATATTCCAAAAATCCGGTCGGTTTTCCCATCACTCAGCCCTCCCATTCTTACTCGCATAAAACGCCTCGATCTGTGCCTGCTCCGCCGAAAGTCCTTTCTCCTCCATCTGCACGATCATCTTCTGGATCCTCTCATAGTCATGCGGAATGATCTTCTTAAACCGCGGCAGATACGCCGCGAAATCATCCAGTATTTCCTTTCCTTTGACCGAACCGGTCAGCACCACATGCTCCTTGATCAGTTCCTTCAGCTCGATCACATCATATTTGGAAGTCACTTCATAGGAAGAAACCATCGCCTTGTTGATCTTCGTATACAGATCGTTGTCATCATCCAGCACATAAGCAACGCCGCCGCTCATGCCCGCCACAAAGTTCTTGCCCACCTTGCCGATGATCACAACCCTGCCGCCCGTCATATACTCACAGCCGTGGTCACCGACGCCCTCCACGACCGCCTGCGCACCGGAATTTCTGACGCAGAAACGCTCTCCCGCCACACCGCATATGTAAGCCTTGCCGGAGGTCGCCCCGTACAGTGCCACGTTGCCGATAATGATGTTCTCATCCTGCTTAAAGGTACTGCCCTTCGGCGGATAGACGATAAGCTTCCCGCCGGAAAGTCCCTTGCCGAAATAATCATTGGAATCGCCCTCCAGCTCCAGCGTCAGCCCTCTCGGGATAAACGCGCCGAAACTCTGCCCGCCTGCGCCGTGGCACAGGATTCGATAACTGTCCTCCTCCATCCCTTCGCCGTATCTTCTCGTGATCTCCGAACCGAAAATGGTTCCGAAGGATCGGTCCGTATTGGAAACCTCCAGTTCCAGCGTTCCCTTCTCTCCTTTTTCCAGCGCCTTCCCCAGCTTCGCCAGCAATACCTTCATATCCAGCGTTTTCTCCAGCCTGAAATCATAAACCTGCTTCGGGTCAAAAATACACTTCCCGCCGGATCTCTCATAGGGATTCTGCAGGATCAAACTCAGATCCACCTGTTTTAACCGATCCGGCAGATTCTCCCGCACCTTCAAAAGCTCCGTGTGCCCCACCAGTTCATCCACCGTGCGCACGCCCAGCTTTGCCATATATTCCCGCAGTTCCTCCGCGATAAATCTCATAAAGTTTTCCACATACTCCGGTTTCCCGCGGAAACGCTTCCGCAGCTCCGGATTCTGGGTCGCCACGCCCACCGGGCAGGTATCCAGATTGCAGACCCGCATCATCACACAGCCCATGGTCACAAGAGGAGCCGTCGCAAAACCGAATTCCTCCGCACCTAAAATCGCCGCAATCGCAACATCCCGTCCGCTCATCAGTTTGCCGTCGGTCTCGATCCGCACTTTATTCCGCAGCCCGTTCTGGATCAACGTCTGATGCGTCTCCGCCAGCCCCAGCTCCCAGGGCAGCCCCGCATTGTGGATCGAAGTCCTGGGCGCCGCACCGGTTCCGCCGTCATAGCCGGACACCAGAATCACCTGTGCCCCCGCCTTTGCCACGCCTGCCGCCACCGTGCCGACGCCCGCCTCGGAAACCAGTTTCACCGAGATCCTCGCCTGCCTGTTGGCATTTTTCAGATCATAGATCAGCTGCGCCAGATCCTCAATGGAATAAATATCATGATGGGGCGGCGGTGAGATCAGGCTCACGCCGGGCGTGGAATGCCTTGTCTTTGCGATCCAGGGATACACCTTGCTCCCCGGCAGATGTCCGCCCTCCCCGGGCTTCGCGCCCTGCGCCATCTTAATCTGAATCTCCTGTGCGCTGATCAGATAACGGCTCGTCACGCCGAAACGCCCGGACGCCACCTGCTTGATGGCGGAACACTTATTTTCCCCGTTCGGCCCGATTACCAGCCGTTCCTCATCCTCACCGCCCTCCCCGGTATTGGACTTGCCGTGCAGATGATTCATCGCGATCGCCAATGTCTCATGCGCCTCCTTGGAGATAGAACCGTAGGACATCGCCCCCGTCTTAAACCTTGTGACGATTTTTTCCACACTCTCCACCTCGGAGAGCGGCACAGCCTTCTTCGGATACCGAAACTCCATCAGCCCGCGAAGGTTCCGCACCGACTCCTCGTTATCCACCATCGCCGTATACTGCTTAAACAACTGATAATCGCCCCGCCTTGTCGCCTCCTGCAGCGTATGGATCGTCGCCGGATTGTACAGATGCTCCTCCGCGCCGCTGCGCATCTGATGATGTCCCGGATTGTCCAGAGACAGATCGTTCTCCAGCCCCAGCGGATCAAAGGCCATAGAATGCAGCGTATCCACCTCTTTCTCGATATCCTTCAGGGTGATCCCGCCCACCCGGCAGACCGTCCCCGTAAAATAAGTATCAATGACACTCCTGTCAATGCCGATTGCCTCAAAGATCTTGGAACCCTCGTAGGACTGGATCGTGGAAATCCCCATCTTGGAGGCGATCTTCACGATGCCGTGCAGCACCGCATCGTTATAGTCATCCACCGCCGCATAATAATCCTTATCCAGCATATGGTTCTCGATCAGTTCCTTCACACTCTCCTGCGCCAGATAAGGGTTCACCGCACAGGCGCCAAACCCCAGCAGGGTTGCAAAATGATGCACTTCCCTCGGCTCCGCCGACTCCAGGATCACCGCCACGCTGGTGCGCTTTTTCGTCTCCACCAGATGCTGATTCAGCGCCGATACCGCCAGCAGGGAAGGAATCGCCACATGGTTCTCATCCACGCCCCGGTCCGACAAGATCAATATATTGACCCCCTTCCGGAACTCCCGGTCCGCCTCCACAAAGAGCCTGTTCACAGCCTTCTCCAGACTGGTATTTTTATAATAGATGATCGGCACTACACCCACCTGAAATCCCTCATGGCGCATGTTTTTGATCTTCAAAATATCTGTGTTGGTCAGGATCGGATTCTGCACCTTCAATACCGTGCAGTTGTCCGGCTTCTCCTCCAGCAGGTTCCCGTCCTTGCCGATATAGACCGTGGTGGAAGTCACGATCTCCTCTCGGATCGCATCGATGGGCGGATTTGTCACCTGCGCAAAGAGCTGCTTAAAGGAATCAAACAGCGGATGGTGCGCCGAGGAGAGCACCGGCAGGGGCGTGTCTATCCCCATAGCCGCCGTTGCCTCCGCACCGTTTTTCGCCATCGGCAAAATGCTGTTTCTGAGCTCCTCATAAGTATATCCGAAAGCTTTCTGCATCTTCTGTCTCTCAACCTCGGAAAACTCCGGCACCCTCTGATTCGGGATCTTCAGCTCATGGAGCGTCACAAGATGGGAGTCCAGCCATTCCCCGTAAGGCTCTCGGGACGCATAGTGCTCCTTGATCTCGTCATCCCCGATCACTCTGCCCGCCACGGTATCCACCAGCAGCATCTTCCCGGGATGAAGCCTTTCCTTTACCAGCACCTGGGAGGCCGGAATATCCACCACCCCGACTTCCGAAGCCAGTATTAAAGTATCATTTTTTGTGATCAGATACCGGGAGGGACGCAGGCCGTTCCGGTCCAGCACCGCCCCCATCACATCCCCGTCGGAAAACACGATGGATGCCGGACCGTCCCAGGGCTCCATCATGGTCGCGTAATACTGATAAAAATCCCGTTTCTTCTGACTCATGGTCCTGTTGTTCGCCCAGGGCTCCGGAATCGTGATCATCACCGCAAGGGGCAGATCCATCCCGCTCATCACCAGAAACTCCAGCGTATTGTCCAGCATCGCGGAATCCGAACCGGAAGCGTTGATCACCGGCATCACCTTGCCGAGCTGATCCTTCAGATGCTCCGACTCCATATTTTCCTCCCGCGCCAGCATCTTATCCGCATTGCCGCGGATCGTGTTGATCTCCCCGTTATGTACAATAAACCGGTTCGGATGAGCCCGTTCCCAAGATGGATTCGTGTTCGTGGAAAACCGCGAATGCACGATAGCGATCGCAGACTCGTAATCCTGATCCTGAAGATCCGCAAAAAACGTCCGGAGCTGCCCCACAAGGAACATCCCCTTATAGACGATCGTCCTGCTGGATAAGGAAACCACATAGGTCACATCCGTGGACTGCTCGAATATCCGCCTGACAATATAGAGTTTTCTGTCAAAGGCGAGCCCCTTCTCCACATCAAAGGGCTTTTTCACAAAGGCCTGCATGATATGAGGCATACATTCCACCGCTTTCTTCCCCAGCACCTCCGGGAAGATAGCGACATCACGCCAGCCCAGAAACTCCAGCCCCTCCTTCTCCACGATGATCTCAAACATCTTCTTCGCCTGATTCCGCTGCAGCTCATCCTGCGGGAAAAAGAACATGCCAACACCGTACTCCCGCTCGCCGCCAATCCGGATACCTAAAGGCTTTGTCACCTTCCGCATAAATCTATGGGGTACCTGCGTCAGGATCCCGACGCCGTCCCCCGTTTTTCCCTCCGCATCCTTCCCTGCCCTGTGCTCCAGATTCTCCACGATCTTCAGGGCATTCTCCACGGTATCCCTGCTCTTCAATCCCCTGATATTGACACAGGCCCCGATACCACAGTTATCATGTTCAAATTCTTCCCTGTAAAGCGGCGCCCTCTCCGCCGGCATTTTTGCATCAAACATAGCTCTTCTCCATTCCAGATTTAAATACAAAAAAGTCGCAAAGTAAGCTTTTTACGCTCCTTTGCGACTTTCGAGTACCACTATACACCAAAATTTTTTATTTGTAAAGCAGAAAAATCATCCGACTGCCTCATATATCTCGCTGATATGCTTCTCCACCTCAAAGAAATTGTCCAGCAGATGAGGATTGAATACACCACATTCTCCCGCCCAGATCATCTCCAATACCTTGCTTCTTGTAAAAGCATCCTTGTAAACACGCTTGGAACTCAGCGCGTCATATACGTCGGCCAGCGAAACAACCTGCGCCCAGGGCGATATCTGATCTCCCGCCAGATGGTCCGGATATCCGTTTCCGTCCCAGCGTTCATGATGATGGCGGGCAATATCGCATGCATATTTATAGACACTGTTCTCCCGCAGCTGGGATATCTTCTCAAGCAGAACTTCCCCCTGTATGGTATGCAGCTTCATCACCTCATACTCTTCCGCCGTAAGCTTTCCCGGCTTCGTCAAAATCATATCGGGCACCGAAATCTTCCCCACATCATGCATGATAGCCGCAAGGGAGATGTTGTCTATCTCCTCCTGGCTGATACCCTCTCCAAACTCCGTATTTTCCAGCATAAATTTTGTGATGGTATAGATACGGTTTACATGGCTCCCTGATTCCCCGTTCCGGAATTCGATCGCCGTGGCCATCGCTTCTATCATGCCTCTGTTTAACTGGTTGATCCGGTCCGCCTGCTCCAGCAGTTCGGATTTTTGTGCCTGCACCACATCATGCAGGCTTTTCCGGGTGGAAAACAGCTCGATGATCGACTCCACCCGCCTCCGCACCATGTAAGGCACCACAGGCTTTAATATGACATCCATCACCCCGAGCTGATAAGCCTCTTTTTCTATCTCGTCCTGATACTCCGCCGTGATCAGGAATACCGGGATCTCCTCCAGTATCTTCATCTTCTTTAAGTGCCGTAAAACCTCGATACCGCTCATACCGGGCATGACTACATCCAGCAGGATCGCGCAGAAACGCTGGCGGTCCGTCAACACCTCCGAAAGCCCTGCGCTTCCGTTCGCAGCCTCCCGTATTCCGTAGGTATCCGAAAAGATCTTCGCTAATATCTTACGATTGACCATGTCATCGTCAATGATCAGAATTGTATCAAAATAGTCCGTATTTTGCTGTTTCATAATATTCACTCCCTGATGCTGCTCATCCGCTGTCTCTCCTACAGAAAATAGTCAAAGATCAATGGTTCGCACTCCTCCAGCAGGTCATACACCTCCTTCCCAGCCACACCCAGATTGTCATCCACCAGACGCCTGACGATAAACTTGATCGGTTTAGCCTTATCCCCGTAAAACTTGGAACGCTTGTCCTCAAACTCATCCAGCACCCGGCAGATCTGGTTATAGAAGGAATTGTTTTTTCCTTTGATGCCGTAAGGATATCCTCTTCCGTCATAACGCTCATGATGGTGAAGACACATGCTGGCACAGATCTCCACAAAATACTCACAGGATTTTGCCCGGTTCATCCTGATAAAATTGGAACCGTAAACCGTGTGCTTATCCTCGAGTTCCCGGTTTCTTGTGACGACCACCGGCGCCTGCTGGTCTATCGGTTTGTTATCGGGAATCAGCATCTCTCCGATATCACAGAAATATGCCGCTTTGCTGACCAGCAAAATATTATCCGGATTTAAGTATTCTCCCCGGGGCGTTCTGCTGTAGGTATTCAGCATGATCCGCATCAGATCCGAGCGTACCCTGTACTTTGCGTCGCTCTTCCCGAAATTCGTCAGGTATGTCCTGTAAAATGCTTCCAGATCCGAAATATATTTCGTTGTCTCCAGCAGATCCTCCCTGGAAAGATTATATTCCGGAATGATCCCCAGCCTCGACCGCAGACGCCCGAGTATATCGTCCCTGTCAAAGGGCTTTCCGATGAAATCACATACCTTGTACTGAAATGCCTTTTCCACGTTATCCTTCGTGGGCTCCGCCGTCACCACAAACACAGGAATATCATTCATTCCCTTCTCCTGCATAAACCGCAGCACATCAAATCCGTTGATATGCGGCATGGACAGATCCAGCAGAATGGCATCCAGATCCTCTCCTCCCGTAGTAATATACTCAAATGCCCTGTTCCCGCTGTCCGCCTCCCAGATCTTAAAATCCGCCTCCAGAATGCTTTTCAGAATGATCCTGTCTACCATGGTGTCATCTACGATCAACACCCGCTTTTTCTCCTGTGCCATACCTTTTCTCCTCTGTCCCGCAATAAGCCGTTCTATCTATCAGGCCTGATTCGCCTGAATGCACTCTATGATCTTTGCCTGAACAGGCAATATCTTTTCCATCACGGCTTTTGCCTCTTTTGCCCTGCCGCCGCGCAGCATTCCCAGCATTTCGACATAACCGTCAAAAAGCGGCGCGAGCGACAGATTTCCGGTCATTCCCTTTAATATATGTACCCGGCTTATCAGTCCTTCCATATCATCACCGTCAAAATCCTCCAGCGATATCCTGTTTTCGTTCACCGTATCTATAAACATCCCGAGCATCATCTCGTAAAGAGCCTCATCGCCCACGACACGGTCCACTCCTTCCGCCACATTTACACCCAGCTTCTCCAGTTCTTCTCTGCCTTTCATCATACCGACCCTTTCTCCTGTTCCTTCTTATCCAGCACTTCCTTTATTGTTCTCTCAAGCTGCTCCAGTATGATCGGTTTTGCAACGTGTGCATCCATACCTGCATTTAGCGCATCCCTGACATCATCCGCAAAAGCGTTCGCCGTCATGGCAATGATCGGAACCGTCTTTGCACGGGGATGGTGTCCCGATCTGATCATCCTGGTTGCCTGATAACCGTCCATCACGGGCATCTGTACATCCATGAGAATAACATCATACTTTTCCGGTTCGGAAGCTTCAAACATCCTGACTGCCTCCTGTCCGTCCTCCGCCATATCCAGCGTCGCTCCGCGGGATCTCAGTATCTTTCCCAATACAAGCCTGTTTACCTCTATATCCTCGACCACCAGAATATGCCTGTTCTTTACGACACTTTCCTCCGGCTGGCCTGCCGGCAGAGGACCAGCCGGCTTTTTGTAAACCACCCTCTTAATAGCCTCTTTGAACCTGGACACGAAAAACGGTTTTGGCATAAAATGGTCTATCCCTACCTTCAGAGCCTCTTTTTCAATATCAGCCCAGTCGTAAGCGGTAAAGAGCATGATCGGGATCCTGTTCGAATAATTCTCCCGGATCAGTTTCGCCACTTCCATTCCGCTGACCTTCGGCATCTGCCAGTCCAGTAAAAGCAGATCATACGGCTCGCCCCGTTCCCTCGCCTCCCGCATTGTGCTGATGACCGCTTCGCCATCCGTCACATAATCTACGGTCACGCCGGTTTTTTCCATGGTGCGTACCACGTTTTCACAGATATCTTTATCATCATCCGCAACGATCACCCGTCTGACCCCGTGCTCTTTCCAGAATGTCAGATCATCTCCTTTTTCCTGAATCCGCAGATCGATCTCCACGGTAAACACAGAACCTTCCCCCAGCCTGCTCTCCACCGCTATCGTGCCGCCCATCAGCTCCACCAGATTTCTGGTGATCGCCATGCCAAGTCCGGTCCCCTGTATCCTGTTCGTCTTCGTATTCTGTTCCCGGGTAAACGGATCAAAGATAACCTTCTGATACTCCTCGGACATTCCCTGCCCGTTATCTTTCACCTTGAACTGTATACGGCTGTATCCCTCCAGAATCTGCGGCAGCTCATTCACCGTCACCTCGATCCTGCCTCCTTTCGGTGTATATTTCACCGCATTGGACAGGATATTGATCAGAATCTGGTTGATCCGCATCTTGTCACCGATCAGATGCTCATATTTAAAGCCTGAAGTGTAGATGTCCATGTTCTGGTCTTTTGCCTTTGCCTGAGGGCGGATAATGCTGTTCAGTCCCTCGATCAGTTCTGCCAGATTCAATTCTTCGGCATTCAGCATTACTTTTCCGCTTTCGATCTTATTCATATCCAGAACATCATTAATAAGCCCCAGCAGATGCTGACTGGCGCCATCAATTTTTTTCGCATATTCCAATACCGCTTTCGGATCATCCGCTTCCTGCTGTAACAGCGTGACTAGCCCTATGATCGCATTCATCGGCGTCCGTATATCATGGCTGACACTGCTCAAAAACGAACTTTTTGCCTGACTGGCAACGTTCGCCGAATCCAGTGCCATCTCCAGATTATTCTGGATCTGCCTGTCTTTTGTCCTGTCGGAAATATAGATGATGAACTTTCTCTCATCCTGTATGTACGCACAGTAAACGGTCTCACGGAACCACTTGCGCTCTCCGCTCTTCGGATCTACCCGCTCCAGTTCTATCGCATTCAGGGATTCATTCTCCCTCATCTCATCCAGCCTGCCGCCCACCTCGCTCAGAACCTTCAGATTTTTCAGGGCATCTTCCGCCGATATCCCCAGAACACGTTCGAAGTTCGGGCTGGCATACTCTATGCTGCGTTTATCGTCCTTCAGCATAATGTATGTATCATCCGTATTGTTAGCCAGATAATTTGCCAGAATGCGGAACTGCTGTTCCTTGTACTCTTTTTCCTGCTCCTTCTGTACAAGATCTCTGTGCGCTCCCCACATAAAGGAAATAAATATTGTGAAGACAGCCATCACCGCGATCGCGATCACGATAGCTATCTGAGAACTGCTTATTACCTGATTTGCTTCATCCATGATCGCCTCTTCGGGCACTATGGATACCAGATACCACCCTTCTACATTTTCTATCGGCACATAGGTATAGACGTAGTCTCTCTCCCCGTTATGAAAGACCACCGCTCCTGTCTCCTGCTTATCCAGCGCCTCCTTCAAGGACGCCGACTGCTTCCTGCCGCTCTCGCTGCCCTCGAACATGCTAAAGATATTATCGCCTATATAATATCTTTCATCAATATTCGTAAACGGGCGCAACAGGACGTCACCCCCCCCGATTTATAACGTAGGCAAACCCCTGGTCATTATAAAAAGAGAGCGTAAATTCCTCCGAAACTCTGTCGGACTCATATCCCTTCTGGATCAGTCCCTTCACACCGTCGCTAAAAGTAAAACACTCATAATAGCCAAACATTTTCGAATCCGTATACAGGCCGATATATGGCTCCCGAACTCCACTGCCCGAAAATCCCCGATAATTTTCCAGTTCCTCTTCTCCCATACAAAAGACTTCTTCTGACTTACTGTTATAAAATTCTCCTGTATCAAGGTTCACAACCGTATAAAGTGCATCTACACTACAAAAAATCTCCAATGTACTATGAATATTTTCCAAATCAGTAGAACTATGTTTGGAAAAATCATCCGCATAACTATGAATCCGTTCTCGATCTCTATCAATAAAACTGTCAAATGCCTGCTGTTGCTGCTGTGTCACAGTCTGAACATTAGAAATTGTCTGCCTCATCAAGCTGTTACGTATATAACTTACATAAAAGCCGGCAGCTATCATGATACAAGCCACACACACTACACCCAGCAAGTACATCCATTTTCTCTTACCGTACCTTTTACTTTCTTCCTCCTTCACCTGTCTTCACCCTTCCTATCCATAAAACTCCGGGATAGTTTTCAGACTCAGTCGGCATCTGCCTGTCGGCTGTTTCCAGGCATGTCGAGGGCCATTACCCCCCCTAGATAGTCCAAAACTTTGCCGTACATAACACCGGAAACTTTTCGTCTCTGTATTAAGTAATTATCATTGTATTTTCCAAATTATACCCCTTTCTGTCTAAGATTTCAAGGGATTGCACGGAAATTATCAGCTTCTTCAACCATCTTGTCATTTTTTACTTCCCATATCAAAAACACACTTCCTGCCACAGTAATCAGCCCAAAGCCCCAGAACATCACAGGCGAAAAAACAGTTTCATATACTTCCGGAATCATATTGCTAAGAAAAATAACTGCATTCCCAAATCCATGAAACAGCACTGGTGCTAGAAAATCATTAAAGCAAACATAAGTAAGTGCCATCAACACGCCCACAATAAACGCATAAATCCCCTGCACAATATTCCCATGATAAACTCCGAATAGAAATGCTGACGCCACAACGCCAAAAGCCACCCGGCCACTGGAACGATAAAGCCTGTTGTACAAAAGAAAACGGAACACCCCTTCCTCCACCACCGCAGATATTCCTGCATAGAGAAACAATCCCATTCCCAGAGAAACACCATACTGTCTTTTCACCACCTCCTGATAGGCACTTGACTGCTCTAAAAGTCCTGACAGGCTTACCAATGTATTAAAAAATACAACGGAAGAAACTGCAAAAACAATCAGCCCAAGGTACCATAAAACAGATTTTCTCCCTTTTATACCAGTATCTTCCTTCGCCCTTTTCTCTCTCCTCTGCTGTTCCCGCTCCTCCTCGATCATCGGATACAGCGCCACACAGCCTCCCAGCATGGCGATCCCGTTTACAATGCTTCCGCCGTCCTCCATCAAAAAAGCCATGCCGCCGCCTGCCAGCAGCGTCCCCACGATCATACGGATCACATAATATCCGACATAATATATTACAAGCGGCTTCACAAGTCCCCACACTTCAGGCATTCCACGTCTCATTCCGTATCGTCCCTTCTTCCTTTCCCGATCCGGCTGTTATACACCGGATATCATTTTCCACACAGGATACCTTATCCGGCTCCCGGAACCATACGCATAGTTTATCACAATATCTCCTCCGAAACTACTGTTTTATCAGGAGTTTGACAATTTCCCAAACTTCCTTTATACTGATAAAAGTTTCGGAAGTTTCAAGCCGATCGGATCCATCGGCCGGACCCTTCCGGATCAGACAAATACATCATATATTTTGCTAGGGGAGCGAATGCTGAGACTGGCCTGTACGCAGGAATGCGCCACTGCCTGACCCTTATTACCTGACCCGGATAATACCGGCGTAGGGAAGCATATCGGAATGATTCCATAACAGATATATTTGACTTGTTCAGTCAATTTTTCTGCGCGGTAATCCCTTCCGGTCTACTTCCTCCTGGCAAACCACAAAGGAGGTTTTTTTATGTCTATTTTTGCAACCGAGATCATCGATCAGGAAAACGGAAACTATTTCAATCTCACCCCCGCGGGATACGCCCTGTTAATAATCGTTCTGCTCGTCCTTTTGATCGGGGCCTGCTATATCTCCGGGAAAAGACGGGAAAAACAGGGCAAAGCGCCCATCAGCACAAAGCAGCTTGCCCTCTGTGCCGCTGCCATAGCGCTTGCCACGATCACTTCCTACCTGAAACTGTTCCACCTGCCCTTCGGAGGCTCCATCACTTTATTCAGTATGCTGTTCGTCTGTTTGATCGGCTACTGGTTCGGCGTGCGTACCGGCATGATGGCAGCCTGCGCCTACGGCATCCTGCAGCTTGTGATAGATCCCTATATCATCAGCATCCCGCAGATGCTCACCGATTACCTTTTCGCCTTTGGCGCTCTGGGACTCTCCGGCATCTTCTGCGACAAAAAGCACGGATTGATCAAGGGCTATCTCCTGGGTGTGCTGGGACGCTACTTCTTCGCCTTTCTCTCCGGCATGATCTTCTTCGGCAGCTACGCCGCGGACTATGGCATGAGCGCACCGGCATACTCCCTTGCCTATAATGGAACCTATCTGGGTGTGGAGGCTGCCCTGACGCTGATCGTGCTGGCGGTTCCTGCTGTACAGAAAGGACTATCCAGTATCAAGGTGATAGCGAATTCCTGACTGATCACCTGATCTTCATATAATATACTCTCAAAAGGGATTCGGAAGCCAGACTTCCAAATCCCTTTTCTATTTCTTCTTAATCTCCTTTATTCTTTATACCGCACCACTGCCCTGTCCTCGATCGCCTCCGTGGAATCCGTGATCAGTTCCGTCTCCGAGTCGATCACGCCCTCCTCGATCGCCACATAGGAATCATTCTGATCCAGCACTTTCACGTAGACCGCCTCCGCCGCCAGCTCCTTCCCGAGAATACCGGATCTTTCACTGACGATATAGACAAACTTCCGGTGGTTGGCGTCCTCCCGCAGAGCGGCGATCGGAATACAACAGGAATAGGTTTCCGACTGGGCATCCACCTCAAAGGTTCCGCTCTGCCCGATCGTTCCCACGCCTTCTTCCAGAAGGATACGGGCTTCATAAAGTTCCGGATTCGCCTCATTCTCCGCGATATAATCCACCTGATATTCCTTCCCCTTTTCTCTTCCCAGAGATAATCTTGCCACATCCCCCTGATTCACATATTTTTTCTGCTCCTTTGTGAGGGAAACGGAAAACTGCATGGGGCTCGACAGATCCGCATAGACCACCGCCGCCCCGTCCGGCACCCGCTCGCCCGGATTTACCTGAATCTTTGTGACAATACCGTCCGCCTCCGGAAACACCTGTCCCTGCGCCTCCAGTACTTTTTTATAAGCGGAAAGTTCCTCCTGCAGAGATGCCAGTTCCAGACGGTTCATTTCCGGAGAACTGTCGGAAAGCCCTTCTTCCTCTGCATCCTCCAGTTTTCGCCCTGCCTCCTCCATCGCTTTCTCCTGTGCCGCCTTCGCATCCATCTCCGCCAGCGCCGCCGCGTTTGCCGCATCCTCCAGTGCGCGTTTTTCCTTTTCCCAGGCGGAGCGTGCCGCATCCTCAGCGCTGTAATCGGGTTTCGTGACAGGTGTTTTCATATACGCATCGTAAACTTCTTTCGCTTTCTCATAAGCATCCTGCGCCTCTGCCTGTGCTTTTTTCGCCGCTTCCAGATCCGCAGCTGTCAAAGCATCCGATGCATTTTGCCCATCTTCTGTTCCTGTCTGCACAGCCGCCCCTGATGCAGCGCCCTCCAGTTCCTTCACACGCTCCTCCGCTTCCTCCAGCTTCTGTTTCGCCTGCTCCATGACACCTTTAAGCCTCTCCGCCTCCTTCGCCCACTCCTCATACCTTTGCTGTGCTGCCTTTCTCTCCGCCTCCGGCGTCACCCGCACCGGGTTATCCTTCAGTTCCTTCAGATCCCGCTCCGCCAGCTTTTTTTCCAGCTCCGCACGGTCAGTTTTTACCTGCTCCTCCTGTGCTGTCGTCTCATAATCCTCCTGCGCCCTGATATTCTCCAGTTCATCCTTCTGATCCTGCAGCGCCCGGTTCTTCTCCTGATCCGCTATCTGAAGCTGCAGCTTTTTGATGGCAAGTTCCTTCTCCCGCACCTGTTTTTCCAGATCCTCCATATCGATCTCAAAAAGCAGCGTCTCCGTCGTCACCTTATCGCCTATATGGGCATAGACCGTCCGCACCCGCAGCCCGGAGAGCACATTCACCGCATACTCCCGTCCCTGATGTACGATCCCCTCCGCATCCACTTTATGCCCGATCGCCATACGCCCCGGCGTTGCCACGCTGACCTGTGGAAGTTTCGACGCATAAACCGCTCTGGAGACCAGCGTGCAGACGAACATGAAGGCGAGAAAAATACCGAATATGGTCAATACTTTTTTCTGTTTTTTTAAAATTTCCATAGAAACGAAACCTCTTTTCCTACCCTAATCGCCATGATTCCGCTTTGCGGAATTTCAAACCTGTGCGGAGAATGCCGTATTTCAGGCATTCTCTTGTGTGAGAAAAGTCTGCACAGCAGACTTTTCTCACACTAACCTTTGACCGCCGACGCCGTGATACCCTGCTCTAAATATTCCCGTCCCGCAAGGAACACAAACACCGCCGGGATCAGCGTGATCACCGCCGCCACAAAGGAATACCCCGCCTGCTCGATCCCGATCTCCGGCAGATACAAAGACAGCGGCCACAGCGTCTGATCCTCCAGAAACGCCATCGGCTGCTCGATCAGGCTCCAGTATTCCAGAAAGCCCAGCACCCCCGCCGATAAAATACCGCCGGATGCAAGGGGCAGCCCGATCTTCCGGAAGATCATCCACTCCCCGGCTCCGTCTATCCTCGCCGCCTCGATCAGCCCCTTCGGCAGATTGCAGAAATCCCGATAGATCAGAAACACCGGAAACGCCGAAAATACCGCCGGCAGAATGATCGCCCCGTGGGTATTCAAAAGCTGAAGGCGATTCAGCACCAGATAGCTGGAAAGCATCGTCACCTGAAAGGGCATCAGCATTAGTACGATGTATAAAGTAAACAAAAATTTTCTTCCCCGGAAGGAGTAGACCGCAAAAGCCCACGCCGCCGGCACCGCGATAAAAAACTGTCCCGCCAGTATCAGACATACCATCTTCATGGAATTCCAGAAAACCACAAAAAACTGGGGCGTTTGAAACAGGATGCGCGCATAGTGCTCAAAAGTCGGATACCTCGGAAAAAATACCCATGTGATCAGCTTCTCCTGATCCGCCACCATGGGCAGGAGGCTCTGCGTCAGCTCGTATCTGCTCATGATCGAACCGCTGAGCAGAAACAGTACCGGCGCACAAAACAAACAGCCCATCGCCAGTAAGATCATTTTTACTATAGCTCTCTGTAATTTTTTTCTCATCAAATCATCTCTTCTCCCCTGCAGATTTTTTGATTTTCTCAGCCATATCTTCACTGCTGTATCAGATACTCTTCCCGCCTTAAGATTCCTGCTCCATTCCCGACATTTTATCCTTGAGGGCCTCATGCCTTCCACAATCTCTGCAACAGCAGAATGATCAGAAACAACACCGTCCCCACGCACACCGCGGCAGCAGCCATCTTATCCAGCTCCAGATTGACAAACCAGTTGTTGAACAGATGCTGCAGCAGATACATATCCTCATGGGGATAGGACCCCGCCACCAGATATGCCTCCCGGAACACCTTAAAGGAATTTAAAAAGGACAGCACCGTGATCGTGTAGAGGGAACTTTTCAGATTCGGAAAGATCACCTTGCGGAAAACCTGCCCCTCACTCGCCCCGTCCACTCTCGCCGCCTCGCACATATCCCCCGGCACGGCGAAGATCCCCGCCAGCCAGAGCACCATCGTGTAGCCCAGATTCTTCCACACATAGCTGAACACCAGCACCCAGAAGGACGCCCCTGTTCCCATGAAATCAAACAGCGTCCCCTCCGGCAGGATTCCCAGCCCGATCAGAAGGCCGTCCAGAAATCCCTGCCTTGAAAACACCATCTTCCAGATCAGCACCACCGTAGCCGCGGGCATCGCCAGCGGAAACAGAAAGAGGGACTTGATCAGCTGTATCTGCTTTAACCTGCTGAGCCAGAGAGCCAGAAAAAGCCCCAGCCCGATCAAAAGCGGCAGGCACACCGCCGTGAAGCGCACCGTATTATGTATGGCAAGGCGGAAAGCCTGATTACTAAATACATTGCGGTAGTTATTGATCCCCGACCACTCCTGCGTCACCGCCGTCACAAAGGAACGCCTCACCACATCCAGAAAGGGGATCAACACAAACACTGTCACACCGAGAAAGCTGGGTAGCAGAAAGGCGGCCCATGCATGGCTTTCCCTGTTCTCACTCCGCCAGATAAATTGTCGCTTTCTTCGCGATCTCCTCGACAGCTTCATCCACACTTACCTCGTCCTCCAGCACCTTCACGCCCGTCTCATACACCAGTTCCTTCAGCCATTCATTTCCCGCCGCCGGCACTTTCAATCCCTGCACCAGCTCTGTAAACTCCTCCTCCTGCGCCTCGTCCGGCCAGTGAAGTACCAGCTCCTCCTCCGAACCGTCGTTTTTCACCATCGTCATACTGCCGTTTTCCTCCCCTGCCCCGAGCAGGTCAAATTTCTCCGCAAAAGCCGCCTGATTCACCGGAAAACCTTCCCAGATATCCCACTGTACCTCCAGGGAAAACATGGATCTCACAAATTCCTCCGCAGCTTCCCTCTGTGTCGATTCCGCACTGATGCCCACCATCGTCCTCGGCAGATATACATCCTGCATCTGTCCCGGGAAAATTTGATAACGCATGTTATTTTCCAGTCCGATAACAGTCGTCACATTATCCAGACAGAGCTGGATGCCATCCAGGTATCCGCAGGCAAGCCTTGCATAGCCGCATCTGATATCCAGCACATTCTGGCAGGCTTCCATTTTATTTTCCACCGGATCTGCGCCGTACTGCTGCAATTCTTCATCGATCTTTTCCATTCTCTCCACTTCCTCCGGCAATGCCCCCGAAAGCTCTGCCTTATAGATGCGGTCCGTCTGTGTCAAAAAGTCCTTTACCGCCTCCCGGTCGATCTGCCCTGACTCATCTGTCCATGCGGGAGAAGAAACCATACCGAAAAGCCTCAGCATTGCCTCCGCGTCATAGATCCCCAGCAGTCCTCCCCCGGGATATTCCGCTCGAAGCGCCTCCATCT
The DNA here is from genome assembly GCA_947647735.1 of uncultured bacterium. Lineage (GTDB taxonomy): Bacteria > Bacillota > Clostridia > Lachnospirales > Lachnospiraceae > 1XD8-76. Next base: position 88,849 of record CANSLJ010000003.1, on the reverse strand, counting down.
CCCCGGCAAAGCTCTCCAGATCCTCTATGCGCTCCAGCACATCACTCTCCCCCGCCAGCACAGGCACCCGGATGCAGAGCGGTGCCGCATAGATATTCCCATCCTCCTGTCTGAACCCTTCCGTCAGATTGGAAAACAACGCGCCCTCCTCTTCCAGTTCCGCCATCATACCGCTCAGATCCGCCAGCGTTCCCTTTTCCACATAGGAATCCATCGGCAGGCCGTCCAGTATGATCACATCCGGCCCCTCGCCGGATAAGATCTGTGTATTCAGCCGCTTTACGGCGTCCTCCGCTGTTATGCCGTCCTCGCCTTTCATCCCTACCTCATATCTGACGTACATGTCAGTTTTCACCTTTTTATAGGCGGTCACCGCCTGCCGGACACTGCTGTTCTCCTCCAGCGAATAGATCCGTATCTCCTGATCCGGCATGGAAGGCACCGACTCGTCAAAACGATAGCGCACCAGGCCGCCGGAAGGACTAAACTGCACGAGAAACTCCTGATCTTCCAGCGCCCTCGCGCTGTAAATGGAGACACCATCCCCGAAGGTACTGAGCGCCCCGTCAATGATCTGCTCCATCGTACTGCCTCCCAGCACATGCCGGTACAGTCCGTCCACACAGGCGATATAGATGATCTCCTCCTCCCCGCCGAACACCGCCAGCGGATAACCGCCTCCGGTATAACGCACCGTCCCGTCCGCCAGCGCACTCTTCAAAAAGGCATCCGCCACCGTATCCTGCGCCAGCATCTCCCGCTTATCCAGGTCATACAGATACAGCTTATCCGCTCCCGCCGCCATCAGGATATCGCCGCAAAAGCTGATATACCCCGCCTCCCGGTTCATCACAAAAAGCTCCTTCAGGCTCTCATGCTCCATATCCACCTCGTAGATCCTGCCGCTCATATCCCCGGCGAACAGCCTGCCATCCTCCTTAAAGACAAAGGAACTGATACAGCTCCCGTCCTCCTGCGAAAATCCGAAATCCACCACCTTTATGTCCCCGTCGGGAAAAGCAAAGATACAATAATTTCCGCTCCAGTCGTCCGGCAGCGGCGAAGAGAGCATCTCCCTCGCCGCCTGCGGCATCTCCCCCGAGCAGGAGACCGCAGCCGTTCCGTCCGGCGCCATCACCGCCGAGAGCGCGTATACCCCCTGCATCATCGGGAAAAACGCCGTCTCCTCCTGCTGCCAGCTTGCCCCCTGATCCACGGATCGGTACAGCCCGCTGTTATAGCTGATGATCGTCATGGAACCGTCCTCCAGCATATTCAGCCCGCCGTTTCGGTTGATCTCTTCCGGAAATTCCCTGATATCCTCCACATACCTGCCCATACCGCCCGCATTTGTGCCCTCTTCCGCATTCTCCCCGCCCTTTTTCTCCTCTGTATTTCCACAGCCTGCCAAAAGTAACAGACTTAAAAGTATCATAACGCATGCTATTTTTCTTTGTTTCCTTCTATTATAATACATTTTCATATCTCCCCATATTTCTTACTCCGCCAGATAGATCGCTGACTTCTTCACGATCTCCTTTACTGCCTGCTCCGGCGTCATATTTCCTTTCAGTGCCTGCGGCCCGATCTCATAGACAGCCTGCTCTATCGTGGCATCCCCGGTGCTGATCCGGGAAGCGGATTCCACCATCTCTCTCAGCTTCTGGAATTCCGCCTCCTTCGGCCACCTGATATCCAGACTGAAATAATCCCCTGACTCGTTGGATATCCCGATCCCGCCGGAAATATCGTCGTCTCCCTCCACGACGCCTGCCCTCGGGTTTTCCCGGAAGGTATCAAAGGAAGCCATATTCACGGGCAGCCCGCCGGAGAGATCCATATCCTGAAGCTCCCTTCCATATAAAAATCTGTAAAATTCCACCACCGTCTCACGATCTGCGGAATTTGCACAGACACCCGCCAGGCCGTCCGGAATAAACCCGCCGCTCACCTGGCCGTTCCACGACGCGATATCAAACTCCCCGCCGATCAGCTCTGCCAGAGAGGTCAATGTCGCATAATCAAAATCCACCCGGTAGACCTTCCCAATCGCAAACTGTGTCTCCTTCATCGCAATATCCATCGCCATGCTGGAGAGCGTCGCATAATACCTGCCTTCCCCGGAAAAATACTCACTGTAGCTGCGCTCCTCCAGCAGCCAGTCCGCATCCAGCCCGGCAGCCTCAGCCTGCCAGATCCGCGTCGCCGCCGTAAGGAACTCCTCCAGAGCCTCCTCATCAATGTTTCCCTCATCGTCAGTCCACGCCGCCGAACAGGTAAGCCCAAGCACATACAAGAGTTGTTCCTCGGATTTTGGCCCAAGGATCGCCCCTTCCGGGTTTTCCTCCCGCATCGCCTCCACAGCATCCGCCAGCGTCTCCATATCCCTTATGCTCTGCACATACTCCTTAGAGCCCGCCATCATCGGAAGCTGTATCCGGATCGGCAGCGTATAGATCTTTCCGTCCTTCCGGCACGCCTCCACAATGTTCGGAAACAGCGCATCCTCGCTGCTCAGGGAATCGATCACCCCGCTCATATCCGCCAGGATACCCTTCTCCTCGTAGGAAGCCTGCGGCAGTCCGTCAAGGAGCAGGATATCCGGTCCCTCCCCCGACATGATCTTTGTATTCAGGTTCCGTATCGCATCCTCTCTTGTCACGCCGTCCTCGCCGGACATCCCGACTTCGTATCGGACATACACATCCTGACGGGCTTTCTGAAACAGGCTCACCGCCTGACGCATGGAATAGTTTTCCACAAGACTGTACACCCTGATCTGCTCCTCCGGCACCGTCGGCACATTCGGATCATAGGTATACCGATACAGCTTCGCATCGGTGTAGAGTACCGCAAATTCATTGTCCGGCAGCATCACCATATCCATCAGCGTCATACTGGGATCACCGAGGGAGGACGTTGCCCCGTCGATAACCTGCTCGATCGCCGTCCCGCCGATCACATGCCGGTAGAGCCCGCCATCAAAAGCAAAATAGATGACGTCCGCCTGCTCCCCTGCTGTCGCGATAATGCTGTGCCCCCTGTCGATACTACCGATGGAAAGTCCCAGATTTTCGCTGATAAAATCCTCCAGCACCTTATCCTTCTCCGCCGGTATCTCATTTTCCAGATCGTAGATCACAACCTCACTTCTGGTGCTGAACCCGATCATATACCTTTCCGTAAAACAGATAAAATCAAGAACCCCTTCCACCTCGAACAATTCCTTCCGGGAACCGTCCGCCGGATCTATCCGGTAAACCTTCCCGTCGCCCATGCACGCATAGAGCCTGCTCTGTCTGTCAAAGGCGAACTTTCGGCATCCTTCCCCGACCTCCTGCTCCAGATCCAGTTCTGTCGCATTTTGATCCGCATCATAATAGATATACTTATATACCAGATCCGCCAGATCTGACACCGATCCGATCTCCACACCGCTCTCATCCTCTGCCGCAGAATCTTCCCCGGATCCGTCATCTTTCTTTGCGGAATCCTCCGCCGCTTGGCCCTCTACCGAACTATCCTCCTGATCCGCTTCCTGCCCGGAACCCGTTTCCTCCGCTCCGTCTTCCTCGTCTATATGGGGCATATAGATCAGCGCCGCCGCCCCGTCCGGAGAGAACGCGATATCCATAATGGAAGCATGATAGAGAATATCTTTCCAGGGGCACTGCGCATACTCCCAGCTCTCCCCGTTATCCGCTGAAATATACTTCCCCGCCGCCGACTCCGCGATCTCCAGAGCGCCGTCCTCCATCATTTGCAGATAGGCAAGAGGATAATTGCTCATAACGCTCACCTCCTCCGGCACCGTGATCTCACTTTCCAGATAACGCCCCATACTCTTTTCCGCATTATCTGCCTCCGTTTTCGATGTGTTTTCCTTTTTCGCCTCCGGTATGGTCAGTTCATTCGCGTTATCCTTCCCGCCGCAGCCTGCAAGGAGCGATACCGCCATCGCTCCGACACAGGATAACGCCGTCCATTTTTTGAATTTTTTCATATTAATATCCATGCCCTTTCCACAGCCTGCGAACTTTGGGCCGCAGGCACAAATTCGCGTATGAAAATTCATTTTTCACACTATACCTTTTCGTTTCTGTGCATATTCTCTGTTACTGCAATATAACCTCCACGATTTTGATCGCTGTCGCATGGAACACATCGCCCTCATAGCTTCCCCACATCTCCGCCGTAAATCCTTCCTGCAGATTCGCCGCCGTTGCGGGTTTCTCCTCATGGTTTGCGCCGCCATTCCAGATCTTCTGTTTCTCAAATACTGTATTCTCGTCATAGACAACTGTGATCTTTGACGCATCCTCCTCCGCCTCCGGCGCTATGCTGGCCATAACCATACCATCGTCCAGGTTCTCCGTGTAAATCTCCGTCACCGTAAACTGCATATCGCCGACTTCACAGATATCACCAAGAAGATCCCCTTCTCCCTCCGGGATATAGCGCAGAGAAGAAATATCTTCCCCCGACTGACCTTCATCGCCGGCGCCTGCCTCCTGTCCCGGATTCTCCGCATCCGGCGCCTCCTCCGTCGTTTTACCGCATCCTGCAGCGCTCAGTCCCACCACAATGATAACACCTGTTATAAGTAATCTTTTTCTTATATTTCTCATTCTCTTTTGTCCTCCTGAACCTTTTTCGATATTTTATACTTTTTCTTCACAGCAAGTCATGACTTTCCACACAAAGCCGCTTTCGCGACCTTACAACTGCATCATAGCAGACTATCCTCTAAGTTTTCTCTAAACTTTTTTATTTTTCAAACGGCAACTAAAAAAGATTTCCGTAAAATTTAGAGATATTTTAAAGGATCTTCTGCTATAATATTTGAATAAAATAGCGAGCAAAGTAAACTTTGCCGCAAAGCTCGTAAATCCTAAAAAAAGAGGTATTTCCATGAGAATCCTGTTGGTAGAAGACGACGAAAAACTGAAAACATCCCTTGCCTTCCAGTTAGAAAAAGAAGGCTTTCTGACAGACACCTGTTCCGATGGCGAGGAAGCGCTCTATTATATCGAGCAGAATATCCACGATCTGATCCTGCTCGACCGGATGCTTCCCTACCTCAGCGGAACGGAAGTTCTTTCTAAAATGCGCAAGAGCAATAACCAGACGCCCGTTATTTTAATTACCGCCCTCGGTACGCTGGACGATAAAGTCACAGGGCTTGATCTGGGCGCCGACGACTATCTGGTAAAGCCCTTTGCCTTTGAAGAGCTGATGGCAAGAATACGCTGTATCACCCGCCGCCCCCGCAAAATGACGCTGACAGACGAACTTTCTTTCGGGGACATCACCTACCGCCCGGAGGAAAATACCCTGACCGGCGCGGAAGGAACCTGCAGTATGTCCAGGCGGGAAGGCGATCTTCTCGAAGTTTTCCTGCGCAGCCCGAACCAGCCTCTCCCCCGCACACTGCTGCTCACGAAAGTCTGGGGGCTTGACAGCGATGTGGAGGACGGTAATCTGGATAACTATATCCATTTTCTCCGAAGACGTTTAAAAACTGTGGGCAGCCGTGTTTCGATCCGCACGATCCGGGGCGTCGGCTACCAGATGGAAGGAACCGCCCATGTTTAAAAAAGTACATTTCCGCCTTGCCGTTCTCTGCGGCAGCATCACAGCCTTCATCCTGCTCACCATGTCCCTGTGCTATCTCTATATTTCAGAACAGGGATTAAAAAACAGCAGTTATTCTTCCTTTCAGAACGATATGAACACCCTGATCACCAATCTGGAGCACCAGACTGTGATCACCCACGAATGGCTCACCAAAATGGAGGATAACGGAAAATACAAGATCCATATCACGGACAACGGCGTCCCTTTCCTGTTTAATGAGCGGGAATCTCAAGAGGAAAAAGACCTGTTTCAGGAAGCATGGGCTCTCTGGCAGAATTCCCCAGGACCGGTTTACACAAATGTATTTTCCGACATTTATCACACGGAGTTTCTCTTCGCCCCGAAGGACGATTCCGGCAGAAAATTCTATGCCTGTGTCGCAGTGGCACAGCGCAGCAGCGGCTCTCTCCAGATCATCATACTGGCGCCTCTGGATGCGCTCCAGGCACAGATCAACCGCCAGCGGTTCCTGTTCGCCCTGCTGAATATCCTCGCTGTGATCGCCCTGTCCTTTTTCGCATGGCATTTCACAAAGAGGATCTTAAAGCCTCTGGAGGAAAACCAGAAAAAACAGATACAGTTTATCGCCTCCGCCTCCCACGAGCTGCGCACGCCCCTCGCCGTGATCCTCTCCTGCGCCTCCGCCTCCGGCAAAGCCGCAGGCGGCGAGCGAAAACACTTTCTGGACGCCATCCGGTCGGAGGGCATGCGGATGTCCAAACTAATCGATGACATGCTCCTTCTGACCACCGCCGACAGCGGAAGCTGGTCTATCCAGCCTGCTCCCACGGAGGCCGACACACTGCTTTTAAATCTTTTTGAAGCTTTTCAGCCTGTTGCCGCGGAAAAAAATATTGCGCTCTCCATCACTCTGCCGGAAACAGCGGTCCCTGCCGTTTCCTGTGATAAAGAACGCATGATCCAGGTTCTCTCCATTCTGCTGCACAACGCCGTAAGCTACACGCCCGCCGGCGGAAAAATCCGCCTTTCGCTTACCTTTAACGGGAAAAACACTTTTATTTCAGTGGAAGATAACGGTCCCGGCATCCCGGATGCCGAGAAGGAGCATATCTTTGAACGGTTTTACCGCGCAGACCGATCCCGCAGTGAAAAAGGACATTTCGGCTTAGGGCTCTGTATCGCCGCCGAGATCGTCCATGCCCATCATGGAAAGCTTCTCGTGAAAGATACGCCGGGAGGAGGGAGCACCTTTACAGTGATCCTGTGATCGCCATGCCTCAGCCCGCCTGGGCCTTTTCCCAGTATTCCTCCCGCTGTCTCTCACTCAGATTCTCCACAAAAGAGATCTTAAACTTCAAAAACTCCTCGATATCCATCATGATATGATACAGGAGAGCCCGGCTCTCAAACTCTTCCCTGGATACCGGCAGTTCCTCCTTCTTCATGTCCTCAAAGATCTGGTTCAGATTCTCCAGCTGATCCTTCGGCATATTTTTTTCCGAGATCCGATCTGCCAGATAGGTCATATACTCCGCCACGACCTTTGCCTGTCTGGGCATCATCCTGATCCGCTTCATCTCCGCATGCAGGCTGTCCAGCATGCGGCACTGCTCAAGGCGCATCTCAAAATAATCCAGATAATAATCATGATGGGCCTCAAACGTATTATTATGGTATTCCCTTGCTTCCTCCATCAGTTCCCGCAGTTTTTTCTCCAGCGTACAGATATCCTCCCAGACGCTGTGGCTCAACACCTGCTGTTTCCCCAGCAGGTAATTTGTCAGCTCCAGCAGAATCGCCTGCAGCGTCTTTTCCGTATAGCGCATCCCCTCCCTCAGATCCTTTTTCTGATTCCTGTACAGATGGAACAGGTTCAGGAAAATGGCAATGACAACACCGATCAGCACCAGCATGAATTCATTGTAAAGAAACTCCCTGCTGAAATCCAGTGTTGTCATATAATGGGAGGCTATCACCGCATTGATGGACAGAGTGGAATTCCAGCCCAGCAGTGCCGAGATGAATACTATAACAAAAATAACGATCCCGTAGGCAGTCCATTCGCTGTGCATCCGTGGCATGAGCAGGTACGCCAGAAGCGTTGTCAGGAAAAATGTACCAAGCCGGACAAAAGAAAACTTTACGGTGTCCCACTTTGTGACAAGCAGTGAAAGCAGCGTAACCGTTCCCGCGGAAGCCGCGTACTGCAGATGCAGTGCCTCCGCAATGTAAATGGCAGCGCCGCAGCCGACCGCGATCTTAAATGCCAGAAGCGTTGTTTTTTGCAGTTTCCTTTTCATCTCCATGCTCATAGTCTGATCCCCCTGTTATACAGCTACTTCCATGATATCCGTTTTTGCGCAGTTTCACAAGGAATTTATATAAAATATATGATCTGGCAGATATAAAATTTCCATGTCATGGTTCAACCAGTATTCTAATTTACACTCCTCCTCTCAGCACCTCATAATACTCCTCCAGCGTCCATCCCATCTTCGTCAGATAAGCCGCCGCTTCCCTGCCCACATAGCGGAAATGCCAGGGTTCATACTCAATACCCGTAATATCCGCCTTATCCTCCGGATAGCGCAGGATAAATCCATACTCGTGACAGTGCTGTGCAAGCCACTGGTTACCAGGCTCCCCTTTCTGGCTCTCATCCATGATCGTGTTGGTGGAGCAGAGAATATCCAGCGCCAGTCCCGTCTCATGCTCGGACTGCCCGGCGGGCATTGTATATTCGTAAGTCTTTTGAAGCGCCGCCTCATAGGAATAGCCTTTCGCCATATATTTCTGCACATCCTCATCCACCAGCCCCTGCTGATATGCCCTGTCCCGGTGGGCGGAAGCGATCCAGTACTGATACCCCGCATCTCCCCCTGCCTCCAGCATGGCGCAGAGATCATCATAGAGCACATCCGCCGCTTCCAGCCTTCCCTTACAGATACTGTGCAGCCCGGGGCTGTAGGAAGCGGAAAGTTCATTGTCCTTGTTCACCAGGATCAGAAGATCTTCCTGTCCTGCATACAATTCCTGACACTCCTGTCGTATTTCCGGCGTGACCTCCAGAGATGCCCCCCCGCTTCCCGTTCCATCCGTTCCGGAGCCTGCCTCTTCCTCCATGAAACCTTCCGCAAAAGCCGCATCCTGAACCATTCCGCCATCTGCCTGCCGCGTCCCCTCCGCATGCACTTTTTCCTCTCTTCCAAAGAAAAAGCTGATGATCACCCAACAGGTTGCAAGAACCCCTGCCAACAGGAAGTAAAAGCACAGTCCCCTCAGGATCTTCCGCTGTATTTTTTTCTTTCTCCTCTGAGCGGACTTTCTCGCACTGTCTCCTGATGTTCTCCTGCTTTCACGAACCGGCTCTCTTCGCACTGTTTCCGGTCTGGCGTTTCCCGTTCTCCGGCTTCTGCCTTCATGAACCGGTTCCTTCCACACAGCCTGATGCCTGCCGTTTTCCATGTACCGACTTCCACCGCCATACCCGGGCTCCCTCCGCTCCATCTGCCGGCTCCGGCTTTCTGCCGCCTTTTTGCTCCTGTTATAAACCGGCTCTCCGTAACCTTCCCTTATCTGCCTTGCCGCATTGCCTTCATACATATCCTGATATATCGTTCTTCCCATATTCCTGCCCTCATCCTTCGTAAGTCCCTGCCAATATATCATCCCTGATCCTATACTGGCTGTTCCGCTGTCCTCTTACATTTTATAAGACAAGAATACCGGTCCCGTGTATCAGACTTTCCACAAATCTGCATCAAAACTGCATCATTTCAAAAAATTCCCTGCAGCCCGCCTTCAAGATCCAGACGCTGTTATCCGCCTCGTCAAATCCGGCTCTGATGCCCACCTCCAATAGTATCTCCTTTCCATTTCCGCCGATCCTGTCGGCCTCCAGAACCTCCTCCGCGGACTTCGCGATATAAATATCCGTCCCTTCGATCATCTCCGCAACGCTCTCCTCCGACATGGCATGATCAGCCGCACTGCCTGCGCCCGCATCATCCGTATCCGCCTCCGCACTGTGTGCCTCCTCCTGATCATCCAGAAACGCCAGACATCCCGATATCTCTCCAGGAATATCCAGATAGATACTCCTGTTCTCCGGCGTCACCTCCCAGTAATCAGCCCAGTCCGCCGCATTCTGATCCGTGAGATACATGATCATGTCCGTCCATTCACCCGGGCCTGTCTCCGTCCTCGATTCTATGACATTTCCGTATTTATCCGTATACTCATGTACTTCCATCCGAAACAGATCCGGCAGATCCCGCCCGTAGATGTTCATGATCTTTTCCATATCCCCTGACGCCGCCATCCCGTAGATCTTATAAAACTCCGCATCCATACAGACCATCAGCCGGTCCGTCGCGTACTTCCAGATATTGTCTTTCGCAAGCAGTATGCTTATCTCCTGCTCGATCCTCACTTTATCCTCATCCGGCACAGCATCATAATCCTCATACAGTACATCCCTTATGACTTCCAGCTTCTGTTCCTCCGTGATCTCAAAGGACAGCAGCCAGAACTGGATCGGCGCCATCTCCCGCCCGCTGCCGCTCTCCTGTGCGTTCCGCTGCGCCTGCGCATAGGCTGTCACCTTCTGTCTCGAGACAAGATTCTCCTGTGTCAGCTCGCTCCACCAGTCCTCACTGAACAGAAACACCGCCCCTGTCCGTTCCATCTCCTCATTTACGATATCGACCAGCGCATCATCACTGACCTTCTCATCCCCCGCTTCCGCCGGCAGGACGACGATCCTCTCCCCCGCCGTCTTCGCCTGGGCTATCGCCAGGATCTTTTCCGGAAAACTGGTGTAGGGCACCACGTAAGTGCTCAGATCCATGTCCGTGTAGGTGATCTGCATCAGCGTCCCGGCATCGTACAGATTATTGATCATCTTAGGCGCCAGAAATGCTCCCACCGTCAGGATGATCACCAGAAGGACACAGAGGCTCTTCCCCATCAGGCTGTCCAGCGAAAACCATTTATCGTAAACCGCTCTTTTTCCTGTTTTCGGCGCGCTTTTCCCCCTCTTTTTCCTCTTATCCATCAATCCTCTTCCTCCTCTGGGAAGAAAACATAAACACTCGTCCCTGTCCCCTCTTTGCTGTCGATCTTCCAGACGGCGTGATGGAGCCCCACGATCCTGCTGCAGAGCGTCATGCCGATCCCTGCGCCGCCTTCCTTTCTCGCTCTGGACTTATCCACCATATAAAAAGCCTCCGTGATCTTCCCGACCTCATCCGCCGGAATCCCGCAGCCGTTGTCCGCGATCGTAAAACTGTAGCCTTTTTTCTCCTGTCTGCCGGTAAACAAAATCTTCGCCTGCTCTCCCTCCCCGTAGGTTTTTCTGCCGCAGGCCTTCGCCGCATTATCGATCAGATTGCCGAACAGGGAGCAGAGCAGGTCCAGATCCCCGTAGATGATCCCCGGCGCAACGTTTCTCTCCAGGATCACATTCTTCTCCCACAAAAGCCGCTTTGTGAAACGCTCTATCTCATAACCGAGTTCCCTCGTCTTGATAGGCTTTAAACTGATGCCCTGATTATCCACCCGCACCAGCTCCATCATCTTCAGGGAAAGCCTCTCCAGCCGCTTTCCCTGTTTATAGATATAATCAGAAGAACTCCGCTTCTCCTCCTCCGACAGCTCCATGCTGCGCAGCATATCCCCGTAACCGATGATGGAAGTCAGCGGCGTCTTCAGCTCATGGGCAAAGGCCCCCGTGAACTCCTCCTGCCGCCTTGCCGCATCCTCCAGATCCCAGATACTCTTCTCCAGCCGTCTCGCCATCCTGTTGAACTCCATCATCAGCCCGGCAAGCTCATCCTCGCCCTTCACCTCCACCCGGCTCTGGTAATTTCCCCTGGCAAAATCCCTGGTGGCTTTCATGAGCTGCCGGATCGGTTTTGTAAAATGGTACGCCAGAAACCAGGAAACAGGAACGGACAGCACGATCACAAGCAGTACCATACCCCGGTACTGCTCGTAAAGCCTGTCCCTCGCGTCATACACATATTGAATATTCCTGCCGAATGCAAGATAGTAGGTGCCGCTGCCGCTCCTCAATTGAGAGAGCGCTTCCAGATAATGTCCCGCCTCGGTGTTGGTAAGCCGCCACATCGCCCGCTCCGTCCCGATATTCTCCGCCATCAGCGCCCCGTAATACATCCCGTTTTTGTAGATAAGCTGTCTCTGCTCATTGTAAAGCGCAATACCGTTCTCCTGATTCCCGATACTGTCCTCGATGGTTTCTGACATCTCTGTCATAACATCGTTCTCGATCGGATATCCCTCCGGTAAAGCTTCCATAGACGCTAAAAGCGCGAACTGAAACATTTTCCATTCTTCCAGTCCCCGCTCTTTCTCTCTCTCCAGCATGATCTGAAAAGACGTCTGTAAAAAAATACAACCGAATACCGCAAACAGTGTCACAAGCAGACACACGATCGCCGTAAACTGTTTCCAAAATAGCTTCATAACAGATTGCTCCTGAACCGATAGCCCACCTTGTATACCGATTCGATCTGCTGCTCCAGCCCCGCTTTCCTGCGCAGCCTCTGCACATGCAGATCCACGGTCCGGCTATCCCCCATATAAGGGCTGTCCCAGACCTGCTCATAGATCATCTCCCGGTACAATGCCCTGTCCGGATTTCTCATGAACAACAGCAGAAGATCAAACTCCTTACAGGTCAGATTAATGTCCCTTCCGCCCTTCTTCACGGTCCGCGCCACCACATTGATCTCCAGATCGCCGATGCTGATATCCTGCTCCACCTTATGAAACCGCCTCAGCACATTCTCAACCCGCGCCAAAAGCTCGATGATCTCAAAAGGCTTCGTGATATAATCATCCGCCCCCAGCCGGAGCCCCTTCACCTTATCAATCGTCTCACCCTTCGCCGATAAAAAGATCACCGGCATATTCAAACTCTTCGCATACTCCAAAAGCTCATACCCGTTGATCCCGGGCAGCATGATATCAAACAGGCACAGATCATAACTGTTCTTCTCCAGCATGTCCGCCCCCGTATTCCCGTCATTTGCAACCTCACAGCTATAACCCGCATGCTGCAGATTGATCCTGATCAAATTAGCGATCGCTTCTTCATCTTCTACAACCAGTATCTTATTCAAAAATCCGTCCTGCTCTTTCCTCTTGATGTCTGTGTTTCCTATATCCTGTTTTCCCGATAAATATCCTATGGTGCTTACCACCCTCATTGATATCCTATTTCCGACGGGAAAATCACCGCATTTTATCTTTATAAAATTTTACACCACACTTGCATCAAAGTTGTGTCATTTTTCTAAGGAAATGTTGCAGATTATATATATTTTTTATTAATACCACTACCAGTCTTCAGGGAGCATATATATCCTGCGAAGACTGTAGAAAAACGCCGGCACTTGGCGAGGTTCCTCACGAGCCTAGTACCGCTGCGTTTTTCTTCAAGCGGAAGCGGGTCTGAGCAGGATATATATGCTCCCTGAAGACGTCCGGCCTTACAAAATCCTCGCCACACTCTCCCCCTCCACCACCTGAAACGGCACCACCCTATGAACAGGATGCCCGCTGCGCATAAACGCCCGAAGCAGGGAATCCACCCCCTGTTCCGCAAGCTGTTTCGTATCCTGTCGGATCGTCGTCAGCCTCGGCAAAGAATACTGTCCGGTGACAACACCGTCATATCCCACCACTGAAATATCCTCCGGCACCCGTTTTCCCATATCACAAAATGCCCGGATCGCGCCAAGCGCCATCACATCACTCAGTGCGAAGACCGCCGTCAGGTCCGGCCTGCGGAGCAGCAGCCGCTCGCCCGCAGCATAGGCATCCGGCATGGAATAACGGCACTGCTCGCACTGCTGTTCCAGATCAAACGGAATATGCAGCCGCTCACATGCTCTCTTACACCCCATCAGACGCCGGTAACTGATCTGTGAACTGGATGAATTTCCGCCCAGCACACCGATATTGCGATGTCCCAGGCTCACTAACATGTCGATCACCTGTTCCGCCGCCTGCTCATCATCGGTCGTGACCGAGGAAAGATTCTCAAATCCCAGCTCTTCCGCGCTGTTCGTCAGCAGTACGCTGGGAACCGTGATCGGCGCAAAATTCCCGCGAAACTGTTCCAGATCACCGCCTAAAAATAAAAATCCCCGGGGCCTGCGTTCTCTGCAGAGTTTCAGCGCATAGGCCACCTCGTTGGCATCCTCATCCAGATAGTAGACAGCGGCATCCTGTCCCGCCTCCAGCAAGAGTGTCTGGATCTCCTCTACCAGATCTGCAAACAGCAGATTTTTTGTTCCCTTGACGATGATCGCAATACTGCTGTCAGACTGTTTTTTCAAATGTTTCGCGTTGGCGTTCGGCATAAACCCGTACTGCTCCACAACAGTCATCACCTTCCGGCGCGTCTCCTCACTGACATCCGGATGATCGTTCAGTACCCTTGACACCGTCGTTACACTGCAGCCGGAAAACTTTGCAATATCCCTGATGGTCATTTCTGCCCCCTTCATTTCCGGTTCCCGGGGCACGCCCGCGGAAACCGGAATATTGTTTACTTCATTAACCTTTCACCGCACCTGCTGCCACACCTTTGATGATATGTTTCTGGCAGGCGAGATAGAAGATGATAACCGGAATGATACTCATCAGGATCAGCGCCATCGTGGCACCCAGATCCACCGTACCGTAGCTTCCCTTCAGATACTGAATATGGATCGGTATCGTACGGTATTCGTTGATATCAAGTACCAGCACCGGCAGCAGATAGTCATTCCAAACCCACATGATCTCCAGAATGCCCACGGAAACCATCGTCGGCTTTAACATGGGCACGACCACCGTGAAGAACGTCCGCACCGGCCCGCAGCCGTCGATGGACGCCGCCTCCTCGATCTCCAGCGGGATCGCCTTCACAAAACCCACAAACATAAAGATGGCAAGCCCGGCTCCAAAGCCCAGATAGACGACCGGAATCGTCCAGGGTGTATTCAGACGCAGCTTATCCGCCGTCTTCGACAGTGTGAACATCACCATCTGGAACGGTACGACCATGGAGAACACGCACAGAAAGTAGATCGCCCGGCAGAAAACCGAATCCACTCTGGCGATATACCACGCCGCCATAGAAGTACAGAGCAGGATCAGAAATGTGGAAAGCAATGTGATCACAACACTGTACATCACGCTTTTCATAAACGGATAGTTACCGAAAGTCATGCCCTTGATAAAGTTATCAAAGCCGGCGCTCATCTCCCCTGTGGGAATCGCAAAAGTATCGGTCTTTACAAAAGTGTTCTGCTTAAAAGAGTTTATCACCACTGCCAGCACCGGCAGTACATAGACGATACTGACCACGGCTAATATGACAGAAAGGATCGTTTTGTGCCTGTTTGCGGCAGAAATTGTGTTCTTGCTCATCACTGCTGTACCTCCTTTTTACGTGTATAGCCCAACTGGAGCAGGCCGAGCCCCGCCACCAGGACGAAGAAAACAACCGCTTTTGCCTGCGCCACGCCCTGCGATGTGGTGTTGGAACTGTAGAACGTATTGTAAATATTGAGCGCCAGCATCTCTGTCGTCTTGATCGTCGTGCCGCCCACCTGGATCACGAAGGGCTGCCCTCCGGTGAGTGCCAGGTTCTGGTCAAAGAGCTTGAAGCCGTTTGTCAGAGAAAGGAACATACATATCGTAAAAGAACTCATAACATTGGGGATCGTCACCTTAAATAAAGTCTGCATGGAAGTTGCGCCGTCAATACGGGCCGCCTCCAGAATATCCCCGGGCACATTCTGCAGTCCCGCGATATAAATGATCATCATGTAACCGATCTGCTGCCAGCACATCAGGATGATCAGGCCCCAGAAGCCGTATTTACTCTCCAGCAGGATGGAGGTCTGATAACGGCCGAGAATGCCGTCAAAGATCATGGACCATATATAACCTAACACGATACCGCCGATCAGGTTCGGCATAAAAAACACGGTACGGAATAAGTTGCTGCCCTTGATCTCCAATGTCAAAATATATGCCACCATAAACGCCAGCACATTGATGATGACAAGCGATACAATAGCGAACATGGCTGTATACCAGAATGCATGACGGAAAGATGCATCCTGAAACACCTTAACGTAGTTGTCAAATCCGATAAACTTTGCGTCGGAAATCAGGCGGAACTGGCACATAGACAGCCATATTCCCTGAATAAAAGGCCATATAAAACCAATGGTAAAAGCGATCAGCACAGGGCCTAAAAATAAAAATCCCCAGCGCCTGGTGGCCTTCTTGATGGAATTACTATTGGTATTTTTCTTGTTCTTCATGGTACCAACCCCCGGTCTTGGATATTTCGCTGAACGGGGCGGGCTAAATGCCCGCCCCGCCGCCTGTTTCATATTCGTTATATATTATATATTAATTGTTTACTGCGTTGTATTCTGTTGCCCAGCCATCCACAAAAGCGGTGCGTACTGTCTCCCAGTTTGCATCGGACTGATCCGCATTGTACTGATTCAGAGCGCTTACCAGGGTAGCACGGTAGGAATCAACGTTAGGCTGGAAGTTGGTTGCCCAGTTCATGACATAACATCCGTCAGCCGTATACTGATCCGCCGCCGCAAGGAAGCCGTTTGTGGACTCTGCAGCCTGCTTGTAAGGCATAACGCCGAATGTATCTACCAGCTTACGGGAAGCATCAGGATCTGTTACACACCAAACCATGAAGTCCATCGTTGCTTTCTGATCATCCTCGGATGCCTTGCTGTTGATCGCCCAGCAGTTCTCCGTGCCGCAGTTTAAACCTGCTTTTTCTTCGCCTTCAACGCCGCAGTAGTAAGGGATCATTGTAGCATTCGGTACATCTGCCTTCACTGCCTCATATTCCCAGGAGCCGTTTACGAAGAATGCCGCCTGTCCTGTCTTGAACTCGTTTTCCGCATCATGGCCGCCGGTTGCCAGCTCTTTCGGGTCTGTCAGGCTGTTGTTGATGCAGAGGTCATACAGGTTCTTGAAGTTATCCAGGTATTTGCCGGAAATCGTCGCCGGGCACTCTGTCCAGGTGCTGCCTTCCTGCTCGTAGTAATACTCAAGGTTTGCCATATGTCCTGTGAAACGCCAGGAAGAGGAATCATCCATGTCGGAGGAAGAGAATGCGTCAAAGCCAAGTTCGCCTGCGCGAGCGTGGATATCCTCTGCCACTGCCTTCAGTCCTTCAAAGTTCTTGATCTCATCCATCGTGTGGCCTGCTTTTTCGATCAGGTCGGGATTTACGATAATGCCGTAGCACTCATAACAGTAGCCGATGGAAACCAGCTTGCCGTTCTCATCATAGAGGTTGTAAGCGTCTGTGCTTAATTCATTTGCGATCGGTGTACCTGCCAGATCCAGCGCGTAGTCTGTCCAGTCCCTTACGCCCGCCTGGTTCCCGATAACGAACAATGTGGGGGGAGCTGATTTATCCATCTCAGACAGCAGAGTCTGGGAATATGTACCGGAAGCCGCTGTAACCACCTTCACATCCACGCCGGTCTGCTCTTTATAAGTTGCTGCGATATCCTGTAATACTTCATCGGATTCAGGCTTGAAGTTCAGCCAGTAAACGGAACCTGAGCCGCTGTTTTCCGCTGCCGGAGCCTCTGCGCTTTCGCCGCCCTCCGCTGCCGGAGCCTCCGCGCTGTCACCGCTGCCTCCGCAGCCTGCCAGCATGGACAGGGAAAGAACCGTGCCAAGAGCCAGTGCTAAAAACTTTTTGTTCTTTTTCATTTTTGGTATCCTCCTGTTTTTATAAATAGATTGTTATTGAAAACGCTACCAGAACCGTTACCGGAAACGTTTCCGATGTAATTACATGATACCCTTGTCAAAGAAATTTTGCAAGGAAAATTTTTCATATATCCTATTTTCGGGAATATGCAAAAAAGAAAGATATGATTTTTGGCTATTTTGCACAAACAAAAACGGCCAACCCTCGAAAAGAGTTGACCGCAATGATTTCCGCTATGTCCAGTTCATCCGCCCGTAGCGCATGGAAGTCCTGCGGATCTCCTCCTGCAGCTTTGCGGAAAGCTGTTTTTCCGTAACGCGCCATCGCCAGTTCGTTCCCACTGTGGAAGGTTTGTTGATCCGGCTGCGGTTGTCGTCCCCCAGATAATCCTGCAGCGGAATGATACAGGCTTTTGCCCTGCTCCGCATGATCAGCGCGATGAAGGGACGGTAGATCTCCTCATCCGGCGTCAGGTGATCGCAGAGATAATCTCTCGCCATCTGACGTTCCTGCCCGGTGATAGACTGAAACCATCCGGTGATCGTCTCATTGTCGTGGGTTCCCGTATACGCCACACTGTTTTCTATGTAATTATGGGGCAGATAGTCGTTCGCCGAACCGGAATCCCGCGAATCAAAAGCAAACTCCAGCACTTTCATACCCGGAAAGCCGCTCTCTCTGACGAGCTCCCGGACAGAATCCGTCACATACCCCAGATCCTCCGCGATAACCTCCCGCCTGCCCAGACGCTGCTCCACATGGCGGAACAGATCGATACCGGGGCCCATCTCCCAGTGTCCGTCTTTTGCGGTCTTCGCGCCATAGGGAATGGAAAAATATTCGTCAAACCCCCGGAAATGATCGATCCGCAGCACATCATATAATCGGAAACAGTAGGAAAGCCTTGAGATCCACCAGTCATAGCCGGTGCTCCGGTGATATTCCCAGCGGTAGAGCGGATTCCCCCAAAGCTGGCCGTCCGCGGAAAAGCCGTCCGGCGGGCAGCCCGCCACAGCGGTAGGAATGTTCTGCTCGTCCAGCTGAAACAGCTCCGGCCTCGCCCAGGTGTCCGCACTGTCCATCGCCACATAAATGGGAATATCTCCGATGATGCAGATGCCCTGGCTGTTCGCATACTCCTTTAACGCATACCACTGTTCAAAAAACTTATACTGCAGATATTGATAGAATTCGATCTCAAAATATAATTCCCGCCTGTAATGATCCATCGCATACCCGTAGCGGAGCCTGATATCCTCCACCCACTCGGTCCATGCCGCGCCGTCAAAACGGGATTTCACCGCCATAAACAGAGCATAGTCGGAAAGCCACCAGCTGTTCTCCTCCACAAAACGCAGATATGCCGGATTTTCGGTGACACGGCTCCGCTCATAAGCCTTGCGCAGCAGCGGGTAACGGTTCTCATAGAGCTTTTTATATGCGATATCCTGTTTCTTCTTTCCCAGATCAGCGGCCTCGCATTCCTCCTTCGTCAGCACACCCTCCTCGATCAGCGCCTCCAGGCTGATAAAATAGGGATTCCCGGCGAAGGTGGAGAAGGACTGGTAGGGAGAATCCCCATAGCTCGTAGGGCCCAGGGGCAGGATCTGCCAATAGGTCTGCCCCGCAGCCTTCAGCCAGTCCACAAAATCATAAGCGCTCCGGGAAAAACAGCCGATGCCGTAAGGGGACGGCAGGCTGAATACAGGAAGCAAAATGCCAGCAGTTCGTTTCATCAATACAGTTCTCTCTTTCTCTTAATTGTAATTGATAGTAACACGTTCCCTCTTTTCTTTCAAGAGCGAATTCCCGCTTCACAGAGCTCCCCCGTCGCTATCCTCTTCCTCCCCCGGCTCATGGTAAGCCAGCCTGATATCCTCCTTCGTCAGATGCCGGAAGCGCTTGAGCCCGGCTCCAAGGATCCGGAAACTGTTCACGATCGTGTCAAACACCCCCGCCTGATACATGTTCACAAAAATGATACCGATCGGCACCGCCACGATCATTCCGAAAATTCCGGACACCTTATAGCCGATATAGAGCAGAAATACCGTGGGCAGCGTATGCATCCCCATGGAATCCCCCATGATCTTCGGCTGGATCGCCTGCCGCACGATCTGGGAAACGCCCCAGATGACCGCCAGCCCGACGGCAAGCCTGTAATCCCTGCCCAGAATCTCAAACACGATCCAGGGCCACAGGATCGTCCCTGTCCCGAACACCGGCAGAAAATCCAGTATCGCGATAAAGATCGCCAGCACCGGCGCATAACTGATCCGCAGGATAAACAACCCTGCCGTCAGGATCAGATAGATCCAGAACTCAATCTTAAGCTGCGCTTTCAGATAACCGCCCACCGCGCTGGATAAACTCACCTGGATCATATCCCAGTATTTTTTCATGGTCTCCGGCATATAATCCTGCATAAAGTTACGCATGTTGGCACGTTCCGCCGTAAACGCAAAGGCCGCCACAAGACACATGATGATCGCCACGAACAGATTGGGAAGCTGCTTCGCCACATTTCCCAGCCAGGACATGGAGGGACTGCCAAGGCTTGCCACCCACTCTCCGAGAAAATTTTCCACATTCTCAAAAAAGTAGGCCCAGCTCTCCTGTACATCCGCCGGAAGTGACACAAACAGTCTGGATAAACTGCGGCTGATCTCATCGATCTGAGCCTGCAGGCCCTCCCATATATCCGGCAGGTCATGCAAAAGTCCCTGTATCTGATCGATCAGAAACGCCGCCACACCGTAGCCGATCAGGATGATCAGCGCGATGACCGCTATGATCACGCAGACTGTCCCCGCCTTCCGCCGGATCTTCAACTTATCCTCCAAAAATTTTACCATCGGGCTCGCCAGCAGCGCGATGATCCACGCCACCACAAAGGGCATGAAAAATGATAGCAGCCTCGGCACCACCGTGATCAGCAAAACAAGCCCGATCAACGCCAGTACAATATTCGTAAATGCCTTACAATAAGCTTTTGTCTCCTGTTTCATCATATTCTCCCTCATTCCGGTTCCGCGAAGGATGCCAGCATATCATCCAACAGCGCATAGATCTCATCCCGTCCCTGCTTTGTCTGGGAGGAAAACGGGATCACGATGGTCTCCTTCGGCGCGTTCAGCCCTTCCCGTACCATTTTCACATGTTTCTGTATCTGGCTCCGGTTGATCTTATCCATCTTTGTCGCGATGATGATCGGGAAATACCCCTGCGACGTCATCCATTCATACATCTGTTTATCATTTTTCCCCGGCTCATGCCGGATATCGATCAGCAAAAATACCGCATACAGCATCTCCGAAGTATGAAGATACCTCTCTATCATCTTTCCCCATTTTTCCTTCACCGAAACATTCGCATTGGCATAACCGTATCCCGGCAGATCCACCAGATAAAAGTCATCGTTCACATTATAGTAATTGATGGTCTGTGTCTTCCCCGGCTGGGAACTGGTGCGCGCCAGCGACTTTCTGTTCATGATCGCGTTGATCAGGGAAGATTTTCCCACATTGCTCTTGCCCGCGAAGGCAACTTCCATTTTTGTATTTTTCGGAAACGTGCTGGTGATACCGCATACCGTTTCCAGTTCCACTTTTTTGATAACCATTCCCTAAACCTCATTTTATCATAAACTGTGAAAGATATTCCCCTTCTTAAGATACATCAATATCCGCAAAAGGTTCACTTTTCTTTCAATAAAATAAGAGGGCGCACCAACTCCTGACCGCCCCCTTTTATTTACGCTTTCCTGCTTATATCGCCGCTTAATTTGCTTCCCGCAGCCTCTCTCCCCTGTGGAGCACCAGCGGTCCGCCCTTGCCTTCCACGGCATTTTTTGTGATGATACACTCTTCGATCGTCTCATCGGAAGGAATCCGGTACATCACATCCATCATCGCCTGCTCCATGATAGAGCGAAGCCCTCTGGCACCGGTCTTTCTCTCCATCGCCATCTTTGCGATGGCATCCACCGCATCCTCCTCGAAGTTCAGTTCCACACCGTCTAAGTCAAACAGTCTCTTATACTGCTTGATCAGCGCATTTTTCGGCTCTTTCAGTATCCGCTTTAAGGCTTCCTCATCCAGCCCCTCCAGCGCCACATTGATGGGCATACGTCCCACAAACTCCGGTATCAGCCCAAACTTCACCAGATCCTGCGGCGTCGCCTCCTTCAGCAGAGAATTTTTTCCGTAGATATCTTTCTTTGCGGAAACCTCCGCCCCGAACCCGATGGACTTGCGGTCCAGCCTTGTCTCAATGATCTTCTCCAGCCCGTCAAAAGCGCCGCCGCAGATAAACAGGATATTCGTCGTGTCTATCTGGAGCAGTTCCTGATGGGGATGCTTTCTGCCGCCCTGAGGCGGTACGCTGGCTTCCGTTCCCTCAATGATCTTGAGGAGCGCCTGCTGCACACCCTCGCCGGACACATCTCTTGTGATCGAAACGTTCTCGCCCTTCTTTGTGATCTTATCGATCTCATCGATATAGATGATGCCGTACTGAGCCCGCTCGATATCGTAGTCCGCCGCCTGGATCAGCTTTAAGAGGATGTTTTCCACATCCTCGCCCACATAGCCCGCTTCCGTCAGCGTTGTGGCATCCGCGATCGCAAAAGGTACATTGATGATCTTTGCCAGTGTCTGTGCCAGATAGGTCTTACCGGAACCGGTGGGGCCTACGATGATGATATTGCTCTTCTGCAGTTCCACATCCTCCGGTCCCTGCTCCGCCAATACCCTTTTATAGTGATTATAGACCGAGACAGCCAGTACTTTTTTCGCCTCCTCCTGGCCGATCACATAATCGTCCAGAAATTCCTTGATCTCCACCGGCTTTAAGAGGTTGATCTCCATCTCCTCCGATACCGGCGCCTCCTCCTCGTACTCTTCCTCAATAATATCGGCACAGATATCCACACACTCATCGCAGATATAGATACCATTTGGACCGGCAATGAGCTTTCGCACCTGATCCTGAGTCTTATTACAGAAAGAGCATCTCACTCTGTTTTCATTATTCTTTCCTGCCATTTACTACTGATCCCTTTCCCGCCTTCATTTCCACATTTTAGTCTTTTTTGGAATCTTCAGCATCCTTCTCGCGGTCTGTCATTACTTTATCAATAATACCGAATTCCACCGCTTCCTGCGCGCTCATCCAGTTATCACGCTCTGTCGCCGCACAGATCACTTCGTAATCCCTGCCGGTATTTTCCGCCAGCATACGGTTTAATTTCTCTTTCGTGCGCAGCAGATGCTTTGTGGTGATCTCCACATCCGTAGCCTGCCCCTGAGCGCCGCCGAGCACCTGATGGATCATCACCTCCGCATTGGGCAGCGCAAACCGTTTTCCTTTCGTGCCGCCTGCAAGGATAAAGGATCCCATGCTTGCCGCAAGTCCGATGCAGTTGGTGGACACATCACATTTAATGTACTGCATTGTATCATAAATTGCAAGCCCTGCCGACACGGAACCGCCCGGAGAGTTGATATAGATCTGGATATCCTTCTCCGTATCCATCGCCTCCAGATAAAGGAGCTGCGCCGTGATGGAAGCCGCCATAGAATCGTCCACCTCTCCTACCAGAAAGATGATTCTCTCCGCTAACAGGCGGGAATAGATATCATAGGAGCGCTCGCCCTGATTTGTCTGCTCAATAACGTAAGGTGTCAAATAATTTTTTATCATAGCCTTTCCTCTTTTCCGGTTTTTTTATAAAAACTTCAACCTTTTTTAAGATATCTCTTTAGACAACCAATGCTATAAAATCCGATCCTTCAAATTTTATAGCATTGCGTCATGATTTATTCTGTTTATTCCTCTGTTTTTTCTTTTTCTACCGCATTTTCCGCCACAAATTCGATAGCTTTTCTCACAGCGATGTCAGCCATGATGGATTTCTTCTCCTTCTCGCCGAGCATCTCCTTCACCTTGTCCACCTCGATCTGATAAGCGTCCGCCATCACCTTCATTTCCTCTTCGTAGTCTTCCTCGGAAGCGGTGATGTTCTCTGCCGCCGCAACAGCTTCCATGCAGAGTCTGGATTTGATCTTTGTCTCCGCCTGGGGCTTTAACTGCTCCAGCATGCCCTCTCTGGTGGAGCCGGTCATCTGCATATACTGCTCCAGCTGCATGCCCTGCATCGTGATCCTCTGGGCAAACTGGTCAAGCATCTGGCGCTGCTCTGTCGCAAGCATTGCATCCGGGATCTCCATCTCGGCGTTTTCTACAACTGCCGCCATTGCCGCATCTTCCTTCTGATCCTTAGCCTGTTTTGCTTTTCTCTCCTCCAGGCCTTTTCTGACGTTCGCCTTATATTCTTCCAGCGTATCGTACTCGGAAACCTCGGAGGCAAACTCGTCGTCCAGCTCCGGCAGCTCCTTTACCTTGATCTCTTTTACGGTACATTTGAATACGGCGTCTTTTCCGGCAAGGTGCTCCGCATTGTAGTCCTCGGGGAAGGTTACTTTCACTTCCACTTCCTTATTTAATTCCGCGCCGATCAGCTGCTCCTCAAAGCCGGGGATGAAAGCGCCGGAACCGATGGTCAGCGGATAGTTCTCACCCTTCCCGCCCTCGAAGGCAACGCCGTCCACAAAACCTTCAAAATCCAGTTCTGTCATATCGCCGTCCTGTACCGCTCTGTCTTCCACGGATACCATCCTTGCGCTGTTATCTCTCTCTCTGTCGATCTCCGCACTCACTTCCTCATCAGTCACTTCCACGGAAACCTTATCGATCGCAACACCTTTGTACTCACCCAGCTTTACTTCCGGCTTTAACGCAACCACCGCCGTAAAGATAAAGGGTTTTCCATGCTCGATCTGTACCACGTCGATCTCGGGGGAAGAAGTGATCTCCTCCTCGCACTCATCATAGGCTTTTTCATAGGCGCCGGGAATGAGCTCGTTCGCCGCATCCTCAAAGAAAATTCCCTCGCCGTACATATTTTCAATCATCTTCCGGGGCGCTTTTCCTTTTCTGAAGCCCGGGATCTGAATCCTGTTTCTCTGTTTCTTATAAACTGTATCCACAGCCTTGTCAAACTCTTCCGCTGATACTTCGATGGTCAGCTTCGCCATACCTTTTTCCAGTTTTTCTACCTGTACGCTCATTCTTCTATTCTCCTGTTTTATTCATTTCTGCATTGCTTCCGGTGCATATCAGGGCTCGCAAAAAACGATATGCACAGTCATTGTGAGATTATAGCATAAAATATTTTAAAATACCAGTGTTTTTTCTGCAAATATCCATGCAAATACACAGTTTATTGGATATTTTCAGCTCTCCGCTTATCAAACAGGGCGTAAACTATATAAAATAAACTTACCCCCGCCTCATCATTCTATTACGAGGAGACCTTCATCGTCAGCGCGATCCGCTTCTTCGCCGCATCCACGGATATCACCTTCACATCCACGATATCCCCCACGCTGACCGCCTCCAGCGGATGTTTGATAAACCGGTCTGTCATCTGGGAAATATGCACCAGCCCGTCCTGATGGACGCCGATGTCCACAAAAGCGCCGAAGTCCACGATATTGCGCACAGTGCCTTTCAGGATCATCCCCGGCTTTAAATCCTCCAGATCCAGCACATCGCTTCTTAAAATAGGCGCAGGCATATCCTCCCTCGGATCCCTCGCCGGTTTCTCCAGCTCCTTCACGATATCCTCCAGCGTCAGTTCCCCGATGCCGAGCTCCTGTGCCAGCTTCTTTTTATCCTTTATCTTTCTGGAAAGCCCCGCCGCTTTTTTCCCGCCGGCTTTCGCCTCCTTCTGGAGCATGCGCACATCCTCCATGGTCAGCCCCAGCTTCTCCATCAGCTTTTCCGCCGCCTCATAAGATTCCGGATGGACGCTGGTGGCGTCCAGCGGATTCTCCCCGTCCGTGATCCGCATAAATCCGGCGCACTGCTCAAAAGCCTTCGGTCCTAATTTAGAAACCTTCAACAACTGTTTCCGGGAGACAAATCTGCCGTTTTCCTCCCGGTATGCCACGATATTTTTTGCCAGCGTTTTTGAGATACCGGAGATATACTCCAGCAGCGGCGCAGAAGCCGTATTCAGATCAACGCCCACCTTATTCACCGCCGATTCCACCACGCCGGTCAGTGCCTCTCCCAGTTTCTTCTGGTTCATGTCATGCTGATACTGTCCCACGCCGATGGACTTCGGCTCGATCTTTACAAGCTCCGCCAGCGGATCCTGAAGCCGTCTTGCGATGGAAGCCGCGCTCCTCTGCCCCACATCGAACTCCGGGAATTCCTCGGTGGCAAGCTTGCTCGCCGAGTAGACCGAAGCGCCCGCCTCGTTGACGATCACATACTGCACCGGCGTGCTCAACTCTTTCAAAAGATCCACGATGATCTGCTCGGACTCCCTGGACGCCGTGCCGTTCCCCACGGAGATCAGGGAAATATTGTACTTCTTGATCAGCTTTTTTAATTCTGTTTTGGCCTCCGCCACTTTATTCTGGGGCGGTGTGGGATAGATCACTTTCGTGTCCAGTACCTTGCCCGTCTCGTCCACCACCGCCAGCTTACAGCCGGTACGGAACGCCGGGTCCCAGCCCAGCACTACCTTTCCTGCGATGGGCGGCTGCATCAGAAGCTGCTCCAGATTCTTCCCGAACACATTGATCGCGCCGTCCTCCGCCCTCTCTGTCAGCTCGTTTCTGATCTCCCGTTCGATGACGGGCTGGATCAGACGATGATAGCTGTCCTGTGCCACTTCTTTTAAGACCGGCGTTGTATATTCATTATTGACCAATATAGTCATTTTCTCCAGATACCGGATGATCTCCTCCTCCGGCGCCTGCACCTTTACGGTCAGTATCTTTTCCTTTTCCCCTCTGTTCAGCGCAAGCACCCTGTGCCCCGCCACTTTTTTCAAAGGCTCCTCATAAGCGTAGTACATCTCATAGACGCTCTCCGCCTTCGGATCTTTCGCCTCGCTGACAAGGCTGCCTTCCCGCATGGTCAGGTTCCGGATAAAGGTCCGGTAGTCCGCCTCATCGGAAACCGCCTCCGCCAGAATGTCCATCGCTCCCTGCAAAGCTTCCTGCGCCGTTGCCACGCCCTTTTCCCCGTCAATATATTTTTCCGCTTCCCTCTCCAGAGGCGCCTTTGCGCTCTGCAGCTTGATATACAGAGCAAGAGGCTCCAGTCCCTTTTCCTTCGCCACGCTGGCTCTCGTCTTCCGTTTCGGCCTGTAGGGGCGGTACAGATCATCCACCAGTACCTGGGTCTCCGCCGCAAGGATCTTTTCTTTCAGTTCCTCCGTCAGCATCCCCTGCTCTTCAATGCTGCCCAGCACCTGCTCCTTCTTTTCCTCCAGCGCCCGCAGATAATTTAACCGTTCATATAAATTTCTCAGTTCCTCATCGTTCAGGGAGCCGGTAGCCTCTTTTCTGTATCTCGAAATGAAAGGGATCGTATTTCCCTCGTCGATCAGCTTAACCGCCGCTTCCACCTGCCATTTCTGTACCTGTAGTTCTTTTGCGATCTTTACGTTGATATCCATAAAATTACCTTTCCGTTTTTATTTCCTTTGTATCCACAAAGCAGTCCCTTTCTGAATCTCCGGTCTATCTTACCATAATTTTTCAACTTTTTCCACTGTTCAAATAAAAACGTTACCGGCAAGAAGGGGATGCATCTTCACCAAAAATTACATTAAATTTGAAAAATTGTTTTCAGCCGACTCATATTCTCTCTTTTTGAATCCATATTAGGATGCACATAAAGATTCATGGTGATGCCGATATTGGAATGCCCGAGAATTTCACTCAATGTTTTCATATCGAATCCCGCCTCTATGCATCTTGTGGCAAAAGTATGCCTCAGTGTATGGAAATGCACTTCCTTTATACCGCATTTTTCGGTATACGCTTTCAGCCTCCGCTGAAGCTTCCGGGGATCCATACACTGCCCGGTGCCCGTGAGCACAAAAGCACCGGTTTCCGAAGTACAAAACCGCATGCACAAAGCCGCCATATCCGGCATAAGCGGAATCATCCGGCAGGAACTCTCGCTTTTCGGCGGCCCTATCATGATCTTTGTTTTTGTGCCGGCCCCCTCCTCTGTGTTTCTGATCCTCTGTGCCGTATGACAGATGGAGATCGTGCGCGCGTCAAATGAAATATCCAGCCATCTCAGGGCACATATCTCCCCGATCCGCATCCCCGTCCGCAGCGCCATATACACCGCAAATTTACAGATATCCATTTCCCGGACGAGAAACCTCATGAACCGTTCCTCCTCCTTTTCGTCAAGTACCCGCACCGCCTTCCGTCTTTCCTTGGGGTAAATGATCTCCGGCTCCCGCAGATTCCACTGTGTCCGTTTTCGTATAAATACAAAAACGGAATGAAATAATGCCAGAATATTGCGGACTGTCTTCGGTGAAAGCCCCTGCTGCTGCAAAAGCATTCTGGAAAAAGAATCCACTTCCTCCGAAGTGATATCTGATGGCAGTTTCTCACCAAAAAACGGTTTGATATGATTTTTGATATCATTTTCATACCTGTTCAGGCTTGATACCTTCAGGCTGCCGCCATTAGATGCAAGCCAGCTGTCGCAATAATAAGCAAATGACTGATCGTATCCTTCCTTCTGTTCCAACATTACAATGCCTCCTTCTTTTGTTTTCCTCATTTTATCGGAAGAAGTCCGCCCGGTTAAGCAAAATTTTTTTTCACATGTATTGCAAATCCTGTTAAAAATGAGTATAATGTTATTGGAAAAGAAGACATTTATATGTCGCAGAATATGGTTCTTTACGACACTAAAAGCCGGAGATCTCAAACCTCCGGCTTTCCTTATGTACATCTTACGATACTCTCTTTCAGGGTTCCTATCTTTGTATAGCATAAATCTCCGAAAAGTGGTAAAGTAGAAAATGAAAGGTTTCTAAACCGTCTCACACAAAAGAGCAATAAAGGAGCATTCTGCCATGCCATATATGACCTACCCGCAACTGAAGACTTCCGCCAGAGCGCGCATGACGCCCGTTATGGGGAAACTCATCGGTGTAACCGCCGCCCAGCTCGGGCTTTCCCTTGTCATCAGCCAGATTTCCTCTGTCTCCGCCTTTTTCCCGAACTCCTTTGCCCTGCAGATGGTTTTCTATTTTCTGTCCTCTGTACTCGGCCACACACTGGCAGGCATGCTCACAGCCGGTGTCTGTTATCTGTTTTTGAAACTTTACTGCAATCGCCCAATCTCCACCGGCGACATGTTTTATGCCTTCACAAACCAGACGAAGACATGTCTCGGGGTTTCCTTCATCATGTCTCTGATCTCCGTGATCCCCACGATGCCGGCTTATATCTTCTTTATGCGCTTCAGTATCGAGGCCGAATCATTCAGTGCAGCCGCTATCGCTTCCGGACTTGACGCCTCCGCCGTCGCTATGCCGCCTGAGATGATGAACCTTTTGTCGATCTCGCTGCTCAGCTATACCCCGGCGCTGATCCTCACGACAATGCTGGAACTCATTTTCGCCCAGGTCTATTACCTGATGCTGGATTTTCCCTCCTGTTCCGTAAAAGAACTGTTTCAGAAAAGCAGGCTTTTGATGCACGGACATAAAGGGCGGCTTTTCTATATTAATGTATGTTTTATCCCTCTTCTTTTGCTCTGTATCATAACATGCGGGATCGGTATACTCTGGATATTCCCTTTCATGTGCGCCGTACAGACGGAATTTTATCTGGATCTGGTGACGAAGCGGAGAAGATGATTTTGCCGGTATCTTCCATGATTTAACAAAAAAGGAGCAGATTATGTACCCGTATATGACATATTCCCAACTGAAATCTTCCGCCAAAAAACAAATGAAGCCTGTAACCGGGCGGCTCATCGGTATCACCGTTATTTTTCTTGTCCTTCGTGTCATAGTCCTGCTGGCTTCATCCCGCCCTTATCTTCGTTTTATAAAACCATTTATCCCCCGATATGCCTTAAGCCTTCTCCTTACTGTATTGTTCGGCTCGCTTTTAGGGATGCTGCAGATCGGTCTTCATTACGTCACTTTAAAAGTTCACTGTAACCAGTCCTTCTCTGTCAGCGATATATTCCACGCTTTCTCCAAACAGGCAAAAAGCAGCTTCTTACTGGCTGCTTTTATGGCGGCTGTCACCACTGTACCGATGATCCCCTACGATATATTATCTAACTGGTATGCCGCCTCGTCGAAGGCAATGCCTTTCATGGTACGGCTGTTCACTCATGTGCCGGCTATCGCTTTGGCAATCATACTAAAACTGATTTACAGCCAGGCGTATTTTCTGATGCTCGATTTTCCTTCCTGTCCTGTGAAACAATTACTGAAAAACAGCCGCCTGCTCATGCAGGGGCATAAAAAACGCCTGCTTTTTATTCACCTCCGCCTTTATCTGTTCTTTTTGATCGGCGGCATATGCACCTGTAACATCGGTACTTTTTGGATAGCGCCTTTTACTTATATGGTGAACGCCAAATTTTATCTGGACCTGATCACAAATCAGAACAGCAGTGCCGGAAAGGATTAGGATATGCCTGCCCTACCGATAATCCTCCCCTTCCACAGTCCCCGTATAACGCCAGTTTTTTCCTGCATCCTCCGACTCATACAGCCCGTAAACCCATGAGCCGTCCTCATAATAATCGCCATCCGGCCCCTGTCCTGCCATCATATACAGTTTTCCGCCTTCCTCCCATATCTTATCCGGCATGATAAAAGGATTGTACAGGCTCCCATCCGGCAATTTGATCTCCGCAGAGGGATAAGTGATCTCCTGAAAGCTCCTCCCGCCGTCCTCCGTCCGGTAAAGCGAACCAAGGCTTCCGCCGCTGTAGGCGAGGCAGGAAAAGCCTGTCTTCTCGTCCTCCAGAAAGTCGATCCATCTCGCATATCCCCCGTTCCCCAGATATGGATCATAGCTCACAACAGAAGTGTTGACTCCGTTTTCCGCTTCTAAAAACGCGTAATAACTGCTTCCCGCCGCCCGGTCCACACCCACCATCCGAAGTTCTGTTCCGTCCTTTTTCCGGTAGAAGCAATCCGCCTCATAATTTTTCCACTCCCCGGGCATCTCCTCCAAGACCTGCATGGCAGATTCCTCCGCCGAAGATTCCGCGCCTCCTTTATCCTTTCTCTCCTGCTCATACTGCCACACTTCCAGCGAATCCCTCTCTATGCTCTGGTATACCGCATTATAAAATTCCATTCTGTCATAGTTTTCCAGATATGGCGTTATATCAAAATAGCGCCTGCTTTCCTCCGAAAAATAGCCGATCTTCTCAAATCCCACAGCCGCCTGCAGCCCTTCGACGAGATCACAACAGGCGTTGCTGAAAGCTTCCGCTTCCCCCGCTCCTCTGCCGTGAAAACTCACGATCGGAATATATATCATGTTTCCCTTCTCATCCTCGCTCTTTTCAAACTCTGTGATCCGGTTATGGTCATAGGAAAACTGCTGTGCCAGATAACCATAACAGGACTCCTCATAGTCATCTGTCATCCACAGATCATTATTTACAAAAAATGTAAACCCGTCCGCCTGAAAACTGTATTTATCACTCTCTTTCCCCAGATAGGACACTTCACCATCATAGCGTGCTGTGACCTCCGCAACGATCTCCTCCTCACTGTAACCTTCAAACTGCTCCGCTCCACTGTAAAATATTACATATGGCTGCTCCGGCAGATCATCCTCATCGCCCCACAATAAGATTTCCACACCAGCAGGATAAAAGTCAACGATCCAGTTATCCTCTGACAGCGCTTTTCCTCCGTTTCTCCGCTGGAAATCTATCGTTTTGATCTCCTCCTCATCCCTCTTTACGATAATCCGCCCGTTCGTCGTCCCGGTCCCCGAAATTCCGCCGGGTTCCCCGCGCATCTGAAAGATGACAGCAGTTCTGTCATCCGCGGATTCTTCTCTTCCTAAAAATGTGATCTTATACTCCGTCTCATACGTATACCATCCGAAAAAACTGCAAAATACCAGCAGGATGATTCCTATCACTGTAAATCCCTTTTTTATATTTTCTCCCATACCGCATGTCCTTTTCTGTTTATTTATAATATGATGCAGTACATTACCATTTTGTTCACATTCCTACGAATTTATAAAGCCGCACCCTCTAACGCTTTCCGTTAAAATGATGCGGCTTATCCTATATAATATACGTGATCTTATTTATCTGCCAGTCCTTAGTCGTACATTGAAATCCCATACTTTGCTTTCCGGTATATTTTCTGTCCCAAAACAACAAACAGTGAAACAAAAAGGTACAGCGTAGATGCCACGCCTGTCACTGCCTCCAAAATAAAAATGAGGATATATCCGATATTCATGTTATTCTTCTCCCTTCACGTCCATCTGCCCGACACGGCTGATCTCCGGATCCTGCAGCCGGCTTTCCGCCTTTACTGCATACCAAAATAAACCCATGCTCAACAGCGTGCGGGCCTCTCTGAATCATTTTACAGTTATCATGTTTATGGATGTAAAGGAATTATGCTTTTTCTCCATCCTGTCTGTGGATATATCGTAAGATGACGGTATTGCTGATAATTTCGCAGATTCCGTCAGAAGAACGGGCTGACCGCCCGGAAAAAAATGTATCTGAAAAAATCCCTTCCGGCAAAATACCGGATGCATTGCTGAATGTACCGCGGGGATTGATCCGCTGTGCCGTTTTTCTGGGAATAAATGCTGTACTTCCCTGAACAGAACTTTCTGAAACATATGCCTGCTGTGCGGAAACGCCTTTGGGGGCCGAACGCAGAGCGGTTTCTTTTATCGTACCGTCAATGCAGACTATAGGTGCCTGATACGGATGCACTGCAGCAATACTGCCGGATACAGCAGCGCTGCTGTCAGATACCAATTCCGTACCTGCTGCATCAATGTCAAATACAATATCCGCATACGCCAAAGAAGAATCCGCCTGCGTATTATCAAAGCAGATTCTTGAGAAAAGAGTACATATCGTACACAGAACCCACAATAACGTAATGGTTCTTCTGTTTCCTCTCCGGCTTCTAAAGTGCATAAACTCTCCTGATCACACGGACATCAATCCCGTATCAAGGGGCCGGCACAGCCGCCCGCCCCTGTCAAAACTCATAAATATTACTATTTTACTGCCCTTTATGCTTCCTGCACCGGCCTGTGGATCCATTTCAGGTACGCATTGATAAAGGGATCCAGCGCGCCGTCCATCACGGCATCCACGTTGCCCGTCTCTTCCTCCGTCCGCAGATCCTTCACCAGCTTATAGGGCTGCATCACATAGGAACGGATCTGGTTACCCCAGCCGATCTCCTTGACATCGCCGCGGATATCCGAAAGCTTATCCGCATTCTCCTCCTGCTTCAGCATATAGAGCTTTGCCTTCAGCATCTGCATCGCCTTATCCTTATTCTGGAACTGGCTCCTCTCATTCTGGCAGGTCACGACAATGCCCGTCGGAAAATGCGTGATACGGATCGCCGAGGACGTCTTATTGATATGCTGTCCGCCGGCACCGCTGCTTCGATAGGTATCGATCCTGATATCCTCATCTTTTACTTCGATATCCAGATCCTCCTCGATATCCGGCATCACATCCAGTGAAACAAAGGAAGTCTGCCTCTTGCCCTGAGCATTAAAAGGAGAGATCCGCACAAGACGATGCACGCCTTTTTCCGATTTCAGATAGCCGTAGGCATTCTCACCGTTGATCTGGAAAGTCACGGACTTAATGCCCGCCTCATCTCCGTCCAGCATATCCAGCGTCTCGATCTGATAGCCCTTCTTCTCCGCCCATCTCGTATACATACGATAGAGCATGCTGCACCAGTCACAGCTTTCCGTGCCGCCGGCGCCCGCATTCAACTTCAGGATCGCATTGTTCTTGTCGTACTCGCCGTCCAGCAGCGTGCTGATGCGCACGTTCTCAAAGGTGCGGATAAAGTCCTGCAGCTCCTGCTGTATCTCCGATACCAGCTCCGCATCTTCCTCCTCGTAACCCATCTCGATCAAAGTCAGGATGTCCTCATACTGCTGGGACAGCCCGTTCATCGTGTCCACGATATTCTTTAACTGCTTGGATTCGATCACCTTTTTGTTGGAAATCTCAGGATCATCCCAGAAGCCGGGCGCCTGCATCTCCATTTCCAATTCTTCAATCCGCTTCTCTCTGTCAGCGAGGTTAAAGTGAATCCCTTACTTCCGCTAAAGGTGTCTCGTAAGCAAGGAGTTCCTGCTTCATATTATCCAGTTCTACCATTAACAAATCACCACCTTATATTTTTAAGTAACTGAGTGTCAGTGAAGTTACGCTGCAATGCTGTCTGCATCGGTTCCCATATTAACCTCACTTTATTCAGTTCAAATTCTTTACGTTTTAACAACTAATTTACCGCCGTCCGCAACAATTCTTATACTTCTTGCCGCTTCCGCAGGGACAGGGATCATTCGGATAGATCTTCGCCGCCGCTCTCTTCACGGGAGTCTTCGCCAGCGTATCATCCTTGTTCGTGCCTGTCACCTTTGCAACCTGCTCACGCTCTACCTTTTCTTCCACCTTGACATGCATCAGAAGCCGCACGGTATCGTCCTTGATATTCTGCGTCATCTCATCAAACATGGAATAGCCTGCCATCTTGTATTCCACCAGCGGATCTCTCTGGCCGTAAGCCTGCAGGCCCGCGCCCTGACGGAGCTGGTCCATATCGTCGATATGCGCCATCCACTTTCTGTCGATCACTTTCAACAGGATCACGCGCTCCAGCTCACGGATCTGTTCCGTATTGGGGAACTCCGCCTCTTTGGCTTCATAAAGCTTCACTGCCTCGCCCTTTAACTGCTGTTTCAGATTATCCCTGCTGGGTTTGGAGAGCCGCTCCTCTGTAACCGGATCCACCGGAATGATCGGGATCAGCAGGGAGTTCAATTCGTTAAAGTCCCATTTCTCCGTATTATTATCGTCACCGATCGCCATGTCCACGCAGTTTTCCGCGATATCCGTGATCATCTTGTAGATCACATCCCGCATGCTCTCACCGTTTAATACCCGGAGCCTCTCCTCATAGATGATCTCACGCTGCTCGTTCATCACCTGGTCATATTCCAGCAAGTTCTTTCTGATGCCGAAGTTGTTGCCCTCGATCTTCTTCTGGGCGGATTCGATCGCCTTGGTCAGAGAACTGTGCTCGATCTCCTGCCCCTCCGGAATGCCCAGTGCATTAAACATAGTGATCATCCGCTCGGAACCGAACAGACGCATCAGGTCATCCTCCAGTGAGATATAGAACCGGGATGCACCGGGATCGCCCTGACGGCCGGAACGGCCTCGGAGCTGATTATCGATACGCCTGGACTCATGCCGCTCCGTACCGATGATCATCAGTCCGCCGGCTTCTCTAGCTTCCTCGTCCAGCTTGATATCCGTACCACGGCCCGCCATATTGGTAGCGATGGTCACGGCTCCGTGAACGCCGGCATCCGCTACGATCTCCGCCTCCTGCTCATGGAACTTCGCATTCAGCACATTATGAGGAATGCCCCGTTTGCGCAGCATACTGCTGAGCTCCTCCGACGCCTCGATGGTGATCGTACCCACCAGCACCGGCTGCTGTCTTGCATGGCATTCTTCCACCGCATCACAGATTGCTTTTAACTTTTCTTTTCTTGTTTTATAAACGCTGTCCTGATAGTCCTTTCTGACTACCGGTTTATTTGTCGGGATTTCGATAACGTCCATGCCGTAGATCTCCCTGAACTCCTTCTCCTCCGTCAGCGCCGTACCGGTCATACCGGACTTTTTCTCGAATTTATTAAAGAAGTTCTGGAACGTGATGGTTGCAAGGGTCTTGCTCTCCCTCTTTACTTTCACATGCTCCTTCGCCTCGATGGCCTGATGCAGGCCGTCCGAATACCGCCTGCCCGGCATGATACGTCCCGTAAACTCATCTACGATCAACACCTGATCGTCCTTCACCACATAGTCCTTATCACGGAACATCAGGTTATTAGCACGCAGCGCAAGGTCCATGTTATGCTGAATCTCCAGATTCTCGGAATCAGCAAGGTTCTCCAGATTGAAGAACTGCTCCACGCGCTTCACGCCGGCTTCCGTCAGCACCACGACCTTATCCTTTTCATTCACGATAAAGTCGCCGCTCTCCTCCCGCTGAATGCCCATGATGAAGTCCATCTTTGACATCTCTTCCATATCCGCGCCGCGCTGCATCTGCCTTGCAAGAATATCGCAGGCTTCATAGAGCTTTGTGGATTTTCCGCTCTGTCCCGAAATGATCAGGGGCGTTCTGGCTTCATCCACCAGCACCGAGTCCACCTCGTCGATAATGGCGTAGTGGAGGCCTCTCTGCACGAGCTGCTCCTTGTAGATGACCATATTGTCACGCAGATAGTCAAATCCCAGTTCGTTGTTTGTCACATAGGTAATATCGCAGTTATAAGCTTCCCGTCTCTCGTCGTTCTTCATCTGATTCAGGACAACGCCCACGGTAAGCCCCAGGAATTCGTGTACCTGTCCCATCCACTCGCGGTCACGGTTTGCCAGATAATCGTTTACCGTTACGATATGCACGCCTTTTCCTTCCAGTGCGTTCAGATAAGCCGGCAGTGTGGAAACAAGAGTCTTACCTTCACCGGTACGCATCTCAGCAATGCGTCCCTGATGCAGAATGATACCGCCGATCAGCTGTACCCGGTAGGGCTCCATATTCAGTACGCGCCTTGCCGCTTCCCGCACCGTGGCAAATGCCTCCGGCAGGATATCATCCAGCGTCTCACCCTCTTCCAGTCTCTTCTTAAACTCCTTTGTCTTACCCTTTAACTGCTCATCGTCCATGTCCATCATATCATTACGCAGGGACTCTATCTTGTCCACAATGGGCATGATCCGCTTCAGTTCTCTCTGGCTGTGTGTGCCAAAGACTTTGTTGATCACATTCATGCTTTGCCTCCGTTTAACTGTAACCTGCTATCCTCCTCATACGCTTTCCGATGCACGCATGCTTCCGCGGGCATCCCTGTACCATCGATAAACAGGCGTACTAGACCCAGATTAAAGTATTATAGCAGAAAACAGCCGGAGGTTCAACTAAAAAATCCCCCAGCCGTTTCCCAGGCTTCTCCCTGACAGCAGATACCGCTTTGCCTGCCGCTGAAGCGAAGTCTCCTCCGGATAATCCGCCGGCCGGGAAAAAACAGCACCAAAAATCCTCTGCTCCGCTTCCCGTTCCCTGAAATCCATCTTTACGATATCAAACAATTTCTGAAATCTGAGAATATTAGAATCCTCAGGCAGGATTTCCTTAAGTCCCGGAAACAGAAGCCAGGAATGACAAAAATACCGGCGTTCCCTTCCATACCGCCGGTATGCCTCTTCGATGGACTCCCGGCAGGCCTGCTCCCTCAAAGGCTCCCCTTCCGGAATGTGAATACTGATCACCGGTTCCCCTTTCCCAATCCGAAGACTCTCCCCCTGTATCTCCTCCTCTGCCTCCATCTCCTCAAATTCCAGCCTGCCAAGTCTTAACAGCTTTATCTCGAACCCGCGCCAGAACCAGTCCCTCACATAACTGCCGAGTCCATATTTTCCCGTCCTGCGAAAATATTCCCCGCACCAGATGGCGATATCCCGGAACGTATCAAAATAAATCCCATCCCCGATTTCCCTCTCCCGATATGCCTCATAAGCATCACAGGCAAACCTGCTGTAATAATATAGAAGCAGCTTCTCCGGCTCATCCCGCTGATAGATCTTCCGATAAAATCCTTCTCTGTCCCTTTGATATAATGTGCGCAGGACATCATAGTCCTTGTCACTTTTCTCCAACAGGCAGAGCATGGCCTCCGCCTCCTCCGCCAGTCCGATCCCCCGGCACAATTCCGTCAGTTCCATGCTGTTTTATCTCCCTTTCCCCCGCCGCATCTTCTCTTAAATACATATGCCCCGGCGATGTCTATTCAATCTGAAATACTCCTTTTCCCATCAGAACCCGCTCTGAACGACTTAAAATCCACAACCTCACCGCTCAGCCTTGACTCCTCCGCCGCCAGCGCCATCAGATGGCTGTCCACGGAAACTGACACATCTGTCATACTTTTTCCGTTCCCGTCTCTGCTCACCAGCCCGATAAACTCCTGCATCATCGCCATGTCGCTTCCGCTGTGTCCGCCCTTCGGCGTATGGATCTTTATATGCTCCGAATCCCCGCACACAAAATCATCCACGATAATCTCTGCCTTCTCCATATTGCCCCGGATCTGCCCCTTTGTTCCCATCAGCAGGATCTCCCGGAAACAATCCTTTGAAAAGGCAGACATTGTGAAATCGGCACGCACGCCGTTCTCAAACTCTATATTGACGATCTGATTGTCGCAGACATTGTTATCACAATGAAAAACACATCTGCCGTAAGGTCCCGAGGAGAGCTGTTCCAGGACCTTCCCAGCCGAAATTTCCTCACTCACTGCATAGACAAGATGATCTTCCTCCGCCTTCGGATGCTCCAGATAAAACCGCGGTGCATAATAGGGGCACTCTCCCGCATGGGCACAGTTTTCCATACAGAATCCGGGCGCATCCTCCGGCGCGTTTTCCTGCCGGAAAAAGGACAATTCCCCGAAGGATTGTATCTTCCGGCAGGGGCTCCCCGCCAGCCACAGCAGGATATCCATGTCATGACAGCATTTCGCCATGATCACCGGACAGGCCTCCTTGTCATTGCGCCAGTTTCCCCTCACAAAACTGTGGGCAAAATGCCAGAATCCCACATGCTCCGTATGCCTGATATTGACCAGTTCTCCGATCCGCCCCTCATCCAGCAGCTTTTTAATCCTCCTGAAAAACGGAGAATATCTGAGCACATGGCAGACCGATAAAATTCTCCGATTTTCCAGCGCCGCCTTTTCCATCAGCAGCATCTCTTTTCTGTCCGGAGACATCGGTTTCTCACATAATACATGATATCCCTTCTGTAATGCCGTCATCACGGGCTCAAAATGCTGATGATCCTGTGTACATACAAGCACGCAGTCGGCAAAGCGCTCTCTGCTCAGGACTTCTTTATAATCCTCAAAACAATATTCCTCCGGTATGCCGTGCTCCTCAGCCATTGCCCGCCGTCTTACGGGATCCGGCTCCGCCGCGGCTATGATCCGAAACGCCGAAGGATATGCCAGCGCGTAGGCCGCATATGCCTTCCTGCCTCTTAATCCCGCTCCAATCAAAATTCCTGTCACCTGACGCATATTCTGCCCCCTATCCATATCACGCCCTGAAATCCGGCTGTTTTTTTCTACTGCCCTCTGATACCTGCATTTTGCCCCTGCTTACGCACATCATATGCAGAATAACTACGATTCCCGTCACTTCCTCACCCGGATCTTCAACACCGTATCCGTCTCATCCGGCAGCGGATAGGTGAACACCGGATCTTCCCCAAAAGAGACAAAGGCCGTTTCCCGATAGAGAACCGTATTCCATGCCTCCCCCCGGTTCACCGCGCTGCCGTCCGCCAGATAGGTGACGTCCTCCAGTCTGTCCGGCCCGATACCATAAAGGGGCAGGGCGCCAAGCGGCTCTTCATACACATGCGCATATATGGTACCGCCTTTCTGCGTATAGCGTCCCCATTCCGGCTTCGGCAGTTCAGAGATTCCGCATCCGTAAATGCTCTCTTTGTTCTTCGCCATCCAGGCGCCTATCTCTTTTAAAATCTTTACGCTTTCCTCCGGTATGTTCCCCCTGGCATCCGGTCCCACGTTCAACATCATATTTCCGCCCTTGCTGACGCATTCCACCAGTTTGCGGATCAGCATCTTAGGCGTTTTATACTGGTGGTCAAAATTGCAGTACCCCCAGTGATTGTTCATTGTCGCACACAATTCCCAGGGAATCGGTTCCCCCTTTTCATTGCAGACGCCCTCCGGCGGAATGATCTGTTCCGGGCTTGCAAAATCGCCGCTGTAAGGCAGCGGATGCTCTGTTGCGATACTCCCGTGATTATCTCCAGCGCCTTCCAGCCGGTTATCGATGATCACCTCCGGCTGATAGGACCGCACCATCTCCACCAATTCCGAAGCTTTCCATTTTTCGCCGGCCATGTCGTCGTAAGAAAAATCAAACCACAGAAGATCCAGCTTCCCATAGCCTGTCACCAGTTCCTTTACCTGCCCGTGCATATATTCCAGATACCGGTCAAAATCTATCTTTTCATCCTTATATGCCTCGTTGTTCCGCATCGGATGCTGACGGTCGCCGTATTTCGGAAAATCCGGGTGATGCCAGTCAATGATGGAATAATACAATCCGACCTTTAATCCGGCCTCCCGGCAGGCATCCGTAAACTCCCGCACCAGGTCTCTCCCGGCTTTTGTATTTACCGACTTGTAATCGGTCAGCTTTGAATCGAACAGGCAGAATCCGTCATGATGTTTTGCCGTCAGAACAACATACTGCATGCCCGCCTCTTTCGCCAGCGCCGCCCATTTTTTCGGATCATAATCGCAGGGATCAAACTGCTCAAAATAAGTCCGGTATTCTTCCACCGTCATTTCTTTTTCCGACATCACCCATTCCCCGCAGGCAGGGATGGCATAGAGCCCCCAGTGAATGAACATGCCGAACCTCGCATCCATAAACCATTTTGTTCTCTCTCTTATTTCCTCATTCATATCTTCTTCCTCCCTGTTTTTTCTGCCGGGTCTAACCCTTCACCGCACCGCCGGACAGCGCCTCAATAAAGAATTTACTGAAAATACAATACAACAGAACCGGCGGCAGGATGATGATCACCATCGCCGAAAACAATCCGTTGTAATTCGTATTAAAGGAAGTCGTAAACGTGGAAAGCAGCGCCGGAACCGTCAGTTTATCCCGGTTGATCAGCACAAGGGATGCCCAGTAATATTCATTCCAGTTATTCAAAAAGGCCAGAACTGCCGCCGTCATGATCCCGGGCCTTGCGATCGGAAAAATGACCTTTACCCAGGTCTGCACATAACCGCATCCGTCGATCCTTGCCGCCTCCTCCAGATCCCGGGGTATATTATCGTAATAATTTTTTATCACAAAAAAACTCACCGCGATCCCGCTGCAGGAATAGATCAGGATCAGCGCCGCCCGCGTATCATACAGGTGCAGGTTATTGATCAGATTATACACCGGATAAGTCAGAGCTGTCGCCGGAATAAACATCGTGGAATACAGCATGATATTTACTATCTTTTTCCCTTTAAATTCCATCCGCGCAACCACGTAGGCAGACATGGATATCATGACCACACTGATCAGAACGGACACACCGGCTATGAACATGCTGTTCCCGAAATACCGCATGACATGCAGGTCACGGAATGTTGAAATATATCCCTGCAGATAGATGGATTCCGGGAGCTGAAATCCCGGTCTAGCCAGAGGGTCCTTTTTCAGGCTCGACAATACGAGCCACACAATGGGAACCAGCGAGACGATAAGAGCCCACGCCAGGCAGATATAGGTAAAAATACGTGTTCCCCCTGATAAACTTTTTACACTTTTCGTTTTATTGTTTGTATGCTTCATAACGCCTCACCTCCCCGGCCCTCTTTCTTTTTCAGGGAAACACTGTAGAGCAGATTCACCGCCACAATGATGACCATCCCCGCCAGGATCTGGATCACCGCAACAGAATTTGCCCTGCCGAACTGCGTCCTCGGACTGGTGATCGCCAGTTCACGGATCACATAACTGATACTGTAAGTCCCTGCCGCGCCCTTTGTCAGAAAATATACCTCGTTGTACAGAAGGAAACCCGATGTTGCCGCAAGAACGGAAACGGTACGCAGTGTTCCTTTGATCATAGGGATCGTGACATACCAGTCCTGCCTCAGCCCGCTGGCTCCGTCCAGCATAGCAGCTTCCCTGACCTCCTCCGGCACCGCCATGATATTTCCGAGGATCATCAATGTCGTTGTCCCTGTAAAAAATATGTACGCCGCGGTCATTGCGATAAATGCCGGGCCCTTTAATAACAGGATATTATCCGTAAAGTCTTTGTTAAAAATACGGATGACCTGGTTGACGATTCCGTAGGAAGGATTATAAAGCTGCAGGAATATGATGCCCATCGCCGCCGTGGAGATCATATTCGGAATAATGTAGATATTGCGGATGATCCGGATGCCCCTTACCTTTCTGGATAAAGCAAGGGCAATGACCGCTGCGATCGGAATCTGCAGGATCACGCCCAGCAGCGCCCATATCGATGAATTCCGAAGTGCCTCCCAAAAATATGGATAAGTATGAAAAATATAGTCATAATTATTCCACATATCCGAAAAGCCAAAAAACTCCGGAGACGTGATATTGGTATAATCCCATCTACAGAATGATGTGACAAACACCGTGATGATCGGATAAAGATAAAAAATACAAAATGCCGCCATCGTCGGCGCCAGAAACAGGAGGATAAAACCCGAACGTCTTCTTTTCAGCCTGCTTTTATTCTTTTTCTTTTCTTTTACTTCTGTCAATATGAACACCCCCATTACTTAAGCAGCCGACGCACGCTTCGCGAGCGTCTTTATGCTAAAAAGAAGGGAAAGGAAACCGCTCCTTCCCCTTCAGAAAACACCCCGTTTATCCGATCAGAGCGATCAGTTCTTTCTGGAGCTGTTCGAACCTTGCGTCAATATCTGTTCCGGATACTGCACATTCCATCAGCGCATTGATGATTGCGCCGTTTACGTCAGCCCCCCAGGAATAGTTCATATCGATCACAACTGTGCCTGCATTGTTTACCTGAGAGCATGCCTCCGCCAGTTTCATGGTGATGCTGTTACCGCTGCTTTCCGCCAGTGCATTGAGATCCAATGTCACATTACAGGGATTTGCCTGTACATCTGTAAAGATCTTTTCCTGTACTTCCGCGCTGGTCATATATTTGATGAACTCAAGCGCCAGTGCTGTTTTCTCCTCGCTCATGCCGTTTGCCACTGCCAGGCCGCCGCCCGCTGATGCAATAGCCACATCTCCGGGGAAAAGGGCAGGCTCTATCGCTTCTGCAAGAGATTCGTCGATACCGCTGGCATTCCACACACCGTTGAACAATACGCCCACCGTGCCGTTTGTATTAAACTCAGCCATCAGATTTCCATTATCATCTGTTGTATGCTCAGAACCGTTTTCCTGATCCAGCTTTGCCACTGTCTTAAACGCTTCTGCAAACTCTTCCGAATTGATGGTATCTACCGTCAGTTCGGATGCGATCATTTCTCTTCCTGCCTCCGTGGAAGCCAGTACAGCGTTTACCATCTTGCTGGAACCCTGTCCTGCAATATATCCGTAACTGCCGTCATTTAATGCACGGATCTTTGCCATTGCCTCTCCATAAGATGTCCAGTCGTTCAGCGCATCCGCAGATACGCCTGCTTTTTCAAGCACATCCGCATTGTACCAGATTCCCCGGCTCTCGATCTGATCATGTACCAGATAAATATGGCCGTCCACATCATGCTGTGTATAGTTTACACCTACCGCATCCTGTAAGCCGTTCTCATCAATATAGGGTTTCAGATCGTATATCAGCCCCTGCTGTATTGCTGACAAGGACGCGCCCGCATCTCCCAGATCCACGATATCCGGGAAGTTTCCGCCGGCCACCTGTGCGCTCACGATCTCATCCCTGTTTTCCACAGCGATAGGTTTAAATTCCACGTTTCCATCTGCATGAGCTTCTGCGAATGCATCATAAATATCTCTCATTGCCTGCGCTGCCGCCCATTCACTCTCA
This sequence comes from uncultured bacterium, assembly GCA_947647735.1. Lineage (GTDB taxonomy): Bacteria > Bacillota > Clostridia > Lachnospirales > Lachnospiraceae > 1XD8-76. Next base: position 45,665 of record CANSLJ010000003.1, on the reverse strand, counting down.
TCCTGATAATAGCCATGATAAAATTCCAGCACTTCTTTATCTCCGGAAGCCTCGTCCTGAACTGCTTCCTGCCCTGCGTCGGCTGCCTCCTCTGTTTTGCTGCCGGTATCTGCCTCTGCCGGCGCATCTTCACTGCTTCCGCCGCAGCCCGTCAGCATAGCCGCGCATAATACAGCAGCCATAAAAATGCTTACTGCTCTTTTTTTCATACTTTTTTCCTCCTTTATACCATATCTCTGCACTGTGTTTTCCTTTTTCTGTGCACTTTACTGTTTTACAAGACTATTTTACTTTTATTTTTGTGCAATTCGAATGGTTTTCATTTGTCTTTATCTGCATTTTATTTACTGTTTCTCCACAAAAAACAGTAAAGCATTTACCTCTCCTCAATATTTTGCACAATTTCTTCCAGGGCACTTTCCCATAAATAAAATACCGCAGAAGCTGCGTCTGGTCTTGCTGCTTCTGCGGTACTGCTCTATTGTACCTTCTGCTTATATAGCATCACACTATTCTATGTTTTCCCGCTGTCATTCTGTAAATACTCTATCAGGCGCCCCGCCGGCATCCTTCCCTCCAGCACTTCCATGATATTGTCCGTGAATTTTTCCTTCTGCTCCACTCCCCACATATTTTCCGGCGTATCAAGCTTTCTTTCCGCATTCAGGACAAGTGACGCCGCCTGATACATTCTGGGTTTTTCTGCGCTGTAATTTGCCAGCGGCACCTGCGGATTCGCCGGAATCTGCTCCGTCTCCTCCAGTATTCTGGTCTGTACCTCTTCGCTCAGCATATATTTCAAAAATCTCACGGATGCTTCCTCTTTTTTTGCCGCACCGCTCTTCCCCAGCACATATCCCATACACGCCGACTCGCAGGATACCGCTGTCCCGGATGCACTGGGCAGAAGTGCGTATTTTACATGCAGATCCTCCCGGATCATGGGAGCTCCCCAGACACCATTAATGTAGATCGCTATTTTTCCATCATTGAACAGGCTCGTCTCATCCCGGTAAGTATAGTTTACTTCATCCGGCGAGGAATATGAATAAATCTCCTGCAGCTGTTCCAGCACCCGTTCCATATCATCGTCATCCACAATCACCTTGTGCTCCTGTACTGACCAGTTCAGCCCGCCCTCAAAGTCTGCAAGAATATGGTCCGCAAAGTACAGATACCCCTCCGAAGTAACCTTGTGCGGCTTTACCCCTGCTCCTTCGGCCTCTGACCATCTCTCTATTTTTCCACACATTTCCATGAACCCATCCCATGTCCCGGGCAGTTCATCGATCCCTGCCTGCTCCAGAATCTCCTCATTATACCAGTATCCGCCGCTGAGGGATAACACTGCCGCCACATTGTACAGTTCCCCGTCCTCTGTCGTCCAGGCATTCAGGTTCGACCCCGGTATGCTGGATGCCAGTTCCTCATCCTCCGCCAGATAGGGCATCACATCTATCAGCATATCATTCCTGACCATAAAATCATAAGTCTGGTTATACCCCATTCCCTCAAAATTCACAATATCAGGAATATCCCCCACCATGATCATATCCTCCACTTTACGGAGCATTTCCTCCCTGCCCGGCATGGAGATAAGCCTTAATTCAATATCCGGGTTCTCCACCTGAAATTCCTCATATATTTTCCGCATGGCCGCATGGTCGGCCTCTATGCCGCCCCATCCATGTACCATGGTAATAGTCACTTTATCTTCTGACGCCTTACCGCAGCCTGCGAATAAACAAACCAGTGCCAGCAGTATGCCTGCGGTCCATACCCTTCTATGCTTCTTCCATGCCGTTTCTCTTCCCATTTCTGAACTCCTTCGGTGAGACACCGGTCTGTTTCTTGAACACCTTTGAAAAGTAACCGGCGTTGTCGAATCCCACCGCATCCGATATCTCATATGTTTTCATCTCTGTATTTAACAGAAGATCCTTTGCCGCTTCGATCCGTTTTTTCAGAATCACATCAAACAGGTTCATTCCCGTTTTTTCCTTATACAATCTGCTCAGATAGCTTCTGTTCGCATGGAGGTCACCTGCTATCTCATCCAGCGATATTCTCTTCGTATAATTTTGCTCTATATACTGCTCCACCTGTTTGTATAAGGTTACCATGGTCTCCGTCCCTGCATTTTTACCAGCAGTTTCCTCATGAGACCGCCTTAACTTTTCAACCGCCTTCTGTACAGCCTTCGGCAGTTCTTCCAAAACTGATACCTTCAGCACATATTCACAGGCGCCGTAGCTGACCGCCTTTTTCGCATACTCGAATTCCGAATAGGCCGTCAGCAGTATAACCTGCGTTTCCGGACAGGTCTCATACACATACCGGCATACCTCCAGGCCGTCCATCACCGGCATCCTGATATCCGTAATGATGATATCGGGACGTTCCTCCTCCATCTTCATGAGCAGTTCCCTTCCGTTGCCGCACACCGCGCAGAGCCTGCAGTCCATCTTCTCCCATGAGATCAGCTTATAGAGCGCTTCCCTGATATATGCTTCGTCATCTGCCGCCATCACTTTCCACATCTTTTTCACCCTTATCTGCGGGAAGGATAATCTCAATCTTTGTTCCTTCTCCCTTTTTCCCCTGTATATTCATGCTGAAACTGCTTCCATATATAATTTCCAGCAGGCTGCGCGTATTTGCCAGTCCTGTGTGGGTATGGATATTCCGGATCGCCTCTTCCCTGTTTTCCTCCCGCCGGACATCCCCATCCTGCATTTCCACTGTATTCTCATCTGTCCTATGCAGCTCCAGGTCCCCCGGCTCAAACCCGACGCCGTCATCTTCCACACATATATGAAGCATCTTTCTCCCCTGCTCTTCACATTCCCACAATGCCACCTTTACCCTGCCCCTATCCGGCTTGGGCTCCAGCCCATGGGATACCGCATTTTCCACAAGCGGCTCTATCAGCAGGCGCGGGATCAGGTCCCGGTTAATTTCTTCATCGTCAATCTGTATTTCATAGGAGATTTTGTCCTGAAAACGGCTGTGCTGAAGATATAAATAAAACTGTACGATCTGCAGCTCCTCCGAGACCCTGATCAGGATCTCTCCCTCGCGGAATATCTTCCCCTGCACCAGCCCGGAAAACGCTTGAAGTCCTTCATACAGTTCCTCATTTCCCGCCATTTTTGCCTTCAGCCCCAGCATGGCCAATACATTAAACTGAAAATGAGGATTGATCTGAGCCTGCAGATATTTCACCTGCAGCCGGGCCGCAAGGATCTCCTTCTCATACACCTGCGTGATCAGATACTTCATATGATCCGCCATCTCATTGAATACCACACCGATATCGTGAAATTCCTGAATGGATGAATCTCCCATCCTGACATCAAAATTCTGATCGCCAAAGGCTTTGATGCTCTCGCTCAGGCCGGACACCGGCTTCGTAAAACGATAACTTGTACTGAACGCCACAAAGACTGTCAGCGCCAGCACAAGGATAAAGACAAGCCCCAATATGAGCACCGTCGGCTCCAGCAGGGCAAATATGTTTTCCCTTCCTGCAGCCACCGCCAGGCATATCCCGAAATCGAAGGAATTTACATATCCCAGCATGTCAGACTGTTCAATGACCTTCTTTCCCTGCCAGTCATTCCCGACTGCCCGCAGACTTTCTATCGTATCCTCTTCTCCGTAAGCCTTCAGTACCTCCTTATCGCTGTCCAGTATCAGCCACGCTCCGTTTTTAAAGGAAGCCATCTCACCCAGCACCATCTCTATGGCCTCGCTGCTGATCTCCACGATGCAGATCCCCCGCTCCTGCATACTGTCATCATAAATCCTGAAACAGAGGTTGATATCCTCCGCATCGGTATATGTTTTATACTGGAGTTCCTGTTCTTTGAACCGTTCATGCAGCGCTAAGTATTTCTGCACTTCCAGCTTCTGGAAATCCACGGTGGACGCATAGTAGCGCTCATATACATAATCGTCCTGATTGTTAAAAAGATAGACACTGACAACAAAGGGGAGCTGACGGTTGATGGTATTGCGGTCCGAAAACAGCTTCATGCAGTAAGAGAGCTGTTCCTCCGCCACGCGCTTATCGTACTCCTCCTGATCAAAGAAATCATCCAGCATCACGTTATGCCGGATCGACACGGCTCCGTCCTCTATAAACTGGATATAAGACTGCAGCTGCAGACTTGTATTCTGCAGCACATATTGGATGTCTTCCTGCGTATTTTCATAAAAAAAAGAGAAAAAGACATAGAGGATCGCCACGCAGGCCAGAAACAATGTGCATAGAGATGTCATGACTGTCAATATAGTGATTTCCGTCCGCAGTGTTCTTTTCTTTTTCATCATGATCTCCAAGCTTTCCGGCGCCCTGAAATATATGCCTTTTATTCGGAAATGAGCATTTGGTGTTTCTCTTCCAAATGCTCATCCGATCATTCTTTATTGGTATGATACGATAATACCACAAAAGTGCAGGCTCTGCAAATGCGGAAACAAAAATCTTCTTTCATCCCGCTCTTCTCCTCTCATCATATCCTGCCTGCATCATGCATTGCTATAAACTGCTCTGCCAGCGACTGCACCTGAGGAGTATAAAGCTGCCTGCGGGCCGTTTCTGCCCTTACCGCATTCTGTGCAACAAAATCCCCCGCAAGGATCCCGTCCGCTTCCACCACATGTTCTTTCCCGTCGGAAAACTCAAAATTGTATACCATATTGCCGTAGGCGCATTCATAGACCCATCTCACCCTGTCCGTCTTTCCGTCTCCGGACATAACGCGATAACCGGGACGCATATATCTTGCCCGGATCGTTTTTCCGCCTTCCAGTACGACCGGATGGGTATGGGTTACCTTAAGCGTTTTTCCTCCCTCCGTACAGATGTGGAGCAGGGTCGCCTCCCTTCCCGCATAAACTTCCCGCACTTCCAGAGGGCCGGAGGTAGTAAACAGCACATCACCCTGCCGGATCAGTTCCACAGGCTTTCTGCTGCCGTCCGCCATTGTGATCAGCGTTCCTTCCCCAAAACATCCCCACCGGATATTGATCTTCGGAATATAAACCGAATAGCTGTTGTCGGCATGATAAAAATGAAAACCTTCCGGTGCATGATCGCAGGAAACAAGAGAAATGGGCACTTTGGTCGGAATCTCTCCCCATTTTATATTGAGGTGAAAAGTTGCATGCAAGTCTACAGTCCGCCCCACTTCGTAGGAACCCGACGTATAATTTGCCATCAGCATCGGATAGTTCCAGTCATCCTTGTCACTTATTTTTGAAAAATCAATGGTAAGTATCTTTCCGTTCACTGTAAACGCCTTTTTAATCACATCCCATTCTCTGTTATACACCACATGTTTCTTTGGCGGATCCCCGAATGTTATACTGGGCTTGAAAGAATGATCCGTATCCAAAACGGAATCCGCTATGGAAACTTCCTCCTTAAATCCTATCTGCATCTTTAGGGGAATACATGTCTTAACCTTCTGATCAGCATCATCCCTGACATTCTTATAGCTGTAATCGATCGCCTCTCCGCTGAACGCTTCCCGGTCATAGAGCATTTTGATCGGGTTATTCGCATGGTCGGAATGGGGGGCACTGACTGAAATATCCCTGACAAATACATCCCCTTCATCATCCGTGAAATTCGGATTGTCCACAGCACATTCCGCACTGTGCAGAACCCCGTTAAAATCCGTCCCGGAATAATGGGTATATGCCCTCACCCGTTTTCTCGCAAAATCCGTCCCATCATAAAGCGCATCCGTGACCATCTGTGCTTCCGCGGAATTAATGTCCCGCAGTACCTTTGTGTAGGAGGCAACGCCGTAACCGTCCGTCAGATTATCAATACTTCCTGCCAGAATGGCTGCCGGCCATTTTTTCGATACCGGTTCATCATCCCTGCCGGATGCCGGATCCGATATATAAGTTCCGTCCTCCAGGTCTAATTGTATAACGGATGACAGACCGTTCTTTTCATTTTCCCTGCTGTTCTTTTTATTCTCTTCCTCCTGAAAACTGGGTGCACTGACCTTCAAGTTCCCCTCAATCTCCTGTATTGTATTTCCCCGTGCTTTTTTCACTTCATGCTCATATTCTTTCGTGTTCTGGATCGCAGTCCAGACCGCAGGGTATTTTCTCCTGATCGCACTCTCTCCGCCCCATCCCGCGATCAGTTTCTCTTCATCTCCAGTATTCAAAAAACTATATTTATAGTATCTGCTTTCTCCGCTTTTCATCTGTTCTATTCTCCTTTGTTCTCTATTGTTCTGCTTCATAAGTATCCAGTTTGATGATATCTATACTGCCTTTTTCTCCCGGTTCTCCGTTTGATCCTCTTTGTCCCGGTTTCCCGCTCTGTGCATATGTATCGGCATTACCGTCTCTGCCGCCTTTTCCACCCTGGCCCGGCGCACCGCCCTCTCCGCCCCGGCCTGCACAGTACATCTCCTCGATCCTGACAGGATCTGATGAAAAATATTTCAGGGTCAGATGCGGTCCTCTTCCGCCGTTTCCCCCATCTCCCCCATCTCCTCCAACGCCGCCGGGAGCGCCTTTGCCATTACAAAATCCGTTTCCGCCATCTCCTCCCTTTCCGCCAAAACCGCCGTCACCTCCGTTGCCGCCGCAGTTTAAGACCTTTATATTGTTGGACAGCGCACCGATGATCACCTCGATCTCGCCTCCATCGGAAGCATCCGTTCCATCTTCCCCCGGACCTCCGTCCTCTCCGTCACTTCCCTTCGCCACAATATCATATTCCGGATTCTGTTCATGAATGACCAGTTCCTCCATTTCCAGAAAAGCCCCCGGCATCACGATCACATATCCTTCTTCCTTTATCACCACTCTTCTGTACTTTTCCGAACATCCCTCTTCCACCACAAGCGGCGCATTCTTTGTCGCAATAATATCTTCCAGTTGTGCTCTCTCCATTTTGCTTCCTCCGTTTTTTCCTTCATCTTTACTGTAAAACATCTGTTTCCCATGCCTGCATATCACCTGTTTTTTCTTCTCCTGCCAACAGGCTGACCAGCTTTTTGCCGATCCCTCCGCACCAGGGATATGTTCCTTTCCGGCAGGGCGGCTGAAAATGATCTGCTATATCCCATTTGCCCTCCTGGTACAGCCCTTTATCCGTCCACAAGAACATATCGCTGCCGCCTTCCACCCATCGCATCCATGCCGGGCTTTCCTCCGCTCCTATCGTCCCGATATCAGAAAAGCAGGTATCGCCCTTTTGCAACTGTTTTATCAGGATCTCTTCTTCCGTTACCGCCGCCAGATATAGTTTCTTTTTTCTGATACCGAGCTCCGCATATTTCATCCCCGGGATCTTCAGTCCGTATCTCCCAAGAAAGCCCTGTGTCTCCGGATCATACTCCAGAAATACGATATAGTCTCCCTTCCATTTTGCATACACGATCCATCCCGAGCCGGACGCATCACAGGCTATATTCCCCCCTGTAAGTTCCCTGTCCTGCTGCATATCATAATCTGTCCATTTTCCTCCTTTCTTCAGATCATAGGTAGAATAAAACAATTTTTCACTGTCGCTTTTTGTTCCACCGGCCAGACAGAGCATATCCCCCGCCACCGCCAGTTCCGTGACCGCGGGATATATGACATCACCGTCATATTCACAGACTTTCTCCCATTCTGACCAAACATGGTCTTTGCTTATCGCAGACCGATAGATCTGACCGCTATAAAACAGATATATCTTTTTCTGCCAGGCCAAAAAACGCCCCTGCAGTGAAAAGTCAGGCGTCAATCCAGCCGGTGCTTCCAGTTCTCTCCATCTGGTATCTCTTATCACAATATTTTCTGTTTTTTCCCCGGCCGGCAGTACCATTTTCAAAGTATAGGTATGATCTCCGCTCTCCCTTGTTTCAAGCAGTTTCTCCCCTGAAAATTCCTGTATCGCACTGACTAAGATTCCGTCCTCCAGCAGCATCAGCGGCGTATCCACATCGCAGACCACATCCCAGCGGAATAAGACCGGAAGATCACGGCGGTAAAAAAACTTTCCTGTCAGCGAATTTGCTGTAAAATTCTGAATCTCCAGATTATATTTTTTGGACAGTACCACCGTAAATTCGGAATCCTCCGCATCCGGAATATACGACTGGAAATTTTTAACACTGACCCGCAGGGCGCATGCCCCCTCCTGGGCGGTCGTCCAGAACCCGCTTATCCTGATCACTGCCGCCTCAAAGCTTTCCCCGCCGCTGATGGGAGCACTGATGACAAAAGTAAGCCTGCCATTGCCGCTTGTCTGGGTGCATCCCCACCCCTCCGGATAATGACAGGCATATCCGGAAGCGGGAATGTCATTTGTTATACAGAGAGCATCTCCGGAATCTATGCTGTCAGGCAGCGCTGTCCTGGCGGAAATAGTGACCTCAGGTCCCTTTTTGATCTCCTTCTCCATCACCTCATAGTCTTTGATCCGATTGTTCAACTTGGGCGAAAGTTCCGATTTATAAATGATAAATTCCAGATTGCAGTAATGAATACTGCCCTTTGTGGTAATAGGAATATAATTCGGCATCGCCTTTACATAAATATATGACATTTTATTCCCTCTCCTCTTTCTCCTCTTCTTTTTCCAGTACCAGATAACCGTCACAGATGATCGCCTTTTCTTCCTGAAACAGATCACCATTATCTCCGACCCGGGCCTTTTTGTTTTTCTCCCCCTGTGCCTGTCTGTCCATATACTCAAAATACCATACTTCCCCGGCATTCACCGCCGGAACCGGAATACCAGGGGTCTTTGGCATACACACGACACTGTCAGCCTCAAAACAAAGTCTGACCTTACCGGCACCGCGGGTATGGGCTCCATGCAGCCTGTAGCGGGAAACAGGCAGTATCCCGGTCTGAAAACAGAGTTCATTCCCTATTTCCGAGATCACTGTCAGTATTTTTTCCTCACCGTTTACCTGCAACATGGTATTTTCACCAAATCGGATATAATCCGACGCAAAGGCTGTAGAATGATAAGCCGGATAAAACTTTTTGTGATCATGCCCCTCAAAATATCCCACGATTCCTGACAGAGACCGTTCCATATCCCCCACCATCAGCGGAAACGCCACTTTCCCCACAGACAGATCCTTATATGTTCCATAATCCGATGCAAGCTGCGAATATGCCAGCGCACCTTTCCTCTCCAATGACACCCTGCACTGAGAGACAGCCAGCGGCCTTCCCCAGATACAGGAAAGTTCCTCTCCCAGGTCCATACCGGCAGGCAGCGCCTTATCCAGCAATTCCTGTATGAGCATGAACAGATCCGTATATGCTGTCCCACCCTTTTCAGAATCCTCCAGCAGACAGCGGATGATATCTTTAAAATGTTCATCCTCAAATACGGTGTCTTCAAAACCCGCTTCCGGCCTGTCCGGTACAGAGATCCAGGCTGCCTTCCGTTTTCCGCTGCGGTAGACGGTTTTAAGACTGCCATAGTAGCTTCCTTCAGCCGAATACAGTGCCAGCCTTCCGTTCAGCAGCTCCGGCAGAATGATCCCGCAGACCGGTGTTGTTTCCGGCACGGGTGCGGCCGGCAGTGTATCATCCTTTGCCGTCACAAAATCGAAATGGAATCTCGCGCCTCCCATGATTCTTGGACGGAGCAGTCCGTAATCCCTGTTTTGCTGTGCATCCCTGTATTCTCCCATCACTTCGGAATATACCGGATTCATTCCCTCCGCAAACACATTCTGCACACCCCCGAAGGTACTGATCACATTGACCTTTTCCAGATGCATATGACCTGCCCGCAGCGGGAAAAACGGCAGAACATCATTTACTGCTCCCTTCTCCATAGATGGCGGCAGGACCTGCAGAAGCGCTTCGGTCAGCTCCTTATCGCTTTCATTTCCGATAACCGGAGCCTGCAAAGTCTGTCTGCGGGATAAAAACTGCTGGTTCAGGCCATCCAGGTTTTGCGACAAAACAGGCAGTTTCTTCACCTGCTCCAGCGCTCTCACTACCTCCTCCTCCAATTCTCCGCCTCCGGAAAGATACTTCTTTGCCACATATTCAAATTGAAGGAGTGCATGCGGCGTGATCATATTTCTTCCGGAATAGACTACTGCTTTCTCTCTGGCCGGTTCCGGGTCATCATAATCCAGACCGTCAAACTTCCAGAACCGCATGGAATCGTCGGCCTCCCCCGTAAGTGTGCGGGACGGGTAAAAACTGACCTTCCATTCAATGAAAAAAGTCAGCCAGGACTGGACAAACTCCCGTCCCGCAAGTTCTGACACACCACTTCTGTCGCAGGCCAATTCCGGTATATTTTCTATACTTCCTATCGTTTCCACTATTTTTTTGTCCAGACACATTGCCTGAACAAACAGTTCCGCAAAACCGGGAAGGATCTTCGGGATTTCTCCTGCATATTTTGAAATATCCGCCTTTTGCAGCGTCTTTCCCCCGCCGGAAAGTTCCGTCACGGGCAATGACTGGCACAGAATACTCCCCTCATCGGTAAACGCATAATTTCTCCTCACGCCGTCCCCGTAGAGCAGCAGCACAGGTTCCTTCGGCTCCAGATAGTTTTCCTCCGGCTCCTCTTCCACTGCGATACCCGTTCCTGCAAGGACCCTGCCTAATACCTTATAAGCTCCGTCCATCTCTTCCTTCAACCGGACCGCCTCTTTCTGTATTTGAGGGATCACTTCCCGGCAGATCCTGAAGATCTCCTTCCGCATACTTTCCTTCTCCGGGGACGAAGTATCATCCCCCTCATAGCGGAGCATATAAGAATACCAGGCCGCATAGGCCCCATCCTGCCAAAAGGAAAGTGTATCCTGTTTTCTATAAAACTGCCGCGTCACCCTATTTAATGCGGCAAGAAGCTGTCCCGCTCCTTCGGGCAGCGCCTCCGCATCACTGTCACGAAACGCCAGATTCCAGGCCTTTCCGCCCTCCTTTCGGGCAAAGGTCTGCGCATGAATGGCATCTTCCACTCGGGCTATGCCGTCTATCTCTTCCAGTTCATCCGCCAGCTCATACTGAAGCGCATTAAAGAGACGTTCCATATCCGCCCCATCCGGTGTGTTGCCGGCGCGGCTGATCACAGCCGACAGCACCTCCGCCGAAGTATTGCCGATGCCGCAGTTTATCTCCCCCTCCGGCCTCCCGCTGGGATAGTCCGCCGAATATCCTTTCCATCGAAGATCGCACACTTCCCCAAATAATACACACTGATCCGCACAAAAGGTTTTATCCTCCACCATAAATCCCAGTTCTTCCGCAAGACCCGGAAATGTTTCCGGAGAAGCCTGATAAAGGGGATCCTGGGATGCATCCGAAAAGTACCCACATACAAAATAGCTGACATCGCTTTCTTCTTCCACTCCCGACATATCATCGTAAAAGCCGAACACACTATGACAGTTTGGGTAATAGGCCGCAAAGTACGGATCTCCCGCACCCATCGCAGTCAGTTTATCCAGATAAGTGCCCTCTGTATCATCTCTCTTTTCCTGATATTCATAACTTCTCCCCAGAAACCGATGACTGACATCTGTGTCAGAAAGATAGGGTATCGCCACACTGCCGCTGTTATCAAGCCCTATATAATTACTCTCCACTATAAAACTCTTATGGGACAGTTTCTTATCTCCGTGGAGGACCATCCTTGTCACCACCCACCTGTCCGGAGCACTTGCATAGTCCCAGGAATAACCTGCTTCGCTTTCTTTCTGCACGGCACGCCTGAAACATACCGGCAGGATAAAATGCAGATGAACACCGGCCCGCAGCGGCGAAGGCGCCGTGAACGGCGCAGGTTCCATTTTTCCTCCCAGATACGAAGTATACTCCACCTTTGTATAATCCGGGGAAATCTGCGCACAGTTCTTATCGGGTGTATTTTTGTTATTTGTCACATAAGCTTCCATTTGAAATGGTACGATCAATGGCTTCTCTCCCATTTATTCCCCCTCCCTCTGAAACTCTGCCAGTCCCGGCGCAACGATCAGTTCCATAGCCAATTCTGCCGAACTCACCCGATCTGTCTCCAGTATCTCTCCAAGCGCTCCGGCAAGCTCCAGAATATCCGCCCTCCCCTGCTCATTGGCGGTGATCTGTACCGTCTTCCCGGAAAGTATGGCGCCCTCATTTCCGGGCTTCACATCACGCACACGGATCACCCTGTTGTTTTCATGGGCACCGAACCGAAGTCCCTCCTTTGGTTCTTTGACCTGCAGCCCGGCGATCTCCCCCTGATAAATACAGATCATGATCTCTCCTGATAACTGATCCATACGCAGAATGTCAAGCTTCGCTCCATTTCGATCAACGGCGCTGCTCTCAAGTCCCTTCCAGAGCTTTACCAGCCGGGAGCGCATCAGAAATCCGGTCAATACAGCCTCCGTCGGTTCTGTTCTTTTCTCCCTGTAAAACTGCATCTGATTTTCATGAATACCGTTTTTTCTGGGACAACGGATATTTCTTTTCCCCAGAGTCCTGACAGTCTCCACAAACAGATTGTTGATCCGCTCCGCCTTGGTACAATGCGTCCCGATGCTGAGCGCACCGTTTATCATCTGCGCGGTCCAGCTTTCATCCACATAAAAGAACCGGATGCTTTCCGGCGGCAGCTGCATCTCATCCCCCGCAAGGCAGGAGAGCGGCACTCCCTTTAACAGCTTCAGCTCCGCGATCCAATCTGCGATCTCCTCCGGATAGAAAGGCGCAAAAAGAGGATCGTTTTCCTTCAGCCGATTCTTCAAAGCGAAAGTACAAAACGCCTCGGTCACATTAAGATCATTCTTCCATCTTTTCATCGGTCACTCCTTTTCCCCTCTCCCTTTTGCTTCATCCTCTTCCTGATCCTTTTCAAACTGACACAGCATATGTCTCATTGCTTTTTCCGCCAGATTCCTTGAAGAATAATCCTGCTTCATCTTTCCATCCATAAAATCGGAAGCGGCCCGTTTTAACAAAAGCTCCTCCACACGTTTGCGCCACTTCACGATTGCTGCGGCAACCGCTTTATTTTTCAGCGTCAGAAGCCTCCCCATCTGCCATGCCGCACTGTAGGATGCGTCAAAAAGCGCTTTCTCCTGATCAAAGATCAAAGCTCCGTCCGATGTGACGGGTATCTTTTTTGCGGCGGCCTGTTCTCCCTCCTTCCGGAAAGGCAAAAGCGGTCCCCGGTACAGGGAAACCGTACTCTCTCCGCTTCTAAACAGATGGCGCCTCGGCACATAACCATGCTGCAGCAGCGTGTTATCCTTATCTATCCTGAGCACATCGCACTGCAGTCCTTCCATCAGAGAAACGAATCCGGCCTCCTCATCCCCTTTGGAAAAAACACTCCAGCGATACAGAGAAACAAGCCTTACCCTGGCATGATCCGTCGAAAGTTTTTCCGGCTCATCATATCCCAGCATGGAAACAAGGTGGATCGTGCTTTTCACGGCATCCGTATCTGCGGTGGGCACAAATCTTCCTCCCACTACCGTTGAGAAATATCCATCCAGCCTGACCGTCTCGTCCGTCTTCTGCAATAAATTCAGAAATTTTCCATGGGTCAGTAAAGACCGCTCCACTCTGCGGGGTGCAATATTCTGGAATAATGCTTTGTCCAGATCGATCACATGGCACAGATCAGAGTCTTTTTCCAGATACACTGCAGGCTGGGCCGAAACCGGAAAATAGATATCCTCTTTCTTCTGTTTCAGCTCAGCGATCGTCATATCCCTCTCTTCACATTCCCCTTCCGCCAGAGGCAGCAGCGCAAGCCACGGTTCCCCAAACGAGCCTTTATATTCCCAGGGAAGCGTTCTTTTGCACAACGTAATATGAGGAAGCTCATTGGCAAAATTTCCACAGGCGTTTTCAGCCGGCGAGACCGAATAGACATCCGAAACATCCAGTGTAAAAGCCCGGGATGCAACCAGAAATTCTTTTGATGCTTTCAGCTCATCCCTTACGACCTCTCCCCCCGGCTTTGTGATCTGCACATGCTGCGTCGCTTCCACTGAAATCTTTCCGCTGCCAAGAGAAGGTTCTATCTTTTCAATAAACTTCATCCCATAGTCTTCTCCCTCTTCCCTGAACTCAATATACTCACCCATAGCCGCATCCTCCTATCATCCCACATGTTGTCCCAGCCAAAATTCTTCATCGAAGAGATTCGCCGCATTTTCTGACATGATCGTCAGATCCGGAACCATATCAAAACCAAACCCGAATCCTTCCATCTCTTTCATGAAAGCGCCCACCCTGTCCGGAATTTTTTCCGCCGTATTCTGAAATACGGCAAAATCCGTATCATCTCCTGTTATATCCCAAACCAGCGCAGAGACAAAACGGAATTTCTTTTCTATCTTTTCATATTCTGAAAGCATATCCAGTGTCAGAAACTTTTCTGCCGGGAACATCGGAAAATCTTCCGATGCAAAACTGATCGAAATACCCACCGGAACATCTTTTATCATCTCCTCAGCGTTCTCTCCCGCACCTGTCTTCTTTTTCTGGGTTGCCCACAATGCCTTCGGAAGATTGCGTTTGATCTCTTCTGTCTGATATATGATCGGTTCTTCTTCCTTTTCCCGCTTTACAGAGATATCCATGCGGGATTCCAGCACTACATTTTCTCCCATGGGATATACGCCCAGCGTTTCCTGCCCTCTGATCTTTGCCGGCTCCGTGACTTCCTTATGGTTTAAAGATACCGAGGCGCCGGGGATAAGCGATTCCACATTCAGCTTTATCGTATCGGCATGAAGGACCTCTACCTCCTCATCTTCTCCCCCGGCTTTACCGATCACACCTTCTGCCGCATGAACGGAGACAATACTGTTTTCCTCTACGTTCCCCGCTGCCCTGTCCTGCTCTTTATTTCCCTGTAAAAAGGTCTGCTTCACCTCATTCCAGCCGATAACCTTCTGCCCTTCCTGTCCGGCTGCAAAGGAGATCGTAAAGGATATCACCCACCACGTTATTTTTGCCCTGCCGTGAAATTCAGGTCCCCAGATATGCAGGTCCACTGCCATCTCGAGTGTAAACGTTTTGGAAAACAGCCACAGATCAAGCGTAATGGATGCGCCCAGACTTATCCCGATGCAAATGTCATAACAAAACGGTTTCCATCCCATCTCAAAATCCGCATAAGCCGTAAACCATGCTCTCAGCGCCCCCATTACAAAAACCGCCTCCAGCCTTCCGCCGGCACACAGCATTGAAGGGGTCAGAGCAAAATACATCTCGCCGCTCAGCGTAAGTTCCTTTGTCACATTCCAGCAAAATCCCAGCCTGGGCACATCCGGATAATGTTCCGGTTTCCGGTAGCCTTTCCGGTAACCGCCCAGCGTGATCACAAAATCGTCCTTATGTTCTCCGCCGAACCAGATACAGCAGGCAAAACCGCCGGTCAGTTTACAGGCTTCGGAAAGAATATAAGAATCCGACATCAACTGTGCCTGCACCGAAAATACACCGGATTCCGGCAAAAGTGCCGCCTTCAAAGCCAGTTTTGCCTTTGCCACAGGATGAATCTTCTCCCCTGCTCCTTCCATCGGCGGCGCTGTCATTTCACAAATGCCCAAAAGAGCTATTTCCAGATGCTGCCCGAAAGAAACTGTAAGCAAGGCAAAAGAATGCGCCATCCCGAAAGAATCAAAACGGATGCCGGCGGCCAGAAAATTCTGACCGGCTAATGTGGTTGTACTATCTCTTAACCCCTCTAAAAGCTGCCCTGCGGAAAAATCCGGTTTCACCGCCGCTGCGACCAGCGGAAACTCCTCCACTTTTTCTATATCCGGAAGCCGCAGATATTTGTTAAAGCCAAATCCCACTGCCAGTCCTGTGATTGAAAAAGCCGGCGGCCCGCCGATCTTTGCTTTCAACATGCCATATGCCAAAAAAGAACCTTCCGAATAAGAGCCTGCTATGAAAACAGAGATCCCTTTTGTTTTTACCAGCAGCGACCCGTCATAGGAAGAAACCTTATCCCGGACCGAATGCCTGAAACCGCCGCTGATCGCAAAAGAAGGATTCTCATATCCAATGGACAGGCCGGAGAGATCAAACGAGATTCCCGGTCTTTCCGACACTTCCGCCAAGATCGCCAGCCCTTCCATGGCAAGCTGGAACGCACATGCCGTAAGCTCTGCATCGAATGCAAAGGAGATCTTCTTTCCATCAAAGCCGATCCCTATCCTGTGGATCGTAAAAACAGAAAAATGTTTTTCGAGACGGAACCAGAGAAGCTTCATTCCCTCCTCCCCGGCGGCATATACAGGATATTCACCGCCATCCACACCATCCGTCTCCCCTGGCAGCAGATTTTCTCTGCCCTTTTCTTTCCCTCCGGCAAGTTCCAGCTTCAACTTTTCCCCCGCAACGTTCAGATACAGTATCGTACTCTCCGGATCTGACTCCAGACTAATGTCCGTTATCGCAATATGATCCAGCAGATGCAGATCCTCTCCCACGATCGGAAGCATAGACAATGAAAGTTCATAACCGACGCTCAAATGCAGATGATACGATTTTGATGGTGCAAAAAGGTACTGGAAATCGCATGCCATCTTCCCGATCTCCATATGGGTGGAAAATTGTTTTGTCAAAAGAGAATAAGATGCCATAGCGCCTATGATCTCCAGATCCGGCAGCGGAAAAGGAATTTTCCCAAATCCCAGAAAATCACAGAGTTTATCAAACAGGCCGCTCAGATTCATTTTTGTCTCGCCTTCCTCCGCAGGCATAACCTCCGGAGAGATAAATGTTCTGAAAACCCAGCCATCCTGTGTATGATATGCCGCCGCCAGAACCAGCGCCCAGCCTGCAATATCCAGTTTTCCGCTGATAGAGATCTCGCTTCCCCAGGCATTTTTCGTAAACCCGACTGTCAGATCCGTTATATGTATATCAGGACTCTGTGCGATCTGCCAGACATTTTTATTGACAACTACCACTGAAAAAGAAAGAAGGCGTTTTAAGTCTTCTGAGACAGACAGAGAGATCGTTTCACAAGTGAAGGCAGTCAGACTGCTGAGGCTCTCCGGCAGATGCAGATCATCCAGTCCTACGATCTTTCCCAGATCATTTACAGAAGGAATAGTTAGTAAACTTTTTTCATCCTTTAACGTTGAGAGCGTCAGAGATCTGCTGCCATACCGGATCATAAACGGAACTTCAAATTCCCATATCTTCATATTTCCCGTGAAGGAAAAACCGTACCGGTCACCAAACTTTTCCACCTGAAAAGATCGAATGCCAAGCCCTACCTGATCTCCATTCTCAAAAATCCCTGACAGATCCAGCCGCATATCCGTCTCAAGACAAAGCGACAGATATTTCTTCCTGTTGTAATTGATAAATACGTCATTTCCTTCCCCGGTTTCCTCAAAGGGAAGCTCGAATCGGAAACGTATATCGGTGATATCTCCTTTCTCTCCGAAACAGGAGGGCGGCAGCGAGATCCCGAGGTAGGTAATGCCGGCTGAGAGCAGGTCGGCAGCAGAAAACGTACCATGACGTTCAAACGTGACCTGCCATGTTTCCCGCTCATAAACGCAGTGGCAGGATAACTGCAGTTCCGAAAACGCAGGCAGAAGATACTGCTGCGGCATCTCAACCTGCAGGATGTCATTTTCGTCATTCAAGAACGCCAGTTCTACAAGGCAGTCCCCTCTGTCCGGAAAGGTTCCCGTTCCGCTTATTTTCAGAATATTATTTTCATACAGATACGTAAATCCATTCAGTTCCAGCGACGTTTTTCCTTCCACATATCCATGGAATAATACCATCATATAAGGGATTCCCACAGTCTCGTCGCTCAATATAAAACGATTCCCCTGCATATTTTCTTTTACTTTTTCGACGATCAGGCCAATATCCATATTTCTAATCCTCATACCCTTTCCGGTGCTGCGCTATTACATAAAATCCCATCTGTAACCGCCTCTGGCTGCCCCCAAATGAAGCATCCATTCATTATTTGCGGCATACCCTTTTGTATGGTAGTGCCCTACGAAAAATTCATCAGGATGTCCATAGGTTCTTCCGTCAGCAGAATATACTGCCACCGCGCCTCTTTTTGGCGTTGGAATATAGCTTCTTGCCGTTGATTCATCCTGATCTGCCGGCCGCAGATAATAATCTCCTCCATGATGGCAGATCTGCAGACAGTCATAACCATAACCGTCATTTGTCCTGATCTCTCTCGGAAGCCCCTGATAAGTAGTATCCCCGGAAAGCAATACCTGTTTTCCGCTGTGCAGTGTCACCCTGACATAAACGCCCTGGTGATGCGGATAAGTATCATTCAGCAGATTGATCTTTCCGGCCTGTATTCCGGGATTACCGGCGATATCTACGGGCGCCTGTGTTGTCCCTTCCTCCCATATATAAAATGACGCCGGAAGTATTACATTTTGTACTGTCGTAAAACTTGGCAGATCGGATTCCGGAACATACCACTCCGTATTCCCTGCCAGATTCTGCAGACCCCCGGGCATTTTTTTGAGTTTCCCGATCGCATTCGTATGATCATTATGCCAGTGGGAAATAAATATGGTTGCCTGGTTGGCAGCATTGATAGCCCTTAAATCTGCAAGGAGTTCTCCCCGCGCCTGTTCCGCAGCCGAATATTGAGCGCGCAGTTCCGACACATTCGAAACCTTCGTCCCCAGATCAAAAAACGCTGTTTTGTTTCCTATAGTATCTAAAAGCAAAACACACAAAGCCGCTCCCACATACAAAAACCGCACAGCCAGAAAGTCCGTTCCTGCATCGATCGCACCTACCCTGTCTGTCTTCCGGATGCGGCTCTCCTCCGGAATATAGGGACGATATAGTTCTTTAAGCATGCCGGCCTGTTCCTCCGGCAGTATATCAATACTGCAATATGAATTTATCTTCGCATCATCTTCGTCCCCCCAGTCACAGATAGAGCAATCATATACTCCGCCGCTCAATTCCGATGGAACCTGGGAGAAACAAATTTTGTACCAGTTCCCGTATCGATATCTTGCATAATCCAGTGTGTCAAAATAGACG
The DNA here is from genome assembly GCA_947647735.1 of uncultured bacterium. GTDB lineage: Bacteria > Bacillota > Clostridia > Lachnospirales > Lachnospiraceae > 1XD8-76. The sequence goes on along the minus strand of CANSLJ010000003.1, from coordinate 26,639 downwards.
CTAAGCACCTGAAAACCGGTCTCCCCCAGATACTTGCCTTTCACCTCCCTGAATCGTTTATGCGAAAGACCATACTCCTGAAACAACTGAAACACTGCTTCATGTCTTTCCGAAACGGCCTGTTCCCTGTTTCCTATTCCCAGAAAAAAATTCAACTTATCCGTTCCTACCACTTCAAACTCCAGACCTGTCCTCTGTTTTCCGCCGTCCTCTTCTATTTCCCTGGATAAACATCCATAAAATGTATATGCCATCTGTCATCCCCCAGTCAGATAAATGTATTCTTAACCTTCATTTTATTATCCTTGTAAGAAGCATATTTGTAACATTAAACTACAAAATTCTTCATTTTTCTACAGAGATCACCTAAACTCCGATTGCCAATTTCCCGAACTTACTGATATAATAACCGCAAAAGAAAAAACAAAGCGCAGGTTTGCGAGTATGCATGATATAATATTACATACATATAAAACAAGCGGCTGCATGTCACGAACGTTCGGACCTGCAAGCCGCAAAGAAAGGAACATCTTCTATGTGGATAGCCGAAAACTGGAAAAATTATGAAGTCATTGACACCTCTTCGGGAGAAAAGCTGGAACGTTGGGGAAAATACATCCTTGTACGGCCGGATCCTCAGGTAATCTGGAATACGCCGAAAACACACAGCGGCTGGAAAAAGAAAAACGCCCATTACCACAGAAGCAGCAAAGGCGGCGGTGAATGGGAATTTTTCAATCTGCCGGAGGAATGGAGCATTCAATACAAAGACCTGACCTTCCACCTAAAGCCTTTCAGCTTCAAGCATACCGGGCTTTTTCCGGAACAGGCGGTAAACTGGGACTGGTTTTCCGAATTGATCCAAAATGCCGGCCGTCCCATCAAAGTACTGAACCTCTTCGCCTATACCGGCGGTGCCACGGTTTCCGCTACAAAAGCGGGCGCATCCGTCACCCATGTGGACGCCTCAAAGGGAATGGTAAACTGGGCAAAAGAAAACGCAGCATCCTCCGGCCTTTCCGATGCGCCTATCCGCTGGCTGGTAGATGACTGCGTAAAATTCGTAGAACGGGAGATCCGCCGTGGCAACCATTATGATGCCGTTATCATGGATCCTCCTTCTTATGGCAGAGGTCCTGGTGGTGAAGTCTGGAAAATGGAAGAAAGCATCTTTCCATTTCTGACACGAGTGTCAGAAATTTTATCAGACAGACCTCTTTTTGTGTTACTGAATTCCTACACAACGGGCCTGCAGCCCGCCGTGCTTTCCTATATGTTGAATACTGTTTTCACAAACCGGTTCGGCGGCCGCGTGGAGGCCGATGAGATCGGGCTTCCCGTGACAAAGAGTTCCCTCGTTCTGCCCTGTGGCGCATCGGGACGCTGGATCTGCGGGCGCTGAATCGTCCGCAGCCCCGCTTAACCCGCCGGTTTTAGAAGTCGCTGATCATTGCCGCGAAAGAAGCGCCCCATATAATAAACATGATGGCAGATAACGCCAGCTTGATCAGCCAGATGATCAAAAACGCCTTACAGAAATTCGACTTGCTCTTTTTTTCCGTATTGCCGAAAGCCCAGACGAGCATCAGGATCACGCCGATACAGGGCACAAATGTCGCCAGTGCCAGAAGTCCTGTCCATTCGCCCACGCCCACCGGCTCTTCCATTTCCGTCGGTGTAAAGCCCGGTCCCTGATAAGGGCTCTGGTTATAGTTGGCATAGGGCTGGCCGTAGGCATAATTATTCTGCCCCTGCTGATTGTAGCCGTAAGCTCCCGCCGTATTCTGGGACTGATTATAGCTGCCAGCCGTGTTCTGCGCCTGATTATATCCGCCTGTCATGTTCTGAGACTGATTATATCCGCCCGCCGTGTTCTGTGTCTGGCCATAAGGATCCGATGCATTCTGCTGCCCGTAATTATTCGCCGTATCCTGCGGCTGGCCGTAACTGTTTGCCGTATCCTGCTGGCTGTAACTGCCTGCTGTATTCTGATCCTGATAAGGATTGCCGCTGAACTGACCGCTCACGGACATATCCGGTTCCTGGTTATTATTCTGGTTACTGTTCCAACTATCCATTTCCTGTCTCCTTTTTCCTTAACGTTTCTTTTATGATGGCCTTCACACTATTTTATCTGCCCAGCAGATGCCTGATCATCTCTCTGTATCCCGGTATGATCCTCGCAAACAGATTGTTTCCCGTATACGTATAAGGCGGCCTATCCGGGAAAAACCTTGCCATCCTGACAAGATAAGTCACGATCATAAACACCGCGATCCCCGAAAGCGCCCAGATAAGCCCCCTGCTCCTTCTTCCCCTGACATATCTCTCGAAGGCGAACCAGAGAGCCCAGAGCCCCCAGAGCCCTGCCGCCGGATTCAATGCCCAGGATCTGCCAAACTCCCCTCTGAGCAGACACAGCACCGCCCGCGTCATCCCGCATCCCGGACAGGGAAATCCTGTCACGATCACCGAGGGACAAAACGCACCAAACAGCCCATGCATCACAAAATACAACACCACGACTGCCAATATCCCGGCACCGTGCTGTCTGATATCCTGTTTCACTCTACTCAAAATAACCGGTAAGGCATCTCTCGCATCTTTTTTCATCCCATTTATCATACCATGTAATCCCCAAAAACACCAGTCATATCTTTTTTTGTTTATCTCCCGGACACTATCTCATTTCTCCATACCACAACCAGCCGCAAAAGGAGATATAGTCCCCCTACCCATGATAGGGATTCACATGCACCATACAATGTTTCACCGCCGGAAACTCTCTCTCGATCGCCGCATGCACCCGTTCCGCAATATCATGGCTCTCCTCCAGCGACTTCCTCCCATCCGCTGAAAACTCCACATCCACATAAATCTTATCCCCGAAGAGCCGCGTCTTCATATCATCGATACCTATCACGCCTTCTTCCTTCCGCACAACCTCCTTCATCTGATCCACCAGCTCATCCGGACAGGATTTATCCACCATCTTATCCATCGCGTCCCTGCAGATATCGAAAGCCGCCTTTTCAATAAACAGACAGATCACCACGCTGGCAACCGCATCCAGCACCGGATAACCCATTCTGGCGCCAAGAATACCGATAAAGGCGCCCACGGAAGAAAGGGCATCGGAACGATGATGCCAGGCATCCGCCATCAGCGCGCCGGAGCCAGTCTTCTTTGCCGCCGCCCTCGTAAACCAGTACATCCATTCCTTCACCAGAATGGACACCACCGCCGCTGCCAGCGCAAGCGCCCCCGGCACCACGAGATCGCCATAATTTCCCCCAGCGATCTTCCGTATCCCCTCCATACCGATACCCAAACCGGTAAGTGCTAAAACCACTGCCAGCAGAAGAGACGCCATGCATTCCATCCGCTCATGCCCGTACTGATGGTCCGCATCCGATTTTTTCCGCGACATGGCGATCCCCACGATCACGATGACCGTGCTGAACACATCCGATGCCGAATGCACCGCATCCGAGATCATTGCGCCGGAGGAGGCAAAAATACCTGCCAGCAGCTTTAACAATGACAGGATCAGATTCACTGCGATACTGACAGCAGAGACTTTATATGCAAGGTTATGTTTCTTTTTCATCACCTAAAAAATATCCTTTCAGACAAATTATTCTTTTCAAAATACAACCCCCGCACTATTCTGTCAAGATTTTCGATTTATAATTTTGGTTAGCCTCCTCTACCTCCGGCAGTTTGATATCTGTCACCCGTTTCCACTCCTTTGTCCCTTCGACTTTGTATACCTCGCTGCGGTTTCTGGAAAGGAATTTCACCAGCTCATAACAGTTGATCCAGATCTCGTTATTGCTCTCCTTCTGGGACTCGTCAAACACAAGCTCCAGCCCGAAATGCAGATGCACTGTTTCTATATTATTGACATTCTCCGTCGCGCTGTAGCCGGTATGCCCCATATAACCGATCACGTCTCCCGCCGTGACGATATCTCCTTCTTTCAGGTCCTCCGCATAGGGATAGTTCTGCCGCAGGTGCGCATAATAATAATAACGTTTTTTATCAAAGCTGCGAATACCGATACGCCAGCCGCCGTACTGATTCCAGCCCAGCGCCTCCACATAACCGGACTCCACTGCGATGATCGGCGTACCGATCTGCCCCATCATATCGTGCCCCTCTTACGTCAAGGAAAAAACATATTTTTTTGAAATAATTTTTTTCAAAAATCCCATAAATTCATAAGGCTAATGTTACAATAATGCTAAATATGGTAAAATTCATGTTACACTAATGCCATAATAAAATTTCACCCCGTTTTTCGTCTTAACAGGCACTGCTTTCACTGTAATTCCACTCAATATCTACCTTTTTATTTTGATATAATGTCACTTTCTTAATAAAGACATCAACCGCTTCCTGTGTCAGTTCTTCCAACTGTGAAAATCTTATAATCTGTTCCATATCATTTTTATCCTTTTGCTTCTTCTCCATCTCAATCTCATACCGTTTCTCTGCCTTCTCCTGACGCCCGGAAACCTCTGCTATCTGCTTATCTATCTGATCTGCCTGCTTACGGTATTCCTCTGCTTTTATCTTTCCTGCCACATACTGTGTATAAATACTGTTTTTTCTCCTGTCAAGTTCCAGACAGCTTTCCTGACACTCCCTGCATACCCTTTTCAACCCGGTTACAGATTCCTCCAAAGACTTTTCCAGAATTTCCCGCTGTTTTATGAAATCTCCCCGTCTTTTCAGCTCCTCATACAATTCTTTCAGCACAAGCTCTTCCAGTAAAAGCGCATTAAAGTAAGTACAGCACTCCGGTATCTGAAGCACAGTATATTTTGCACAGCGCAAATTGTGTGTCTTACATTTCTTCGTACTTCCGCTGTAACTCATAGCATATCCGCAGCCTCCACAATAGACTTTACCAATCAGAGGATACTTTTTCCTCATATTATTAGGAGAACGTTTTGTAAAAGTCCTGTTCACACCGGCAAAAACTTCCGGCGTAATGATTGGTTCATGATGGCCCGGAATAACCTTCCACTTTTCTCTGGCAACAGCCTTCCCGCCCTTTCCAACAACATCCCGGGCAGTTTTCCCATATACCATTTCTCCAAGATAAAAGCGATTGTTTAAAATACGCCGTATTGTCTTATCACTCCAGTTATAATTTTTATTCCCTGCCTTTCTGTCCGGATGATGAAGCTGCATCGGCGTCGGCACTTTTTCCTCCACCAGCCTCCTCGCAATCTGCATACTTCCCATACCTTTCGTTGCCAAAGTAAAAATATATCTTACAATATCCGCTTCCTTTTCATTGATTACTACGGCGTTCTTCTTTTCGCGGCTCCTCTCATATCCTAAAGGAATTTCCCCCGTAATATACTCCCCGTTCGCACGTTTTGTCTGAAAAGCAGCTTTGACTTTGACCGACAGGTCCTTACTATACAAATCATAAAGCAACGTCCGAAAGGCGGTATCAATAGCTATTGTACTTCCCCCATGTTCCCTGCTGTCATAGTGATCATTTACAGAGATAAACCGGACTTTCATAAAAGGAAATATCTCATTCAGATAAGTCCCCAGCTCAATATAATCTCTGGCAAAGCGGGACATATCTTTTACCAGAATACAGCTTATTTCCCCTTCCTTCACTTTTTTCAGCAGTTCCTGCATCCCCGGCCTGTTCATGCTTGTACCCGATACACCATCATCGCAAAATTCTAAAATCTTCCGCCCCGAAAGCTCTTCATCTTTTTGAATGAAATCCAGAAGCATTTTCCGCTGGCTGGTAATACTGTTACTTTCACCATGTATATCCGTTTCTCCTGATTGTTTATCTTCCAAAGACAGCCGGAGATAAATTGCAACATGCCCTTTTTCTTTCATACTGCGGCCCCCGTCTTTTTCCACGTTTCCCTGAACGCAAATACTACTTCCACACGCTTCCCCGGATAGACATAGATTTTTTCAATCAAGGCATTCACAAGTTCCTTTGTGAATACTTTGTTCTTCTTAAGCTTTACAAGCGCTTTCACAGATTCTAAAAATATCTTTTCCCTCTGCTCTATCGCAGCAATTTCTTTCTGAAGCTCTGCCTCAAGCAGCAAAAACTCCTGTTGTCTTTCTTCCCTCTGTTGCCTGCCGGCAGTCAATTCTTGAAACGACAGCCTGCCTGTCCTGTATGCCACGTATGCCTCACTATCCTGTTTTCCTGCCTTTTCCCTGTTTCTCTGCACAGCATTTAATTTTTGTTCCAATTCCTTTTTCTTTGAGGCAATCATTTCCTGCCCTTTCCTCTCGTATTCCCTCCGTTTCTTTAAACACATGGAAAACTCCATCTCCAATACAGAAAACAGAATCTCCGCCAGCGTATTCTTTTGGATAAAATTGTAGGACGGGCATTTTTCAATCTTTGTACTTCCCGAATTTAAGCATAGATATTCCTCAGCCCTTTTTTTCTTTCCTCCGGCATGCTCTCTCACATGACTATGCCTTGTCATTTTCCGTCCGCATACACCGCAAAACAGCACATCCTCAAAAACATTCTCCGGAACCGGATACTCTTCCGCATGATGCTTACAGTTCTTCCATTTATTATGAATTTCCTGACTGATTATTTTTGCTTCCTCAAAAAGCCTCGCTTCTATCAGCGGCTCATGCGTATTTTCTTTAACAATCCATTCCTCTTTCGCATTCCATTTTCGTTCTTTCTGTGCTGATATGCTTGTCTTTCCCTGAGCCAGTCTGCCTATGTATGTTTCATTCCCCAGCATTACTTCCATATAAGCCTTATCCCAGCCTTTATACGGTGTATCGGCAGGGCAAAATACTTTCCCGCTTTTTCGGTAAATCGACGGCGGATTGATTCTCTGTCTGTTAAGGGCATCTGCCACCTCTTTATAACTCTTTGTTTCCACAAACTTAACAAAAATCGCCCTGACAATCCCCGCCGTTTTTTCATCCGGAATAAGTTTCCTGATTTTCCCTTCTTTTACAGCCAGGTAGCCATAGGGCGGCGGTCCTCCGACATAAGAACCCTCTTTCCTTCGTTGTTCCAAAGACGCACGGGCTTTCACTGAAATATCCTTCGCATACATATCGTTTACCAGATTTTTAATTTCCAGCGAAATGCCATCTGTCTCCTGCCTGTTATTTCTGCCTCCTGCTCCTGTATCATACCCGTCTGTTACGGCAATAAAACGAACACCGAAAAAAGGAAGAACCTTCTCAATATAACTCCCTGCCTCCAGATAATTTCTTCCGAAACGGGACAAATCCTTTACAATGATACAATTAATCTCTCCTAAACGAACATCCTGCATCAGTCTTTTAAATGCATCACGCTCAAAGTTTACTCCTGTTTTACCTAAATCTTTATAATATCCGGCAATCCTTATTTTTTCAGCATGATTGTCATTCCAGTTCCTTACAAATTCCTCTGCAATCTCCACCTGTGTGTCAATGGATTCATTTTTTTCTTCTTTGTTTACCGACAGCCTTGCATAAACGCCTGCTTTATAATGTTCCTCCGTTACAGAGACACTTTTTGAAGTGCCTGCGAGTGCACAAAGCCGTTTTGATTTTCTCCCCATTGTCATGCACTCCTTTCCGCAACAGATATTTTTTCGCTGAACACAGCATTGCATTCTGACATAATCCTGTATTGGTCATAAAAATTGAATTCCAGCTCAATACGCTTCCCCTCAAAAACCACAATACGCTTTACCATGCTTGCGAGAGTATATCTGTCTATTTCCTCTAATTCCATCGATTTCTTAAAAACAGCAAGTTTTCCGGCAGAAGCGATACCTGTACGAAACATTTCTTCCATCATCTTTTCTTGCTTTTTTCTCATCCGGTCAAATTCTTCCGCCTTTTGACTAAATTCCTTATGGAAACGTTCGAATTCTTCCTTTGTGATAACTTTCTGCTTTAAATCATCGTAAAGTCCGGTGCAGAGACGCTCATATTTCTGCCCCTCTTCCCTTAATCTTGCGACCTCACTGCTCACTCCCAATACAGCTTCAAAGTTTGCATCATATTTATCTATCTGCGTAAACAGCTTTTCCTGTGCGAGAAATCCATTCGCATATTCCCGCACCGCTGCTGTCACAAGTTCCTTCAAAGTACCTTCCTCTATACTGTGGCGGCTGCATCCGTCTCCCCGGTTTTTAGTAGAACAGATATAAAAAATCCTTTTGTAATTTCCCTGGGATATTACGCGCCGAACCATCTGTTCCCCGCAGTCACCGCAGAAAAGCAGCCCGGCAAACGGATTTATTTCTCCGCTTTTCGTACAGATCCGTCCATCCGTCTTTAACAAACGCTGTGCTGTCTGAAAATCACTCTCAGATATAATCGCTTCATGAGCATTCTCTACTCTGATCCATTCCTCTTTTGGCTTCTCCACACTTTTTTTGACTTTATAGTTTATCTTTTCTGTCTTCCCCTGTATAAGATGCCCTAAATAAGTTTCATTTGTTAAAATCCTTTTGACAGCCACACAGCTCCATCCCGAACCGGCATTACTCGGAAACCCACAGGTATAATTCAGCCCCTTTGATTGTTTATACTCCTTCGGCGGAAGGATATACAAATCATTCAGCCGCTTTGCTATCGCATTAAACGACAATCCTTCTATCTTCCAACTGAAAATTTTCCTCACAACCTCCGCCGCATATTCGTCCACCACCAACTGGTTCTTATCCTCCGGCGACTTCATATACCCATAAACCGCAAAGGGCGCTATACATTCCCCGTTTTTACGCTTTATGGCAAGCTGGCTTTTTACTTTTGTTGAAATATCACGACAGTAAGAATCGTTGATGAAGTTTTTGACCGGCAGTACGATAGAACTTTCTCCCATATCAGCCGATGCACTGTCATAATGGTCCGTAAGCGCTATAAAGCGCACAGAAAGAGCCGGGAAGATTTTTTGAATATATCTCCCGGACTCAATATAATCGCGCCCAAAACGGGACAGGTCTTTCACAATCACACAGTTTACCCTGCCCGCTTCAATATCGCTTATCATTCTCTTGAAATCTGGTCTGTCGAAATTACTTCCTGAAAAGCCGTCGTCCACATAGATATCGTACAGCTCTATGTCCGGCTGCTCTCTGATAAAAGCTTTGATCAGCTCCCTCTGGTTTCCGATACTGTTGCTTTCAGTTCTTACCAGAGTTCCGCCATTTATATTGCTTTTCTCTACACTCTCTCCAATGCCTTTGCGTTTTCCATCCGCAATATCATCTCTTGAAAGACGCAGATACATAGCCGCAAGAAAAGTTTTTTCTTTCAATTATATCACTCCTGACTTTTTTTATTAGTTTATAAAAAGCCAGGATTTCCATATAGATTTAGTCCTGACTTTAAATTAACATAACTCTTTCGTTCTTTCAAGGATAAAATAGTAAATTTTGTTTATTATTTGAGATATTCTAAATATGTACCTCTGCAAGCCGCCTCAAATATTCTTCCATCTTATCATCAATAGTCGGTCCCTCCTTTTGGAAACGGACCTTTACTATATAATCACCTATTCGATGAATATATACATTATTAGTCTGCTCTGCAAAAGATTCCAGTTTCTGTGCAACCGGCTTTTTGGTATCTATCTTTATCTCCCTTAAATCCGTCAGAGTGTTGATATCCACATCCCGAACATCCACCGATGCCATTTCATCCAGCATTTCCCCTGTTAATTTCATACCTTTGTCCTTAACCTGTCTTTCTATCATTATATTTTTTAATAGGGTTGTCCGATAACCAAATATTTCCTTTCACGCCTCATTTCAATAACTTCCACTTTCCTATAACCGGCAGCTCCCTTGCCTCTCCATTCACAGCATTCATAATCCCCATTGCCGAAAGCACCATGAACGCCGCACCTGCTATTCTCATAATCCCCGTAAGATAATAGAACCGCCATGACAACACCGTAAGCACACTTGTCATCACTCCGACTGCCATCTGATACCCGATTGAAGCCAATAGGACTGCCAGCCCCTGCCCTGCATGGAACCGTGCAAATTTAGAATCCTTTGACAGAAACAGCGGCACGACTATCAAAATCCCCAGATATGCCAATACCGCCGCCACTTTATTTTCCTGTATATCTTCTTCATCAAACTCCTGAGAAACTTTCTCTCCAAACACTGCTTTCTTCTTTTTGCTGTTCTTATCCTGCACAGCTCCGCAAACCGGACATACTTCCGCATTCCCCTTTAACTCTGAACCACACTTTTTACAAAACCCCATTTCAAATACTCCTCTCTGTTTCATATTTTGTTGTTTATGATATATCCTGTCCTTAGATTGATGTATTTCCTGCCATACTCCTGCTGCGGAATACAACACCTGATACCACAAATGCATGCTGACCTCAAACAGCATAAAACCTTATAGTATCAGGTCTTATATCCAGTAACAGTCAATGCTACCCATTTTCAATGCCCTACCCTTAAAAGGAACACTCCGCCGGATATGCAGAATCTCTTTTTAAACATCCCACATCATCCGCCGCAGGTTCCGCTAAATCTCAAAATACTTCATGCTTGTGCCGTACTGTCAGGCGGCGGGACCGCCCTGCTGCTCACCCCCGGCACGGGAATATCCAAGCCGCTTACGGCTCCATAAGCGCCATGATACCAACAGCAGGTGGCGGCAGGTGACTAAGCTGCCCAGGCCATGCCCTCAGTATCCCCCTTTCACCCTGCGGTACGGGAATATGCTGGTTCTCCTTATACTGGCGGCTCATGGCGGTTCCGGCGCTGCCATGCGCCGGTCACAGGCCCTGCGGGTTGCCGCTCGTGCCTTTGATGTCATCTTGTTTGACGGGAATATCAGAGCCGGGACAGAAAAACTTTCTTTCCGCCCTGTCTGCACCCGCAGGCAGTCATCGCGCCCGTGCCTGGGCCGCTTGCTGTTTTCGCAGCCCCGCACAGATAGAGAAACTTGAATACTGGTTATGAACAAAGAGAAAGTCCCCTGTTATTTGTCAAAGTACAAAGAGATTGTCATCCTGTAAAACACATAACTGCCCTCACCTGTTGCATGAAGTCCGACAGTTATATGCTTTAGCAGAACAGCAAATTTATTTTTCCAATCTGCCTGGTCCATACTTATGTATGATCTGTAAAAGCATTTCCCTGTTCCTCCCCTCAGCTTCCTCATATAATTCCTGCAGAGTTTCAAGTTCCGAATGCGTCAGCGAATTTAAGTGGGGATTATAATAGTCTGCTATAAAAACCCCTCCGGCCACTCCAGGCTTCGTATAGATAGGGTACTGAAAGGACAAAATCTGAATATCCCTTTTAATGGTACGGACAGCAACATCTAACTCACAAGACAATTCACTTGCTGTTACATGCCGCCTGAGCAACAAGATGCTGATGATTTCGCTCCTGCGTTCCGCCGTACTCACACTTCCCTCCTTCCTCAATAAATATCAACTACTAAAATCGTAAAATGGAATAGTGCCATTTCCTGTCACTATTTCCCAATCTTTTTTATAAATCCTTAAATTTCATTCTTTTTCCTATATAAAATTCTAAAGCAGTCTCTTTTGGCATTTTCCCATCAAAAAAGGACATTCTCATCTGAAATCCCAGATGAAAACATCCTCTATCATTCTTTTGGCGGAAAAGTAGTTTGCCAGACTACCATTACAGGAACACTCTGCTCTTATTATATATTCAGTTTTTTTAACATTACTTCTCCAAAAATTCCTATTTTATAAACCAATTTACTGCTTTTTACTATCATATAAATAAATCTTATTCTTTTTCTCCCGGTTGCTTTCCCTATATTTATTCACTTTTCTTCTCATCTTATATATAATATTTTCAAAAGATGTTACAAAAGCCCCAAATTCAGGGATATATAAGTAGAATACCAGACTACCAAAGGAGAATAACACTATGTCCCTAACCCAAAACGATGCGCGCTATTTCAGCAAAACCATAAAGACTGCACGAAAGAAAAAACAACTCACCCAGGAAGCCTGTGCTCTCCTTATGGGATATTCTCTCTCTTACCAAAAAGATCTCGAACGCGGCAGATGCACACCAAGCTTAAAAACATTTTACCACATTTGCAGAGTCCTGGATATATCTGCTGATCGTTGCATTTTCACAGAATACGGTGAAAATGCTCCTGTATTCTGTGATTTAGTCAATCTATTTGTCAAATGCGATGATACAGCATTAGTAATTCTGAAAGCAACTGCTGAATCATTACTGGCTGCGGGACATATTAAAACAATTTAATTTTTTTACCTCTACCGAAAAAACTACGATAGCCGCTAACCATGTGATATACTTTATCAAGAACATAACCTTTCAACAATACTTCCCAGCGATAGATTAATGCTTCCAGTACTGTCCACTCTGAATCCACTATCTCATTTTCAAGAATACGCCGTCTGCATCTTGGGTTCGAGCATCTGATCTCTTCCACCTGCCATCGCCCTCCCGTAATGATATACGAAAAGAGAATCGTTCAGGCAAAGTCCTGCCTTCCGACTCCCTTTTCACTTTCGCTGTTTACAGATTAATTAAACCTTTAACGCTGATGCTATCTAGCTGTTGTTTATAGTTATGTCATATCCAAACGATAGCCTCATACGCACGGATATTCTGTATCATTTTTCTATTTCCCATTTCATAATTACCGAGCAGTATTTCATTAGCCTCTAAATTCAAGCTACAGCTTTGCTCGCCCATATTAACAGCAACATAAATTTCCTTATTTCCCGTAAAACGCCTGTAACAAATTACATTTTCATTTGACGTATCAACTTCTGCAATATCTCCATAAATCAGGATATCAGAATACTCTGAACGCTGGCGCAGATGTATCATACGCTTATAGTAATTTAATACAGAGTCTGCCTGCTTTGTTTCCTGTTCAACAGAAATATCTGTATAGACTTGATTGCAGGCAATCCACGGTTTTTCTTTTGAAAATCCATAATATTGTTCATTATTCCACTGCATAGGCAACCTTGCATGATCCCGGCTTCTCCGGTTTATAGCTTCCATAGCTGCTTCGTGGCTACACCCTTCACTTATGCAACGTGCATATTGCCCGACAGAATTCACATCATCTACCTCAGAAATGTCACGGAATATTGTATTCCCAATTCCCAACTCCTCTCCTTGATAGATAAATGGTGTCCCTTTCAGGAAAAAGAACAATGTTCCCAATGCTTTCGCCATTTTCTCATGATAGCTTAGCAACTGATCCTTGCTAAAATATTTATTAATACTCCGAGGCTGGTCATGATTTTCTAAATAGTTCGCTGCCCATCCTATTTTCTGTACAGCGTATTGATTTTTAAATAGCTTCTGTTTAAACTCTTCTATTGACCAGTTTCTTTGATCTGACCATGCCCCGCCAGGGAAAATATCAATATCCGTATAGCTAAAATCGAAAATTGCCGAAAAATGCCCGTTTTCTCCTATATATCTTTCTAAATCACCTTCTGAAACCCCGGGTGCCTCTGCAACTATAAAAAATTCATCCCTGCCATAAGTCTGTTCTTTCAATTCCTGAAGTAGCTCATCAATCCCCGGCTGATTAAGGCAACACTTCGACACATCAATCCTTCCATCTGACTGGCTCTCAATAGTATCAAAATTTTTCTTAATATATGTGATTGCATCCATTCTGAATCCGGAAATTCCTTTATCAATCCACCAATTTATCATTTTATAAATTTCCTGTCTCAGCTCTGGATTATCCCAATTCAAATCAGGCTGTTCTTCCGCAAAAGTATGGAAATACCAGCTTCCGTCCGCAATCTGCGTCCATGTGCTTCCGCCAAAAACATTTCTCAAATCAGCCGCATTATCTATGCTGTCTTTAAAAATATAATAATCTCTGTATTTACTGTTTTTATCTGCACATGCCTGCTTAAACCACAAATGCTGATCTGAGGTATGATTTAATACCAAATCCAAAATTACTTTTATGTTCTCAGCTTTTGCCCTTTGGATTAAATAGTCCATATCCTCCATAGTTCCATACTGCGGATCAATCGCATAGTAATCAGAAACATCATAGCCATTGTCCTTCATTGGAGACTGATAGAAAGGGCAAATCCATAATACGTTCACTCCCAATGATTTCAAATAAGAGATTTTTTTTGCTATTCCCATCAAGTCTCCAATTCCGTCACAATTACTGTCATAGAAACTACGTGGATATATCTGATATACAACTGCTTCCTTCCACCATTTTCTTTCCATTTTCTTCTATCCCTTCACGGCGCCTGCTGCTATTCCTTCAATAATATTTTTCTGCAGGAAGATGAAGATAATAATAATCGGGATTACACACAGCAAAACTGCGGGGAATATAAGTTCCCATGGATTTCCGTATTGTCCTGAAAGGCTCTTGGCATAATACAAACTTAATGTAAGTGTTTTTCTGTCATTATTACCAACAACCAAGAACGGAAGCAGGTAATCATTCCATACCCATACCGCATTCGTCATTATAACTGTAACCGTTGTAGGTTTAAGCAACGGCATTAAAATGTAACGGTACATCTGAAAAATATTTGCTCCATCCAACATGGCCGCCTCTTCCATAGACTGTGGTATACTCATAATAAATCCCCGATACAAGAGCACAGACATACTAAGTCCAAATCCGCCATACATCAAAATCAGTCCAAAAGTGTTCTTTAAACCTAATCCATCCATAAAAGATACTAATGGATACATCAATGACTGAAACGGTATTAACATTGCAGAAGTAAACATCAGGAAAATGATATTTGCTGCTTTTGAATCCCTTCTGGCAATTGCCCATGCTGTAAAGGATGATATTACAACAATCAATGTAACCGCCAATGCTGTAATCAATATGGTTTGTATAAGGCTGCCTACCAGATTAATCTGCGCTGCTGCATTTTTTATGTAGCTCAAATCCCAATTGCGAGGTAAATTAATCGGAGATGCAACAATTTCCTGCTGATTCTTAAAGGAATTGACAAACAGGAAGTATATCGGAAATACTGTTGAAATTCCTATTATGATAAGTATAAACATCATTAATCCTTGCTTCAACTTCGCTTTTCCTGCCATTACATTTCAACCTCCTTACTTTTTGTTGCCAGAACCTGTGCAACGGAAATCGTGGCAACTATAATAAAGAAGATAACAGCCTGTGCCTGTGCCATTCCATATTCTGGCGGTGAACTTTCCCGTACAGTTTTCAAGATCAAATAAGAAATCATTGTTGTTCCAAAATTACCTTCTGTAAGTGATACATTTAAGTCCATCATTTTAAAACTACTTGCCAAAGACATAAATAATACAATCGTAAATGACGGCATCAATAACGGGATCGTAATTTTCCAGAACTGATACCACTCTGATGCACCGTCAATTCTTGCTGCTTCATAGATATCCTCCGAAATGTTATTTAAGCCATTGAGATAAATGATCAGATAGTACCCGGCAACCTGCCATGTACTTACAATCGCAAATGCCAGCAAGGCTTTCCACGGACTTTGCAACATGTTATTCAGCAGTTCAATATGGAAGAAACTCTCTGTTCCAAATAGAATCTGAGAAAATACGTTCTCAAAAATAAACTTCCAAACATATCCCATCGCCAATGCCCCTAATACATACGGCAAAAAATAAATTGTACGAAATGCCCCTTTGCCAGTGTGAATTTTTTTAATCATCAATGCTAAAATCAGACTAACAACATTTTGTACAACAACTGCCAAAATAGCATACAAGGTAGTATATCCCAATGCTTTTAAAAAGCTGTCGGATGTAAAAATAGATACATAGTTTTTCATGCCTACCAGAGCATCCCACCAATGATCGCCACCGACAAAATACGCACCTCTCCATTCCGTAAAGGAATAAAGAATACCCTGCATAAAAGGAATTATGATAACCATCAGAAAGAGAACCAGTGACGGTAATACCATAAACCAGAATTTCTTTTTATAAAATGTCTTCATACTATCCTCTTTTCTACATGTTCGACCAGCAATGATTGAGCATGATTATTTTATGCTGTTTATCCAACTGTCAAGGGCGCTTTGTACACCTTCATTTATGGAATTTTCATCCCATTCCTCTGCATCAGTCAGTAATTTTTCCTGGATAAACGCTCCGATCGTATTAAGCCCCCATGATTCGGGAAAGGCGTCAAAGTCATTTCCCAACACAGAATCATTCTGCATATACCAGATCAGCGAATTTGCGAGCGGATTTTCCATTTCTACACTACTATCTGCATTAAAAGGAACAAACGCGAACTTATTAATGATAAAATCTGTTCCTGTTTCCGAAGTATTCAACCACAACAGAAAATCCTCAGCCGCTGCCTTTTCCTCTTCGGATGCCTTCGCATTAATAAGATAGTACTGTGAAACAAATTCTGGTACAGAACTGTTAATTTTCTCTACGCTTACACCATTCTCCGCTATATCGCTGCTTTCCAAATCTACTTTCATAGGCAGCATGGTAAGATTTTCTGCCTTCTCCGCATCAACAGAGCTTACATTTTGATAAATCCAGTTGCCTTGCTTAATAAACATAGCTTTCCCTTCGGAAAAAGTCTGTACAGCCTGATCATAACCCGTTACTGTAGAATTAATGTAATTTGCACCACGCGGAACAGCCCCGTTGGCACCAGCAGTATAATTTGTCAGGAAATCTAATTCCTTGACCAATTTCACTAAGGGTGTTTTCAGTTGCTGAACCTGCTCTGCCGTTGCATTAGCTGTTGAAGTGTAGTCAGGAAATACAGCACTTAAAGCATAATTTACATAATGGTTCGCGTATGTCCATTTTTCCGCACCAGCAATAGCAAATACACCATTCAAGTTTTCTGTTAAACCGGTTCTTTCACTGGCTGTAGTGTATGTATTGCCATTTAAAGTAATATCAACACCGCCATTTCCTTTGATATATTCATCAAGGGCCAAAACCATCTGCTCAAATTCTGGATAATCTGCCTTTCTGAAGTCTTCAATAAAGTTTTCTGCATTTTCAAGATTAAATACGTCACAAATCATACGAGTATCAGCAATCAAACCATATCCCTCAACATTATAGGGAATACCGTAGCTTGTTCCCGTTCCATCCCCCAGCTTCATTTCATCAGGAATTGACTCATATATTGCTTTCAAGTCTGGATTTTGGATATCATCTGATGAGCAGGCATATCTGCCCTCGTACCACTCCTGAAAGGATGACTGATTCACTGAAAAAATAGTCGGCTTATTTTTTGAATTCATTTCAGAACGGAGTGTTTCCATCCCTTCGGCTGTGCCACAAGTATACACTTTGACTTTGACACCTGTTTCTTCTTCATACTTGCTGCATAAATCCTGAATGCTGTCCGCAATTTCCGTTTTTGTGTTATAAAGATAAATGTCATAATCTTTGGAAGATGACCCACAGCCGGTCAACATTGTCCCCATTGATACAAGCATTATCCCCACCAACACAAGTGATAATAGTTTTTTTGTTTTCATGTTATCCTCCTAGAATAGTTTAGTGAATGAAACGTGTTTCTTCGTACAGCAATATAACACATGAAACACGTTTCGTCAAGTTCCATTCATCATATTAGACAATAAATTCCGATTTTATTGTAACAGTTCAGACAATCTGAACTGTTACATCTTTTCATTTTTCACAATTTGAGCACTATTATCTTAATAATTAGATAATACAACCGCCTGATACGGTTCCATCACTAATTTTGCTCCTGTCAAATCTAATGCTTCATAATTACTCATCAAAACCTTAAACTGCTCTATATCTATGTCCAAGTCAATTCTTTTGTTTTGAAAGTTCACTATAAATTGTATCTCCTGTGTACCCAACTGACGTTTATATGCTATGACATTATCCACAGTATCAAACATAGGAACAAACTTGCCATAAATAAGCGTATCCTTATATTGGGACACAGTCCGCAAATGAATCAGAGCCTTATAGTAAGCGTAAATCGAATTATCTGATTGTAATTCTGTTTCCACATTGATCTTTGCATAGTCAGGGTTCACGGGAAACCAGGAAGTGCCATCAGTAAAGCCCGCATTCTTAGAATTATTCCACTGCATGGGAGTCCGTGAATTGTCTCTGCTCCGTTTGGTAACTGTATTAAAAACATATTGTGCATCTAATCCCGCTTTAATACCCTCCTGATACTGGTGATGTGTTTGGACATCAGCATACTGGTCTATGGAATCCAGACGGATATTCTCCATTCCGATTTCTTCTCCCTGATAAATTACAGGTGTTCCCCTGAATCCAAGTAATATCGTTCCTAACATTTTCTTTGTTATATCATTAATATCAGATTCAGGCAGATATTTATTCACAGAACGATTCTGATCATGATTTTCTAAGTATGTAGCGCCCCATCCGGCATTTTGAACTTCCTTCTGCACTGTTAAGAAAATATCTCTTAATTGATTAACAGTCCAGTCTGTCGGCTCATACCATTCTCCCGATTCAGGAACATCAATGTCTGCCGCCCTAAAATCAAAACTCATATTGAAATACCCATCAGGCCCAATAAACTCTGCCACCTGTTCGTCCGGTACAGCCGCCTCTGCAACGGTCATGATATCATAACGTGAAAATGTCTGGGCTTTTAATTCTGAAAGCAATTCTCCAATTCCCGGCTGGTTAATAATATATTTCTGAATGCCAACCAGCCCATCATCTCCATCCGCTTCAAGCGTACCATAGACCATATTTTTCTTGATATTCAAAATAGCATCTATCCTGAACCCTCCTATGCCCTTATCAATCCACCAGTTAATCATTTTGTAGAGTTCTTTTCTCATAGCAGGATTATCCCAGTTTAAATCCGGCATCTTTTTTGTAAAGGCATGAAGATAAAACATATTTTCCTCCCCCGGAACAGGTTCCCACGCTGATCCTCCAAAATAGGAACGCCAATTATTCGGAGGCTGCCCATTAACCCCTTCCCGGAAAAAATAGTAATCTCTGTATTGGCTGTCAGGATCACTCAACGCTTTCTGAAACCATTCATGCTCATCAGATGTATGATTCATAACTAAATCCATGAGTACTTTTATACCAAGCTCCCCGGCTTTTTCTATCAATTCATACAAATCCTCATTAACTCCCACCTCTGGTGCTACTTGGTAATAGTCAGCAATATCATAGCCATTATCTGACCACGGAGATTTGTAACATGGGCAAAGCCAAATCGTATTTGCCCCCAACCCCTTAATGTATGGGAGCTGGCTGGTAATACCTTTGATATCACCAATTCCGTCTCCATTGCTGTCTTTGAAGCTCTTAGGATATACTTCATAGATCACCGCTTCTTTCCACCACTTTTTTTCTTCCATATCGCCTTTCCTTTCTAAAATAAATATGCCGCGTAATGAAACGTGTTTCATATATTGATTGTAACATGGCCCGTTTTTAATGTCAATGAGTATAATCCAGCTTCGCAAACTCTCCACTATTGCAAGATAAAATACTTGTTACAAAATAAACCATGTGCTAAAATTTAAAATATATGTATCTGGAAAGTAAAGGGGGTGAATATATTTGTCTACTATTCGAGAAGTGGCAAAAAGAGCTGGTGTGGCAGTATGTACAGTTTCTCGTGTATTAAACAATTCCGCCTATGTTGCACCGGAAACAAAAGAGCGCATAGAAAAAGCGATGGAAGAATTAAACTATATACCAAATGAATTAGCGCGCGGAATGTTTAAGCAAAAAGCTGGAATTATTGCTATATTAGTTCCAAATATAAAACATCCCTTCTTCTCTTCATTGGCCAACCATATTGAACAATATTTATATGAAAAGGGATATAAGCTGATGTTATGCAGTACTGCAGGTGATGTTGAACGTGAAAAAGCATATATGCGGTTCTTTGAATCAAATATGGTTGATGGTGTCATCATGGCTGTCAGTAATATAGAAAAAGAATACTATGAGAACTTTAACAAACCAATTATTATGTTGGACTATTTTGTTAATGATAACATTCCTCTCGTTGTGTCTGACCATAAGACAGGTGGTAGATTAGCCGCACAGGAATTTATCAATAACCATTGTAAATATGTTGTGCACCTTTGTGATGAGGGAATGGTAAATGATGTCATATCTTATCAGGGGCATTTAGAATTAGAAAGAATCCTTCATGAAAATAATATAAAGACCCGAAAAGTTGAAATTAAATGGAATACTTTTGATTTTCTAGGTTTTAAAAATTTGGCGCAGACAATATTAGAATATTATCCTGAAATAGATGGTGTCATGTGCGCTGATATCCCTGCTGTAGCTTTTCTTAATGCAGCAAGCTCTTTAAACAAAAAAGTACCTGATGATTTAGCAATTGTCGCATACGATGGCACATATATAACTAATATGCAAGAACGAAAAATAACCACAATTATGCAGCAATTTGAGAAGTTTTCAAAAACAGTTGTAGATATATTGATTAAAAAAATCAATAAAGAACCTGTCGAAAACATAAATATACGAATACCAGTGATATTTGAAAAAGGAGATACTACCTAATAGCAATGTGGGAAAAGAATTTTTAAAATTCCTTTCCCTGCTTTGTTATCCGTAAGTTAATTATTCTACTTTGTTCACTAAAAATTTGCAACATCTGATATGCTAAGAATCAAACTCAAAAAAGTAAGTGAACTATTTTTTCGTCTCCTATGCTATTCAACAACTTTTTATGCCTTCGCCAATATCGCTGTCAATACAAATCAACGCTCCTTCATTCTCGCAAGTATTTATACCACGAGGTGTGTTGCATTAAAACAGTCCGTAATTTTCCTGTGTGTAGAAAAGCCGCTTTTTATCAAATCCGACTTTCTAAAAGCAATGGTCTACGTTTGTTGTGATAACAAAATGGTTCTTACCCTTTACAAGCCCCAAAAACTCGTTATATACAGATTTAGGAGCGTCCATATAACGATTCACATAGATATGTCTGCTCCAATACGGTCCAAATTCTTCCAGCGTCTTGTAAGGGTAAAATCCACCCGAATATATTGTGAAAACCGTATTTTTCCTCAAAATCTAAAATTTTTTTGAATGCTCGTATAGACAAATCCCTCAGAAGTGGACAAATCTACTCCTGCACCGTTCACAATACAATCGGCATTTTCTTAATCCTGATGTAATTCTTTTTGTCTTGTGAAGCAATGTCCTTTATCTTAAATTTTTTAATCTCATACTTTTTCTGCCTTACTCTCCTTATTCCTTTTCTGATTTTCAAATCATTATGTCTCTGGCAAGCAATGGATAACGATATTCTTTACGAATATCGTTATCCCCGCTCCGGCTCCTTACGTCACCTCGCTATGCTTGTTGGGGACACCCCAATCCCCGGCTTTCCGACAAATAATCTCTTATCCCATAAGCACCATTCCCTGAAAAGGCAATAAAAAAAGAGGAAGCAGAAAGGACTGAATTTCCCTCCTGCTTTCCTCTTTCTCTTATCTGTCACCGCTCTGTTTCTTTTTTCCCCGCTCCGCGCGGCTCAAACCCTAAAATTGTATCCACATTCTGCTTTGCGCTCTGGTAGTCGATCATCTCTTTCCGCGCCGTTTTATATTCCTCATAACACTCTTTTTTCTCAGCCAGGAGTGCGGCATATTCTTCCGAAAGTTTCGCCACTTTTGGTATTGGCTTTCCGTCCAGGTCATCAAAAGCTGCTTTTGCCGCCTCATGCTTTTTAATCTCCTCCGCATGTTCTGCAAGGTATTCTTTTTTGTGGCGCGATTTCTTATATTCCTGATAGACTTCCCGCGTTTTGGAGTAATTGATGATATGTGTTTTTAACTGCGCAGTCTCTGCCATGCATCCTTCAAGCTGTTTGATGCGGACAGAAAGTGCGTCAAATCTCTGCCCGGCAGCTTCAGCCCGCGCCATCAGTTCCTCATAATCAGTGACACCATTTTCCACAAGAAAATTTAAAGTCTTTGCCGCTTCTTTCAGGTTGAAAA
Source organism: uncultured bacterium (assembly GCA_947647735.1). Classification (GTDB taxonomy): domain Bacteria; phylum Bacillota; class Clostridia; order Lachnospirales; family Lachnospiraceae; genus 1XD8-76. The sequence goes on along the minus strand of CANSLJ010000003.1, from coordinate 4,639 downwards.
CTTTCGCCCACCGCTCATAGCCTTTTCCTTTCCCCGCCTGCATTTTTGCCTGGATATCCACAAGGAGATTGACATTCCTTACCGCCGGCTTTCGTTTTGTTTTTGTCATCGCTCTGGTATTGATTTTTCCTGCCCGCTCCTTTAACGCCTCCTCCATATATTCCTCCCCCAGACGGAAGCTTCGCATAAATTTCTCCTGCCCCGGTGCACGGAACTCCAACGATTTTCCCCGCCGTTTGATTTCATATCCTTCTTCCCTCATGCGGGATAAAAAATCTTCAAAGTCTCTGCTCTCAGGCAGCACCCTGTCAATCGTCTGCCGCAGCCGCTCCTTGAAACTCCGCCCGCGTTTTGCCGCCGCTTTTTCCTGATAGCGCAGGGAACTGTGTTGCCCTTTCCTTTCTGCTTCCGGATTTTCAATCACAGAGTAGCCATGTTCCCTGCATATCTGGTCGTTGAGCCTGCGCAGGGCAAAGGAGGAATTTTTATAGTTATTAAACTTGCCGTCGCACTCCAAGTTTGTACTGTTAAATTCCACATGGTTATGGATATGGGCTTTATCTACATGAGTCGATACAACAAACTGATGCTTCCCTTTTGTAAATTTCATAGCCAGTTCATACCCCAGCCTGTTTGCTTCCTCCGGCGTAATCTCCCCCGGCTTAAAGGACTGGATGATGCGGTAGGCAATAATGTCCCGCTCCCGGGACTGGCTCCGTCCGGTAGACGTTTCATAAAGGAGCTTGCTCATCTCAAATTCTTCGGCGGCGGTCTCCGGGCAGCACATGTATGATGATACCAGTTCCCCGCCCTTTGTCTTTTCCTCTTTCTGGTCATATTTTATACGCTCCTTGAGCGTCTGCCCCCGTGTCTTGTTCCCCGTCGCTTTCCGTGGGAGCAGATCAGAAACTGCCATATACGCGTCCTCCTTCCGTTTATTTTTCCATGCCGCTGGTATGCCCTGTCCTTACTTTTTCTCTGCTTTCTGCTTCATATCTCTCAGCCACTTTCTGCTGCAGCAGTTCGTTGTAATCCTTCCCACATACGAGGGGCGGCGGATTATTCGCGATTACCCGGATGCGCCGGGAAAGTTCCGCATCTTCCCGCACCGCCTCTCGGATTTTCTCCATGCCCAAAATCCCTGCCCCGTCATTATCCAGGCATAAACTGATGCAGCTCACAGCCGGATGGTCATGCAGAAACGTAAGCAATGCACATGGCGCTGTCCCGCCCAGAGAAAGATAGTGGTTCTTTGTCCAGTCCTCCCCCTGCATCTTTAACAGTGATGCTACAGAGAGCGCATCAACAGGACTTTCCGCCACAGCCACAAAAGGGCTGTCCTTATCAGAAGACGGGAACGAAAAACTGTAACGTTTATCGCTCCCGTCCACATCCTTTTTAAACGCGCCGTATATTCCGCGCAGGAAGGCATAACGCGCTTTCCCTGCACTGTCTTTTCCTACAAAGACACAGTTATGGTAATCGCGGCTCTCATACAGAAGCCCTTTACCGATACACCTGCTGATCACTTCCGCATCAATTCCCCTGCCCAATAGATAGGAGACCGCCGCCGTCCCACACCGGTTCTCCGGCGGCAGCAAAAAAGGCTTTGCCGGTTTCTCTTTGAGAGGAATTTCAGATGCCGTCTGGGCATCCGCACCCCGTTCCCTGCAGAGCGTCTCCACCGCCGAAACAAAGTCCATTCCCCGCACCCTGACTAGGTAGTCAAGTGCTGTCTTGCCCCCAATCCCCCAGCTGTGCCAGTTCCACCTTCCATTGGAGATTCTAAGACTGTCATGGGTCACGGTACTGTATTCCCTTCCCCCGCATTTGTGCAGTTCCTGCGGCTCATACGTCTGCAAATAAGAGAGCAGGTCCCACTCTTTCGCCCGTGCAATCTGCTCCTTTGTCACCCCGGCATACTTCCATCACCTCCCCGTCATTACCGCTCTTTTCCTACTCTTCCCAAATTTAAAACAAACTCATCTGCTGAAATTCCTCTTTCCTGTTTTTCTCCAGTTCCTCATAATGGCTCTTTAACAGTTTTACCGCCTCTTCTCCTGAAAACAGCCACTTCTCCATATCCTCCCTGTGCAGGATTAACGGCATACGGTGATGCACTCCCTCCATGCACCCTTCTGCCTCACGGGTAAGGATCGTAAACCTGTCCCCCGCCGGATTTTTATGATATATCCCCGCTAAATACAGGATTCCTCCCGGCGCAGAAAACTCATATTTCTCTTTCTTCTTCCCTCCGGTCTGCTTCCATTCATAAAATTTATCCGCCGGGATCAGACACCGCCTCTCCTCAAAATCCTTTCTGAACATCGGCCGCTCCTGTACTGTCTCCGTTCTCGCGTTGAAAATCAACGTCTTTTTCCCATATCCCTCATATCCCCACTTTAGCACTTCGGAAACCGCTTCTTTCCAGCCTGCCCCCAGGATAAGCGCAGGCTTCGATGGATGCACATCCCCTGATGCCGCCTGCTTTTCATCTATTTTACGGGCAATCTTCTCTATCTCCCTCATGGTATCATCGTCTACATAAAACACACCGCACATCTCTAATCCCCCATTTCTATAACAAGGTCATACTCCATATCCCCGCCATGACATGATCTGACCGTTTCACAGACTCCTTGCTTTCTCACTCTCCACATCTATCCCCAATGTTACCCCGCTGCGGCGCTCTTTATCCAGTCCGCCGCCCAGTTTAACTCCCCCAGTCTGTCATATTTCTGGAGGTCAAAAAGATTATACTGCCTCTCGGCATCGCTTTCCACTTTGGAAGTATGTATCCCAATCTGCCGCAGCGGTGTTCTTTTGTCCCACAGTTCATGGAATATCTTACAGGCCGCCGCATAGATTTCTTCCGTCACATCCGTAACGGTCAGAAAGCGGTATTTATATACATCTATTTTTCTCCATACACCATGCGGAATACATACAAAATATTCGGGATAATATCCTGGTCTCCAACTTTCGTAAGGCACATTGCCGTTTTATGACAATCCTCATGTATTTCTTAATAATTGTCTTAGCAAGGGGAGTTTCCCTGACTATTACAAAGAGAGGCAGAATGTCATGAAAGAACCCAAAGTAACTATTAATGAAACAATTGTCAGGATGTTATCGGAAACAAAACGATTAGGGTATGCAGAAACTTCTATCTGGAAAACTTTTTTCAAAGTTCAAGCTGATTGTAGTCTATTATGAGAAAAAAGACACGAATCACTGGAAACGACCACACCTAATGAAATAAGGGCGTTTATACTAAATACTGCGTTAAAAGTAAAAACTTCAAACCTTCATAACATTCTGCTTTACCGAGGCTTTCCATATTTTTCCAACTGACATGGGCATCAAAGATCCTGAATGCATAAGCCTGTTTTCCCACAAAATTTACCAGAAAATACCAACGCAGGGATCTGTAACAGAGGAAGAACCGTGGAAAATGGTACTTAAAATTATTTTAACAGAACAATTCAAAATCTATTATTTTCTACTTTTACATTTCTGATTCTATGGAAATCAAACTTTTTGTAATAGTCAGCAAAATATCCCAATCCACACCAAATGTAATATAGCATAAAATCTTTTTTAATATATTTTTCAACACTTTCACCTTGTAAATACGAAGACAAACATATCTCTTGTGCCTTTAAATTTTTAGTACGTGTAGATAATTTGAACTTTAATTTATCCAAATAATCAATCTTTTTTATTAATTTTCTGAGTTCTTCAGGCCAAAAACTCTGTTTTGCATACATCATCTCTATATCGTATATTGATAAATCATTATCAAATTTATATCTACACATATCATTACACTGTACACATTCAAAAAAACAACCATTATTTAACAAAAGTCTAATTGAGAATCCTTCATTTATCAATTTTTTTCTATTATCATCCGAAAGTAAATACGATTTTCCAACAACAATCTCGTCAAAACCTTCCAAACCATCTCTATTTTTATCCGGAACTATATTATTAAAGCTATATATATATCTGGAATTTGGAAAAGCTTCCTTTAATTTTGCATAATATGAAGTAATACAAACAATCTCATCTGGAGTCAATTTTTGCTGCATAAACTCAATTGCATTATCTATCTTTTCCGCATTTAAACCAGGAACATTCATGCACACTTCCATTTTTAAATCATTAGATTTAATTGTGTCTACAAGTCCCCACCAATTCATTATTTGCTCTTTTGTTCTTAACCCATCAGAATAAATTTGTCTGGTAGAAAACTCATCGCCTATGGGTAACGAAAAATAAACACTATGAATATAATCCCTATACTTTTTTAAAAATTCATCATATTCTTTATAGGGGATATTTGAATTCAATCCCAAAGTAAATTTTTTTTTAAATTCATCCATCAAAATTCTATTCTCCAAATTCTATATTGTTTTTGTTCATCTTTGGTTCCTGCAATCCATTTTTAGCGTTAAAAAATCGAATTATACGCTCATTTTCTATTTCTTTCACACAAGAAATAGAGTCTAAGTATTCTTTTATAATTGGAAAAATCGATTTAAATGCAACACAGGAAAAGAAATTATTATTTTCAATTCCTTTATCCATGTTCTCGTAATTTTCCAGAGGATTTTTGCTTAGGGAATATTTCAAA